>JBDSWR010000021.1:0-87836 GCA_039926605.1 Rhodanobacter sp. | reverse complement strand
TGTTCAGCGTGGACATGGATGGCAGCGAGGAAACCTTTCACCTGTCGCAACGCGCATTCCGCCTGCAGGGGCGGCCGCATCGACTGCACTTGTTCCGGCGCATGACGCGCGAGCTGTCGCGCCAGGAAGTGGCGACGTGGAAGCGCGTGATTCGCGTGATCAGCCACGAACTCAACAATTCACTGGCGCCGATCTCTTCACTCGCTCATTCCGGCGCGGAGCTGGCGCGGCGCAACGACATTGCGCGCCTGCCAGGGGTGTTTGCCACGATTGGCGAACGCGCCGGGCATCTGCATGGTTTCATTGCCGGCTACGCGAGTTTTGCCAAGCTGCCTACGCCGCGGCTCGCGGACGTGCATTGGGCGTCATTCCTGCAGGCGCTGGCGCTGCAGTGTCAGTTCCGGCTTGTCTCCGAGCTACCTGTGCGCGCCGGGCAATTTGATGCGACGCAGGTTGAGCAAGTCCTGATCAACCTGATCAAGAACGCCCACGAATCGGGTAGTGACGCGAACGAGGTCACCGTGAGCATCAGCGAGCGCGGCGGCGCATGGCGTATTGATGTTGCCGATCGCGGCCCGGGCATGACCGAAACCGTGCTCAAGCAGGCGCTGCTGCCGTTTTATTCCACCAAACGCTCTGGTACCGGCCTGGGCCTGGCACTGGCGCGCGAAATCAGCGAAGCCCACGGCGGGCGCATTGCCCTGGCGAACCGTGACACCGGTGGCCTGCGGGTAACGTTGGTGCTGCCGATGGCACATGCGTGAGCACGGAACCTATGACTGCTCCGGTTTCGTGGCCAGGCCGGAAAAATCTGCGCTGGCGGTACGGTCGAGTTTTTTGCGTGGTGTCAGCAAAGGTTCGCCGTTGACCTGGAACCACACGCTCTCGGCGATATTGGTGGCGTGATCGCCAATGCGCTCGATGTTCTTGGCCATGAACAGCAGATGCGTGCATGGCGTGATGTTGCGCGGATCTTCCATCATGTACGTCAGCAACTGGCGGAAGTAGCCGGTGTAGGCGTCATCCAGCACGACGTCGTTCTTCCACACCGCATGCGCGCCACTGGCGTCGCGGCCGCGATAGGCCCCAAGCACGTCACGCACGCCGACTGCAGCCAGCTCCGCGAGGTGACGCAGGCCGCCAACGGGTCCGACCGGTGCCACCATTGCCAGCGGGATCGAGCGTTTGGCGACGTTGGCGGCGTAATCGCCAATGCGCTCGATGTCGGCGGCAATGCGCAGCGCGCCAAAGACATTGCGCAGATCGCCCGCCATCGGCGCGCGCAGTGCCAGCAGGCGCACCACGTCGTGGCTGATGTCCTGTTCCATCTGATCAATCGCGTCGTCGTTTTCCACGACGCGCTGGGCCATGCGCTCGTCGCGCCGTTCGACCACGTCGATCGCCGCCTCCAACTGCCGCACCGCCAACTCGCCCATGCGCACAATCTCGTCCGTGAGCCGGGCCAGCTCGTCGTCGTAGCTCTTGATGATGTGGTCTTTGCCGCTGGTCATGAGGGTCTCCTGGTGATCAACCGAAGCGTCCGGTGATGTAATCCTCGGTCTGCTTCTTGCCCGGTTTGGTGAAGATTGTTTCGGTTCGGTCAAACTCGATCAAGTCGCCCAGGTACATGAAGGCGGTGAGGTCGGAACAGCGCGCCGCCTGCTGCATGTTGTGGGTGACCATGACGATCGTGAACTCGCTTTTCAACTCCTCCACCAATTGCTCGATGCGACTGGTGGCGATCGGGTCCAGCGCGGAGGTTGGCTCGTCCAGCAGCAACACGGCAGGCTTCAAGGCAATCGCGCGCGCGATGCACAGACGCTGCTGTTGACCGCCGGAAAGGCCAAGTGCGCTTTGCTTGAGTTTGTCTTTGACCTCGTCCCACAACGCGGCGTTGTGCAGGGCTTGCTCGACGCGTAGGGCCATCTCGGCACGTGAAAGTTTTTCGTGGTGGCGGATGCCGTAGGCCACGTTCTCGAAAATGGTCATCGGGAATGGCACCGGTTTCTGGAACACCATGCCAACCTTGCTGCGCAGGCGATTCGTTGAGTAATGCGGGCTGAGCACGTTCTCGCCATCCAACAGCACCTCGCCGCGCGCCTCCAGCTTCGGATAGATCGCGTAGATGCGGTTGAATACCCGTAGCAGTGTGGATTTGCCACAGCCGGACGGGCCAATAATCGCGGTGACCTGCTTCTCCGGGATGTCCAGGTTGATGCCTTTGAGGGCCTGGAACCCGTCGTAGTAGAACTGCAGATCGCGCACGGTGATCTTCGGTTTGAGCGTTGCTGAGGTGGCCGTATGCTCCGAGTTTGTCGCGCGTGCAAGATCAGTCATGGGTCACCTTTCCACGGGAAAAAATGAGGCGGGCCGTGAGGCCGAGCAGCAGTACGAACGCCGTGATCACGAATGCACCGGCCCATGCCAGTGCGTGCATTGCTTCGCCCGGATCGTTCGCGTACTGATAGATGATCTGCGGCAGGCTGGACATCTTGTCCAGCGGGTTGAACGTCGTGTAGTTGTTGCCGAACGCGGTAAACAGCAGTGGCGCGGTCTCGCCGCTGATCCGTGCCAGCGCCAGCAGGACACCGGTGATGATGCCCGAGCGCGCGGCGCGAATGAGAATCTGCACCGTGAGTTTCCACTGTGGGACGCCCAGCGCCAGCGCCGCTTCGCGCAGCGTGACCGGAACCAGCCGCAACATTTCGTCGGTGGTGCGCACGATCACAGGCAGGGCGATCAGCGCCAGCGCCACGCCGCCAGCAAAGCCGGAGAACGAGGTGGAACCGTGCGTCAACGCCGTGCTCGGCAGCACGATGATGGTGTAGACAAACAAGCCCATCACGATGGACGGTGCCGACAACAGAATGTCGTTGAGAAAGCGGATCGACTCACCCAGCTTGGTGCGGTTGGCATACTCGGCCAGCCAGGTGCCGGCCAGGACCCCGATCGGCGTGGCGATGCCGATGCCGATGAAGTTGATGATCAGGCTGCCAACCATGGAATTGAGCAGACCGCCATCCTCGCCGTAGGCGGTAATTTTGGTGAACAGCTTCGGGTTCAATGCGCTGATGCCCTGGTGGAGCGTTTCCCACAGGATCCACGCCAGAAACGCCAGGCCGATCAGGGTGGCCAGGGCGCTCAGCGACAGCGCAGCAGCATTGGTGACCCGCCTACGCAGATACAGCGCGTGCATCAGCGGCCCTCCTTGCTGGCCAGCCGGCGCAGCATCAGCCGGGCGATCAATAGCACGATGAAGGTCACCACGAACAACAGGAATGCGAGCGCCATCAGCGAAGATTTTTGCAAGCCCGAGGCTTCGCCGAACTGATTGGCAATGGTCGAGGCAATCGACGTGCCCGGGTCGAGCAGCGATGCTGACAACGTCATCGCGTTGCCAAGCACAAAGGTCACTGCCATGGTCTCGCCCAGAGCGCGCCCGAGGCCCAGGAAGATGCCGCCGATCACCGCCGAGCGGGTGTATGGCAACACGATGCCCCAGGCCACTTCCCAGGTGCTGGAGCCCAGCGCGTACGCCGATTCCTTCAGGCGGTTCGGCACGGTCTGGAACACTTCACGCATGACCGAGGAGATGAACGGGATGATCATGATGGCCAGGACGATACCGGCCACCAGAATGCTGGCGCCAAACGGGTAGTCACTGCCAAACAGCTTGCCCACGAACGGGACGTGCTGCGCCGCCCACGACAGCTTGCCGTCGTCAGGCTGGTCACCCAGGAAACTGGTCAGCCACGGCTTGACGTGCTCGGCAAAGAATGGCGCGAAGATGAATAGGCCCCACATGCCGTAAATGATCGAGGGGATACCGGCGAGCAGCTCAATCGCCGCTGCGACCGGTGTGCGCAGCCACGCCGGAGCCACTTCGGAGAGATACAACGCGATGCCAAAGCTGATCGGCACGGCGAGCAGCAAGGCGATGAAGGAGGTGGCCAGCGTGCCGTACACCGGCACCAGAGCGCCGTAGATGTCGTTGCCAGGGTCCCACGCCGTGCTGATCAGGAAGCGCCAGCCAAAGGTGGCAAACGCATCCCGTCCGCCCCACAGGGTGGAGCCGGCAGCACCGACCAAGGCAACCAGTACGAACAGCGCACAGCCCTTCAGCAGCCAGCGAAACAGCCGCTCGTGGCGGGCGTCGCGGCGGCTGCGTTGCTCCAGCATGTCAAGCGTGGAGTCAGCGTTGACGGCGGTGGCGGCCACAAATTTTCCTGGTCGATGAAGACATTTTTTGTTGGAACCCATTCGATGATTGGCTTGGGCTTTTGCAGGAGTCCGCTTGCGGGCCGTCCTCTTGCTCCGGGGCCCACAGCGCGAAGCTGGCAGCGGGACGGCCCGGAAGCAGGCGCCTGCAGCGGTGGGTCAGCGGCATGTCACTGCGAGCATCACTGCTTGAACTCGGTCGCCCAGTAGCTCTTGATCTGGTTGACCAGCACTGACGGCAACGGCACGTAGTCCAGCTCGCTGGCATTCTGTTGGCCACGGTCCAGCGCGAACGCGAAGAAGCCGAGCGCTGCTTTGCGCTTGTCGGGATTCCTGGGTGTCTTGTACATGACCACCCAGGTCGTGGCGGTGATCGGCCACGCTTGTGCGCCTGGCGCGTTGGTCATGATCAGGTTGAAGTCTTTGGCGTTGGCCCAATCGGCCGTCGCGGCGGCTGCGGCAAAGCTGGCGGCGGTAGGTGCCACGACGTTGCCGCTGGCATTTTTCAAGTTCACCCGGCTCAGCTTGTTCTTCACCGCGTAGGCGTATTCCACGTAGCCGACCGAGCCCTTGATCTGCTTGACGTATTGCGCCACTCCTTCATTGCCCTTGCCGCCCACGCCGGTGGGCCACTGCACCGCCGTCCCAAACTTCACTTGGGCTGCCCACGCGGGATTGACCTTGGATAGATAGTTGGTGAAATTGAACGTAGTGCCGGAGCCGTCCGAGCGATGCACCACGGTGATCTTGCCGGACGGCAGCCTCAATCCGGTGTTCAAGGCGGCGATTTTCGGATCATTCCAGTTCTTGATCTTGCCCAAGAAGATGTCGCCCAACGTGGCACCGTCCAGCTTGATCTGGCCGGCGCTGACCCCGGAAATGTTGACTACCGGCACGATACCGCCCACCACAATGGGAAACTGGCCCAGGGCGTATTTCTGCAGATCTTCTGCCGCCACGGGTGCGTCGGACGCGCCGAAATCTATGGTGCCTTCCTTGATTTGCGCGATACCCGCGCCCGAGCCCACCGACTGGTAGTTGAGTCGGTGTCCGGTTTTCTGGGCATATGCCGCCGACCATTTGGACATGACGGGGTAAACGAAGCTGGAGCCAGCACCAGTGATGTCAGTGGCTTGGGCGCTTGCGCCAAAAGCAGATAGCGCAACAAATGCGGAGGCGGCGAGATAAAGCGTCGGTTTGCGCAGGGTCATCACGATAGTTCCTTGAGGGAAGTTGAATGTGACGGCGCTATTTCACACCTGGCGTATTGCTGTTGAATGAAGCAAATGTTGCAGGGAGATGACAGTGGCGCACGGGGGGGCGGACCCGACGCATGGCATGCAACGCGACGCGGTCTGGCGCGGTATCAGAGCGCGGCGGTGAAACGGACGCTGTGACTGCGGAAAGCGGCCTCATTGGAGAGGAGCATCTTGCGCTGCGCGCCCTGTCTTGCGATTGTCATGAAAATGTCAGCGCGCCGTAAATATCCATCCGCAAACTTGCCGACAAATAGGTGGCTGGCCTCCTTTCCAGGCGCTGCTCGAGATGTTTCCTGCCCCTTGCGGAGAATGACATGCGTTCCAGACTGCTTGCCGTGGCAATTGCCACTGGACTCGGCGTCACGAGTTTTTCGATTGTTGCTGCGCCCTCACAAAACGCAACGCGCAGCGGCACGCGGGCTGTGCAGGTCGCAGCCGCCAGCGCCAGTGAAATAGCCCAACTCAAGGCGCAACTTGCCGCGTTGCAGGCAAAAGTGGCGTCGCTGGAAGAGCGTGCCGATGCGCAGTCAGGCATCAACGAAGCCGCCAGCCAGGCCGTGGAACCGGCGCAGAAGTCACGGATTGCCAGCGACGAGACGGTGGCAGCGCTGGACAAGCTGGTCAATAACACGTCGCTGTCCGGCAAGATGTACTTTGATTTCACCCGCATCAGCGACAAAAACAGCGACCAAGGCAGCACTGACAAGTCGGGCGTCGGTCTGGATGTGAAGCGCTTCTACCTCGGCGTCAACCACAAGTTCAGCGATGTGTGGTCGGCCAACCTGACCACGGATTTCAGCTACGCCAGCGGTATTGGCCAGACCAGCTTGTACGTCAAGAAAGCGTACGTGCAGGGAAAATTCGGTGAGGCCGCGGTGTTACGCATCGGTTCGGCCGACCTGCCTTGGGTGCCATTTGTCGAGAATGCCTATGGCTTCCGCTACGTCGAGAACACCCTTATTGATCGTCTGAAATACGGCACGTCAGCCGACTGGGGGCTGCACCTTGGTGGCGGGTTCGGCGCCGGGGAGTCACTCAACTACGCAGTGTCGGTAGTCAATGGTGGCGGTTACAGGAATCCCAGCCGCAGCGACAGTGTGGATGTCGAGGGTCGCGTGGGGTTTGAGCCGTTTCGGAACATGGTGGTAGCCGTGGGTGGTTATCGCGGCAAACTGGGCAAGGAAGTTGCAAGCACGGCGAGCAGCAACACCGCGCAGCGTGGCGATCTGCTGATTGCCTATGCTGATGACACATACCGCCTCGGCGTCGAATACTTCACCGCCCGCAACTGGAACAATGTGCTGGGCCCATTGACCGACAGGGCAGACGGCTATTCGCTGTGGAGCAGCATGGCCCTGAGCGATGTCATCAGCCTGTTTGCACGCTACGACCATGCGGACCTGAGCAAAAACCTCGATCGTCGGGCCACGGACAGGTACTACAACCTCGGTGTGCAGTATCAGGTCACCAAGGGTTTCAAGCTCGCGGGTGTGTGGAAGCATGAGGACCGCGACAAGACAGTCTCGACCCCGATTCCCACCCACGTGCAAACGGTGAAGACCAACGAGGTTGGCGTCTGGGGTGAGGTGGCGTTCTGAGCATGCCGCGTCGTCCCCATCACTCAGAGGACGCCGGCTCGGCGTCCACATCGATGGGTGACTCGGCTCTGCGGCTTCGAGCGATCTTGCTGCCGAGGCGGCGGGTGGCGTGACTTGCTCAATCTTCCGGCGCGGCAGCCTCGGGGGTCTCGCTCGGCGGTGCGTTGGCGCTGTCATGGTTGTCGCTGTTTGATTGCACCACGCGCGAGGCGTCCAGCGCGCAGGTGAAGGTCGAGCCGTGCCCCGGCTCGCTCTCAACGATCAATCGGGCCTGATGCAAATTGAGTACGTGCTTGACGATGGACAGCCCGAGACCGGTGCCGCCTGATCCCCGTGAGCGGCTGGATGACACGCGGTAGAAGCGCTCGGTCAGGCGGCCCAGGTGTTCGGGCGGAATCCCAAGCCCACTGTCGCGTACGGAAAACGCGGCGCCACCGTCGGCACTTTGCTGCCAGCTGATGACAATGTTCCCGCCGCTGGGCGTGTAGCGCACGGCATTGCTTACCAAGTTGGAGAACGCACTGTGCAGGTCGCCGACCGAGCCGCGCAAGTCGACGTCGGTGCCTGCATCGACGGTGACGGTATGCCGACCTTGGCTGAGCGCATTGGCTTCGCGCTGCAGGGTCACCAGCAGCGGCGCCATGGCGACGTGTTCGTCCGGCAGCGCTTCGCGGGTTTCCAGGCGCGACAAGGTCAACAGGTCTTCAACGATCCGGCTCATGCGTTGCGACTGCATGCGCATTTCCTTGAGTACGGGTGCGAGCTCTGGCACGTCGTCCGGGTCGAGCAGTTCCAGGTAGCCGTGGATCACCGTCAGGGGCGTGCGCAACTCATGCGAGACGTTGGCCACGAAGTCGCGCCGGGTCTGCTCCAGACGACTCAACGTACTGATGTCGCGTGCCAGCAACAGTTGCAAGTGGGTGCCAAAGGCCATGGACGTCACGCTCAGCCGAAGTGATGGGTCTGCAGGCGCTTGCATGTCGGCGGCCACCTGATGTGCGTCCGCGCGCAGCCACGCACCGAGTTCGCTGCCACCCAACCGGTCGGCCAGCGAGTGGTCGTCGCGTTGCTGTTGCAGCCCCAATAACTTGATTGCGGCGACGTTCCGCCAACGCACATGACCTTGGTGGTCGAGCAACACCACGGCATCAGGCAATGATTCGACGGCATCGCGGACATCCCGAAGTTGTGCCGCCAGAAGGCGTCGCCGCGTTGGCAATGGGCGCAGCGCGAGTGGTGCGTTTGCCGCTTCGACGCGCGGGCGGCCCGCGCGTGTCGTGGTCAGTGTCAGCCACAGCAATGCGGCGAGTTCGCCGCTGCCAGCCAGGACCAATGCCCAGAATGTCGTGCCTCCCGTTGCGGCGATCAAGATTGCCGGCAACAGCGTGCCGGCAAGAATGATGGCAAGCACGACACGGGTACTGTTGCTGCGCATGTGCTCTTTGCGCACCTAGGCCCGCTCGGGCGCGGGATTGACGGAAAAGCGGTAGCCCGTGCCGCGTACGGTTTGTACCAGTGCGTCCAGGCCCCACGTTTCCAGTGTCTTGCGCAGGCGGCGGATGTGTACATCGACAGTGCGCTCTTCCACGTACACGCTGCCGCCCCAGACGTAGTCGAGCAACTGCGCGCGGGAGTAGACGCGCTCGGCGTGGGTCATGAAGAAATGCAGCAGCCGGTACTCCGTGGGTCCGACAGTAATTTGTTGCTCTCCGGCAAACACGCGGTGCGCCAGCCCGTCGAGGCGCAGTCCGCCCAGTTCGATCACGCCGGCGCTGTCTTCGCCCACACTGCGCCTCAGCACGGCTTTGATGCGCGCAATCAGTTCGCGTGTGGAAAACGGCTTGACGACATAATCGTCGACACCGGCATCCAGGCCGGCGATGCGATCCGCCTCTTCGCCGCGGGCAGTGAGCATGATGATGGGGATCGCCCGCGTCAGGTCGTCCCTGCGTAAACGCCGTGCCAGATCCATCCCACTGATGCCGGGCAGCATCCAGTCGAGAAGGATCAGGTCGGGAACGGCCTCGGCAATGGCCAGCTGCGCTGCGCTGGCATCGCCCGCGGTGAATGGAAGCATGTCGGCCTTGCGCAGGGCAAACGCCACCATGTCGCGGATCGGTGCTTCGTCTTCAATGATCAGGATGCGTTTTTGCATGCGTTGTCCGCTGAGTGTGCGCGCCATTGCAGCAAAGTCATGTTACGCGACGATGACAGCACGTGCGGCGTGCGGTTGCCGCGGCGCCTGCCCGGCCCGACGGCCGGCTCGTTCCCCACTGATCGCCGCAGACCCTCGGTATACTCGGCGCTCTGCATGGGGAAGGATCAGAACATGAGTGGAATTCTGGCGTTGGTATTTGTGGTCGTGGCGGTGATCGTACTGATCAAGCTGGTGCGTATCGTGCCGCAAGGTTACGAGTGGACCGTGGAAACTTTCGGCAAATACACCGCTACCCTGGAGCCCGGGCTGCATTTCCTGATTCCCGTCTACCAGTCCGTGGGGCACAAGATCAACATGATGGAGCAGGTGCTGGATGTACCCAGCCAGGACGTCATCACCAAGGACAACGCTGTCGTTCGCGTAGACGGCGTGGTGTTTTATCAGGTACTGGATGCTGCCAAGGCCGCCTATGAGGTGGCGGATCTGGAGCAGGCATCGCTCGCACTGGTGATGACCAATATCCGTACCGTGCTCGGTTCGATGGATCTGGATGAAAGCCTGAGTCAGCGCGACGCGATCAACGCCAAATTGCTGCACGTGGTGGACGTGGCCACTCATCCGTGGGGCGTCAAGGTCAACCGCATCGAGATCAAGGATATTGCCCCGCCGCGCGATCTGATTGATGCGATGGCACGCCAGATGAAAGCCGAACGCGAGAAGCGCGCGAACATTCTGGACGCCGAGGGTTACCGTCAGGCGGCCATCTTGAAAGCCGAGGGAGAAAAGCAGTCGGTGATACTGGCCGCCGAAGGCGAAAAGGAGGCGGCGTTTCGTACCGCTGAGGCGCGCGAGCGTTCCGCCGAGGCCGAGGCCAAGGCCACCACGATGGTGTCCGACGCAATCGCCGGCGGTAACGTCAATGCGCTGAATTATTTTGTCGCCAACAACTACGTGGAGGCATTGAAGGAGATGGCTCGATCGCCAAACCAGAAAATGCTGTTGTTGCCGATTGAGGCCACTGGCGTCATCGGTGCGCTCGCTGGCATTGGTGAGTTGGCCAAGGAATCGTTTGTCCAACAGCGGTCGCCAATCCAGCCACCCCAACCACCGCTGCGCTGAGGTCCGGATCATGTGGGAGCTTTGGACGCATTATTTGTGGTGGATCATCGCGTTGCTGCTGATCGCCGGTGAAGTCATGGCGCCAGGCTACTTTTTACTGTGGATTGGCCTGGCGGCCGCGGCCATGGGCCTGGTGATGTGGGCGTTGCCGACACTCGGGCTGCTGGCGCAAGCGGTGTTGTTTGCGGTGCTGGCATTCGCGTTCTGTTTTGCATATGCGCGCTGGTTGCGTCCCAGAGTGGAGCGTCGCGCCGCTGGCGACGAACGTTTGAACCGGCGCGGCGAACAGATGGTCGGTCAGCGTTTTCAGTTGATCGAACCGATCGTCAATGGGCGTGGCAAGGCGCAAGTCGGTGATGGCCAATGGTTGGTCACCGGCCCGGATTTGCCGCTGGGAGCCAGCGTGGAAGTGGTGGCCGTCGACGGCACCACGCTGCAGGTGCGTGCAGCGGCATGAACGCGGGCTTAGCTGATGGCCAGCCGGTGATCATCGCTGAGCTGCAGACGCGCATTGCATTCTTGCTGGAACTGGCGCGGCGCCTGCATCAATACGGCACAACCGCGCCACGTCTGGAAACGGCGGTGGCGGGAGCGGCGCGACGCCTCGGGCTGGTAGCCGATGTATGGTCCAGCCCCACGGCCATCATCATCTCGTTTACCGACGTGGCGCAGGATGAGGAGGGCATTGCGCAAAGCACCCAGGTGATGCGTCTGGCTCCTGGCGACGTGAACCTCGCGCGGCTGTGCGCGGCCGATGCGATTGCCGATCAGGTGATCGATGGCAAGCTCGATTTACGCGATGGATTTCACCGTCTGCGCGCGTTGGGCGCACCCGATACGCGACGTGCGCAAGCCGGCATCATTCTCAGCTACGGTCTGTCCGCTGCAAGCATTGCGGCGCTGTTCCTGCACAGCGCCTGGGTCGACCTGGGTGTGGCCGGCGTTATCGGCCTGATCATTGGCTGGATCACCGTGTTGGCCGGCAATCGACCGCGTCTGGCGGTGGCCAGCGATCTTATCTGTGCGTTGGTGGCTACCACGGTGGCAACCGTGGTCAGCGCCTTCCTGGTGCCGCTGGCGATCAAGGCGGTGGTGCTGGCCAGTCTGATCATTCTGATCCCCGGCATGTCGCTGACTACCGCAGTTCGGGAGATTTCCAGCCAGCATCTGGTGTCCGGCATGGCACGCATGGGTGGCGCCATGTCGACGCTGCTCAAACTGACCTTCGGCACCGTGGCAGCCGCGCAGCTGTGTGCGGCAGTGGGCATCCATGCACGCGATTACGCGTTGCCGGCGCTGCCGCCGTGGACCGACTATCCGGCACTGCTGCTGGCTGCGGTCGCGTTTGCCATCCTGTTCCGCGCCGCGCGACGCGACTGGCCGGTAGTGGTGGGAGCGGTGATCGTCGGTTATCTCGCTACACGTTGGGGCGGGGCGGTCTCCAGTCCACTTCCGGCCGCACCATTTGGAGTATTCGTCGGGGCGCTGTTGCTTGGGGCGTTGGCCAACCTGTACGCGCGATTTGCGCACCGCCCTGGGGCGGTGATTCGCGAACCCGGCATTTTGCTCCTGGTGCCTGGTAGCGTGGGCTTCCGGAGCATGTCGTTTCTGCTCGAACGCGACACACCCTTGGGGATGGACTCCGCGGTACTGTTGCTGGCCTTGCTGATATCGATTGTCGCGGGTTTGATGTTTGGTGACTTGCTGGTGTCTGCGCGCCGTTCGTTGTGATGCGCAACCTCGTGGGACGGGTGCCCTGCCAATGTCCTGAATGCAATGACGCCGGCGTGCAGCCGGCGTTATTGCACGACTTGCAGGCAGGAGTCAGATCAACAGATCCTTGTCCTTCTTGCCGGCCTTCAACGCGTCGTTGAACCAGTGCGGGCGCTTGCCGCGACCAGACCAGGTTTTTGTCGGGTCGGCCGGGTTGCGGTACTTTGGTGGTACGGGTGTACCGGCGCGTTTGCTCTTGCCACGAGCGTGACCAAAGATGTCATCGAACGTGTAGCCTTCGGCCTTGAGCAGCGCATGAACTTTCTCGCGCAGTTTGACGACCTTTTCCTTGCGCAACTCGATTTGGCGAAGTTGTGCCTTGCTGATCAAATCGTTGAGCTGATTGTTGTTGAGGCTTTTGATATCAACGGCCATGCCTGATTCTCCACTAAGTGTTGTCACTAATGACAAAGCGATAAATATACGACGAGATCCGGGGTGCTCCTCACCCATGAAACACCAACGTATGGATTCTCTCCCATTCGTGGAATCATTGTAAAGGGTTAAGACGGATCTCCGTTTGCACTAGTTACGGCTTTGTTTAGCTGAAACCGTAGCTGGATTGAGCATTCTCCATTCAATCGCGAATGCACAAAACCCGCTTTCAGTGGCAGGTATGATTATCCGCGGCAAGATATTCAATCCAGCAGCGCGAACAGTTCATCCTGGCTGATGGCACGGCTGGCGCTTTCATTGCGTGCGCGATATTCCAGTGTATCGGCGCTTACCCCACGCTCACTGACTACCACCCGGTGCGGGATGCCGATCAATTCCATGTCCGCGAACATGCTGCCGGGACGCAGGCCACGGTCGTCCAGTACTGCATCAATACCGCGCTGGCGCAGTGCCTGGTAGAGCGCTTCGGCCGCCGCGGCCACCGCGGGCAGGTGTTTCGAGTTGATGACGCACACCACCACTTTCCAAGGCGCCATTGCCTGCGGCCAGAGAATGCCCGACTCGTCATGGCACTGTTCGATCGCGGCAGCGACGATGCGACTGATGCCAATGCCATAGCAGCCCATGGACATTATCTGGTTTTTGCCCTGGTCGTCGAGTACCACGGCATGCATCGCGTGGGCGTACTTCTGGCCAAGCTGGAAGACATGTCCGACTTCGATCCCGCGTGCGATGTGCAGCACGCCGTGTCCGTCCGGGGAAAGATCGCCATCGATGACGTTGCGCAGGTCGGCAACCCGCGTGACACGCGCATCGCGATCCCAATTCGCACCGGTGTAATGTTTGCCGTCCGCGTTTGCACCGCACACAAAATCGGCCAGTACAGCCGCGTCGCGATCTATGATGACCGGCGTTGTTGCAGGCAGACCGACTGGTCCGATAAAACCGGGTTGCGTTCCTGTGGCCGCCTGGATTTCGTCTTCGCTGGCCAGTACCAGTTCGTCGGGCAACTCATCGAGTTTGAGCGCTTTCACTTCATTGAGGGTGTGATCGCCACGCAGGCATAGCGCCACGACGCCGCTGCGGCCGCGTACCAGCAAAGTCTTCAAGCATCGGCTTGGCGATACCCCCAGCAGGTTTGCCACGTCTTCGATGGTCTTCTGCGTCGGAGTGTCGATTTTTTGCAGTGGCGCAGATGGCGCAGACCGCTCACTGGATGGAGCCAGCGCTTCGGCCTTCTCGATGTTGGCGGCGTAATCGGAGCCGTCGGAAAACGCGATGGCGTCTTCGCCGGAGTCGGCAAGCACCTGGAACTCATGGCTGGCGTTGCCGCCAATCGCGCCGGTATCGGCTTGCACCGCGCGAAAAGTCAGGCCAAGACGAGTAAAGATACGCGTGTAGGCCTCGTACATCACCGCGTAGGTTTCCGCCAGCGACTCGGGCGTGAGATGGAAGGAATACGCATCTTTCATCAGGAACTCGCGCGCGCGCATCACCCCGAAGCGCGGCCGGATTTCGTCGCGGAATTTTGTTTGAATCTGGTAAAACGTGATGGGTAACTGCTTGTAGCTCTTCAGCTCGTTGCGGGCGAAGTCGGTAATGACCTCTTCGTGCGTAGGACCGAAGCAGAATTCCTGCTGCTTGCGGTCCTGGATCTTCAGCAACTGGCCGCCAAACTTCTCCCAGCGCCCGGTTTCGTCCCACAGCTCGCGGGGCTGGACTGCCGGCATCAGCATCTCGATGGCGCCGGCACGATCCATTTCCTCGCGTACCACGGCCTCGACCTTGCGCAACACGCGCAGGCCCAGCGGCGACCATGTATACAACCCCGACGCGAGTTTGCGGATCATGCCCGCGCGCAGCATCAGTTGATGGCTGGCGATCTCGGCGTCGGCAGGGACCTCCTTGACGGTGGCCAGGTGGAATTGGCTGAGGCGCATGCGCTTGGATTCCGGGCGTGGTGAAAGCGACCATTGTACCGGGGCGCCTTACCAGAGGCAGGATTTTGCGCTGGCCGGGTGCTGTTGCACCGCCGGGTGGCCTCGGGCGCAACGCGTTGTCAGTGGTGACCGGTTTGCTGCTGCGATGAAAATCCGCTCTCAGGTGCGCACGGGCATGCACCCATGCCAGGGACGAAGTGCCGGCTTTGCGCTGGCGTTCGCTGGTTGCGTGGCGGAACGTGCCCGCCCACGTGGCGCGGGGCTTGTCTCTTGATACGGGTTTGCGCTGGTGGCAACGCGCCTACGGGTTCTGGCAATATTGCTCGTACTGGGCTTGAGCGGTCGCGGTTTGCACTTTGCGCTGACTGTCATCCAGTGCCACGTTTTTCCCGCCTTGCTGCATGACGACAGGCGCACTTCCTTGCAGCGTGGCCAGATTGGCCTTGAGTGACGCGCACAGCGTGGTGCGGTTTTCCGGAGTATCGGCCACCGGGTTGGGTGTGCTCGGTTTTGCTGAGGCTTCGCTCGGGTTGCCAGCGTTGTGGGCCGCAGGTGCTGGCATGGCGATCGGATCGGCGCTGCCGGTAGTCTGGATTTTTTTGTAATTCGTGCCCGTGGCGGGTGGCGTTTCAGAATAATGCACGGTGCCGCCGGTGTCGGTCCACTTGTACACCTGGGCAAACGCCAATGGGGTCAGCAGCAGCAGAACCAGGACAAGGGGCAAACGGCGCATGGTGTTCTCCGCGGGGAATCGACAGGTTGCCTTGTTAGCACTCGGGGGCGCCGGACTCAAGCGACCGATGGTTTACACTGGCTGCATTACATCACGGATAGCTACATGAGTGACTCAGCGCCAGTCCATCCGCCGCGACACAAGGGCATTTACCTTCTGCCCAACCTGTTCACGACCGGGGCAATGTTTGCCGGCTTTTATGCGATCGTTGCCAGTATTGATGGACGCTTTACCGAGGCGGCGATTGCGGTTTTCGTGGCAGCCTTGCTCGATGGCATGGATGGGCGCGTGGCGCGATTGACCGGTACCCAGACGGAGTTTGGGGTGCAGTATGACTCGCTGTCCGATCTGGTCAGCTTCGGTCTGGCGCCGGCCCTGGTGATGTACACGTGGTCGCTCAAGGCGTTGGCTGACTACGGCCCGCTGTGGGGCAAGGTCGGTTTTGCGGCGGCCTTCATCTACGCAGCATGCGGGGCGTTGCGGCTGGCGCGTTTCAACACCCAGGTGGGAGTGGCTGACAAGCGCTATTTCCAGGGGTTGGCCAGTCCGGCGGCCGCGGCGGTGTGCATGTCGTTTGTGTGGAGCGTGGACAAGTTCGGCTATCCGGGCAGTGAGTTGAGTTTTGTCACGCCGTGGATTGCGGTAATCGTCGGCCTGCTGATGGTCAGTCGCTTCCGCTATTTCAGTTTCAAGGGGTTGCCGGCGGGTGAGCGCCAACGAGTGCCGTTCGTGTGGATGGTTGGCGCGGTGCTGTTGCTGGCGTTGTTGGTGCTCGATCCGGCGCGCGTGCTGTTTGTCGGCTTCACGCTGTACCTCCTGTCCGGGCCATGGTGGACGGTTTGGGGGCTGGCCACGCGTCGGCGGGCACGACGCAGCACATCATGAATCTGTCCGCACGCCAGGGTGTGAGTTCGGCCCATCGTGTCCGCATCCTGCGCGCGTTGGGGATCACCCCGTGGACGCGACGTGCGCCCGTTGGTGAGCTGATGAGTGGGGGCGAAATCGAGAGCGCTGCCGAGCAAGCGGCTGAGTTCAGCACTGCCGGCGGTGCCTGCGTCGTAGTGCTGAGCGATGGCAGCACGACACGTGAGCTGGATTTGCTGGGACGGGCGCTGAATGCGTGCGGTGTGGCCTTGGCGCGCGCTGCGCGCGTCACCGTGAGCGGCGGTGAGTTGGGTGAGATTCCCGCTGCGCCGACCTACCTGGTGTTTGGCGAGGCGCAAGCACGCGCGCTGGGGCGGAGCTTGCCGTTGGACGTGATGCAGCGCGCGCAGATCGTGCTGGTCGACGATCTCGCACAGGTGCTCACGGATGCGCGCGCCAAGCGCCGGTTATGGGGCGCGCTGCGCAGATTGCGCCAGACGCTGGCAGCGGCGAGCGGCTGAATGCCATGGCCGCCGTGGTCAAGCCGCAAATCAGAGTGCGCGCCATGTGTCCCGGAGACCTGGCCACGATCAGCGCGATGGAAATTGCTTCATATGAGTTTCCCTGGTCCGCGGGCATTTTCGGCGATTGCCTGAAGGCGGGACACTCGTGCTGGGTTCTGGCGATGGATGCAGACATCGTGGGTTACGGCATTTTGTCAGTCGGCGCCGGTGAGGCTCACGTATTGAACCTGTGCATCGACCCGACGCGGCGCAGCCAGGGTCTGGGACGGCATCTGCTGCTGCGGCTGATTGGCATCGCGGGCTGGAATCATGCCACGCGGGTGTTTCTCGAAGTGCGGCCATCCAACCCTCATGCGATCGCACTGTACGCCTCGACAGGATTTCATGAAATTGGCCGCCGCCCGCGCTACTACCCGGCGCGAGGTGGTCGTGAGGATGCGATCGTGATGGCGTTGGACCTGGCGACAAATCCATGATCACCAGGTTCCGCCCATGAGCCAGCGCTGCAGGGCAATCCCGAAGGGCCGGCATGGCCCGTCCCACGGGTGCGGGTGGGACGTCGCGGGGGGGGTGGTCAGAGTTTGGCGGCTTGTTCGCGCAATGCCGTCAACGTGGTGTTCCAGTCGAAAATGCGCTGGCGTTCCTGGGCAACGACATCGGCTGGCGCGTGGGCGACGAAGTTGGCGTTTCCCAGCTTCCCCTCGCATTTCCTGATCTCGATTTCGATGCGCGACATTTCCTTGCTGATGCGGGTCTTTTCCGCATCCAGGTCGATCAGGCCGGCCAGTGGAATCATGACGCGCAAGGTCCCGACCACGGCAGCGGCTGCAGCCGATTCCGTCGTGCCGGCGGCGATCCACTGTGGCGCTTCGGTGCGGGCGAGGAAAGCAATCTGAGGGGCAAACTTTGCCGCCCGCGTGCGATCTTCGGTATCGCCATCGGCAAGTAGCAACGGGATCACTTTCGCCGGCGAGATATTCATCTCGGAGCGAATCTTGCGGATACCGCTGAGCACGTTCTTGAACCACTCGATTTCATTGGCTGCCGCATTGTCTTCGGCGATGGCGCCTGCGTTCGGCCATGGCCGCTGCAGCAAAGTGTGTTCATGCAAACCGAGTTTCGGACCTGCCGTTTGCCAGATTTCTTCGGTGATGAACGGAATGATCGGGTGCAACGCGCGCAGCACGGTTTCGAGTACCACCAGCAGGGTGTGGCGGGTCGAAGCTGCGGCAACCGCATCGTCGCCATTCAATGCCGGCTTGGACAGCTCCAGAAACCAATCGCAATATTCGTTCCAGACGAACTCGTACAAGGTTTGCGCCAGGTGGTCGAAGCGATAGGTAATGTAGTGCTGCTCCACTTCCACAAGCGTCTGCTTCAGGCGGGTGAGGATCCAGCGTTCGGCTTCGGTCGCCAGCGCGCCGGCCGGCGCGGGAATCTCGCCTTCGGGCAGATTCATCAACACGAATCGCGCCGCGTTCCACAACTTGTTGCAGAACGCCTTGTAACCTTCGGCACGCTTGATGTCGAAGTTGATCGTGCGACTGTAGCTGGCCAGCGCGGCAAAGGTGAAACGCAGCGCATCGGTGCCGATCGCCGGAATACCCTCGGGATAATCCTTGCGGATGCGTTTCTCGACTTTGGCGCGTACCTGCGGAATCAGCAGCGACTTGGTGGATTTGGTCACCAACGGCTCCAGCTCGATGCCGTCAATCAAGTCCAGCGGGTCCAGCGTATTGCCCTTGGACTTGGACATTTTCTTGCCTTCGGCATCGCGCACGATGGCATTGATGTACACCTCGCGGAAGGGTATCTGGCCGGTGAAATACTTGGTCGTCATCACCATCCGCGCGACCCAGAAAAAGATGATGTCGAAGCCGGTGACCAACACTGCACTGGGTAGAAAAACCTTGTCCTGTTCCCAGTTCGCGACCACTTCTCCGCGTTCGTTCCTGACCGGCCCATGGCCCGGCCAGCCCAGCGTGGAGAATGGCCACAAAGCGGAGCTGAACCACGTGTCGAGTACGTCATTGTCCTGACGCAGCGCGCCCACCGGCGACGTGCTGGCATGCGCCCGCGCGTCGGCTTCGTCCTCGCCGACGAAGATGTTGCCGGCTTCGTCGTACCACGCCGGAATACGGTGGCCCCACCAGAGCTGGCGGCTGATGCACCAGTCCTGGATGTTGTCCAGCCACTGCGTGTACGTGTTGGTCCAGTTCTCCGGCACAAACTTGATGTCGCCATTGCGAACTGCGTCGAGCGCGGGCCCGGTGATGGCCTTGCGGCCGCCTGGGCGGCCGTCCTGTTGCACGTCGGTAGTCAGGTCGACGAACCATTGGTCAGTGAGCATCGGTTCGATCACCGCTTCGGAGCGTTGACTGATCGGTACCTGCAGCTTGTGCGCTTTGGTTTCCACCAACAGGCCGGCCGCTTCCAGGTCAGTCAGTACGAGCTTGCGTGCGTCGTACCGGTCGAGGCCGCGATAGCGCTCGGGCGCGTTGGCGTTGACCTTCGCTTCCAGCGTGAAGATTTCAATGGGAGGGAGATTGTGTCGCTGGCCCACCGCGTAGTCATTGAAGTCGTGCGCTGGCGTGATTTTGACGCAGCCGGTGCCGAAGTCCCGGTCCACGTAGTCGTCGGCAATCACCGGGATCAATCGATCGGTCAGCGGCAGGCACAGCGTCTTGCCAACCAGATGCGCAAAACGCTCGTCATCCGGGTGCACGGCCACGGCGACGTCGCCGAGCATGGTTTCCGGGCGCGTGGTAGCAACCACCACACTGTCCTTGCCATCCGACGTCATGTAGCGGATCGACCACATGTGGCCGTCGCGCTCGACGTTGTTCACCTCCAGATCCGACACCGCGGTGCCCAGCGCGGGGTCCCAGTTCACCAGGCGGTTGCCGCGATAGATCAGGCCGGCGCGATACCAGTCAATGAACACCTTGCGCACTGCCGCAGAAAGGCCCTCGTCCATGGTGAAGCGTTCGCGCGACCAGTCCGCGGTGACGCCCAGCCGACGCATCTGATTGGTGATGGTGGAACCCGACTCCTGCTTCCACTTCCATACGCGCTCAATAAAGGCATCGCGCCCCAGGTCGTGCCGCGTCCTGCCTTCGCTGGCGAGCTGATTTTCCACGATCTTCTGCGTCGCGATACCGGCATGATCGGTACCCACCTGCCACAACGCATTCATGCCGCGCATGCGCTGATAACGCGTCAGCATGTCCATCACGGTCTGCTGGAACGCATGCCCCATGTGCAGCGTGCCGGTGACATTCGGCGGGGGCAGCAAAATGCAATACGGTTCACCTTGGCCCGGTGGCTGGAACGCGCCGCTGGCTTCCCAGCGTGCGTACCACTTCGATTCGATCTGGGCTGGCGCGAAACTTTTTTCCATGGGGCAGGGCTCTGTGGCGCGCCACGGGCACGCACGGTTGGAATGGTGTGGATGGCCCATTGTACGGGTGCCGGAGCGATGCCCCAAACCGAACCGCGACCGTGGTGCTACAGCAGATCAATGCCGAACTGCCGCACCAGCAGCGCGAATAACCAGAAGCACACCACCGTCTGTGCCACGCAGGTTATCAGAGCCGGCCAGAAACCCATTCGCGGCAGCAGCGCGGGAAAGGCCAGAAACATCGGCAAGGTCGGCAACACATACCAAAACGTGTACCAGGCGTGGTTGGCAATCTTGACCTGTGGCTGGCGCTCAACCTGCAGCCAGATCAACGTCAAGACGGTGACCAACGGAAGCGCGGCGAGCAGGCCACCAAGGCGATCGCTGCGTTTGGCAAACTCGGAAACGAGCACCACGACCGCTGCCGTGATCAGGTATTTGGTAGCGAGTCAGGCCATTGAGTGATTCTCTGCGTGACTGCAATCAGCTTGCGCGCAGCGTACGCCCGTAAGCATGAACTTCATCCACCAGTACTTTCATGTGCTCCGGATCAACTTCCGGCGTGATGCCGTGGCCGAGATTGAATATGTGGCCGGGATGGTTGCCGTAGCTGTCGATGACGGCGCGCGCTTCGCGGCGGATGACATCGGGGTTGGCGCGCATGACCGTGGGATCGAGATTGCCTTGCAGCGCGACCCTGCCGCCGACCGACTCGCGTGCATCGGACATGTCCATCGTCCAGTCAACGCCCAGAGCGGCACAACCGGTGTCAGCCATTTCGGCAAGGTGCTGACCAGCTCCCTTGGAAAACACAATGACCGGGACGTCGCGTGCCGGTGCGGCGCCTTTCAGCGCTGCGATGATCTGCACGATATAGCGCAGCGAGAATTCACGGTATGCGGCGGGGCCGAGCATGCCACCCCATGTGTCGAAGATCATCAGCACTTGTGCACCGGCAGCGGCCTGGGCGATCAGGTAGTGCGCGACCGATTGCGCGAGGATGTCGAGTAGCTGGTGCGCGAGTACCGAATCGCTCCAGCACATGGCTTTCAGCGTGGCGAAATCGCGCGAGCCGCGGCCTTCCACCATGTAGCAGGCGAGTGTCCATGGGCTGCCGGAAAAGCCGATCAGCGGCACGCGGCCGTGCAATTCCTGGCGGATCAGATGTACGGCGTCCATGACGTAACGCAGTTCCCCGTCCATGTCCGGCACGGCGAGTCTGGCGACATCGGCCCGGGTACGCACCGGGCGTTCAAATTGCGGACCTTCACCGGGGGCGAAGGACAACCCCAGGCCCATCGCAGCGGGTATGGTGAGAATGTCGGAAAACAGGATCGCCGCGTCGAGGTCGAAGCGCTCCAGCGGCTGCAAGGTAACCTCGCAGGCCAGCTCCGGGTTTTGCGCCAGGGCCATGAAGCTGCCAGCACGTTCACGCGTGGCGCGATACTCAGGCAGGTAGCGGCCGGCTTGCCGCATCACCCAGATTGGTGTGGTGTCGGTCCTTTCGCGACGCAAGGCGCGCAGGAGGCGGTCGTTTTGCAGATCAGCGAAAGCCATGTCAACGTCCGTAGGGGCCTTCCTGGCCTTGGGCAAACATCACCCGGAAACCACGCTTGAGTTGTGTGTCGCGCGCCTTTTCGAACGCAGCCGTGGCCGCATCGCGCTCCAGGAACTGTTCACGCTTCAACGTCGCACGGCCACCTTGCACACCGGACTCGCGATACAACGTCCAGCCGCCGAGGAGATCCTGTTCCAGCGTGATCTGAACGTAGCGCGGAGCGTCGGTGACGCCGGGCACGGTTTGCAGATAGAGGCGCATGGGTTCCTGTGGCGAAACACGAACAGCAACGAAGCTGGGCAACACAGTTTATAGGATTTGCTGCAGCGCGCTCGCCTCGTCACCGAGCCATGTCGTCGCTGTGTCGGAGCGCCGGCATCTGCGTGTCGTCGCCCTGCTTTGTCACTTAACGGTTCCTGCCGTAGCAGGGCGCACGCTGCCGGTCGGCTCTTTGCCGTGTCACGTCACCGTATCTCGGGCAACGGTTTGCTGCTTGGCAGGGCTGGCGTTGCGGTACCGAGCACGCTGAGTACGTCGGTCTCGTTGACGTGGCTGACGATTTCCGCGTGGCCGATGCCGCGCC
The DNA here is from genome assembly GCA_039926605.1 of Rhodanobacter sp. Lineage (GTDB taxonomy): Bacteria > Pseudomonadota > Gammaproteobacteria > Xanthomonadales > Rhodanobacteraceae > Rhodanobacter. The sequence goes on along the minus strand of JBDSWR010000021.1, from coordinate 65,713 downwards.
ACAGGACCAGGCGCAACGAGTCGGCGGTATTTTTCTTGTCCAACCGCATCAACTCGAGCAATGCATGTGCATCGGTGAGCGGTGGCAGCGCGGTGGGGAGGGACAGTTTTTGCAGTAACCGTTGCAACCGGGCGCACTCGGCGGACGTGCTCATGCCCAGTCGCGTGGACAGTTGCGCTGCCAGCAGCATGCCGATGGCGACACCTTCGCCGTGCAGCAGCGCTGTGTAATGGCCGGCAGTCTCCAGCGCATGACCGAACGTGTGCCCGAAGTTCAGCAGCGCACGCTCCCCCTGCTCGGTTTCATCACGCTGCACGACGCCGGCCTTGTAATGCACGGCACGCGCAATGGTTTCCAGCAATGCGTCACCGTCCCGGGCGGCGAGCGCATCAGCATGCTGTTCCAGCCAGGCAAAAAACGCTTCGTCGCCGATGGCTGCCGCTTTCACCACCTCGGCCAGACCAGCGCAGTATTCGCGCTCGGGCAAGGTGCCGAGCGTGTCGAGATCGGCGACCACCGCGCGTGGCTGGTGGAACGCTCCGGCGAGATTCTTGCCAGCGGGAAGGTTCACCCCGGTTTTGCCGCCAACGGAAGAATCGACCATCGCCAGCAAGGTTGTGGGCATTTGCATGAAATCGATGCCGCGCATCCAGCACGCGGCGCTGAAGCCCGCCAGATCGCCAACGACGCCGCCACCAAGCGCGATCACGCAGGCATCGCGCGTGGCGCCAAGGTGGCCCAGCGCTTCCAGCGCGCGGCCGACGTTGGCAAAGCTCTTGTACGCCTCGCCGTCATCCAGCAAAAAGGTTGCCCAATGCAGATCCCGCAGCCCCTGCGTCACCCGTTGCAGATACAGCGGCGCGACCGTGGTGTTGCTGATCACCAGCACGTGGCGGCCACGCAGCATGGCGCGCCAGCGCTCAGAGTCGTTGAGCAGGCCGGTACCAATCCACACCGGGTAGCTGCGCTGGCCGAGGGCGACGGTAATGGTATGCATGCTCATGCTCGTTGCTGCGCGACGGTCGCCGCTGGTCGCTGCCAGTCCCGATCAAGCAGGGCGATACAACGTTCGCTTGCGGCAGCTACCGGTCCGTGTGCCGCGGGTACCGCCAAATCGGCGATGTCCTGATACAGCGGCTGGCGCATGTCATGCATGGCGCGCAATCGTGCGCGCCGGTCAACGCCAGCCAAAAGCGGGCGCCGGGCGTCGCGCTGCAGGCGTTCCAGTTGTTGCTCGACGTTGATTTGCAGCCAGACGACAAAGCCGCGCGCGGACAGTCGTTCCCGATTGCCGGCCGCGAGTACGGCACCGGCGCCAGTGGCCAGGATGAGTCCGATGCGCTGAGTGCATGCATCCAGCACCGCGCTTTCCCGCACCCGGAAGCCCGCCTCGCCCTCGATCTCGAATACCGTGCTGATATCTACCCCGGTATGGCGTTCGATTTCTTCGTCGAGATCGACGAACGGCAGTTCATAATGCATGCTGAGGCGGCGTCCGATGGACGTCTTGCCTGCGCCAGTGGCGCCGATGATGAACAGGTTGGGTGACGGGTTCATGCCTAAATGCTAGCAGGGCCAGTGCGCGTGACGAACATCGCGTTGCCTCGCGAACTGCATGCCCGCTCCACTCGTTGCACCGGGACAGGCGCAGAGGCTCGGCATGATGGCAGTTGCGAGGACACCGTGAGCGAACGCGTTTTGTTGGCTGGTTGCGGCGATCTGGGTTTGCGCGTGGCGCAACGCCTGCGCATGCGCGGCGATGAAGTGTGGGCGCTGCGCCGCACACCGCCGCTCGCTGCTGACGCTGGCATTCACTGGCTACGTGCCGACCTGACCCTGGCGCAGACCCTGCACCACCTGCCAGCAGGCTTGACCCAATTGGTGTACCTGCCTGCGCCGGATCGGCGTGATGCGGGCGCGTATGGCGCGCTGTTTGCGGATGGTTTGCGCAACCTGCTGGCGGCAGACGGAATGGAGACACTGCAACGCGTGTTGCTGGTGTCGTCCAGTGCGGTGTATGGCGAGCACGACGGCGCGTGGGTGGATGAAGACACCCCGACGGCACCGCTGGCATTCAACGGGTCGTTGTTGCGCGACGTCGAGCAGTGGCTGAGCGCACAGCGGGTGCGTTCGATCGTGCTGCGCCTGGCCGGGCTGTACGGGCCGGGGCGGGTGCAGTTGCTCGAGCGCCTGCGCGCCGGGTCGGTGACGGTGCCGCGGGTGCCTCCGCACTGGGGCAATCGCGTGCATGCGGATGACGCGGCTGAGGCCATTGCGCATCTGTTGCGCCTGGCCGATCCGCTGGCGTTGTATCTGGGAGTAGACGACACCCCGATGCCGCTGGATGTCCTGTACGACCATCTGGCGCGGCTGATTGGCGCACCGCTACCGCCCGCTGGAATGGCTCCGGCCAATGTTGGCAGCAAACGCTTGAGCAATGCGCGACTGCGCGCGAGTGGGTTTGTGCCGCAGTGGCCGGATGCACGCGCCGGATATGCGGCATTGCTGGGGCGCTGAACGCTACTTGCAGTTGTCGGCGCCGCATTGATATGGCAGGAAGCGGAGAACGGGACGGCACCGACATCTGTCCGATCCGCCTGCGCTCAGTGACGTGGATGCACGTCTCAGCAAGGTGCTGGTGCAAGCACGACGGTATACAGGTTGCACCCGTGTTCTGGGGTAATGCGCGCGCCTGCTCGCCGCCTCCACGCCACGCCTCGGCACGCCACGCCGCGAATCGGCACGCGCGCGTGCCATCGACGCTGGTCTCACATTGTCTCGGTCATGCTCGTCGGACCCTGGCAGCGCAGCGTCGGTCTGCCTCAGCGGCTTGGCGACGGTGTGCTGGATACGCCGCTGACCGTGTCGCGACATGCTTGTGCATGGCCGACTGGTGCGCGCTTCGTGCTCGCAGGGTGACGCACTGCGCCGTCCTGCGCAGCCCAACAGGAGAGTGACATGTCTGTAGCCAAGGTGATTGAACTCAACGCCGCTTCCAAGGAAGGCCTGGAAGCCGCAGTGCAGCATGGTCTGAGCAAGGCGGCCGAGTCGGTGAAAGGAATCAAGGGCGCATGGGTCAACGAAATCAAGGTGGTTACCAGCGATGATGGCAAGGTGACCGAGTGGCGCGTCAACATGAAGGTCAACTTTCTCGTCGACTGATGCAGGTTGGTCGCGCGACGAGGCAGCGCAACCGCATTCAGCCGTGGCTGAGCGCCGTGACGTGGCGCTGGTCGTCGTATTCCACAACGCTGTCGGCCAGTGCCGGCAGTGTTGCCAGTGCATGTCGGCTCAAGCGCTCGAAGTGGGCAAGAAAGCGCTGCATCTGTTCAGCGCCCATCGCCAGTGGCGCGCGCCGCGCCAGCAATTCCTGTTCCTGTTCTCCACGCCAGCGTTGCACGATGTCCCAGCTTGGGGCCTGCAACACGATCAGCGCATCAAACTTGCGCCACAGCGGTTGATAGCCGCGCAGTTGCCGGTTTACCCAACGGCGCCAGACGCCATCCGGGTCTTCTTCGCGCTCCAGCGCATTGGTCGGCGTCAGCAACTGTGATTGCAGTTGCGGGCGAATGCCCAGCGCCCAGCCTTCGACGATCACGAGTTTCGGCACGCGGACGATGCGTGGCCAACGTGACGGCGGGATGCGGGTATCACGGCCCTTGTCAAAACGCGGGTGGGTGACCGGGAGTTTCGCCGAAGCGTTCGGCATCGCCGCCAGCACTGACAACAACAGCTCGATCTCGTGCGTGCCAGGCACTCCACGGGTGCGCAGCAGCGGGTGGATGTCTTGTGCCAGATCCTCGCGGTCGCCACGGGAATAGTAGAAATCATCCAGCGACAGCACCTCGGTGGGCCAGCCGCTGGCTTCTGCGCGCGCCTTCATCACCCGTGCCAGCGTGCTCTTGCCGCTGCCTTGCAGCCCCGAAAGTCCAAGTACATACGGCCGACGCGAGCGAGCGATACGGCCGGCATACTGGTCAATCAAATGGCCGGCGAGGGCGTCATTGGAGTTGCTGGCATACGGTTTCATGCGTGACCTGTGCGGTAGCGCGAAGGAAATCCCGGGGGCGGTGTAACGTGATCCCCTGGTGCTCGGACAGGCGCTCGCCGTGCCGGCTCGCCATGCGCTGAGATGCACTGTGTCGAGGTGCACACACGCACGTTCACCGCGGGGCGTGGAGCGGGCGTTGGTTTATCATGGGCGTAGATCATCCGCGCCATGATGCCGCGTGTTGGGCGCGATGCAAAAGGAAAATTTCAACCCCATGCTGAATTCCGAGATCCTCACCACCTTCCGCGGCCTGCTGGCTGAGGCGATCACCAGCCCTGACCGCGAACCCACGGCGATGAATCTTGCGACCGTGGATGCTGCCGGCCGGGTGTTCTCGCGCATGGTGCTGCTCAAGGATGTCGATGAGCGCGGCTTCCGCTTCTACACCAATTACGAAAGCGACAAGGGCAGCCAGATCGAAGCACACTCCCAGGTGGCGTTGAATTTCCACTGGAAGCAACTGCGTGATGGCGTGCAGGTGCGCGTCGAAGGTTCCGCGCGGAAGTTGCAAAGTGAGGAATCCGACGCCTACTTCGCGACGCGTGCGCGGCACAGCCAGATCGGCGCATGGGCTTCGTTGCAGTCGCAGACGCTGCCCGATCGCGCCACCTTTGAGCAGCGTGTGGCGCGCTACGAACAGGAGTTTGTCGGACGCGAAGTTACGCGGCCGCCGCATTGGGGCGGTTTTCTGGTGGAGCCTGATGCGCTGGAGTTCTGGTACGCCGCGGCGTTTCGCCTGCACACGCGCGTGCGCTGGATCCGCCACGGACAGGCGTGGACCAATCACCTGCTGTATCCGTGATGGAGCAGCGATGACAGCAGTATCTGTCAGCATGGACGTTGCCACGCCAGGACGTGGCTTCATCGATATCACCGACCTGGTGACGCCGCGCGTCGCGGGCAGCGGGGTGAGCACCGGGATCGTGCATGTATTTGTTCCGCATACAAGTTGCTCGCTGGTGCTTGGCGAAAACGCCGACCCGGCGGTAGGCGACGACCTGGAGCGCTGGTTTGCGCGCGCAGTTCCCGATGCCGATCCGCTGTTCCGGCATGTGGCCGAAGGTCCCGACGATATGCCCGCGCACGTTCGCTCGATCCTGGCCGGCGTGAGTGTGACCATCCCGGTGCGCGCGGGTCGAGTGCAACTTGGAACATGGCAGGGGTTGTATCTGTGGGAACACCGGCACCAGGCGCATCGGCGCACGGTGATCGTGACCGTGGTTGGTACGCCGCAGGACGCGCCATGAGCGACGGCTACCCACAGCGGATCGTCTGTCTTACCGAAGAACCCACTGAGGTGCTGTATGCCCTGGGTGAGCAGAATCGCATCGTGGGGATCTCCGGCTTCACCGTGCGCCCGCCGCGGGCGCGCAAGGAGAAGCCGAAGGTTTCCGCATTCACCAGCGCAAAAATTGACGCGATCCTGAAGCTAGAGCCGGATCTGGCTATCGGCTTTTCCGACATCCAGGCGGACATCGCGCGCGACTTGATCAAGGCCGGCGTGGAAGTGTGGATCAGCAACCATCGCAGCGTTGCCGGTATCCTCGCCTACATCCGCCGACTTGGCGCGATGGTTGGCGCGCACGAAAAAGCTGAAGCGTACGCGCAGAGCGCCGAACGGCATATAGCCGCTATTCGCGCGGCTGCGGCGCAGTTGCCGCGTCGGCCCAAGGTGTACACCGAGGAGTGGGACGAGCCGATCATCACCGGCATCCAGTGGGTCGCCGAGCTGGTTGAAATTGCCGGCGGCGACGATTGCTTTCCCGAGCTGTCCCGCGAACCGCTGGCCAAACAGCGCATTCTGGCCAACGGTGATGAAGTTGTGCGCCGCGCGCCGGACATCATCCTGGGCACGTGGTGCGGCAAGCGCTTCCACCCCGAACGTGTAGTGAACCGGCCAGGGTGGGACACCATCCCGGCAGTGCGCTACGGTGACCTTTACGAGATCAAGTCACCGATCATCCTGCAGCCGGGCCCGGCGGCGTTGTTCGACGGGTTGGACGCGATCCACCAGATCATTGCGGCGTGGTCTCGTCGCTAAGTCATCGGCAGCGCGGTGCAGCGTGTGGAGTCCCAAACGAGAGGAGCGGGCAATGCTTCGAGGTTCCTGTCTGTGCGGCAAGGTCAGCTACGAAATCCACGGCTCGCCCGAGCTCATGTACTACTGTCACTGCGCCATGTGCCGCAAGGCCAGCGGCTCGTCCTTCGCGACCAACATGCAGGTGCGCGAGGCTGACTTTGTCGTCACCGCGGGTGCGGCCCTGATCAAGGCGTTTCAATCAAGCGCCCGGGAGTGGCGGCACTTTTGTTCCGAGTGCGGATCACCGATTTACTCAAAGTCGGCCGCGAGGGCGGGCAAGATTTCGGTGCGCTGCGGCACCCTGGACAACGATCCGGTCGTGCGGCCAACGCAGCACATCTACATCGGATCAAAGGCACCTTGGCTCGAGATCTGCGACGGACTTTCCCGGTTCACGGAGGCGCCGGAGCAGTGAGTTGCCACCCGTCGTTACATATGGCCAAGATCCCGTGGGCGCGGTCGGTCGGGGGCTGAGCTTTGACGTTCGGCTGGCTGCGCCATGTTGCGCTGCCGGCAGAATCATGCGCTCCGATCAGCCACCGACCGCCAGTCGCGTGCCCAGATCCAGCAGCGGTGCGGTCAGGAGCATGCGCGCCAGGAACAGTCCGATCAGGATCGCCATCGGCGCAAAGTCGATGCTGCCGGCAATGAGTTTGCCGCGCAGCGGACGCAGCAACGGCGCGACCAGCGACTCCATCAACCGCAGCAGCGGCTGGCGCCGATCTGCTGCAAACATGCTGAGCAACGCCCAGGCGAACACCAGCACGATGTACACCAGCAGGACGAAATCGAGCAAGTCGGCGAGTGCCAGCAGCAACAGTCCGGATATCTGCGGAAGCACCCCGCCCAGTGCAAATAGCAGCAGTCGCTTGAGTACCAATGCCAGCCACGCCAGCAGCAGCGCAGTCAGATTGATGCGGCGCCAGTTGGGTATGAATCGACGCAGCGGTACAAGTACCGGATTGGTGTAGCGGTAGATCACCTGGCTCAGTGGATTGTGGAAATCCGCACGGCTTGCCTCCGCCATGACGCGCACCACCAGCAGGGCGACCACTACGTCAAAGGCCAGCCCAAGCAAAAATGCCACGGCGTTGAGCAGGTAACTCATGTGGTGGCGTCCAGGTCGGCCGACATTTCTTCGCCGCGATGCGTGGCTGCCGCCACTGCGCGCGCCACGATACGTGCCAGATCATCTGCGCTGAAGCTTTCCAGCGCGGCCTGGGTGGTGCCATGCGGTGAGGTCACCCGTTGGCGCAACACGCCGGGGTCGTCGCCGCTTTCAGTGAGCATGCGTCCGGCGCCGAGGCAGGTTTGCGCCGCGAGCGCGCGCGCAATGTCGCGCGGCAGGCCCTGGGCCACGGCTGCCGCCACCAGGTGCTCAACCAGCGCAAAGAAGTACGCCGGGCCAGAGCCGGAAAGCGCGGTGACCGTGTCCATCAGACCTTCGTCGTCGACCCAGCGAGTGATGCCGGCGGCGTCCAGGATGTGCTGTGCCTGCGCCTTTTGTGCCGGACCCACGCGATCATTGGCACACAGCGCCGTTGCCCCGGCGCCAATCAATGCGGGGGTATTCGGCATGCAGCGCACGATCGCCATGCCCGAACCAAACCACTGTTCGAGCTGGCGCAGACGCACGCCGGCGGCGATGGAGATCAGCAACGGCCGCTTGCGCTGCAGGATGTCGTGCAGGCTGGCGCGGAGCGTAGGCATGATCTGCGGTTTCACCGCCAGCACGACGACGTCCGCTTCAGCCACCGCGAGTTGGCTATCGGCGTAGCTGGTCACGCCGAAATCCCGGCCCAGCGCCTGGCGCGCCTCGGCCAACGGTTCGGCCACGCTCATGCTGGTAGCGGCAACGCCGGTCTTCAGCAGGCCACCAATCAGGCTGCGTGCCATGTTGCCGCCGCCGATGAAGGCAATCTGGGTCATGCAAGGTTCCTCGAGTCAGGCCAAGAGGCTACCTTAGCCGGAGCAGGCATTGCAGCGAAACGTCTGTGGTACAAGGATGCAGTGGCGTCGCTACCAATGGTTCGCCGCGTGCGGCGTGCGCCGGCCACTGCGGCTTGCGTCAAGCTTTGCGTAACTGCAGCGTACAGGGCTGGTAGCGTGCCCTTCCAGCCGAGTACCATCAAGACTGCCGCAGAGGTTGGGGTCATCCGTTGTCGAGTCTGGGTTCGCTGGTGCGCGTTGCCGGTGCCAAGACAGGTGGCTGACCAGTGCCAACGCGGCGTTCCGTTCATTGCTGCACATGATCAGTAAGGGGAGCGACAGATGGATATTGCCGAACTGCTTGCGTTCTCGGTGAAGAACAAGGCCTCCGATTTGCACTTGTCGGCGGGCTTGCCGCCAATGATTCGTGTGGATGGCGACGTGCGCCGGATCAACATCCCCGCGCTGGAGCACAAGCAGGTGCACTCGCTGATCTACGACATCATGTCGGACAAGCAGCGGCGCGACTACGAGGAATTCTACGAAACCGACTTTTCTTTCGAGATTCCGGGCCTGGCACGTTTTCGTGTCAATGCATTCACCCAGAACCGTGGCGCCGGCGCAGTGTTCCGCACGATTCCTGCCGAGGTGCTGACGCTGGAGGATCTCGGTTGTCCGCGTATCTTCAAGGAGTTGATTGAGCAACCCCAGGGTCTGATTCTGGTGACCGGGCCCACTGGCTCGGGCAAATCCACCACGCTCGCGGCGATGGTCGACCACATCAACAAGACCGAATACGGGCACATGTTGACGATCGAGGACCCGATTGAATTTGTGCATACTTCGCAAAAATGTCTGGTCAACCAGCGTGAGATCCATCGTGACACGCTCGGCTTCAACGAGGCACTGCGTTCGGCGTTGCGCGAAGACCCCGATTTCATCCTGGTCGGCGAGTTGCGCGATCTGGAGACCATTCGCCTGGCCCTGACCGCCGCGGAAACCGGGCATCTGGTATTTGCCACCGTGCATACCAGTTCGGCAGCAAAGACGATTGACCGCATCATCGACGTGTTTCCCGCCGGCGAAAAGCCGATGGTGCGCTCGATGCTGTCCGAGTCGTTGCGTGCAGTAGTGTCGCAGTCGTTGCTGAAGAAAGTGGGCGGCGGGCGGATGGCTGCGCACGAAATCATGGTTGGCGTTCCGGCCATCCGCAACCTGATCCGCGAGGACAAGGTTGCGCAGATGTATTCGGCTATTCAGACCGGGCAGCAGTTCGGCATGCAGACACTCGATCAATGCCTGCAGGATATGGTCAAACGTGGCGTGGTGTCGCGCCACGAGGCATCCAGTTACGCCAAGAACAAGGACCTGTTCAAGTAAGCGTGGAGACAAGGAGAACGTCATGCTCGAGCTTGGTAGGTCGTCGCTGTGTGGCGCACCCTTGTTGTCCGTCTTCCCTTTCCCGTATCGCGTTTCCGCTCCGTTATCTCGAGGGCATCTGCCATGAGCGACTTTGACTTCACCTCGTTCCTCAAGTTGATGGCGCACAAGAAGGCCTCCGACTTGTTCATCACGGCTGGCGTACCGCCGTCACTGAAAATTCAGGGGCGAATCGTGCCGGTGACGCAGAGTCCGCTGAGCATGCAGCAAGCGCGTGACATGGTTCTCAACGTGATGACTCCGGGGCAGCGCGAGGAGTTCGAGAAAACCCACGAATGCCAGTTCGCGATTTCCGCCCAGGGAGTGGGACGTTTCCGCGTGTCATGCTTCTATCAGCGCAATTGCGTTGGCATGGTGTTGCGCCGGATCGAGTCGAAGATTCCGACCACCGAAGAGTTGAATTTGCCACCGATCATCCAGCAACTGGCAATGACCAAGCGCGGGATTGTCATTTTTGTCGGCGGTACCGGTACCGGCAAATCCACATCGCTGGCTGCCGTCATCGGTTATCGCAACCAGAACTCGGCCGGTCACATCATCACTATCGAGGACCCGATCGAGTACGTGCACAAGCACGAGGGTTGCATCATCACCCAGCGCGAAATCGGGGTGGATACGGATAACTGGGAAAACGCGCTGAAAAACTCACTGCGTCAGGCGCCCGACGTGATCATGATCGGCGAGGTGCGCACGCGCGAAACCATGGAGCACGCGATCAACTTCTCCGAGACCGGGCATCTTTGTCTGTGCACACTGCACGCGAACAACGCGAACCAGGCGATGGATCGTATCCTGCACTTCTTCCCCGAGGATCATCGCTCACAGTTGCTGATGGACCTGTCGCTGAACCTGAAGGGGGTCGTTGCGCAGATGTTGATTCCCACACCCGATGGCAAGGCGCGCCGCGTTGCGGTCGAGATCCTGCTGGGTACACCGTTGGTGCAGGACTACATTCGTCAGGGGGACATCCACAAGCTGAAGGAAGTCATGAAGGAGTCCAGCCTGCTCGGCATGCGCACGTTCGACCAGAGTCTGGTCGAGCTGTATCAGGCCGGGGAGATTTCCTACGAAGACGCATTGCGCCATGCCGATAGTTCGAACGAAGTACGTCTGCGCATCAAGCTGGCACAGGGTGGGGACGCGCATACGTTGTCGCAGGGAATGGACGGTGTCGGGGTGGAGGAAACCAACGACGAGGCCGGCTTTGGCGGCAGCAACCTGCTCAATCGCTAAGCGGCTTGTGCGGGACTATCCGGTTGTAGCCGGCCGGGCATGGCGTGGCTTCAGGCTTCGTCGCGAACAACACGCGGCAGCATGAACAAAGAAGGGGTCCGCGAGGACCCCTTCTTGCACCGTCACGCCGATCGATCAATAGCCCGAGCGATCAATGGCCGGCCGTTGAGGTGTGGGCCGGTGTGTCGGACATCGCGTGATCGGACTTGTGCATGTTGCCGGACACCCGCAGGTTGCTGGCATCCACGCTTTTCACGCCTTTCACGGCCTTGGCCTGCTTCACCGCACGGGTCTTCTCGCTCTTGGTTGGCACCATGCCGGACAGCGTGACCATGCCGTCGTTGGTTTCCACGCTGATGTCCGAGGACTTGACGTGCTTGGCGGTGGCCAGTTCGGCCTTTACCTTGGTGGTAATCCAGCTATCAGCAGCCTTGTCCGGCACCGTCTGATTGTCCGCGGATTTCTGCATGTGCGCATCATCGGCATCGTGCGCCATCGCCATCGCTGGTGCACTTGCAGTGTGCGCGGGCATGGCCGACATCTTGTGATCGTTCATCATACGATCGGTCTTGTGCATGGTGCTGTCAGGTTGCGTGGCGTTCACCCGCAGGTTGCTCGCATCCACGCTTTTCACGCCTTTCACGGCCTTGGCCTGCGTCACCGCGCGCATCTTCTCGCTCTTGGTTGGCACCATGCCGGACAGCGTGACCACGCTGTCGCTGGTTTCCACGCTGATGTCCGAGGCCTTGACGTTCTTGGCGGTGGCCAGTTCGGCCTTTACCTTGGTGGTAATCCAGGTATCAGCGGCCTTGTCGGGCACCGTCTGGTTGTCCGTGGATTCTTGCGTCTGCATGTTGGCGTCCTGCGCCAGCGCCTGATTGAGTGGCACGACAGCGAAGGCACATGCCAACGCTGTGGCGAGAACGCTGTAATGAAGTATGTGGTTGCGCATGAGGGTCTCCTGAAAGGGCGGCTCTAGCCGCGTGACGGGCAGACGAACGAGCCACAATGGCTTCAGTTCGGTTGGTGCCCATCAGAACGCTCACGCAGTGAAAGCGGCGTGCGCGTGAAATATCCCCATTCAGGTTGCCGACACGCGCCGCTACGAGAAGCGCCATCGCGCAGCGGGCCAGCCGCTGGTTCCGGAGGGCCTCTTGGCAAGGCGCGCAGGCGCCCCGCGTGGCCTAATTGCGCGACTGCAATTTCGACAGCAAGCGCAAGATTTCCAGATACAGCCATACCAGCGTCACCGTCAAGGCGAATGCGCCGTACCACTCCATGTACTTCGGTGCGCCCGATTGGGCGCCGGATTCGATCAAGTCGAAATCCAGCACCAGATTCAGCGCCGCGATAACTACCACGAACCCGCTGAAACCAATGGCCATGAAACTGTTGCCGCTGATGAAGTCCATCGAGTGGCCGAAGAACCCCATGACGAACTGAGCCACGTAGAGCAGCAGGATGCCACCAGTTGCGGCCACCACGCCGAGCTTGAACTTCTCCGTGACCCGAATCAGCCCGCTGCGGTAGGCCAGCAGCATCGCCGCCATGGTACCGAAAGTCAGACCCACCGCCTGCAGCACGATGCCCGGATAGCGTGCCTCGAAGATCGCCGACAACCCACCGATGAACACGCCTTCGACCAGCGCATACAGTGGCGCGGTGAACGGCGCCCAAGTCTTCTTGAAGATAGTGACCAGAGCCAATAGCAGGCCGCCAATGGCGCCACCGAGCACCAACGGCATCATCGCGGGCGCACTCTCCGGACCGGTGAATTGGGCCCAGCTGTACATGGCGCCCACCACCACCAGGATCAGCATCAGGCCGGTCTTGTTGACTGTCCCGTTGATCGTCATGGTGTCATTGCCATGGGCGACCAATGCCCCGTTGGCGACATCCAGGAAAGTGTTCTTTGTGAGTGCCGGGTTACCGCTTTGCATAGTCATCTCCGTGGAGGTGGGCTGGAGCGCGAGCGGATCTGCAGTGAACCGCAGGCGCGGCTGCGCGCATCAATTGGCCAAGCTTACTTCAAGGTGGTCTGGCTGGTGACCACGATGCCCTTGTTGTCGACATGCATTTCCGCATCGATACTCAGGACGCGTTCAGCCTGAACTTGCATGGCAGCAAACTGCGCCTTGGAGCGTGCCGCGTCAGTAGCGATCTGCTGTGCGTTGTCCGTGTCACCGGGACTCATGGATGGTTCGTCGCTTTTGGTGAAGGCTGCGGTTGCGGCAGCAAGGGTGTCGACTTTCTGTTCCATCAATTGCAGCCATTGCAGGTACATGCTGCCGCTCAGATGCATGCGTCCCATGCGCCCTGCGTCACCGCCGGGAGCTTTCAGGCTCTCGCGCAACTTGGCGTCCGCGCCGACGCCGACGCCGAGCGCGAGTACTTTGTCGGTCAACGCGATCCACGCAGGCTGGCCGAGCATGGTTGTCAGGTCCTTGCTCAGCGCCAGCGGCGTTCCGTCCGCGGTCGGCTTCAACTGATTCAACGAGGGCACGCTCATCTGGCCCATGGCAAACAGACCGGTAGCGTTGGTAGTTGCCACCATCAGCCGCCCGGAGACTGTCGGCATGCCGCGGCCGTCTTTGGCAGGCACCAGGCTGTCGAGTGCGATGCGGATACCCTGCAGGTCACCGAACGGCGGGATCGCCGCCTTCTGCAACGCCGGGCCAAGCTTGGCAAAGCTCTCGTTGAGATCGGTCAGCGTCGGACAGGTGAATGGCTTGGCGGCCACGGCGTCAACCTGGGTCGACCAGAACGTGCGCAATGACGCCATGGGCAGTGCAATGCTCACGTCCAGCGGCGCCGTACCGACGCTACCCAATCCGGGCAGAGCAACCGTGAGCCCGGAAAAAGCCTTGCTGATGTCGGCCGCCAAGGCGATGTCCAGACGCGCGTCCTGCTGTTTCGGCTTCAATGTTGTGTAACCAAAACTCACAAGGGGGATGCGCGCGGCAATACGCCCAGCCTCGGCGACGCAAGTCGGCCCGGTAACCAGTTGGTTGGCGACCGGCTCCCCGGTCTTGGCGGACACGGCTTTGGCGCGCGCGCTGCGCAGCGCGTTCAGCAACGGATCGTGGCCACCCAGCAGCAGCGGCAGCTCGCGAGTCATGTCGACTTGGCCGACCAGGTACTTGCTGTAGCCGTTGGTTTTTGCGAGTTTGGCCAGACGGCCGTCGTCCTGCAGGTTCTTTTGTGGCCGATCGAGCCCCAGCGCCTGACGCAGCAATGGTTTGGCTGCGTCCGCCGGCAGCACCGTAAATACGGCCTGGTTGCCTTGCACGGCCAGTACGATCTCGGTTCCCGAGGCAGCGAAGATGTGCCGCCGATAGCTCTGTTCGCCTTCGTGCAATACATCTAATTTCGAGCCGTACGCAGTTTCCAGCCGGCCCACGAAGCTTTCAAATGCCTTGTTGTCACTTAGACCGATACGCACGACGGGCGCCAGCCCGATGCCGTACAACGCGTGGTAACCGGCAAGGTTGATGCCGGCATCGTGGGCGAAGGTTTCGATCGTTTTGCCTTTGAACTCCGCGGTCAGCGCGTGCAGCAGGCGGGCACCATCCGGATCGTCTTCGGCAAAGCGGTCAGCCGTCGCATTCAATTGAGCAAGTTGCGCAGGCAACTGCGCGTCTGCCTGCGCCAGCAACGCCGCGCGGGTAGCGTTGTCCAGCACATCAAGGTTGGCCAATACGTACGGCGTGTCGGCCGGGGCAAACGCGAGCGGCGCGTCCTTGTTCTTGTGCGAACAAGCCACAAGCAAGGCGCTGGCCAAGCCCAGCGCGATGAAGCGCGTCGTCAGTCGCATGTTGTTTCCCTGAGTGATAGTGGCTGCACCGGACATTATGCCTGCTTTGGCCTTGCACATGCCGCTGCGGGCGGGGCGCTCGCCGCCTGGCACTCCGGATGCGGTGGCCGCCGCCAGGCGTGCGCCGATCAGCGCGCGAGTACTTCGTCCAGTACCGCCATGCGCACAAACACGCCGTTGCCGACTTGTTCCAGAATGTGTGATTGCGCGCCGTCGGCGACGTCCGAGGCAATCTCGATGCCGCGGTTGATCGGGCCAGGGTGCATCACCATACAGCCCTTGGCAGCACGCGCAAGACGCTGCCGGTCCAGTCCATAGCGAGCGAAGTATGCGGACTCGTCCGGCAGTTCGGTGGCGGCCATGCGTTCCTTTTGCAGGCGCAGCATGATCACCACGTCGGCACCTTCGATGGCCTGATTGAAATCGTCGAAGCTGTGAGTGTTTGGGAACGTCTGCGCATCGGGCATCAGCGCTGCAGGGCCACACAGCCGAATGCGTTTCACCCCAAGCCGGGTGAGTGCATGCACATCGGAGCGGGCGACGCGTGAATGCTTGATGTCGCCGCAAATGGTGATGGTGAGCTGGTCGAAATCCGGTCGGTGCTGGCGAATCGTGAGAGCGTCCAGCAAACCTTGGGTGGGGTGTGCGTGCTCGCCGTCGCCAGCATTGATGACGGATACGCCGCTCAAGGCATGCTGTACCAGCGCGTCCGCCGTGCCCGCTTCCTTGTGGCGCACGATGATCGCGTCCAGATGCATCGCTTCAAGGGTGTGCAACGTGTCAAACAACTCCTCACCCTTGCGTGTGGAGGACAGGCCGATGTTGAAATTGACCACGTCGGCACCGAGTCGGCGTGCTGCCAGCTCGAACGAGGTGCGCGTGCGCGTGGACGGTTCGAAGAACAGATTGAGCACCGTGCGCCCGGTCAGAATGTCGAGCTTGCGTGTGCCGTGGGCGCACGCATCGCGCAATGCCTCGGCGCGGTCAAGCAAGCGCTCGATGGTCTCCCGGGGCAGGTGCTCAAGCGTGGTGAGGTGACGCAGGCGAGGACTCATGGACGTACCAGTCAGAGGGAGATCAGGCGGGATCGGTGTGAGCGGCGGTCGGCGCATTGAGCAGCAACCAGCGCTCGAGAATGATCGCGGCTGCCTCGGCGTCGATGGTGGCATTGTCACGCCGGCGTTTGAGCCCGGCGGCGCGCGCGCGGGCAAAGCGCTGCGCCGCTTCGCGCGAACTGTCGCGTTCGTCGACAAGGCTTGCCGGCAGCGCGTAGCGCTCTTGCAATTGCGCCGCGAAGCGCCGCGCGGCACGGCTCGCGGGCTGCTCGGACCCGTCCAAGGTCAGCGGCAAGCCGATCACCAGGGTGTCGGGCAACCATGCGTTGCGCAATGCGTCCAGGCGCTGCCAGTCCGGTTCACCATCGCGCATCGCCACCGTCGCCAGCGCGCGCGCGCTCGAGGTGATGACATTGCCCACCGCGACGCCAGTCAGCCGGCTGCCGACATCGAAGCCGAGCACACAGCTCACGCGTGGCCCGCGTAGCCGGACAGCCGGCTCGGATCCACGCCAACCAGACCAGCCGCAGCGCTCCAGCGATCTTCCAGCGGAGTGTCAAACACGATGCGATCAGACGCCTCGGCGGTGAGCCACGCGTTGGCCATGATCTCCTGCTCCAATTGCCCCGCGTCCCAGCCAGCGTAGCCAAGTACCATGACCGCCTCCCGCGGACCTTCACCTGCAGCCATGGCCACGAGAATGTCGCGAGAGGTGGTTACCGACCACATGTCATTGACCCGATAGGTTGCCTCCCACGCACCCGGCTCCCGATGCAGCACAAAACCACGTTGCTGTTGCACCGGGCCACCGATCAGTACCGGCGCGCCGGCCAGTTTCTCATCCGCGCAGGACAAATCCATCTGCGCCAGCACGTCGCCAAAACGGTAGGTGGAAAGCTGGTTCACCAGCAGCCCGATGGCGCCTTCTGCGTCGTGCTGGCACAACAACGCCACGCCACGCGAGAACGGCGGTTCAGCCTGCTGCGGCATCGCAATCAGGAAGTGTCCGGTGAACGTGCTTGGCGTTGGGCGGTTCATGAGTGGGCATTGTAAGCCACTGCGTACAGTTAACCGTGTTGCGCATCACCCGAAGGCATCATTTGTTGCGCAATACGTCGCCGGGCAGGAATTGCCAGGTGCGGGTGATGTACAGCTCGTCCACAGTGGTATCGGGCGGCAGCGCCGGGAACGGCCCGGACAGGCGCACGATGCGTTCGGCGGCGGCGTCCAGCAGCGGGTGCCCGGAGCCCTTGATGACGGTAATGGTGTGGATGGTGCCGTCGCGACGCAGACCGACGGTCAACAGCAGATCGCCGTACAACTTCTGTGCGCGAGCTTCTTCGGGGTAGTTCAGGTTGCCGACGCGCTGTACGCGGTCAGACCAGTTGCGCATGTAGCTGGCATACCGGTATTCCCTGGTGTTCGCGGAAATGAATTTCTTCCTCGGGCGCTTGGCCAATGCCTCGTTCTGCTCGCGCAACTCGGCTGCAAGCTGGGCGACGGCCTGTCGCCGCAGCAGTTGTTCGGCATCGGGTGGATGTGGTGCATCGGCCTGAAGCTGTGCCGTGTCGCTGGCCATGCTGAAGTCGCTGGTGCCGGTAGTGGTGACCAGCCGCGTTGGTGTGGCGTCGTGTGCGGGCGGCGTGCGCTCCTTCATGGGCTGGGCGGCGACGCCCGGGTCCGGTCGCGGCAATTCGCCGGAAAATCTTTGCGACGGCCGTGCCACGCGGTCACTCTGGCCGCCGCCAGTATTGTTGGCTTGCGCCAGGAAATCCGCCTTGTCGGGTGCCTCCTGGTTGGCGACATTGACCAGAGTGACATCCAGCGTCGGCAACCCTGGTTCAGCTTGCGCGAAATGGAACGTGACGCCAAGCAGCAACACCGCGTGCAACAGCAACGAAAACAACGTGGTGGCGCCAATCGGGTTGACGGAGGTGGAACCTGGCGAGTTCATGTGCCGGTAGCGCCACTGCGACGTTGCTCGATGACGTCAAATAACTGGGCGCTGATGTTCAGGTCAAATTGCGTGTCCAGCTCGCGCACGCAAGTAGGTGAGGTGACATTGATTTCCGTCAGATAGTCGCCAATCACGTCCAGGCCGACGAAGAGCAGTCCGCGGCGGCGCAGCTCGGGCGCCACCTGTTCCACGATCCAGCGGTCGCGGGCCGATAGCGGGACGCCTTCACCGCGCCCGCCGGCAGCAAGATTGCCGCGGAACTCGTTGCCTTGCGGAATGCGCGCGAGGGCCCAGGGCACGGGCTCGCCGTCTACCACCAGGATGCGCTTGTCGCCTGCGCTGATCTGCGGAATATATTTTTGCGCCATGGTCAATTGGGCGCCGATGCCATGACCGTCGCCGCCAAGCAGGGTTTCCAGCATCGAGTTGAGATTGTTGTCGCCGTGGCTGACGCGAAAGATGCCGCGCCCGCCCATGCCATCCAGCGGCTTGAGCACGATCTCGCCGTGTTCGGCGGCGAAGCGCCGCAGTTCGCTGGCATCACGACTGACCAGCGTCGGTACGATGCATTGGGGGAACTGCAGCGCAAACAATTTTTCGTTGCAGTCGCGCAGCGCGCGTGGGTCGTTCACCATCATGACGCCGCCGCGCTGCGCGACCTCCAGCACCAGCGTGTCGTGGATGAACTGCACGTCGACAGGAGGATCCTTGCGCAGCAATACCACGTCCATCTCGCGCAGGTCGCGCCACCGTGGCTGGCCCAGGGTGTACCAGTGTTGTGCATCGTCTTTCACGGCCAGCGGCGTCAGCCGGGCCCAAGCCATGCCGTCACGGAGAGCCAGATCCTGCTGTTCCATGTAGAACAGCGTGTGGCCGCGTCCTTGCGCTTCCAGCAGCATGGCAAAAGTCGTGTCCTTGGCCAGCTTGATGGACCCGATGGGATCCATCAGTACGGCAACCGACAACATCATCATGTAATCCTCGCAACGTGAATCCGCGTCGGCCGGGTACCGACGTTCACCCATGCCACATGGTAGGGCCGATGGTCACCGACATGGCGGATTGACGGCAAGTGGGAGCGGCCGATGTTGCCGTGTCCGGACCGATGTTGCCGCTGCGCGGCAGCCGTATGTGACTTGCGTTGCGTGTGTGGTGATATTGCTTGACAGTCCCGACGCGCAGGCGGTACACAACAAGCCTGATATATCCCGCCGCAGAGCGGGCCCGAGCAGATTTATCCTTGTTGTCATTTTCATGCACGCTGTTCGGCACGGCTGTTGCATGCTACTGAGCCAGTCCCGGAGTTGGGACAGGTCGTTGGGGGAACCAAGTGGATTCAAACGCAAGCGCTAACGATCTGAGCGGACTCAAGGTCATGGTCGTCGATGACTCCAAGACCATCCGGCGTACGGCGGAAACCTTGTTGAAAAAGGAGGGCTGCGAGGTCCTGACTGCGGTTGACGGGTTCGAGGCGTTGGCCAAGATCGCCGACCAGAAGCCCGCCATCATCTTTGTCGATATCATGATGCCGCGCCTCGATGGCTACCAGACCTGTGCGCTGGTCAAGAACAACCCCCAGTTTCGCGACACGCCGGTCATCATGTTGAGTTCCAAGGACGGTCTGTTCGACAAGGCGCGTGGCCGCATCGTCGGCGCAGAACAATATCTGACCAAACCGTTCACTCGGGATGAGCTGTTGGGCGCCATCCGACGTCACGTGCGCGCGTTGTCCGCGTGCTGATTTGAAAGTTACAAGGGAAATCAGTGGCCAATATTCTCATCATTGACGATTCGCCTACGGACGTGCAGGTGTTCACCACGTTGCTGGAGCGTGGCGGCCATCAGGTGACTGCAGTGAACAGTGCCGAAGAGGGCATTGCGCGGGCGCGCGCCACTTTGCCGGACGTCATCATCATGGACGTGATCATGCCCGGCATGAACGGCTTCCAGGCAACGCGCACGCTTACGCGCGATCCGGTTACCGCAAAAGTGCCAATCATCATGATTACCACCAAGTCGATGGAGACCGATCGGGTGTGGGGTCTGCGTCAGGGTGCCCGAGCATTCATTACCAAGCCGGTCAAGGAGACCGAGCTGTTGGCCTGCATCCATGATTTGCTGACGAGCACGCCATGACGGATTCGGTCAACCAGACGCCGTACGAGATACTCGCCCGCTACGAACAGCGGTCGCTGGCCCATGCCTCGGGAGTGCAGGACCAGCTCGACGCGCCTGGTCTGTGGCGCGGCATCGGTTTTCGCGTGGGTAGCCGGCTGCTGGTAACGGGTATCGACGAAGTCAACGAGTTGCTCGCCGTGCCGCCGCTTACAGCGGTGCCGGGCACGCAGCCGTGGCTGTTGGGGGTTGCCAACGTCCGCGGCAATCTGGTCCCGGTAGTCGACTTCGCACGTTTCCTGTTTGGCGAGCGCACGCAGCATACTGATCGCTCACGGTTGCTGATCGTGCGTCAGGGTAGCGGCAGCGTCGCTTTGCTGGTGGACGACGTGTTCGGGCAGCGCACCGTTGACGAACAGCAGCGGAGCGAAGCCAGCGCCGAGGATGATCCGCGTCTCGTACGCTTTGTGGACAGTCGCGTGGGTGCGCAACAGTTGGCCATTTTCAACATGAGTCGGCTGGTGCGGGCTCCGGATTTTCGTCATGCCGCTGCGTGAGTGAGTGGCCTTGAGCTGGTGAGGGACCGACCGTTGGTGCGGCCGGACGAGAGAGTCAATCATTCATGGGCTGGGTTCTTACGGCATGCGGCGAGCCCAGCCACGATGTAGACGGGCGAGGTGAACATGAGCACTACAGGGGGCGTCAGCAAAGAGCAGGGTTACACTGCACTCATTGTCCTGCTGCTGGTCGCGATCGGATTTGCGGCACTGGATTTCTTTCTGCTCAACCAGAAGAACTCCGAGGATCGCCAGGCGATTGCGTTGACCACGCAAATTCAGGTGCTGTCGCAGCAGACGGCGAAATTCGCCCTCGAATCAGTCTCTGGCAATGTCAATGCATTCAAGGAGCTGGAAGGCACGCGCAACTCGATTGATTCGGCGGTGCAACGTCTGAAGCGCGGTGATCCACAAAGTGGCATGCAGGCTTATGCCAACCAAGACGCCACGGCCAGTGGCCGCGCGGTAACTGCGTTGGACACGGCATGGCGGCAACTCGATACCGATATCGGCAAGATTCTTTCCAACAAGACCGCCGTGCTTGATTCCGGGGAGCGCGCGAACCGTCTGGCGCAACAAATGCCACTGCTCAACTCGCGTATGGAGCAGGTGGTCAACATTCTGCAGGAGCGTAACGCCAGCGCCGACCAGATGCTCGGCACATCGCGCCAGATGCTGTCGGCTGACCGCATTATTCGCCGCGTGCAAGAGGTGCTTCAGGGTGGCGCAAATTCGCTGTCGGCCGCCGATGGCCTGTCGCGTGACGCACAGTTGTATGGCGATGTGCTGAAAGGTCTGCTGGTTGGCAGTGCTGACAGCGGTGTGCGCCCCATCGCTGATGCCAATGCACGCAAGATCCTCACGGAAATCCAGACCGGATGGCAGACGCTGACTGATCCTGTCGCCAAGCTGGTCGCGGCTGCAGGCAATATCAGCGACGTGAAGGGTGCAGCCAATCAGGCGTCGCTGGATTCACAGACGGTACTGCTGCGCGCCAACGATCTGTCTGAGCAGGTCGGCAAGTTGTCGCTTCGCCGGTTGTTCCCGAACGTCTGGTGGGGCTTGCTTGGCGCCATTGCGGCCATCGTCTTCGCGCTGTTGCTGGTCATCACCCTGGTAGGCGACCAACGGCGCCGGTTTGCCAACAGTAGTGAGCTCAACCAGCGCAACCAGGAGGCGATCATGCGCTTGCTGGATGAAATGGGCTCGCTGGCCGAAGGAGACCTGACGGTCAAGACCACGGTGTCCGAAGACATCACCGGCGCGATCGCTGACTCCGTGAACTACGCCATTGACGAATTGCGATCCCTGGTGACGACGATCAATGAGACGTCGGAGCAGGTTTCCTCCTCGGCGCAGGAAAGTCAGACGACAGCGCGCAACCTGGCCGACGCGGCACAACAGCAGGCGCGGCAGATCAGCTCGGCCACTTCGGCCATCAACCAGATTGTGACTTCCATGGACACGGTGTCCAGAGATTCGGCCGAATCGGCTGACGTGGCAGAACGCTCGGTGAAGATTGCCTCGCGCGGCGCCGAGGTGGTGCGCGAAACGATTTCCGGCATGGACTCGATTCGCGACCAGATCCAGGAAACCTCCAAGCGTATCAAGCGCCTCGGTGAGTCCTCGCAGGAAATCGGCTCGATCGTCGAGCTGATCAATGACATTGCCGAGCAGACGAATATTCTGGCGTTGAACGCCGCGATTCAGGCTGCATCCGCGGGTGAGGCGGGTCGCGGCTTCGCCGTGGTTGCCGACGAAGTGCAGCGTCTGGCCGAGCGTTCCACTGGTGCCACCAAGCGTATTGAGACCCTGGTGCAGGCGATTCAGTCCGATACCAACGAGGCGATCAATTCGATGGAGCAAACCACTACTGAAGTGGTTGCTGGTGCCCGTCTGGCCGAGGATGCCGGTAGCGCACTGGGCGACATCGAGCGCGTCTCGCACGATTTGTCCGCGCTGATTCAGACCATCTCCACCGCAGCACGTGAGCAGTCAGCGGCCGCCACCGATGTTTCCGTTTCCATGAACGCGATTCAGGAAATCACTTCGCAGACGTCACAGGGTGCCAGTCAGACCGCCGATTCCATCGGAACGTTGGCGCAGTTGGCGAGTGAGCTGCGGCGTTCGGTGGCGCATTTCAAACTGCCAGGCTGAGACTTGCCGGGTGGTCATACGCATTTTTATGGGGGGCACTCTCGCTGTTGCATGACACACCTGCCGCGCAACGCCGAGACACGCGCATGAGACTTCAAGATCACATCGATTTCACCACGCTGCAATGGGTCAAACCGGAGCTTGACGAGACACTGTCAGTTGCGCGTGACGCCCTTGAAGCCTATGTCGACCAGCCGGAAAACGTCGGCGCGATGCGCTCGTGCGCCGAGAATCTGCATCAGGCTCACGGTACGCTGAAGATGGTTGAACTGTATGGCGCAGCCATGGTTGCAGCCGAGATGGAGACGCTGGCTGGTGCCTTGATCGCGGGAACCGTCGACGCGCGAGAGGAAGCCTATACGGTGATGATGCGCGGGCTGATGCAGTTGCCCGATTATCTGGAGCGATTGTCCGGAGGGCATCGAGACGTACCCGTCGTACTGTTGCCACTGTTGAATGATCTGCGTGCCAGTCGCCAGCAGTCACCACTGTCAGAGTCGGCGCTGTTCCATCCAAATCTGGATGCTTTCCTGCCTGCCCAGGCACCGGCGGCTTTGAGTGATCTGCAAGCCCAATCCTATCGCGACGAACTGGTCGACCTGCGCCTGCATTTTCAGCAGCAATTGCTTGGCTGGTTTCGCCAGCAGGACGTTCCCCAGCGGTTGCGCAACATGCGCAAGACGCTGCTGGCCATTACGGCGCGCTGTTACCACGTGCATGGCCGTCGCCTTTGGTGGATTGCCGCCGGAGTGCTCGAAGGACTCGAGCAAGGCATGCTCAAGCAAGAGGCCGACGAGATCCAGCGGCTCATGGCGCGCGTCGATCGCAATGTTCGCCAGCTGGTCGAATCAGGCGAGGACAGCTTGCGTGGTGAGGGCGCCGACGAGGCGGCCTGCAAGCTGTTGTATATAGTTGCCCAGGCCAAGCAATTCAGTCCGCACATGGCGCTGTTGCGCGACACCTATTCCCTGGACAGCTTGGTGGCGGCACCTGGCGAGCTGGCCCACGCGCAAGGTTCGATGGCCGGACACAACCGGGCGCTGCTGGACTCCGTTTCGCGCGCGCTGAAGGACGACTTGCTGCGGGTGAAGGAGGCGCTGGATCTGTTTTTGCGTCAGCCTGATCCCGACCCGGCGCAGTTGGCCGTGCAAGGTGAGGTCCTTGAACGCGTCGGCGATACGCTCGGCATGTTGGCATTGGCCGCACCGCGACGCGTGGTTGGCGAGCAGCGGCGCGTGCTTGACGAGTTGGCCACCCGCATGCGCGTGGCCGATGAAGAGACCCTGCTGGATGTGGCCGGCGCCCTGCTGTATGTCGAGGCATCGCTGGACGACCATATTGCGCGGCTTGGGTCAGACGATGAATCGGCAACGGGGGCGGGTGCAGGCGCAGGCGCGGAAGCGGACGGGCATGGCTTGCCACGTGCCGAAGCGTTTGGCGTGATATCCGCGTTGATGACTGAGGCCATCAACAATACCGACAAGGTCAAGGAAGCCGTCGTTGCGTTCATTGAATCGGGTTGGCAGCACGATCGCCTGGCCGGTACTCCCGCGCTCATGGACGAGGTGTCCGGCGCCATCCGCATGCTGGTCGCGCCGCGCCCGGCAGAGCTGGCGCAGTGCGTGGGGCGTTTCATCGGCTACGAGCTGTTGGCCAGCCGGCGCGTACCCAACGGCGCACAGATGGATTGTCTGGCTGATGCCTTGGCGGCGCTGGAATATTACCTGGAGGCCGCGCGTGATCATCGTGGTGGCCTTGATCACATCCTCGATGTCGCCGAACACAGTCTCGGTTTGCTCGGTTACTGGCCGCTACCGGCAGGGCGCGAGCATCCGGCAGAACTGGCGCAGGCCGAGGCTGCTCCGACCCACGGCAACGATGTCGTCACCGTGCCGGTGGAATTGTCGGAAACTGTCAGCATGGTTGTCGGGGACGATCTCGGGCAGATATTTGTCGGGGCAAGTCACGCGCCTGACGAGCATGCCCACGACCTCGGTGGACTGAATCTGGCGGTCACCGAGCCCACGGCGCCACCGTTGGCCGAAGGGCCTGTGGATGATGGCGACTGGGACGAGATCGAGGAAGAGGTGTTTGAAGAAAGGCCGGTGCGCGACGTGCTCGCTGCCGACACTCACTTCAAGATGGATGCCGAAGGTATTGACGACGACATCCGCGAAATCTTCCTGGAAGAAATGCAGGAAGAGATTGACAATCTGCGCGCGGCAGAAGGTACCTGGCTGGCCGATCCGGGCCAGGCCTCGGTGCTGACCGGCATTCGTCGATCGTTCCACACACTCAAGGGCTCCGGGCGCCTCGTCGGCGCCGGTGTGCTTGGCGAGTTTGCGTGGAAAGTGGAGAACATGCTCAACCGCGTCCTCGACAACACCATCGAGCCGCACGCTGGCGTGCAGGCGCTGGTGCACCATGCGATCAACGCACTACCCGAACTTCTCGCGGCACTCCAAGGCGAGAGCGTTCCAGACGCACCGCTCAGTGCGATCATGCTCACCGCTGACCAGTTGGCGGCCGGGCAATCTGCACGACTGGAAGATCAGGTGTCGGCCGGTACCGAAATGGTGCGCCATGTGGTGCGTCGGCGGGTACCGCGCATCGATCTCACGGCGATACCGCAAGCGAGCTTGACCGACGCTGACGCGGTTTCGATGACTGCTTCGCCCGAGCCCGAATCCATCATCAGCCTGTCGGTCATGCCGCCGGTGGAGCCGATATTGCTGGAGATTCTGCGCAGCGAGGTTGCGCAATACGTGCAATTGCTGCGGGCCGCCATCCAACGCAGCGGTAACGAGCTGCCGATCAGCGAAGAACTGCTGCGCGCGGTGCATACGTTGCATGGCGCCATCGCCATGGTCGATGTTCCGTTGTTGACGCAACTGCTGGGACCGCTGGAAGTGCTGTTCAAGCGTTTGCGTGCGTCCGGCGAGGCGCTGTCTGCCGACGGCATACAGGCACTGGCACAAACAGCCGATGTGGTCGATTGCGTGATGAGTCAATTCGACGCAGCGCAGCCGCAACTGCCGAACGTGGACGTGCTCACCGAGCAATTGATCGCGCTGCGCGACCGTTACCCCGAGTCGCAGGTCGCGCATGTGCTGTTTGAGCCGCGCCCGGAGGACGTCGCGCCGGAAGCTGCCACTGATGCTGCTGCGCTAGCGGATGGCCAGGAGTCTCCTGATGGGGAACCAGCAACTGTATCTGCAGGCGATTCGACCGCCGAAACGGCTGATCCAGTGGATGCGCGAGACGCCGTGCACCGCGAAATGGACGCAGCGGTAGCGGCCTGGCTGGGTACACAAGTAGCTGGAACCGAGGACGTAGCAGGGGTCGGCGCACC
The DNA here is from genome assembly GCA_039926605.1 of Rhodanobacter sp. Taxonomy (GTDB): domain Bacteria; phylum Pseudomonadota; class Gammaproteobacteria; order Xanthomonadales; family Rhodanobacteraceae; genus Rhodanobacter. The sequence goes on along the minus strand of JBDSWR010000021.1, from coordinate 39,973 downwards.
AGTGCCAGACGAAGACAACGAGGCGGCTGAGGCGGCCGCAGACGCGCACCACGACTTGCTTGCGGACGAGATGTTCGCGGCACTGGATGCTTTCGAGCCGGAAGCGGCTGCGCAAGCCGAAGCCACGCGGCGTGCAGCCGGGCAAGTCGCAGAGGAGCAGCCGGCTGCAGGGGTAGCTGCAGAACAGGCCGGCCCGGAGCAGTTCTCAGCCGATCAGGTTCCAGCGGAGCAAGCTGCAGTAGAGCAGGTTGCCGCAGAGCAGGTTGCAGCGGAGCAGGCTGCAGCGGAGCAGGCTGCAGCGGAGCAGGTTGCAGCGGAGCAGGTTGCAGCAGAGCAGGTTGCAGCAGAGCAGGTTGCAGCGGAAAAGGCTGTGGCTGCGCAAGCCGAAGGCACGCGGCGTGCAGCCGAGCAAGTCGCAGAGGAGCAGGCTGCAACGGAAAAGGCTGCAGCGGAAAAGGCTGCAGCGGAAAAGGCCGCAACCGAACAAGCCGCAACCGAGCAGGCCAAAGCAGAACCGGAGTCGCAGGGACAAACTGCTACGGATGAGCCGGCCGCGGGAAATCTGGTCGACGCCGATCTGCTGGAAGTATTCCTTGATGAAGCGCGCGAACTGCTTGATCACGCCGACGACGTGTTGGCGTTGTGGCATGCGCAGCCGGAAGAAACCAGCCATGTCACCGAATTGCGGCGTGATCTGCACACACTCAAGGGTGGTGCGCGTATTGCTGGCCTGATGCACGTGGGCGATCTCGCCCATGCTGTGGAGACGCTGCTGGAGAAACGGGTGGGCGGCAAGGCGCAAGTCGGGCCGCTCATCACCACGCTGGAGGCCAGTTTTGACCAGTTGAATGCGCTGGTGCAAAAGGTGGGACAGGGCGAGGCCTCGGTCTATCCGCAGGCGATGATTGATCATCTGCTCAGCCTGGCGGGCCAGAAAACTTTCGCCGATGACGCTCTGCTGGCGTCAGCCGTCACGGCGGCGGTCGAAGCAACGCCAGCTGCCATGCCGTCTGCACCCGTGATCAGGTCAGTCACGGACCTTCCGGCATTGCTGCCCGAGGAGCATGAAGAGCCGGCATCGGCGCAGGAACAGATTCGCGTTCGCGCCGATTTGCTCGACAACCTGGTCAGTCACGCCGGGGAAGTGGCGATCTATCGCTCGCGTCTGGAACAGCAGGTGGCCGGTTATCGCTACAACCTGGTCGAATTGGAGCAGACGGTCGCGCGTTTGCGCAGCCAGTTGCGCATGCTGGAAATTGAAACCGAGGCGCAGATCATCGCGCGCTTCCAGCGCGAACATCGCGAAGCCGGGTTGACTGCGTTCGACCCGCTGGAGCTCGACCGTTACTCCCAGCTGCAGCAGTATTCGCGCGCGTTGGCCGAGTCGGTGTCCGACCTGGTGTCCATCCAGGGCACGCTGGACGAATTGACGCGTCAGGCTGAAACACTACTGGTGCAACAGTCGCGCGTCAGTACGGAGCTGCAGGATGGGCTGCTGCGCACGCGCATGTTGCCCTTTGACACGATGGTGCCAAATCTGCGTCGCACGTTGCGCCAGGCGGCACGCGAGCAATCCAAGAGTGCGCAATTGTACGTTGACGGTGCGCACGGCGAGATGGATCGCAACCTGCTCGACCGCATCAAGGCGCCATTCGAACACATGTTGCGCAACGCGGTGGCGCACGGAATCGAGAGCCCGGCCGAGCGCCGCAAGGCTGGCAAGCCAGCGGAAGGTTCGGTGCATATTCAAGTGGCGCGCGAAGCGACCGAGGTGGTGATTCGCGTCAGCGACGACGGGCGCGGCCTGGATCGTGCGGCGATCCGCAAGCGCGGCATTGAACGCGGTTTGTTGCCTGCGAGCATCAAGCCTACCGACAACCAGTTGTTGTCGCTGATCACCCAGACCGGTTTTTCCACCGCCAGCAAGGTGACCCAGTTGGCTGGCCGCGGTGTCGGTATGGACGTCGTTGCCAACGAGATCAAGCAACTTGGCGGGTCGTTGTCGATTGAGTCGGAACATGGCAAGGGCACGACCTTCATCCTGCGTCTGCCGTTCACGCTGGCGGTGACTCAGGCCATTCTGGTCCGTATTGGTGAAGCCACGTTCGCGATCCCGATGACCTCGGTGCAAGGCGTGGCACGCGTCGATCCGGATGACTTGAGTGAGATGCTGGCTGCGGACGAACCGACGTTCAGTTATGGCTCCGAGGACTTCGGCATTCACGATCTTGCCGAGCTGCTTGGCCTGCCGCCGGGTATGCCGGTCGAAGGCGAACAGCCACCATTGCTGCTGACCCGTGCCGGGGATCTGCGTGCTGCAATCCGCATTGATGCGGTGCTTGGCTCGCGCGAAATCGTGGTGAAGTCAGTAGGCCCGCAAATCAGTTCGGTGCCCGGGCTGCTTGGCGCCACCATCATGGGCGATGGTTCCGTGTTGGTCATTCTTGATCTGGCGCCGCTGGTACGCCACGGCATCACTCGCCGGCAGTTGCGTCTGGCTGAAGGTTTGAGTGCGGTGCAGACACCGCACGTTGAGGAAGTCCTGGTGCGTCCGTTGGTGATGGTGGTGGATGACTCGATCACCATGCGCAAGGTCACCGGCCGTGTGCTGGAACGCCACGAATACGAAGTGAGCACGGCAAAAGACGGCGTAGACGCGCTGGAGAAACTGCACGAGCGGGTACCCGATCTGATGCTGCTGGATATTGAAATGCCGCGCATGGACGGTTACGAGTTGGCCACCTTGATGAAGGCTGACCCGCGGTTGCGGGACGTGCCGATCATCATGATCACCTCGCGTACGGGCGATAAACATCGCCAGCGGGCGTTTGATATTGGGGTCGATCGTTATCTCGGCAAGCCGTATCAGGAAGCGGACCTGCTCTCCCAGATTGGTGAAGTGCTGGCGCAGCGTGAGCTGGAGTCCAGCCATGACTGACATGGCTCCTGCTGTCGCGCTGCTGTTTGACGATGTTGAGTTGGGTGCCCAACTGCGTGATGCGCTGCTGGAGCGTGGGGCACACATCGTGCATGAAGGAGGCATTGGCAGCTTGAGTCAGCAGCGCCTGGAGGAAGTTGCAGCGAACGTCGTGGTGGTCAATCTCGACGATGCGGCCGCAGATGCACTGGATCAGTTTTACACCTTGATTGACGGAAATCGCCTGCGCGTGGTTTTCAACGATGCACAGGCAACACGCGGACTTGCCGGCTGGGATCGCGATCGTTGGGCGCGCCATCTTGCGGTCAAGGTTTTGCAGGCGGGCGACCTGGACCCGCCGCGCCCGGCTGACGCGCGCGAGCTGGAGGTTCCCACGGGCGACGGCCAGCAGTCAGTGCAGGCAACTGCGGTGGGTGCCGTTACGGCTGCTGCGTACGCTCATGCAGATATTGATGCAGACCACGCTGCGGCTACAGACACGGATTCGTCCGCCACTCCGGCGCAGAGCTTGTCGGCGGAAGAGTCTGCCCCGGGAGCGACTGACGCCGCACAGGATCACGTTCAGCGCATCAACAGTGAATCGGAGAGTTTGTCGGCCGAACTGGAGGCGTTGCTCGCTTCGGCAGAATTGTCTGCCGGCAATGCCGCTGGTAACGCCGAGGACGAAAACCTGCTATCCGCCGCGGACGATGACCAGGATTTTCCGGTGTTCGAGTTCGACGCGGCTGTATCGGCACCGAGCGATGACCCTGAGGATACGGTTGCGGCCCAGGCACCTGATTTTCTGCTTGATGTGCCCTCAGCGCTGAAGCTGTCGGCGGATGAGGCCGTTGATCTGTCCGCGGCCGAACCGGAGCGTGCCGTGCCAGTAGGCGCGCCCTTGCACTGGGCGCTGTTGGATGATGACGCGCCGGCCTCAGCCGTGCTGCCGGCGGATCCAGATAATCCGGAATCATTCGGCATAGAGAAGCTCAGTGCGGCGGATTTTCTCGCGCCGGACGTGGACCAGGTTCCGAATAATTTCGAGCCGGTGATGAACCTGGAGCTCGTGTCGATCGCCGAGGCGGTCGCGCCGCAGGCCATTCACGTGGCGACGGAAATGCATCTGGACGAGTTGCACATGGCGCTGTCGCGGCTGGTGGTGACCGGCGCTGCGGCAGACGGGGCAACTGCCGCAGCCGCGTTCTTTGCGGCGTTGCCAGCGACCTCGCGCCTGACCATCGTGCATGTTCAACATCTGCGTGGGCAGAGCGCGGCAGCGCTGGTGGGGCAACTGGCCACGGTTTGTCCGCTGACCGTCCGGTTGGCGACGAACGGTGGCTTCACGCAGCCCGGGGAAGTATTGGTCGCGCCGCCCGCCCAGAGCGTTCGCGTGCATCGGGATGGTCGCGTTGAATTGCGCCCGGCCTCAGCCGATACCCAGGAGCCGTCCATTGACGACAACTTCATGTCCGTCGCTGAAGGCTTCGGTCGCGATGCACTGGCGATCGTGTTTTCGGGCCAGGGTGCGGACGGGGTGGCTGGTGCCAAGGGGATTCGTGATCGGGGTGGTACCGTCTGGGTGGAATCAGTGGCCAGCGGATATGCCGACGTGGTCAGCGATATTGCCGCCGAAGGCCCGGTGGATTTTACCGGTACGCCCGCAGAACTAGCGGCACGTCTGATTGAGGTGTTTCCATGAGTGATGCACTGCCCCGCGAGATACGCTGTGTGCTGGTGCCTGTGGGCAACGTGCGCTTGTTGTTGCCAAACTCCACCATTGCCGAGGTCATAACCCAGACTGAAGCCGAGCCCGTGGCGGGTGCACCACCATGGCTGCTTGGACGCATTGCGTGGCGTGGTTGGCGCGTGCCGCTGGTGTCGTTCACGCAGTTGGCCGGGTTGCCCGAAGCAGATGCGGAACTGAGTGTACGCGTCGCCGTGCTGAAGACCTTGGGTGGCGATCCGACGCTGCCGTTTGTCGCAGTGGTCACGCAGGGCTTTCCGCGCTTGACCGTGCTCAATGCAGAGCTGATCATTCCCACCCACGACGGCAAATCCTTGCCTTCCGGTGTGCGCGCGCAGGTGTTGGTGCGTGACGATGTGGCAGTCATCCCGGATATCGAGTGGATCGAGGCTACCGTCCTCGAGCTGCTGGCTGCTGCCGATGCACAGGCAACCTCAACAGAAGACCACGCAGATGCGGTGCGGGTGGATGGTGACGCAGTGGAAGACCCGGGCGTTGATGGCGGCAGCGACGCCGATGACGCGGATGCGGGAGCCGACGTTTCCGGGTGGAATGCCAGCCGGAATTAGGGAGCGTTTGGCAGTCATTGCAGCGCGGTATCAGCCATCACCGTGAACCGCTTGCAACGCGGCGAGTGCGGCCAGTCCTGCAGTTTCCGTGCGTAGAATGCGCGGCCCCAGGCTTACATCACTGAAGTTCGCCGTGCGCAGTGCGCGGATGTCCTGCTCTCCCAGCCCGCCCTCCGGACCAGTCACGAGCACACCTCGTGGTGTCGCAAAGTGCAATGCGCGTATGGATTTCTGCGCTTGGGGCAGCAACGACAGGCGCAGCCCACATTCTCCATCCAGTTGTTCCAGCCATGCTTCCAGCGCCAGCGCGGGTTCGATCTGCGGTACACAGGCACGTCCGCTTTGCTCGCAGGCGCTGATGGCGACGGAGCGCCAGCGGGCGAGGCGCTTTTGTGCCCGTTCCGCATCCAGGCGGACTTCCGCGCGCTCAGTCAACAGCGGCACGATGCGCACGACCCCAAGCTCGGTAGCCTTCTGCACAATCCAGTCCATTTTCTCGCCGCGTGCAATGCCCTGCGCGAGCGTCAGTGCAAGCGGAGACTCATTGTTCGCGGGTTGTTCAGACTCGATCTGCACGCTGACTTCACGCTTTTTGGCCGCCAGGACAAGTGAGGGGTAATTGCGCCCGTCGCCGTTGAAAAGCGTCACCGCATCACCGGGCGCGAGTCGCAGGACTCGGGCAACGTGTTCAGCCGCCTGTCCAAGCAGGGAAACCTCCGTGCCGATGGATAGAGGCGAGTCCACATGGATGCGTATGGTGCGCATGGTTTTTCGCATGGAAAAAAACAGCATAGCCGAGCGGAGTGGGTCGCAGCATCCCGCGCGAGGGTTGCCGGTGCGCTGCCTGAACGGCAGCGCTCGTCCGTATTGCCGCGCACCCCCGATACGGGCACGATGGAGCTGTCGCAACTCCGTGGAGGATCGACACATGTCCAGATTCACTTCTACACTTCCCATGTTGGTGCTGGCGTCGGCCTTTGCTGCCACTTCGGCCCTTGCTGCGCAAGCAGTCCCCCGGTCTGCCGATCGCAGCAGCCAGAACGCAACGAGCCAGAACGAAGGCACTCAAAACGCAACCGGCCAAAACGCCACGACGGCAACGCAATCAGGCCTCAAGCCAGGCGATCCCGCGTGTCTGCGTGAGACCGGCAGCCTCATTCGCGCGAAACCCGGCCGGTGCCTGCCAGTGACCGGGCGTAGCTACACGGGCGACGAATTACGCCGCACCGGCACGCAGAACACGGCACGCGGATTGCAGATGCTTGACCCCAGCATCAGCGTTGGTCACTAGCCACGCAAAGTGGCCTTGGTCCCGCTTGGGGCGAAGTCGGTTAGGCGAAGTCTGTTATCGGACGGCCATCCTCACCGATGGCGGCGCCGGTGGCTCGCGCTTCGCGCATGGCCAGCGCTCGCGACGGCCGTGCACGTCCCCGCGCGCTCCCGCGTGCGGCACACGGGAGTCGGGCACAAACTCTCCGGCTATCATCGGCGTGGTGCAGTCGCTGATCAAGTCAACTCATGCAGATAGCTGGTAACGGACGCTTGCGCCGGCGGCGACAGATCGCACTGCTTGTGCTAGCGGGGTTGTTGCTGCTGCTGACGTTGGGGTGGCTTTTCCCGGCACGCTGGGCGCTGGCGTGGCTGACTCCCTCATTGCACGGCTTGCGCTTGCAAGAGGTGCACGGTGTGCTTTGGGATGGCCGCGCGGACCAGGTGCTGCTGCCTGATGGCAGGGTGCTTGGTCGCGTGCATTGGAAGCTGTCGCGGCGTGCCGTATTTGCGCCTGCGCCCGTGCAGATGGACTTTGCCGGCCCGCAGATGACGTTTTCCGGCAGCCTGCTCGCACAGCCGCACCGGCGCGTTCGCCTGGACCACGTGAGGTTGCGCGTCGACCTGGCGCTGTGGCGGCCGCAGGCGCCGCCAGCGTTGGGCCAACCGCGTGGCGAGTTGTCGACGACGCTCGATCACGGCGTGTTGCAGGATGGTTGGCCACTGGAGTTCGATCTGCGCGCACATTGGCGCGATGCGGCGCTCCTTACGTCCCATGGAAACGTGGCGCTGGGCACACTGGATCTAAGCGCGACGGCACATGCTGGGGTGATTGACGCCAGCGTCAGTGATGTCGACGATGGGCCACTGCAGGTGAACGGATCGCTGCGACTCAGCCCGCTCGGTTGGTGGTTGGACCTGCGCCTGCGCGAGCGGTGCGCGAACCCGCGTTTGCAGCGCTGGCTGGCATCCTTGGGCACCACCGATGCGACTGGTACGGTGTATGTGCAACGTCGCGGCGGACTTGCGCCGATGCCACCAGTTGCGCCGACCCCGATCGGTTCGGCCGTGCACTCAACGCGTACCCAGCAAGGACAACCATGAATCCCGAACAACTTGCCGCCGCCCTCGCCGTAGCGCGTGACGCTGCCGCCGCAGCCGCCGAAGTGCTGCGCCATTACTGGCGCGCGGGCGTTGCGGTGGAACTGAAAGCCGATGCGACGCCGGTGACTATTGCCGACCGCGAAGCGGAACGAGCGATTCGGCAGATTCTGCATGCGGGTTTGCCGCAGGCGGCGATCTACGGCGAGGAATTCGGAATGGACGGCGAGCGCGGCAAGCTGTTGTGGCTGGTCGATCCGCTGGATGGAACCAAGAGCTTTGTGCGACACACGCCGTTTTTTTCCACGCAGATTGCGTTGATGCAGGGTGACGAACTGGTGCTTGGTGTGTCCAGCGCACCACTGTATGGCGAAACCATGTGGGCCAGCGCTGGCGCTGGGGCGTGGTTCGAGGATGCACGCGTCCATGTGGCGGACACCAGCACCATGATCGCGGCGTCAATTTCCACCGGCAACATTCGTACCCTCACCGGTGATGCGCGCTGGGACGCGCTGGGTGGGTTGATCCGTGACAGTAACCGCATCCGCGGTTACGGTGATTTTTGTCACTATCACTTGCTGGCGCGCGGAAGCGTGGATCTGGTCGTCGAGTCGGACGTCAATATTCTGGACATTGCCGCGCTTGTGGTGATCGTGCGTGAAGCGGGTGGCGTGTTTACCGATCTCGATGGCGCGCCGCCGGGGCTGGATACGCGCAGTGTGCTGGCAGGCACGCCGGCTATCCACGCGCAGGCGTTGCAGCGCATGCGCGCCGCCTGCTGACCGAGGTGTGCGACTGCTCGCGCTAGAATGTCCCGATGCGCACACCGCCCATCATCCACGCCACGCGCGACGCCGGCCACAGTCGCTTTCTGCGCGTCGAACAAGTCGATCTGGAATTCTCCAACGGCGAGCGCCGCACCTTCGAGCGCATGAAGGCGAGCGGCCCGGGTGCGGTGATCATCGTGCCGATGCGCGACTCCGAAACCGTGTTGCTGGTGCGCGAATACGGCGCTGGTGTGGGCCGTTACGAGCTGGGCTTGCCCAAAGGGCGGATGGATCCGGGCGAGACACCCGAGCAGGGTGCCAATCGCGAATTGAAGGAAGAGGTTGGCTACGGCGCCCGCCGGCTGACGATCCTGCATCGCCTGTCGCTGTCACCGTCTTACATGAGTCATGTGGCCCACGTTGTGCTCGCGCAAGAGTTGTACGCGGAGAAACTGCCCGGTGATGAGCCCGAAGAGCTTGACGTTGTGCCGTGGCAGATGAGTGAGCTGCACCTGCTGTTGGGACGCGATGATGTGACCGAAGGCCGCTCCATCGCGGCGTTGTTCATGGCGCGCGAATACCTTGCCGGGCGCTTCGTGCGTCCATGAACAGCGACCTCACTCTGGCGCGACAGGTGGGCGAGATTGCACGCGCGGCGGCGGCGGCAATCCTGCCGATTTATCACAGTGATTTTGCGGTGCAGACCAAGGCGGATGCCTCGCCGGTGACCGCCGCTGACCTGGCGGCGCAACGCATCATTCTTGCGGGCCTGGCGGAATTGCACCCGGCGTTGCCGGTGGTGTCCGAAGAAGCGTACGCGCCACCGTGGCCAGAACGTCAGCAGTGGTCGCGCTACTGGCTGGTCGACCCACTGGACGGCACGCGTGAATTCGTCAAGCGCAACGGCGAATTCACCGTCAACATTGCCTTGGTCGAGAAGCATCGCAGCGTGCTGGGCGTGGTGCTGGCACCGGTCACGGGGGAGTTGTATGTGGCAGCGCACGGTGCCGGGGCGTGGTTGCAGATGCAGCCTGGCGCGCCCTGGCAGCCGTTGTCCACGCGCCCGCTGGCGCGCCCCGGCGTGCTGGCGGGCAGCCGCTCGCATGGCAGTGTGTCGACGGCCGTGCTGGATGCCCTGCTGGGTGCGGAACATCAGCGCATGGCCATGGGCTCGTCGCTGAAGTTCTGCTTGCTTGCGCGCGGTGTGGCGGACGTCTATTTGCGCCTGGGTGCCACCAGTGAGTGGGATACCGGCGCCGCACAATGCGTGCTCGACGAAGCCGGTGGTGCGCTGCTGGATCTGCATGGGGACATGATCATGTACAACCGCAAGGCGTCATTGCTCAACCCGGAGTTCATTGCCGTGGGTGACACCACGGTCGATTGGGTTGCGCGCTTGCGGAGGGCCGGGTTGTGAATGGGACTTCGCCAGCCGATACCGACGCACCGGACACCCGGGCGCGTTACAGCCTCGATGACCTGCTGGCGATCATGACTCGGCTGCGCGATCCCGCGCATGGCTGCCCGTGGGATGTGCAACAGGATTTTGCCTCACTTGCCGCATACACGATCGAGGAAGCGTATGAGGTGGTTGATGCGATCGACCGGCACGCGTGGGACGATCTGCGCGACGAGTTGGGTGATCTGCTGCTGCAGGTGGTGTTTCACGCCCAGATTGCGCGTGAGTCCGGTTTGTTCGAGTTTGCCGACGTGGTGCACGTGCTCAGCAGCAAACTGCGGCGTCGTCATCCGCACGTCTTTGCTGACACCACGTACCCGGATCTCGCCGCGCAGAAGCGGGCGTGGGAAGCGATCAAGGTGCAGGAACGCGCCGGCAAGCAGGCGTCGTCAGATCACAGCGCACTGGCCGGCATTTCCGCCGGCTTGCCCGAAGCGCGCCGCGCCCTGAAGCTGCAGCAGCATGCCGCGCAGGCTGGTTTTGACTGGCCGGACGCGCAGCCGGTGCTGGCCAAACTGGCCGAGGAAGTGGAGGAAGTGCGCGTGGAGTTTGCGCGCGGTAGTGGCCCGGACCGGCTGGAGGATGAAATCGGCGACGTGTTGTTTGTGCTGGTCAATCTCACCCGTCACGCCCAGGTTGATTTCTCTGCCGCGTTACGTCACGCCAATGCCAAGTTTGAACGGCGCTTCCGCCAGATGGAACAGCTCGCCACAGCCGAGGGCCGCAGCTTCCCGGAGCGAACGCTCGCGGAACAGGAGCAACTCTGGCAGCGGGTGAAGGCGAGCGAACGCCCAGCTTGAAGCAGCGCGCCAACGCAGCGTCAGCGCGCCGCGGTACTTGCGTTACTCAGTCGGACGACGTCGCCGCTGCAGGCGTCTTGCCGCTGCGCTGCTGCCACTTGCTGCGCATCGTCTCGCGCTCGGCGCGGATCTTCGCGTCATTTGCCAGATTCTCGTCCAGTCCCTTGCGCAGCGTGGCAATCGCCTGGTCGACATTGGCTGGTTGCGCCTGCAAGCGGGCCAGTCGTTTGTAAACGTAGTCGCGCACGCGCGGGTTCTGTGAGCGCGTCAGTACATCGTTGTACACCGCAATCATTTCCTTGCTGCGGCCCGACTCCATGTACAGACGCTCCAGGCCATGCAGGTCACCAATCACACCGCCACGCTCGTGCTGTGAACCGTGACTCCAGCCCTTGCGATCGTGGTGGCTGTTGGCTTGATTGTGCATCGGCATCATGCCGTGCATCGGCGTCATGCCGGGCGTAGCTACCGTGCTCGTCGTTGCTGGTGCGCGCGGGACCGGGCTGTTTTGGGCGAAGGCAAGGGACGTCGCGCCGCCAAGCAATATGGCAAGAGAGGAGGCAAGCAGAGTAGTGCGATGCATGGTCGATCTCCGAAATAGGTAGTCCACAGGGACCCGTCAAGAAACGTCGACCGTGCGCAAGCGTTGACCAGGCCATTTACCTTGCGCTCATGCAGTCAACCATTTGCGCGCGCGCTGCATCCAAGCTGCTGTCATTCACTGTCGGGGCTTTGCCATGCGTCGTTTGCCAATCACTGCGTTGTTGATGGTTGCCGCTTTGCTCGCCGCCACCGCACTCGCACCGCGTGTGGCATCCGCCGCCGAGTGCAAGTACACGGCGCCGCGCAACCTGCAGATCGATCTTGCCGGGGTACAGTCCGTACGCATCGAAGTACACAGTCACGATCTGCATTTGCGCGCTGGCATTGGTGCCGGGCTGACCGTGGCCGGGCGGGCGTGTGCATCGGATCAGGCGGTTCTCGCCGATCTGACCATCACCCAACGTCGTGTCGGCAACCAGTTGCTGCTTGATCTGGGCAACAAGAGCCGCAGCGCGTTCCATCTGTTTGGGAGTTCCTACGCCTGGCTCGACGTCACCGTGCAGTTGCCAGCCAGCTTGCCGGTAACGGTGGCCGTGGGCTCAGGCGATGTCGAGGTCTCCGGCCTGCGGCAGGTGCAAGCGCAAGTGGGCCCAGGTGATCTGCACGTGCACAACATTGCCGATCGATTCACTGCCAGCGTTGGTTCCGGCGATGTTGATGCGCGCGACATTGGCACCTTGGTGATTGGCTCGGTTGGCTCTGGCGACTTCAATGCAACAGGCGTGCGTGGTGATGTACGGGTGGGCAGCATCGGCTCCGGAGACGTAGGTCTGCATCAGGTTGGCGGCAATGTGCACGCCGACACCCTCGGCTCGGGCGACCTTGTCGTGAATGATGTCGGTGGCGACTTCAGCCTCGGTGCGAAAGGCAGTGGTGAGGTCTCGCATACCGGCGTCAAGGGCACGGTCAGCGTGCCGCACGATGACGATTGAGTGCTGCCTGTTCACCCCCGATAGCGCGTGCGAGCGAAGCTGCTGCTGGTGAAACGAGCCAAGTGCGCGGTATTGCTGCGAGCGCAGCGGGATCGTCACGGCTTGCGCGTGGCGAGTCCGTGCCAGGAGCGCGGGCGGGTGAGACCGTCCGGGCTGCAAGATCGTCTCCCCGATGCATTTTTGACCAGCTTCGCTGTTGTGCAGCGCTTCGCGGTTTCTTGGCCCATAGAACCACTAGCGGCCGGCAAATCGTCGAAAACTGTCCTCGCGCAGGTGGCTCTTCGTTGCAAACTTTTCTACCTCCACGCTCTTAACCACGGGTCCAGCGCAGCACCAGGTACACCAGTGGCGCGCAAATCAGCAAAAACGGTATGGATGCGCGATGCAAGGTGCGCAAGCCGTGCTGATCGCGCAGCAGACGCAGTGCGATCAGGTTGGCCAGCGAGCCGAGCGCGAGGCCAAACCCACCCACGTTGACCGCCACCGCAAGCGCCACGACGTCCGGCGTGTGATTGAGCAACAACACCGTGGCTGGCACGTTGCTGATGAGCTGTGAAGTCAGGATGCCGCTGGCGTACACCAGCAGAGGCTGGTGGAAATCCAGCGTCGCCAGCATGGCGTGTATGCCAGGGAGTTCGGCAACGTGGCCCAAGCCGAGGAAAATCGCCGCAAACGTGAGCAGCAACCTCCAGTCCACGCGCAACAGGCTTGAGCGGGCTCGCCACAAGAATGCCGTCAGCAACAACGCCGCGCCCCACGTGGCTTGGTGGTATTCCATCGCCAGCACCATCGTCAGCAACGCCAGCAATGACCACGCACCCAGTTGCGCCGAGATGATCACTGCTTCCATGCGTTCGGGCGCCACGGTCACGGCGCCTTTGGGTAGCCAGTACAGCGTGAACCCGACAACCAGTGCGAGCATGATCGCGGCGGCTGGCAACAGGTTCCAGGCAAATTGCAGAAATGACAGTTGCGAGTGTTGCCATAACAGCAGGTTCTGTGGATTGCCGATCGGGCTGAGCGTCGAGCCTGCGTTCACCGCCAGAGCTTCCAGGACCACCACGCGCGTGACCGGCAGGTTCGAGCTGGCGCCGATCGCGACAGTCAACGGCACAATCAGGAACAGGCTGACGTCGTTGGTGAGCACCATCGAAAGCGCTGCCGCGGCCCCCACCAGCAACATGCCGAGACCGCGCAACGTCTGTGCGCGCGTCACCCAAACCGCCGCGGCGTGCTGCACCAGGCCGCTGTCGCGAATGCCTTGTATCGCCACCAGCAGCCCCAGCAAACCGGCCAGCGTGGGCCATTGCAGCCAGCGCCGGTAGTCGTCCACAGGGCGTGGATCGAGCACCGCCAGCAATACCGCCAGCGTCGTGAACGCGAGCAACAACCATTCGCTGCGCAGACTGCGTATCGCGCCTGTCGGCTTTTGCGCGGACGGCGTCACGCGTTCTCACGGGGTGGGGAAATCCCATTCACTTGCCACGTACTCCAAGCGGTTGCCGCGCGCAGAGGCTCGCGCTAGTGCCGGCAGCGTGCACAGATCCACGGCCGGCGTGGAAAGTTGCTCACGGGCGGAGTGTAAATCGCCCGCAAGCCCTTCACCTGCGCCGCGGTGCATTTGCACGTCGCCGACGAGCCGCCCGGGCCGGGGTAGAGCAACCAGCCGACGGCCAGATGCAATACCTGGCGCGCACCGCGTCAGCACAGCACGCACCCGAGCGCGCCCGCCAGATGATAGTGCGGCTGCGAGTTCAACCCTCGCGCAGCAGCCGCATCGGCGACGTGCGGGTGACCTTGCGCGTCCCGGCCAGCCCCAGCAGCATCACCACGCCCGCCGCCACCAGCGCAGCGCGCGCCAGCGGCCACAGCGGTGGCATGAACTGGTCGAGATGGAACACGGCGTGCCCTAGCCACAGCCCTGCGCCGGCAGCACCCAGGGTGGCCGTGAATCCCGCGATCAGACCGAGCAGCGCGAACTCACAGGCAGCAGCCACGCGGAGCTGGTTGCGCCGGGCGCCCAGCGTGCGCAGCAACGCGGCTTCGTGCTGGCGCTCGGCCGCGCTGGCAGCGAGCGCGGCGGCCAGCACCAACGCACCTGCGAGCAGGCTGAAGCCGAGGATCCAGCGCACGGCGCTGCCGACCCGCTCGACAATCTCTCGTACCCGGTCGAGCAGCGAGTCGACGTCAACCAGGCTGAGGTTGCTGTAGTCACGCGACAGTTGCGCGAGCGCAGTGGCCTGTCCCGAGGGCAAATGGAAACTGGCCAGCCACGTATGTGGCAAGTCGCTTGCGTGCGCGGGGTCCAGCAGCAGGAAGAAGTTCACCCGGAACGAACTCCAGTCCACTTCGCGAACGCTGCTCACGCGCGCATCGATCCGGCCTTCGCCTACGTCAAAACCCAGCGTGTCGCCGATATGCAACGCGAAGATGTCACGCCACGTGGTGTCGATGGACACTTCAGCGTGCTCCGGCTGCGCCCCGGGCCAGCGCCCCGCAATGATCTGGTTCGCTGGCGGCAGCGTGTCGGTCCAGGACAGGCGCAGTTGGCGGTCCGCCCAGTCGAGCGCGCGCTCGTCGGCAAATTGCCTGCGGTCGACCGGCTGGCCGTTGATCGTGCTCAGCTTGCCGACGGCCAGCGGCAACATGTTGAGTTGGTCGCCGCCGATGCGGCGCAGCGCCTGGGCGAACCCGGCGCGTTGGTTGTCCTGCAGGTTCAGCGCAAACCAGTTCGGGGTATCGGCTGGCAGCTCCTGGCGCCAGCCTTGCAACAACGCGGGGGCGACGACTGCCAGCAGCAACAGCGCACACAAACCCAGGCTGAGCGCCGTTGCCTGGATCACACTCAGCGTGCGTCGCCGCGCCAGTGCGGCCAGCCCAAGCCGCAACGCCGGATGCACGCCAGGAGCCAGCCGACGCGCCAACCACAACAGGAACAGCGCCAGCAGTGCGGCCGCCAGCGCCACGGCCGCCAAGCTGCCAGCGAGGATGGCGGCGAGCTGCAACGAACTGCTCTGGCTCCAGATGAGCGCCAACGCCACCACGATCGGAACCAGATACCACAGGTCGAAGCGGCGCAGGCGCGGCGTGGCGCTCTGGCGAAAGATTGCCACCGGCGGCACCGCGGACAAACGCGCCAGCGGCGGAAGCGCGAAGCCGACCAGCACGGCCAGCCCAAGCAGCGCGGCAGCCAGCGCGGGACGCAATGGCAACGCCGTGGGTAACGCACCAAACAACGCGCTGGCGAAATGCCACGCCAGTTGCGAGGTAGCCAGTCCCAGCACCATCCCCACCGCCACCGTCGGTAAAGCCAGCGCACCGAGCGTGCCCAGCAACAAACCAAGCACACGTCGGCGCGATGTCCCCAAGGCTCGCAGCAACGCGATCTCCGGCGTCTTGCGGCGTGCGTAACGTTGTGCTGACAGCGCAATGGCGACGCCCGCGAGCAGCGCCGAGAGCAGGGCAGTCAGGCGCAGAAACGCCCCGGCCCGCGCAAACGCCGAGCGCATGCGGTCCTGGGTTTGTTCCGGAGTAATCAACTCGGCGCCCTGTGGCAACTGCGTCGATTGCGCCCATTCGCGCCAGTGCTGGACTGCTTCGGGCGGGCCGGCCAACAGCACGTGATGACGCGCGCGACTGCCTTCGCCGAGCAACCCCGCTTCGGTGGCATCGTGCAGGCTCATCAGCGCGCGGGGCGCCAATGCAAAGAGCTGACCGCCATCCGGTTGACGCACCAGCTCGGCCGCGATCGTCAACTCGCGCCCACCCACTTGCAGCGCTTGCCCGACGTGCACGTCCAGCGCGACCAGCGCGCGGTGGTCGAGATAGACCTCGCCGCGCGCAGGTGCATGGCCGGCGCGCACCCGTCCTTTCGCATCGGCGAGTTCCAGCTTGCCGCGCAGCGGGTAGTGGGCGTCGGTCGCCTGTACGTCGAGCAGTTGGGTCTGCTGGTGGGCAAACGCCACGCTGGGGAAGCTGGCGGTTCGCGTGATCTGCAAGCCATCGCGCTCGGCGCTGTCGGCAAACGTATCGGGAAGCGCCTGCGGCGCGGACACCCCGATATCACCGCCGATCAATTCTGCCGTGCTGGCGAGCATGCCGCGCTCAATGCGCGTGGCCAGCGTGGCCACCACGCCGAGTGCGACGACCGCCAACAACAGCGACGCCGCCAGAGTGCGTAGCTCGGGCAGATGCCATTCGCGACGCAGCATGCGCAGTGCCAACCACAGCATCGTCATGCGCGTGCGGCAGCGATGACGTTCAGCGTGCGCCCGGCGTCCAGTTCCATCTGCCGCGTGCAACGGGCGGCCAGATGTGGATCGTGGGTCACCAGCACCAGCGTGGTGTGATGATCACGGTTGAGCGCAAACAGCAGGTCACAGACGTGCTGACCGGTGCGTTGATCGAGATTGCCGGTGGGTTCGTCCGCAAACAGGACGCTGGGCGCGTGCACGAATGCGCGTGCGATGGCCACGCGTTGTTGTTCGCCGCCAGACAGTTGCGCGGGATAGTGGCGACGGCGTGGCGTCAGGCCGACCGCGTCCAGAGCGTCGCGCGCCCGTGCCCGTGCACCGCTGCTGCCTTCCAGTTCCAGCGGCAACATCACGTTTTCCTCGGCTGTGAGTGCGGGCAACAGGTGAAACGACTGAAACACGAAGCCGACCAACCGGCGTCGCAGGTCGGCCCGCGCTTCTTCGTCCAGTTGTTCCAGCGCGTGGCCGTCCAGGATGATGCTCCCCGCGCTTGGCGTGTCCAGCCCGGCGAGCAGGCCAAGCAGGGTGGTCTTGCCTGAACCGGAGGCGCCGACGATGGCAAAGCTCTCGCCGCGCTGAATGTGCACGCTGACGTCACGCAGGATGTCCAGCTTGCCTTCGGGACCAGTGACCGACTTGCTAACATCCCTGGCTACGATCAGAGGTTGGGAAGGATCACACATGTGTCGAGCCCTTGGTTGGTGGTTGTGCATCGGATTGATAGTACTGGGCAGCCCTGCCAGCGCCCGGGTTGGGCCGCCGCGGACCGTTCTGGTGCTGGGTGATTCGCTGGCTGCGGCGCACAACATCCCGGTGGAATCGGGCTGGGTGCATCTGCTTGGTGCGCGACTGGATACGATGGTGCCGAAGTGGAGCGTGATCAATGCCAGCATCAGCGGTGAGACTTCGCTGAGTGGACGCAATCGCTTGCCGGCGTTGTTGCAGAAGTATCAGCCGCGGGTGTTGATCCTCGAGCTGGGCGCCAACGACGGTTTGCGCGGGTTGCCACTGAGCGGCCTGCGCGCCAACCTGGCGGCGATGCTCGACGCGGCGCACCAGGCGCATGTGCGCGTGCTGCTGGTGGGCATCGAGTTGCCCGTCAATTACGGTCCTGCCTATCGCGACGGCTTGCGCGCGGTGTATGCGGATCTGGCGCGTACTCACGACGTCGAACTGGTGCCGTTTCTCCTCGCGGGAGTTGCCTTGGACCCGGAGTTGATGCAGGGTGACGGCCTGCATCCGCGTGCGCAGGCGCAGCCACGGGTGTTGCAGACAGTGTGGACACACTTGCAATCGTTGCTGAATTGAAAAAGTGCACTTCACGCTGGTTTCACGGAGTCGCCCGTAGCATTTCACAAATGTGAAGACTACTGCTGGAGGGCGCCATGACTGTACATGAAGAGCAAGCCGGATTGATTTTGCTGGTTGAGGACAACCGCCAGATTGCAGAAATGGTCGGTGAATTCCTGGAGCGGCTGGGTTACTCGGTGGACTATGCCGCCGATGGCGTCAGCGGGCTGCATCTGGCTGTGTCCAACAGTTATGACGTCATTGTGCTTGACCTGATGTTGCCGGGACTGGACGGGCTGGAAGTGTGCCGCAAGCTGCGCCGCGAGGCGAAGAGCGCCACGCCGGTGCTGATGTTGACCGCCCGCGACACGCTGGAAGACAAGCTCGTCGGTCTCGAGGCGGGTGCCGATGACTATCTGGTGAAGCCGTTTGAAGTCCGCGAGCTTGAAGCACGCTTGCGGGCGCTGATCCGTCGCGATCGTCGCCAGGTCTCCACGGAAGTGCTGACCGTTGGTGACATGACGCTGGACACAGCGACGC
This sequence comes from Rhodanobacter sp., assembly GCA_039926605.1. GTDB lineage: Bacteria > Pseudomonadota > Gammaproteobacteria > Xanthomonadales > Rhodanobacteraceae > Rhodanobacter. The sequence goes on along the minus strand of JBDSWR010000021.1, from coordinate 21,726 downwards.
TGCGTTTGACCCGCGCCGGTCAGGAGCTGACGGTTTCACCCATTGGCTTGAAATTGCTCGCTATTCTCATGCGGGAGTCACCGCGCGTGGTCAGTCGCCGGGATATAGAGCGGGAAATCTGGGGCGACATGCTGCCCGATTCCGATACCTTGCGCTCACATCTGTACAACTTGCGTCGGGTCATTGACAAACCCTATCCACGACCTCTGTTACACACCATCCATTCGGCGGGTTATCGACTCGCCGATCTTGACGTCGAGGTGGCAAGCGCTGCCGAGACCGTCTGATTTCCGACGAGCAGGTTTAATGGATAGCAGGTTTGTGAGGACGCCGCTGTTTGCGCGCGCACGTCTCCGCCCTCGTATCCGGTGGGTGTTTGCCGTGCATATCGTGATCGCGGCGGCGATCAGCCTGTTGGGTATCTATGAGTTGGTGTCGGCGCCCATGGTGATGGCCGTGGTGGTCATCTCGGCGTTGCTGGCCTGGCTGGTGGTAAGGCGTGAATGGCGTGCGGTGCGCCGACTGGCGCGGGTGATTGCGCGCTGGGATGGTGACCCACCGTACCTGACGTCCTTGCGCCTGGATCGGCTGACGATGCTGCGCGACGCGGACGTTGCCGCGCTGGCGAATGGGCTGCATGGTTTTGCCAGGCGCATTGCCGATTACACCCAGCGGGAGCGTAATTTTACCCGGGACGCCAGCCACGAACTGCGCAGTCCGCTGACGGTGATCAAGATGTCCGTGGATATGCTGGGTGACGAGCAGGGCCTGAGCGATTTTGGCGAGCGCTCCGTCCGCCGCGTCCGGCGTGCGGCGCTGGAGATGGAGGCGTTGGTTGAGGCTCTGCTGGTACTGGCGCGCGAACCGGAGCCGCTTGGCGCGAACGAGTGCTTCCTCGTCAATGACGTGGTGCGCCGGGAACTGGAATCGGCACGTGAACTGGTCTCTGGTTGTCCGATCGAACTAGGCTTTGAGGAATCAGCACGGTTTGCCCTGACCGGTTCCGCCCGGGGTTTTTCCGTGCTGTGCTGGCAGTTGATCCGCAATGCGTGTCAGCAGACCGATGCGGGGCGCGTGGTCGTCCGGGTGACGCCGGGAATGATCAGTGTCACCGGTGTGGCGGACACAGCCCCGGGCGACGCAACCGCGGCACATCCGGCAAACGAGGTCGACAGACACGGGTTTGAACTGGCGATCGCCAAGCGCATCAGCGATCGCTTCGCGTGGCCACTCGAATTGCAGGTGCTGAACGACGGCACCAACGTGGCCAATATTCATTTCAGTAATCCGTTGCCGCCAGAAGCGGCGACAACGCCCCGAACCCACGTATAACGATCGCCGCGATCGCGGGGCTCACGGTGGCTCGGAAGCCCTTAGAGCTGTGCTGCTATCCAGGCCGCCGTGCCAGCAGCGATCACCCTTGCGCGCAAGTATCCGCAAGGGTGTCGGTGATCGCAACGCACGGCTTCAGTCAGCCAAAGCCGGATCCAGGGCAAACGGGCAGCCGGTTTTGGCTTTCACATCGGCCACGCTCACCCCGTCATTGAGTTCGATCAAGGTCAGGCCGTGGCCCTTGTGGACCTTGAACACGCACAGATCCGTGATGATCAAGTCCACCACCTGTTTGCCGGTGAGCGGCAAGTCGCAGGTGGTCTTGATTTTCGGGCTGCCATCTTTTGCGCAATGCTCCATCAATACGACGACGCGCTTGACGCCGCTGACCAGATCCATCGCACCGCCGGGGCCCTTCACCATCTTGCCCGGCACCATCCAGTTCGCCAGATCGCCGGTGGCAGAAACTTCGAGTCCGCCAAGAATCGACAGGTCGATATGGCCACCGCGAATCATCGCGAACGAGTCGGCGCTGGAGAAAAACGCCGAACCAGGCAGGGTGGTGATGGTCTGTTTGCCGGCGTTGATCAAGTCCGGATCAAGCTGCTCTTCGGTCGGGAACGGACCGATGCCAAGCAGGCCGTTTTCCGACTGTAGCGTGACGTTGACGCCAGCGGGAATGTAGTTCGCCACCATGGTCGGAATGCCGATACCCAGGTTCACGTAGAAGCCGTCCTGCAGTTCCTTCGCCGCGCGTTTGGCCATCCCGACGCGGGTCGGGTTTTCCTTGCCGGCAACCACCCCGGCAATGGTCCGAAACTCGATGCGCTTTTCGTAGTGCGCACCCTGCACGATGCGGTCGACATAGATGCCCGGGACGTGGATATTGTTCGGGTCCAGTTCGCCGACCGGTACCAGATGCTCCACCTCGGCGACGCAAACCTTGCCGCAGGTGGCGATCATCGGGTTGAAGTTGCGCGCAGTCTCACGGAACACCAGGTTGCCGTGCGCGTCGCCTTTCCAGGCCTTGACGATGGAAAGATCGGAATGGATCGCCTCTTCCAGCACGTATTCCTTGCCATCGAAGACCTTGGTTTCCTTGCCTTCCGCGAGCTTGGTGCCGAACCCCGTACGCGTGTAGAAGCCCGGGATGCCGGCGCCACCGGCACGCAGCTTTTCCGCCAGTGTGCCCTGCGGGGTCAGGTGCAATTCGAGTTCACCGGCCAGCGTCTGGCGCTCGAATTCCTTGTTCTCGCCCACATAGGATGCATACACGCGCTTGACCTGATGGGTCTTGAGCAGCGGCCCCATGCCGAAATCGTCGACGCCCGCGTTGTTGCCGACAATCGTCAGGTTTTTCGTCCCCGCCTCCAGCAGTGCGCCGATCAGGTTCTCCGGAATGCCGCACAGACCAAAACCACCGGCCGCAATCGTCATGCCGTCAAACAACACGCCATCGAGGGCTTTCGTCGAGTTCAGATAAACCTTGTCCATTGCCATACCTTGTTCACGAGAGATCAGCTTCCAAGGATACGACGGATTGACCATGGCTGGCCTTGTACCAAGGTCCCACGCCGCGCAACGCTACCGCGCTCCCGCTCCGGACACCGCGCGAGCGCACTCGGTGCGGCCGTTGTGGAGGCTACTGCTGTAGAAGCGATCTCGGGACGATTGGTGACATGCCCGGGTGAGGGAGGCCTCGCTATAATCGCGCCGTAGCCACGGAGAGCGTTGTCGTGAAGTCATTTTGTTACCTGCTGGCCGCTTCTGTTCTTTCCCTGGGAATAGCCACGATGAGTCAAGCTGCTGTCGCGCCCGTGCTGGTAATCCACGCCGGCGCCGGCGTGGTCAGGCACAACATGACGCCGGTGAAGGAGCGCGCCGTGCGTGCGGCGTTGGCGCGGGCGTTGCAAGACGGTTACGCGCAACTCCGGGCTGGCAGGTCGTCGCTGGACGCAGTCGCCGCGGCGCTTGTCGTGCTGGAAGATGATCCCAATTTCAATGCGGGCAAGGGCGCGGTATTCACCCATGACGGCAGGAATGAACTGGATGCAGCGATCATGGACGGCGCCACCTTGCGCGCTGGCGCGGTCGCGGGCGTACAGCACATCAAGAATCCGATCCTGCTTGCCCGTGCGGTGATGGACAAGTCGCAGCACGTGATGCTGGCTGGTGCCGGAGCCGAGGCGTTTGCACAAAGTATCGGCATGCCGCTGGTCGATGCGTCGTATTTCCGCACCGACGAGCGCTGGCAACAATTGCAGAAAGCGTTGCAGGAAGACGCATTGCAACAGCCGCACGCGGACGTCGAGACCGCCAAACACTTCGGCACGGTGGGTGCGGTGGCACTGGACGTCAACGGCCACCTTGCTGCAGGCACATCCACCGGTGGCATGACGGACAAGCGCTGGGACCGGATCGGCGACAGTCCGATCATCGGTGCCGGCACGTACGCCAATGATGGTTGCGCCGTCTCCGGTACTGGCTGGGGCGAGTACTACATTCGCACCGTGGCAGCGCACTCGATCTGCATGCGCGTGACGCAGATGCGGGTGCCGTTGAAGCGCGCCGCAGCGGTCGTGATCAATCAGGAGATTCCCGCTCTGGGTGGCAACGGCGGCGCCATTGCGCTGGACGCCGAAGGCCACATCGCGATGCCGTTCAACACCGATGGCATGTTTCGCGGCTGGATGGGCGCCGACGGGATCGCCCATGTGGCGATTTATGGCGACGAAGACGACGGCACCCTGGAATTGCCGGAGCCCGCGCCAGCGGACGGCTCCGCAGAACCCTGACCGCCGTTGCGGGTTCGCCGTCAGGCATGGTGCTACCGCAGCTTGTTGAGCTGCGCCGGCGTGAGTTCACCGCTGACGCCAACGCGCGTGCCGTCCGCGCGGATCATCAGCACACGTGGGGTTTCACCGCCCCAAGTGGGATCGAGCAAAAAGTTGAGCCGGTCCGGCGTCGCCTCGGCGTAGGCTCGCGCCGGATACATGGCGACGTCGGCCTGATGCAGGCGCGCCGCGATTGCCGCGCGATGCTCCATGCTGTCGGTAGCCACGAAGACCAGTTCAAAATCGTCCGGATGGGCACGCTGCAGCGCGGCCAGCGCTTGCAGGTTCGGTTCGCAGTAGGTGCAATCCAGAGACCAGAATGCGATCAGCCGAGCGCCGTGCGCCGGGGCGTGCACCAGCGTCGGGATGTCCTGCGCGCGCAACACCGACACCGATGCAGACGATGCTGATGCGGCGTGCGGCGAGACGGCCTGCGTGGCGACAGCCGATGGGTTCAGGTCCGGTCGTGCCGAGCCGGCGCTTGCCAGACTGGGCACCAGCAAGCCGGCGCTGAGGAGCAATGCGTACTTCATGATTTACTCACCGTGTGCACCAGGCGAAAACCGCCTGCAGTATTCCAGGCCACAAACGCGTGGCCACCCTTGATCAGCAATTGTGGTGAGCCCGCCGGCTGGTCGCTACGCGCGATTTCCGCCGGTTCGGCGAAATGCCGCCCGTTGTCGCTGGAACGCCGCAGCATCAAGCGATAGCCGTCGGCGCTCACTTGGTTCCACGCTACCCACACAGTGCGTCCATGCACCGCGACATCGGCGTGGCTCGCGCCAGCGGTGGCCATGGCCACCGCGTGCTGTGGCGGATGCCCCGGATCGATCTGGCCATACCAGATCGTGGGTTCACCGCTCGCCTCAAACCACACCGCGTGCCGCGTGCCGTCTTCGCCGATGGCCAGGCCGGGTCCGTGTCGCGGGCAGGCCGCGATCTGCCATTGGTTGAAGGTGGCCCGTTCCACGGCGCCGGTCTGGCCGTCCGTGGACAGCACCGCATAGGCGTGGTCGCGGAAATTGTCGCCATGGATTGCGCGGAAGAACGCTGCAACGTGGCCGTCCGCTGTCCGCGCCAGCGCAATGCGGCAACATTCACAGCTCTGGTCGACCAGTTTGCGCTCGGGTCCAAAAGTTGCGCCGCCGTCGGTGGACCAGTTGTAGTACACAGCCGCACCGAGATACGGCTTGCCCTGCGCGACCGCGGCTGCCTCGTCGCGCCGGTCGATCCAGGCGAGCAAGATGCGACCGCTGCCATCCACGGCCAGTGCGTCGAAATCGTGGGTAATTTCGGCGCGATCCTGGTGCACGGTGAGCGGTGCGCTGAAGTGGGCGCCGTGATCGAGCGAGCGGGCGAAGCGTACGAATCCGGTCCAGGGTTTGGCGCGCGGTTGCGACCAGCTCACGTAGATTTCGTCGTGTGGACCAAACGCGATCTTCGGCCGGTTCTCGCCGCTGGCGTAGATCGGCTCGGCTTGCGCATTGACGATGCTCGGTGCACTCAGCGTGGCGCCGTCATCGTGGGACTGGCGCACGCGGACATGCCCGTCCAGCGCATCTGCCACCCACAGCGTGCCGTGGCTGTCAAACGCTGCGCTGGCGCCGAGTCCCGGTGCCTTGCTCAGGTGCATCGGCATGCCGTCTTGTGCCAGCAAGCCGCTCGCAAACAGACACAGGCAGAGGGTCAAGAAATGGCGCACGCTGTTTCCCCGGATGAAACCTGGTCCCCTCCATGCGCGTCGTCCCCGGCATGGTCACCAGTTCATTGAGCCTAGCGCACCGCGTCAGTTGCGGCCAGTGCGCAGGTCCCCGGCGCAAGTGGTGGGGTGGCCCGTCCCGGGCGGCGACCGGATGCCAGTTGCTTATGGCTCCGGATCGGGCCGTTCGCGAACCGGGTGCTTGTTCAACTTGCGTTGCAAGGTGCGCCGGTGCATGCCCAGGCGCCGCGCGGTTTCGGAAATGTTGCCGTCGCAATCGGTCAGCACGCGCTGGATGTGCTCCCACTCCAGCCGGCGCAAGGCCAATGGTTGCTCAGGCGCTTCGGGTGGCTCCTCATCCTCGTTGTCGGCGTCGCCATCCAGCAGCGCGCGCACAACAGCGTCGGCATCCACCGGCTTGGCCAGGTAATCATGCGCGCCGCGCTTGATCGCTTCCACGGCCGTGGCGATGGAGGCGTACCCGGTCAGCAACAAAATGCGTATGTCGGGTAGCAGCGTGTGCAGTTCCGGGATGAGGCGCAAACCGTTTTCATCCCCCAGCTTCAAGTCCAGCACGCAGTAGCGGGGGTGGTGCTGACGCGCCAGCACCAGCGCCTCAGCCAACGTGTTTGCGGTAATGACACGAAACCCGCGTGAAGTCAGCGCACGCGCCAATACCTGCACGAAGGTCGCGTCGTCATCCACCAGCAGCAACGGGCGGGTGTTGTCGTCCTCGGGCAGTTCGGTCATTGCGGTGTGTCCTGTAGCTGGAGCATGCATTCTGGCGCGAAGCGGTGCGTTGTGTGGGCTGGGTGCGTCAAGTGATGCTCATGTCTGGGTAATCATCGCCAGTGGCAGACGCAAGCACACGTGGGCGCCGTGCGCCGTGTTGCGCGCGATCAGTTCGCCATTCAAACGTTCGGCAGTGGCGTCGGCGAGGGCCAGGCCGATACCCAGCCCGGTCTGTTTCCCGGACTGACCCCATGCGCGCGCTTGCTTGTCGCTGGCAAAGCCGGGGCCGAAATCGCGCACGCTCAATTGCAGCCACCCAGCCGTCACGCTGATGTTCAAGACCACGGCGTGCGAGCCGCGGGACGCTGATGCGTCGATCGCGTTGTTGAGCAAGTTGAGCAGTGCGTGGCGCAAGCCCGCGGGCGTGTGCAACGCGATGGTGGCAAGCTGTGGATCCAGTTCAAGCGTCAGTTCGGCTTCCGGTCGCAGGAGCTGAAAGCGCTCCACACAACCATGGACAAAACGTCCCAGCTCGACGCTTGTGCCTTCTTGTGAAAGCTGCGCCTTGCCGAACGCCACCATCTCGCGCAGGATCGTGCGACAGCGGTCAACCTGGCCCTCCAGCAGTGCGAGGTCCGCAGTCAGTGCCGTATCGTCCTTGCGCTCACGGCGCAGTTCCGGAAGCAGCGTACGCATGGTCGACAGCGGCGTGTTCAGTTCGTGCGCGGCGCCTGCCGCCTGGGTCGCAATGGCCAGAATGCCTTCGTCCCGCAACGCGCGTTCGCGCACTCGCTGCATCTCCAGTTGCTGTTCGCGCAAGGCGTGTGCGAGACGATTGACGAAAACGCCCAGGAGCACGGCACAAATGACAAAGTTCACCGCCATGCCGGTCACGTGCACCGAGAAGCCGCCGGGCAGAAGCTCCTCGTGCATCGGGATGTGCAGAGGCACATACCAGAACAGCAAGACGAGGTAAGTGACGCTTGCGGCAGTGGATACGGCCAGGATCGCGCGCGCCGACAGCACCGCAGCACTCAGTGCAATCGGCACCAGCAACAAGGTAATGAACGGATTGCTGGCGCCGCCGGAGAAGTACAGCAGATAACCGAGTACCAGCATATCCATGCCGATATGCGCGACCGTTTCCCATTCATGCACGGGCCACGGCTGGCGCAGCCGCCATGCGGCAAATAGCGCGAACACGACAAGCCAGCCGATGCCGAGCAGCAGTGCGAGCACCGGAATCGGCAAACGCAACCAGAAAGCGCACACCACCACGGCAGCGCTCTGGCCGGCGATGGCACACAAGCGCAACCAGGCCAGCGTCCGGACGAGTGCTCGCGGACCGCTGCGCGAGGGTGGTGTGTGGCTGCGATGGGGCATGACGGTCTCCGCAATCGTGCAACCCGGCTTGAGCCGGGCCACGCGGAAAAGCGCGCTTTACTGCTCCGAGCCTATCGTTGGCAGTGGTGCATCGGCGTCGTCGTGACTAGCGTGATGCTGCGCCGAAAGCTTGTTCATCAGCGGCAACGCAGCCAGGGCAATCAGCGTACAGACCACGCCCGCCACGCCCAGTTTGAAAAACAGGCTGGTGTAGATCGGCATGGTCTGCAGCGGATCGGTGATGTCGTGCGGCACGCTGGCGTAATTGGCCACGATGCCGCCCAGATACTGGGAGATACCCGATGCGACGAAGTACGCGCCCATCATGAAGCCGCCCATGCGTGCCGGCACGTAGCGCGCGATCATCGCCAGGCCCAGACCGCTGACCAGCAGCTCACCCAACGAAGATGCGCCGTAGCCCCAAACCATCACCCAGGAGCTGGCCTTGCCTGGCAGCGTGGTGAAATGCCCGGCGGCACTGTAGATGAAGAAACCTGCCGCCACGGCGGCGAAGCCAAGCGCGAATTTGGCCGCAATTGAAAAGTCCTTGCCGCTCTTGCCGGCGCGGGTATACAGCCATGCCAACGGCAGGCTGAGGAGCATGATCCAGATCGGGTTGAACGACTGGAATTGTGCTGGCGACCAGGTCCACAGATGCAACCCGAAGATGTCGAAGCTCCAGTCCACGTTGCGCAGGGCGAACAGGTTCAGCGATGTCGACATCTGCTGGTAGAAGATGAAGAAAAACACTGTCTGGACCGTCAACACCAAGGCCGCGATCAAGCCCGCGCGTTCGGATTTCTCGCACGCCGAGATCAGGTAGATGAAGATGCCCAGCACCACCACGGCGGCGATCTTGACGAACCAGCTCGCGAGATCTTCGTAATTGAGGATGTAGGTCGAGGCCACCACGGCAACCGCGCCGAGCGCCAGCACCGCGCCAAGCTTGCCCACCTGCAGCGGTTGTTCATCCGGCGGCGAGCCGATATGGCCGAGGGCGTGACGCATCACCGCATAGTTGCCCAGGCCGACCAGCAGGCCCACGCTGCACACTGCGAACGCGACATGCCAGCCCAGTTCGTTGCCGAAGTACGCCGACAGCGAGTCGCCAAACAACCAGGACAATTGCCCGTTGTACGGCGCGTTGAAATAATCCTTGATCCAGGGCGTCAACAGCATGGAAATCGTCGAGCCGATGTTCACCGCCATGTAGTAAATGGTGAACGCGCTGTCGATCTTGGAATCGTCACCCTCGTAAATCTTGCGTACCAGGTTGCCGGCGTTGGCCTTGAACAGGCCGTTACCGACCACGATCACGCCCAACGCGGCGAACAGGAACCAGGTGTTTTCGCCGGGTACGGCCATCAGCGCGTAGCCGAGCGTCAGGATGACCGCGCCGAGCAACATGGTGCGTCGGGTACCCAGCACCTTGTCGCCGACCCAGCCGCCGATGGCGGGCGCCACGTAGATCAGTGCAGCCGCGGCGCTCCAGGTCAGATTGGCACGTTCGTCGGAAAAGCCCAGGCGCTGGACCATGAAGTAGACGATGAGCGCCTGCATGCCGTAGTAACCGAAACGCTCCCACATCTCGATCATGAAAACGGCGAAGAACGAGCGGCTCTGAGAGATCGTTGGATGCTGCGTGGCCATGGGTTTCCCTTGCGCATGATCGGTGGACTGACAGCGCGTCGGCACTGCCCGCTGCAGCGACCCCGAACGGGCCACAACCGGGGCAGAGTAACTGATTCATCCACAGTGTGTAGCTGCACCGCCGCATGATGGCAAGCGATCAGAGTTGGTGCGCGCGGGTCCCACTGCGGGTGCTTTGGTCACCCTCGACCCGCGGTAATGTGGCGCCTTGTGGCATCATGCGGCGCTCGCACCTGAGCGCCATGGGAGGAATGTTTCCGTGCTGATTTCCGAGTACTCACGCGTGCAGTTTTGCCTGCTGGCTGAAATGTGCACGGTGCCATGGGGCGCCGTTCGTCAACTGCATTCCGTCAGCCCAATGGAACGCGCCCATGCCCGCTGAAGGTTTTCGCGGCCCCCGGCAAATCTGGGGTGCGCTGCAATGGTCGATGCAGGGCCTCAAGGCAGCGTGGCGGCATGAGGCATCGTTCCGCCTGGAGGCGTGTCTGGCGCTGGTGCTGGTGCCACTCGGGCTGTGGCTCGGTCATGGGCCACTGGAGAAGCTCGCGCTGGTGTTCCCGGCTTTGCTGGTGTTGTGCGCCGAACTGCTCAATTCGGCGATCGAGGCGGTGGTGGACATGGTCAGCCCCGAATACAACGAGCTGGCCGGGCGCGCCAAGGATATGGGTTCGGCTGCGGTCTTCGTGTTGCTGGTGCTGGTGGTCCTGAGCTGGGCGCTGATCCTGTTGCCGCGCCTGGGCTGAACCTGCACGATGCGCATGCTTTGCTGCCGGTATGCTCGCGCTGGATCGATGTTGCAGTGATTTCCCCGCTAACGGAGTGACCCCATGAAAATGTTGCGCATGTTCACCCTGTTGTTGCTCGCCGTCATGCTTTCGGGCTGTGGCTACAACGCGATGCAGAAACAGGACGAGGGGGTAAAGGCGGCATGGTCCGAGGTGCTCAATCAATACCAGCGGCGGGCCGACCTGGTGCCCAATCTGGTCAACACGGTCAAGGGTTATGCACAGCACGAGGAAAAGGTCTTCGTGGAAGTGACCAACGCCCGCGCCAAGGTGGGCAGCATCCAGCTCAACGCCGATGATCTGAACGATCCGCAGAAACTGCAACAGTTCCAGGCCGCGCAAGGCGAATTGGGCAATGCCCTCTCGCGCTTGATGGTGGTCAGCGAGAACTACCCGCAATTGAAAGCCGATGGCCTGTTTCAGAACTTGCAGGCGCAGCTCGAGGGCACCGAGAATCGGGTCACCGTGGCACGCAATCGATATGTGCAGGCGGTGGAGCAATACAACGGGTTGATCCGTACTTTTCCGAACAACCTGACCGCGAAGATTTTCGGTTACAAGGTCAAGCCGAATTTCAGCGTGGACAATGAGAAGACCATATCGACCGCGCCCACCGTGGATTTCGGCACCAACGCGCCTGCACCTGCTGCCTCGGCGCATTGACCATGCGGCGGCGCGGCGTGCGCTGGGTACTGCTGCTGGCGGCGGCGGCGTTGCTGTTGCCATTGGGTTTGTACGCCGCCACCGCGGTGCCAAAGCTGACGCGTCATGTCACCGACCTCACCGGTACGTTGACGGCAGCGCAGGTTGACCAGCTCGACGCGCAATTGCTCGCCCTGGAAAAAGCCAAGGGCGCGCAAGTGCTCGTGCTGATGGTCCCGACCACCGGCGACCAGGATATTGAAGGCTATTCGCTGGCAGTCGCCGAAGCCAACAAGATCGGCCGCAAGGGCGTTGACGATGGTTTGCTGTTGCTGATCGCCAAGAATGATCACCGCGTGCGCTATGAAGTGGGTTACGGCCTGGAAGGCGCGATCCCTGATGCCGCGACGGCGCGTATAACTCGTGAATACCTTGCGCCGAAGTTTCGCAACAGCGACTATTTTGGCGGCATCAGCGACGCGCTCGGCGCGCTGACCGGCTTGATCAATGGCGAGGCGTTGCCGGCGCCGGTGCGCGACGCTGCCAGTGATGAGGCGCCCAGTCATCCGTTCAAGAACGGGCTCGTCGTGGCGTTGTTTGCCGCGTTGTTCCTGCGCGGTGTGCTCGGGCGTACCAGCGCGTGGATTCGTGCACCGCTGGGGGCCGTGGTCGTCGGCGGGTTGCTGTGGCTGCTGCTCTCGGTCGGCGCGGGCATCCTTGGTGCGGTCTTTGGCGCGGTCATGATGTTGCTGCCTGGCGGAGCGGGGCGTTCCATTGGTGGCGGCGGCTGGGGCGGCTTTGGCGGCGGTGGCTGGGGTGGCGGCGGTGGGTGGGGTGGGGGCGGCGGCTTGGGCGGCGGTGGTTTCAGTGGTGGCGGTGGCAGCTTTGGCGGTGGTGGCTCCACGGGGAGTTGGTGATGGCGCGCATGCAACGTTTGCTGCTCAACTTGTTTGCCGGGTGGTGGCGCATGCCGCGCACTTTCAATGCCGCGCTGCTGGACGATATGACCGCAGCCATAGCGGCGGGCGAACGTGGGCATCTGGGTGAGTTGCGCTTTGCCGTGGAGTCGCGCCTGGGCATCACCGCTGTGCTCGAAGGCGTCGACGCCACCGCGCGCGCGCAACAGGTGTTTGCGCAGTTGCGGGTGTGGGATACCGAGCTCAACAGTGGCGTGTTGATTTATCTGCTGCTGGCGGAGCAGCGCATCGAGATTGTGGTTGATCGCGGCGTCATGCAGCTTGTGCCGCAGGCGCAGTGGGATGCAGTGCGCGACACCATGCGTGAGTGCTACGCGCGCGGCCAATGGCGCGAGGGAACCCTGCAAGGCATTGCCGCCGCGCACGCGTTGTTGCACGCGAGCTTCCCTGCCGGGGACAGCGGCAATGTCGACGAACTTCCGGATCGTCCGGTGCTGCTTTGAGTTGTCGCGAACTCCGCGTGGCTGCGCGCAAGTTGGCTACAGCACCGGGCCAGCCCGTTACACTTGACACTTTGTCAGCGCATTCACGCCCATGATCCAGCCTTACGTCGTCAATATCGATCCGGTGGCTTTCAGCCTTGGCCCGGTGCAGGTGCACTGGTACGGGTTGATGTACTTGCTGGCGTTTTTGCTGGTCGCCGTGCTCGGCGAGTATCGACGCCGCCGCGGCCGCTTGCCGGTTACCCGCGAAGCGCTCGGGGATCTGTTTTTCTACGGCATGCTGGGCGTCATCATCGGTGGTCGTATCTGGTACATGCTGTTTTATTACGCGGGTGGCCCGCGCTGGATCTGGACCGACCCGCTGGCGCTGTTCAAGGTGTGGGATGGCGGCATGAGTTTTCATGGCGGGCTGCTGGGGGTGCTGGTTGCGGCCTGGTGGTGGTCGCGAAGTCGGTCACTGCATTTCTTCGACACCATGGATTTTGTCGCGCCACTGGTACCGCTCGGGCTGGGCCTGGGCCGGCTCGGCAACTTCATCAATGGCGAGCTGTGGGGCAAGCCGACCACGCTCGCATGGGGCATGATTTTTCCGCAGGCACACGCCGAAGACGTGGCGGCAGCCGACACGGCGCCATTGCTGATGCAACAGTTGCAGCAGTTCGGCGGCCTGGCGCGCCATCCGTCGCAACTGTACGAGATGGTGCTCGAAGGCGCGGTGATGTTTATCGTGGTGTGGCTGGTGTCGATGAAGCCGCGGCCGCGTTACCTGGTTTCCGGCGTCTTTGCTTTGCTGTACGGCGTGTTTCGCTTTGCCGTGGAGTTTGTGCGCGTACCCGACCCGCAGCTTGGCTATCTTGCGTGGGGCTGGCTGACCATGGGGCAGGTGCAATCGCTGCCGTTGATTGCGGTGGGGCTAGGGCTGCTGTGGTGCTCGCGCCGCGCGCCGACCTTGCCGTTGGCGACCGCGTAAGAACGTATCCTTGTGTTGCCGAGCTGGGCGCGAACGACGCGCAGCTCCGGCCGTTTTTTTCGCTTTCATCGGCGGGTCCGACCATCGTCCACATCGGGAAATGTGATGCGTACATATCTTGACCTGCTGCGCCACGTGCTGGAGCACGGCGCAGAAAAATCCGATCGCACCGGCACCGGCACGCGCAGCGTGTTTGGCTGGCAGATGCGCTTTGATCTGGGCGCGGGTTTTCCGCTGGTCACCACCAAGAAGCTGCATCTGAGATCCATCGTGCACGAGCTGATCTGGTTCCTGCGCGGAGACACCAACATCGCCTATCTCCAGGAAAACGGCGTCGGCATCTGGGACGAGTGGGCCGATGCCAATGGTGATCTCGGGCCGGTGTATGGCCGTCAATGGCGCGCCTGGCCGACCGCGGATGGTCGCGTTGTCGACCAGATCGCCTGGTTGATCGAGGAAATCAAGCGCAATCCGGATTCGCGCCGCTTGCTCGTCAGCGCGTGGAACGTGGGCGAGTTGCCGAAAATGGCGCTGCAGCCGTGCCACGCGTTGTTCCAGTTCTACGTGGCCAACGGCAAGTTGAGTTGTCAGTTGTACCAGCGCTCGGGAGATATCTTCCTCGGCGTGCCGTTCAACATTGCCAGCTATGCACTGCTCACGCACATGGTGGCGCAGGTGTGCGGGCTGGGCGTTGGCGAGTTTGTGCACACGCTGGGCGACGCCCATCTGTACAACAACCACGTCGATCAGGCGCGCCTGCAGTTGAGCCGGGAACCACGGCCGTTGCCGCGCTTGCGGCTCAATCCTGACGTGCGTTCGATCTTCGATTTCGGCTATGCGGATGTCGTGATCGAGGGTTACGACCCGCATCCGGCCATCAAGGCGCCAATTGCAGTTTGAGTGGCTGCAGCGCTTTATTCGGAACCGGTTGCCGATAGAATGCGGGACGTTTGTTTACCTTTCCAACGGAGTGTTCATGGCCATCTCGCTGATTGCCGCACTTGATGAGAATTTCGCCATTGGTCGCAGCGGCCAGATGCCGTGGCACTTGCCTGCTGACTTGCGCCGGTTCAAACAGCTCACGGTCGGCAAACGGGTATTGATGGGCTACAACACGGCCTTGTCAATTGGTCGTGCATTGCCCGGGCGCACCAACCTCGTGCTGACACGGCGCCACGACGCGCCATTTCCCGGGCAGCTCACGGTCCGCTCGCTGGAAGAGGCAATAGGTGATGACGACAGCGCCGAGCTGATGGTGATTGGCGGGCAGATGGTTTTCACCGAAGCCGAGCCGCTGGCGCGGACGATGTACCTGACCTGGGTCGCTGCCGCCATCGAAGGCGCCGACACCTTTTTCCCGAATGTGCCGTTCGGCGAATGGACCGAGCTGTCGCGCGTGCACCACGATGCCGATGATGAGCACGAGTACGGTTTCGACATGGTCGAGTACTTGCGCAAACGCTGATGCCCACCCCGCAGGTGATCCATGTGCTGGCCGGGGTCCTGCTTGATGCGCAAGGTCGCGTGTTGTTCGCTCAACGCCCGGCCGGCAAGCACCTGGCTGGCCAGTGGGAGTTTCCCGGCGGTAAACGGGAGCTGGGCGAATCGCCCGTGCAAGCCCTGGCGCGTGAACTGGTCGAGGAGCTGGACATCGTCGTCCTGAGCGCCGAGCCGCTGGTCGCCGTACCGTGGCACTACGGCGAGTGGGAGCTGCTGCTTGATGCGTGGCGCGTCACGCGCTGGGATGGCACGCCAAAGTCCGCTGAAGGCCAGGCGCTGCAGTGGCTGCGACCAGGGCAAATGGATGTGTCCACGCTTGCTGGCGCGGATAGGCTCGTTCTTTCAACATTGTTGCGCGCGCTTTAGCCGTCCGGAAGGCGACAGGCAGTGTCCGGCATACAGAATTTGGGGTGCCGCGCGCATCTCGCTTTATCAGGGCGGGCACTGCCCGCCGGCTTTGCGCGCGTCAACAAACCGGTGCCGCAGCACGCTGTCAGCCGCGCGAGGCAACACACGCCAGGTAGCGTTGGTGCAGCGCGTTCACCGCGGCATCGAGCGCGGTCTCGTCGCCGCTGTTGTCGATCACATCATCGGCGATCCCCAGGCGCTCGGCGCGGCTGCTTTGTTGCGCCAGCATCTGGCGGGCGAGAGTCAGGTCGATGCCATCGCGTGCCAGCAAACGGGAGAGCTGCAGGGACTCGGCGGCGTCGATGACCAGCACACGATCAACCCAGCGGTAGTGCTCAATATTCTCCACCAGCAACGGGATGGAAATGATGCAGTAGGCGGCTTGCTCGCTCGTGGCACGTTCGTGCAACCACTGGCGCACGCGCGGGTGGATGATGGCCTCCAGCGTTCGGCGGGCATCGGCATCGGCGAACACGCGCTGGCGCATGGCGGGGCGGTCAAGCCGACCAGCGGCGTCCAGCACACCAGCGCCGAACGAGTCGACCACAGCTTGCAGGCCGTCGGTACCGGGCGCGATCACGGCGCGCGCGGCCACATCGGCGTCGTGCACGGGAACACCCAGTGCCTCAAACCGCCGCGTCACCGTGCTCTTGCCAGCGGCAATGCCGCCGGTCAAGGCCACGGTCATCGCGGGAAGAGTCACTGCAGACCACTCAGCCGCATATAGGTTTGCAGCAGGCCATCACCGGCGACAAGCCAGACCCAGCCCGCCGCGGCGATGAACGGGCCAAACGGAATCGGCACCTGCGAATCATGCCGGTGCCACAGGATCATCGCCCCACCCACCAGTGCGCCGATGAGCGACGACAACAGGATGATCGGCAGCAGCGCCACCGGTCCCATCCACGCGCCCAACGCCGCCAGCAGTTTGAAATCGCCGTGGCCCATCCCTTCCTTGCCGGTGAGCAGCTTGAACACCCAATACACGCTCCACAGGCTTAGGTAGCCGATGGCAGCGCCGATGATGGCTGTTGGCGCGGTGACAAACACCGGTATCAGCGCCAGCACCAGGCCCAGCCACAGCAATGGCAGCGTCAGTTGGTCAGGCAACAACTGCGTGCGCAGATCGATGCCGGCCAGCGCGATCAAGGTCCAGGTCAGCACCAACCCGGCGAGCGCCACCCAGGTCGGCCCGAACTTCCACACCACCACCATGCACAGCACACTGCTGAGCAATTCCACCACCGGATACTGAGACGATATTTTTGCCTGGCAGTAACGGCAGCGACCGCGCAACCACAGCCAACTGAACACCGGAATGTTGTCCAGCGCCGACAACGGATGCCGGCACTGCATGCAGTGCGATGGCACGCGTACGATGCCGGGCGGCAGCGGTGCGGGATCGGCGTCCAGCTCGAGAATGTCACGTGCTTCGCGCTTCCATTCGGCCGCCATGCGTTCCGGTACGCGCAGGATCACCACATTGAGGAAGCTGCCGATCAGCAGGCCCAGCACGCCGGCAAGGATGATCGACAAGGTGAGGGAAAGTTCAAGCATGAGTCAGCCAGGATCAGCGAGCCGCGCGGCCCGGGGCAAGGTATGAGGAAACGGAGCGGCATGCAATCAAACGGCGGGCAGTGCTCGCCCTTTGGTACGCGCCTGTCATGCGCATGTGCCAGACGCGTACGCCGGCCAGGATGATCGTAACGGCAAGTGCATCGCGGACATGCGTCCGGGGTGCAAAGCCGGCGGGCACCGGCCGCCGCGCACGTCCCAAGTACCGCGCTGGGCGGGCACTGCGGGCCGCGCACACCCCGGATCGCGTTAGAACGTCCCCGCGAGCTTGAAGATAGGCAGGTACAGGGCAATGACCATGCCGCCCACCAAGGTACCGAGCACCACCATGATGATGGGCTCGAGCAGGGTGGATAGCGTGTCGACTGCGTTGCTCACTTCCTCTTCGTAAAACTCCGCCACCTTGAACAACATGTTGTCCAGGGCGCCCGATTCCTCACCAATGGCGGTCATCTGCACCACCATGTTCGGGAACAGCGCGGTCTGTTTCATGGCCAGTTGCAATTGGTGGCCGACCGAGATGTCATCGCGCATTTGCAGTACGGCCTCGCCATACACCGAGCTGCCGGTGGCGCCGGATACGGCTTCCAGCGCTTCCACCAACGGCACGCCGGCGTGGAACGTCACGCCCAGCGTGCGCGCGAAACGGGCAATGGCCGAGTTGCGCACAATGTCGCCCATCACCGGCAACTTCAGCGCGACCCGGTCAAGGAAGTGCGCGAATTTCAGCGAACGCTTCTTGAAGAAAATGAACGAAGCGATACCAATGACGATGACGCCGATCACCACCCACCAGTAGCTCTGCATGAAGATCGACGCGGTCAGCAGGACCTGCGTGGGCGCGGGCAATGCGGCGCCTGCGTCGGCAAAGGTCTTGGAAAACACCGGCACCACGAACATCAGCATGATGAGTACGACCAGAAACACCACGGCCAGCACCATCATCGGGTAGAACAGCGCCTTCTTGATCTTCTTCTTGATCGCCTCGGTGCGCTCCTTGTAGGTGGCTACCGTGTCCAGCACCGTATCCAGTACGCCGGACGCTTCACCGGCACGCACCAGGTTGCAGTACAGCTCGTCAAACTGCACGGGGTAGCGGCCCAGCGCTTCGTGCAGTGATGCGCCCCCTTCGATGCTTTGCTTGACATCCAGCAGGACGTTTTTGAAACGAATGTTCTTCTGACCATCGGCAATGATGTCGAACGCCTGCACCATGGGTACGCCGGAGGCCATCATGGTGGCAATCTGCCGGCTGAAGATCGCCACGTCGCCCGGCTTGACCGTACTGCCGGTGGCGCCGAACAGGGGCTTGGAACGTTCCCGCACGGTTTGCGGGTTCATGCCCTGGCGGCGCAGCTCGGCCTTCACCAGCGACGCATTCTTCGCCGGCATGTCGCCTTTCATGCGCTTGCCGCGCTTGTCCAGCGCTACCCAGTCGTAAGTGGTCAGACGGCTGACTTCAGCGCGTTGCGCGCCAACCGCACGCGTCCTGTTGGTGCTTGCAGTAGCCGTAGCCATTCGCAACTTCCTCCCCAAGTGGTTCGGTCCGTGCCCCTCCGCAACGGTGCGGCGCGCACATTCACATGCAGTCTATGCTACTTCCTGCGACCCAATCCGTGGCACTGCGCGCAAGTTGAGCGCACCAATGCGCACGGATCGCGCCTCAATCGGTGGTCACCCGGTCAATTTCGGTCAGGCTGGTCATACCGTGCTTGACCTTGAGCAGCGCCGACGCGCGCAAATCGTTGATGCCGGCGGCACGCGCCACGTCGGAAATTTCCAGCGCGTTGCCACCTTTCAGGATCACGCGCTGGATATCTTCCATCATCGGCATGACTTCGTAGATACCCACGCGGCCCTTGTAACCCTCGTTGCAGCCCGGGCAACCGCCAGCCTCGAACAACGTCAGGCCCGCGTCGATGTCGGCCTGGGTAAAGCCCGCCTTGAGCAATACCGCCGGCGGCAGGTCGATCGGCTTCTTGCAATCATGCAGCCGACGCGCCAGACGCTGGGCAATGATCAAGGTGACCGACGAGGTGATGTTGTACGGCGCGATACCCATGTTCATCAGGCGTGCCACGGTTTGCGCAGCATCGTTGGTGTGCAGCGTGGACAACACCATGTGCCCGGTCTGCGCTGCCTTGATCGCGATCTCGGCAGTTTCCAGGTCGCGAATTTCGCCGACCATGATCACATCCGGGTCCTGGCGCAGGAACGACCGCAATGCGCTGGCAAACGTCATGCCGCGCTTCACGTTTTGCTGTACCTGGTTGATGCCTTCCACGCGAATTTCGACGGGGTCTTCCACCGTCGAAATATTGCGCTCGTCGGTGTTGAGCATGTTCAGCCCGGTGTACAGCGACACCGTCTTGCCCGAGCCGGTAGGGCCGGTCACCAACACCATGCCGTAAGGCTGATGGATGGCGTCGATGAAGAGTTTCTGCTGGTCCGGCTCGTAGCCCAGTTTTTCGATGCCCAGGCGCGCGGACGAGCCATCCAGGATACGCAACACCACCTTTTCGCCAAACAAGGTCGGCAGGGAGCTCACACGAAAGTCGATCGCGCGCGTCTTGGACAAGTTGAGCTTGATGCGCCCGTCCTGCGGCACGCGCTTTTCCGCAATATCGAGCTGCGCCATCACCTTCAGGCGCGCGGTGATGCGGCTGGCCAGCTTCAGCGGCGGGCTGGCCACGGCCCGCAACATGCCGTCCATGCGCAAGCGGATCCGGTACTTGTTCTCGAACGGCTCAAAGTGGATGTCGGACGCGCCACGGCGGATCGCGTCCAGCAGCACGCTGTTGACAAATTTCACCACGGGGGCGTCATCAATGCCCGACGTGTCAATGCCGGTGGATTCCTTCTCCTCCTCGGCGACTTCCAGATCCAGCCCGTCCAGCGCCGTGGCGCCCATCACCGGCATCTCGTTGCGCATGGTGCTGAGTGAGCTGTCGATGGCCCGCAGCAGCGAGCCACGCTCAACCAGGATCGTTTCCACCGTGCAATTGGAGTTGAAGCGGATCTCGTCCAGCGCGTGCGACTGCATTGGGTCGAAGATGCCGACAAACAGGCGCTTGCCACGCACAAACAGCGGCAATGCATGGTGCTTGCTGATCAAGCCTTCACTGAGCAGGTTCGTCGGCATCGACGCCGGGTTCAGCGCATTGACATCCAGCATCGGCATGCCGAACTCGGCCGCTGCCACCTGGGTCAAATCAGCACTGTCGACCAACTCGTGATCCAGCAACCACGCCATGAACGACGATTTTTGCGTGGTGCTGTCCGCCATCGCCTTGCGCACGTCCGACTCAGGCAGCAGCCCCTCGGACACCAAACGGCGTGCCATGCCTGAAAGGCCAGCAAACGTCGGTTGGATTTGCGGTGCGATAATCTGGTTCACGTTATATCCCCACGTTGTTGAATCTAGCGCACTTGAATGGTCAGGTCATTACTATTTTTTAACCGCGGGCAAGCAGCGTGACGCAGCGCACATCATTGAAATTGTGGCGCGGCAATCATCAATAGTAGTTTTCATGCAAGAACCACGCCTGGTGGGGAACCGACAGCCTGCCGCTCGATAGCGGGCTCACGCCCTGGCGGTCACGCTATCCAGTCCACCAGAGCAGGCACCCCCGCCGGCTCTTCACCCACGACGCCTCAGTTTCGCCTTGCCTGCGACACATCCTGCGTTCCTGCTGCCAATCCGTCCGCACCGTGTGACGGAAATCCGTCACCTCCCTCTCACGCCTGGCGGGCAATGCCCAAGCCACGTCACGACGCATAGCGCGAACGACGGGCTGGGCTTCAAACATGCCGAACCCGCACAGGCCCTCGCAACGCTGCTCACGTGCCCAACCCGGTCACTAAGCGACTCATGACGCCGTCGATCCCGTGCGCGGCTTTCCCGTATCCCGCACGGCCGTTGTCCGTGAAGGCCTTCTTCACATTCGTGTCGCCGATCGAAACTGCCGTTTTCGCTCTGCAGCAGTCTGTCGTCAATCCGTTGACGCCTTGCCTTTGCCCCACCAATTCGGCGTGGTGTCACGCGCACCAGTGTTTCGGCTTTTTTGTGCGTTGCCCCGAAGCGTGCCAGCCATGTCCGCACCTTCACGCTATGATTCCTCTTCCACGAAGGGGTCAATGTTGAATCGACTGAGCATCATCTTGCCCGCCAAGAACGAGGCGCCTGCGCTCGCGCGGCTGCTGCCGCGTTTGCGTGCTGTCCACCCCGATGCGGAGATCATCGTGGTCGATGACGGCTCCACGGATGACACCCGGGCGATCTGCTCGACAAATTCCGTTCAATGCCTGTCGTCCCCGTATTCCATGGGCAATGGTGCCGCGATCAAGCGCGGTGCGCGCGCGGCAACCGGCGACATCCTGGTGTTCATGGACGGCGACGGCCAGCACGATCCGGCAGATGTCGCGCGCCTGCTCAGCGAACTGGGTCGCGGCTACGACATGGTCGTCGGCGCACGCGATTGGGGCAGCCAGGCGGGAGTTGGCCGTGGCCTGGCCAACAGCTTGTACAACTGGATTGCCACGCGCATGACCGGCCATCGCGTGGCCGACCTCACCTCCGGCTTCCGCGCGGTGCGCGCGGACAAGTTCCGTGAATTCCTGTATCTGCTGCCGAACGGTTTCAGCTACCCCACCACCAGCACCATGGCGTTTTTCCGCAGCGCGTATCCGGTCGCCTACCTGCCGATCAAGGCCGCCCAGCGCATTGGCAAAAGCCATATCCGGCCCGTGCGTGATGGCCTGCGCTTTCTGCTGATCATCTTCAAGATCGCCACGCT
>JBDSWR010000020.1:0-3261 GCA_039926605.1 Rhodanobacter sp. | reverse complement strand
CGCAGCCGGATTTGCCGCGTTTCGCCAGCGATGCCTTCGCCAGCGACCAGACCTTGCCCGAGATGCTCCTTGCAGCATGCCGGCACCACGCCGATCGACCCGCCTTCACCAACCTGGGCCGGACCCTGAGCTTTGCCGAGGTTGATCACCTCAGTGACGACCTGGCCAGCTATCTGCGCCATGGGCTCGGACTGGCAAGCGGTGAACGAGTAGCGATCATGTTGCCCAACCTGTTGCAGTTCCCCATCGCCGTACTGGCCGTGCTGCGCGCCGACCTTGTCGCCGTGATGGTCAACCCCCTCTACACCGCTCGTGAGTTGCACCACCAATTGGCTGATTCGGGCGCCGCTGCGCTGATCGTGCTGGACAATTTCGGTGCCGTGGCGGCCGCGGCACTGGGCGATACCAAAGTGCGCCACGTCATCACCACGCGCGTGGGAGACCTGCTGCCGTGGCCTAAATCACTGCTGGTCGATGCGGTACTCAAGCACGTCAAAAAGGCGATTCCGCCGTTCCGTATCGCCCGAGCCGTGCGCTGGACCCGGGCGGCGAGCAAAGGCCGCCACCTGCCGCGCG
Source organism: Rhodanobacter sp. (assembly GCA_039926605.1). GTDB lineage: Bacteria > Pseudomonadota > Gammaproteobacteria > Xanthomonadales > Rhodanobacteraceae > Rhodanobacter. Next base: position 2,685 of record JBDSWR010000020.1, on the reverse strand, counting down.
TGCAGGCACACGCCAATGCCAGCGATATGGCCCATCTGCAATACACCGGCGGCACCACCGGCCTGTCCAAGGGCGCGGTACTTTCGCATCGCGCGCTGCTCGCCAATGTGGCCAGCTTCGAGGAATGGTTTTCGCCCTTCATCGACCCGACAAACGACGTGGGACTTGTATGTCTGCCGATGTACCACATTGCTGCGTACAGCAACCTCACCCTCAACATCACGCTTGGCCTGCATTCGGTACTCGTCACCAACCCGCGCGATATCCCGGCGCTGGTGGCCACGTTTGAAAAAGTCAGACCGGCAGTATTCGCCGGCATCAACACGCTGTTCGATGCCCTGCTCAACTCACCGCAATTTGCGACGCTGGATTTCTCCAACCTGAAACTATGTCTGCAAGGGGGCGCTGCGCTGCGCCGTGGCACCGCCGAACGTTGGAAAGCGCTGACGGGAAACGATGTGATCGAAGGTTACGGCCTCTCCGAAACCAGTTCCGCGATCACCTTCAACCGTTGTGATACGACGAACCCGGTTGGCTCGATCGGGGTGCCGATGCCCAGGATGGAAATCTGCCTGCGCGATGCCGATGGCCACCTCGCCGCTCCAGGTGCTCAAGGCGAGCTGTGCGCCCGTGGGCCGCAGATCACCTCCGGTTACTGGCAGCAGCCCGAGGAGACCCGCGATGCGTTCTTCGCTGGCGGCTGGTTCCGTACCGGCGATATCGCCAAAGTCGACGAGCACGGTTATTACTTTTTGCTGGACCGATTGAAGGACATGATCCTGGTGTCCGGATTCAACGTGTTTCCCAACGAAGTGGAAGAAGTGGTCTCCATGCATCCGGGCGTGCTTGAGGCCGGGGTGGTCGGGATACCGGATGAAAAAACTGGCGAGGCGGTGCGGCTGGTCGTCGTGCGCAAGGACCCCGCCCTGAGCGAAGATGACCTGCGTGCGCATTGCCGTGAGTATCTGGCCGGCTACAAGCAGCCGCATTACATCGAATTTCGCGACGGCCTGCCGAAGTCGGCCGTCGGCAAGGTTTTGCGGCGCGAACTTCGCTGACCGCGGAATACGGGCGCCTGGCTGCAAATAGCTTTGGGCTGATCTCCGTCACCGCCGCCACTGACAACGGCGCGTGGAATCAGGGATACCTGGAGCAAGTCGACCCGGACTTTCGCTTGCGGTGCTCACGTGCGGCAAGCAACCCGATGAGACTTTTTTCCTGCGGACTGCATCAACTCCGCGTGGCATTCGCGCGCAGTCGCGACAACGCGTCAAGCAACATCCGGGTGTCGTAGGGCTTCTGCAGCATGTTCTCGCCACGATAGAACTGCGGCACACCGTCCACGCCATAGCCCGAAGCGAACGTGAAGGGAATGCCGCGGCTACGCAATATTTCGGCGACCGGAAAGCTTTGCTGGCCATCGAGGTTGACGTCGAGCACAGCGACATCGGCTTCCGCTCGGGTCGCCAGAGTCAACGCGTCATCCAGGGTCGCGGCGGTGAGCACGCGATAACCGGCCTGCTCCAGCCTGTCCTCCAGCATCAGGGAAACCATGACCTCGTCCTCCACCAGGAGAACGCATGCTGCAGCAGTGCCAGCGACGGTCACGTTGCACCCTGCTCGTTTTTCGTGGATACCTCGATGACGCAACAAACACCGCTCGGAGCAAATTGCAGATCGGCAGTTCCACCCAGTCCTGCCATCAGCGTCTCGATCAGTCGCGAACCCATGCCCTTGCGCGTGGGTGGTACGGCAATCGGCGGTCCGCCGGTTTCCTTCCAGGAAAACTGCAGCCAGCCAGCGCCATCGCTCATCTGCCAGGAAACGTCGACATGTCCGCCAGGCGCCGACAGGGCACCATATTTGACCGCATTGGTAGTCAACTCGTGGATCAACATGCCAAGCGGAGTTACCACGCGCGGTGGCAACTGGACGTCCTCGCCGGACAGATTTACCGCGTTCGACTCGTTGCGGTACGGTGCCAGTTCATTCAAAACCAGATCGCGAAGGGGTGCATGGATCCAGTTGCCTGTGGTCAACACGTTTTGCGTCTTGGACAGGGCCAGCAAGCGCGCATTGAAGGAATCGGCGAACGCGTCCATCGTCGTCGCATAACGCAGCGAGTGATAGGCAATGGACTGCACGGTGGCCATGGTGTTCTTGACGCGATGGTTGAGCTCGTTGATCAGCACCTCGCGCTCGCGCTCGGCACGCCTTGCGTCAGTGACGTCGCGGGCAATCTTGGACGCACCAATCACGCGGCCGTCGTCATCGAGCACCGGCGAAACGCACAGTGAAACGTCGATCAGACTGCCATCCTTGCGCCTGCGTCTGGTTTGATAGTGATCGATAGCCTCACCGCGCCGTATGCGCTGGAGAATGCCGGGCTCCTCATCCGGCATGCCGTCGGGAATCAAGATGGTCACCGGCTGGCCGATTGTCTCTTCAGCCGTATATCCGAACAGGCGCCCCGCACCATTGTTCCAACTGGTGATGATGCCGTTCAGATCCTTGCTGAGGATGGCGTCGTCGCTGTACTTGACAATGGCGGCCAAATGTCGCGCCACGGAATTGGCGTTCCAGCGCGCGGTGATGTCGGCAATGCTCAGCAACAGTCCGTTCACCTGACCAGACTCGGTGCGACAGGGATAGAAGCGCAGCGCGAGACGCATGTTGCGCTCCGCC
>JBDSWR010000019.1:0-4263 GCA_039926605.1 Rhodanobacter sp. | reverse complement strand
ACCCCACCTTGGGCATGTACTCGCGCATGATTTGATAGCGGCCCTTGGGCATCCACGGCATCTCGTCGCGCCGCCACTTGGGCTGAAACCCCATGCCGAGGAAGCCGATGCCGAGGCTCTCGGCGACCGAGCGCACTTCCTTCAGATGACTGTTGACCTCCGAGCAGGTCTGGTGCACGTTTTCCAGCGGCGCACCGGACAGTTCCAGCTGGCCAGCCGGTTCGAGCGTGATCGCGGCCTTGTCGCGGGTAAGCGCTACCGGATTCTCACCCTCGCGCGCCACGTCCCAGCCGTAGCGCGTTGCCAGGGTTTCCAGCAGCAACTTGATGCCGCGCTCGCCTTCAAACATGGGCGGCCGCAGGGTGTCCGTGAGGAAGCCGAATTTCTCGTGCTCGGTACCGATGCGCCACGCGTCGCGCGGCTTCTCGCCGGCGGCGAGGTAATCGGCCAGTTGCTGGCGGCCATTGGTGATGGGGGTGCTCTTGAGGGCACTGGGTATGGACACGACGCTTACCTCACTGTGTGCCGACACTATGGGGGCGGCGCGTGGCGACGAAAAGGGGCGGCCCGGACAGAACAAATCCCGACGTGGTACAGCAACACACCGGCGCGGGCCGCGTCCCCGGCTGGATCAGGAGGCGGCGGAATCTGGTGAGGTTGGCTTCAGGCGGGATGTTGCTGCCTTGGTCCCGAATGCACGCCGCCTTGAGATTGAACGTACTGGACAACAGATGCCAGTGCTCCGGTTGGACGGCTGCACCAGCTTCGGAAGCCGGCACCCTCGCGTCGATCAGCGCTTCATGGAGTTGAAGAACTCGTCGTTGGATTTGGTGTTCTTCATCTTGTCGAGCATGAACTCCATCGCCGACAGCTCATCCATGGGATGCAACAGTTTGCGCAGGATCCAGATCTTGGCCAGCATGTCCGGGTCAATCAGCAGATCTTCGCGACGCGTGCCGGAGCGGTTGATGTCGATCGCGGGGAATACGCGTTTCTCGGAAATCCGTCGACTCAGATGCACTTCCATGTTGCCGGTCCCCTTGAACTCTTCGTAGATGATGTCATCCATCTTCGAACCGGTGTCGGTCAGCGCGGTAGCGATGATCGTCAACGAGCCGCCTTCTTCGGCGTTGCGTGCGGCACCGAAGAAGCGTTTCGGGCGTTGCAGGGCATTTGCGTCCACGCCGCCAGTGAGGACCTTGCCGGAGCTCGGGATCACCGTGTTATAGGCACGCGCCAGGCGGGTAATCGAGTCGAGCAGAATCACCACGTCACGCTTGTGTTCCACCAAGCGTTTGGCCCGCTCGATGACCATTTCAGCAACCTGCACATGGCGCACGGCGGGCTCGTCAAAGGTGGAACTGACGACCTCGGCTTGCACGGTGCGGGAGATTTCGGTGACCTCTTCCGGACGCTCGTCAATCAACAGAATGATCAGGTGCACTTCCGGATGGTTGTGCGTGATGGCTTGTGCGATGTTCTGCAGCATCATCGTCTTGCCGGATTTGGGCTGCGAGACGATCAGGCCGCGCTGGCCACGCCCGATCGGCGCGACGAGGTCAAGGATGCGCCCGGTAATATCTTCGCTGGAGCCGTTGCCACGCTCCAGCTTGAACGCCTTGCGTGGAAACAGCGGCGTCAGGTTCTCGAACAACATCTTGTTTTTCGAGGTTTCCGGCGAGTCGCCGTTGATGGTTTCCACGCGCAGCATGGCAAAGTAGCGCTCGCCTTCCTTTGGATGGCGCACGCGCCCGGTGATGTAATCGCCGGTGCGCAGATTGAAGCGGCGGATCTGACTGGGCGAGACGTAGATGTCGTCCGGACCGGCCAGGTACGATTCGTCCGCCGAGCGCATGAAGCCGAAGCCGTCTTGCAGGATTTCCAAGGCACCCTCGGCCCAGATGCCACCGCCGGAGCGGGCGTGCGCCTTGAGCACATTGAAGATCACATCCTGTCGGCGGGCGCGGGCGATGCCTTCGTTCACGCCGAGTGACTCGGCGAACTCCAGTAGTTGGGTCGCGTTCTTGCGCTTGAGCTCGGTCAGGTTAATGACCCGATCATTGCTGCCCGGATCGGCGTTGTCGTCGTCAACCGGCAGGCCACTCGGGTTGTTGTGGCGTGGATTGCCGCCGTGCTGGCGTGGCTGGTTTGGTGCAGGGCCGCGCTCGTTGCGGCGGCGGCGGCCGCGGCCTTCGCGCGGATTGTTGGAGCCTGGATTTGCGCCGCCGGCATTTCCGCCGTTGGGCCCTTGACCGCCCATTTGACCACCTGCCTGCTCGGCGTTCTGGTTCTGGCGTGGATTCTGGCCTGCGCCTTGATTCTGGTTCGGATGGCGCGGCTGATTCTGTCCCGGTGCCACGTCGGCGTTCGATGACAAACCCTGCTGGTTTTGTTCAACGTTCGGGTTGGCGTTCGCGTTTGGTTCGGTGCCGCGTCCGCCCTCCAGACGGGGCGCAGAGTCGTTGCCGGCAGCGGCCGGTAGCGTATCCCGCGGCGGTGACGACGCGGCCGCCGGTGTACTTGCGCTTGTTGTCGCCGCTGGCGCGTTTGCGTTGGAGGCGGTCTCGGTCACGCCGGCCCCGGCTTGTGCCTTGGCCGCTGCCATTTGAGCCGGGGTGCGCCGTGGGGCGCGCGTACGGGCTTTGGGTTTGCTGTCCACAGCACTCTGGCTGTCGCCCTGGCTGATGGAGTCGGGGGTAGGCTTATCGGTATCAGACACGGGCAATCCTGGCGGGAGCCGTTGCGTTGCGAGAGGGAGGATGTGTGCCGCGCGGAGCGCGCAGGGGACAGAAAGTCCCGGCATACGAGAGGGAATCTAACACCCGCCGCATGCAGACGTAAAGCCCGCGGCGGGGTGAAATTGCACGAATCAGATCGCGCGGTCGATCATTTGCGCGAGCTGGCCCTTGCTGACGGCGCCGATCTGCGTGGCCTCGACCTTGCCGTTCTTGATCACCATCAGTGTCGGAATACCGCGTACACCATAGGTGCGCGGGGTCTGCTGGTTCTCGTCAATGTTGACCTTGACGATGCGCAGCCGGCCAGCGTACTCGGTGGCCAACTCGTCCAGCGCCGGGCCGATGGACTTGCATGGACCGCACCATTCGGCCCAGAAATCCAGCAGTACCGGGGTTTCCGACCCAAGAACCTCTTGCTCAAAGCTCGCGTCACTCACGTGCGTAATCAAATCGTTCACCAGAACCTCCGTGCGCGCGGCAGCCGCCGCAAACCTGAAATAGGGATTTTCAACAAATAGGGTGAAAGTTCGAACAAAGCAAGGCAACGCGACTGCGCGGCCCTTCATCGGTTACACTCAGACGCCTACAATACGCGGATCGAGGCGTCGGGACGTGTGGCGATGTCCCATTCCAGCGCAACCACGGGGATGATTCAAGCACAGGTTTCAGCTACTGTCTGCCGCTCCGGGGTGTCATCTATTATCCTGTGCAGCATGCCGGAGCAGCCATGCTGGGTCGTTTGCTGCATCCGTTGACTCCCGCGCTGCCGCCTGACGTTACTCGTTGACGTTCCGTGATGGCAGTGCCTCATGCCGCCATAGGGCGAGGTTATCCATTCGTTTATGTCACAAACCGTACTCACTGATACGTTTTTCGCCTCCTTTGATTTACATCCGCTGTTGCAGCAGGGCATCGCCGACAGCGGCTTCACGCGCTGCACGCCAATCCAGGAAATGACTTTGCCGATTGCTCTGGCCGGGCGGGATGTGGCCGGTCAGGCGCAAACCGGTACGGGCAAGACTGCGGCGTTTCTGATTGCCGTGATGAATCGCTTGCTGACCACGCCGGCGGTTGCTGAACGCAAGGACAGCGACCCGCGGGCCTTGATCATCGCGCCAACCCGCGAACTGGCAATCCAGATCGAGAAGGACGCCGAAGCGATCGGGCGTCACACTGGCCTGCGCATGGCGCTTATCTATGGCGGGGTCGATTACGACAAGCAGCGCCAGCAATTGCAGAGCGGCTGCGACATCATCATCGCCACGCCAGGGCGTCTGCTCGACTACTACAAGCAGAACGTGTTTGGCCTCAATGGCGTCGAGGTGATGGTGGTCGACGAAGCCGATCGCATGTTCGATCTGGGCTTCATCAAGGACGTGCGTTTCATCTTCCACCGCTTGCCCGCGCGCGAACGGCGGCAGGTGCTGCTGTTTTCCGCCACGCTCAGCTATCGGGTGCTGGAGCTGGCCTACGAACACATGCACAACCCGGAAAAGCTGGTAGCCGAGAGTGACCACGTCACCGC
>JBDSWR010000018.1:0-4873 GCA_039926605.1 Rhodanobacter sp. | reverse complement strand
TGGCATGGCCACCATCACGTCCGTGCCCGGCGTGTTCGCCGCCGGCGACGTCGCCGATCACGTGTATCGCCAGGCCGTCACCTCCGCCGGTTTCGGGTGCATGGCCGCCCTCGACGCCGAACGCTGGCTGGACCAGCAAACGCCCGTTGTTTGACAGCTTGCGTCGCGTACCACGCACTCGGGCCTGCGTAGAGTGGACTGCACCACAGAACCAGCGCCGCTGCTTTGCTTCGCAAGTGCGGTGCGAAACGCTGGCGCACAATGCCCGCCGCTGCGCAATCGCGCTGGAGTCTGCCTCGTTGTGTGATCGTTGTCGCATTAAGCGCGAGCCGACTGGCGCTGGTTTCGTCGCCTGCGCGCGCGCATAGTCAGTTGGTACAAAACGTGCCTGCGTAGACCCTCATACAAGGGGGAATCACCATGTTGCGCCAGCGCGTTTCCAACGGCTTTACCTTGATTGAACTGATGATCGTGGTCGCGATCATCGCCATTCTTGCCGCCCTCGCCATTCCGGCGTATCAGGATTACGTCATCCGCGCGCAGGTCACCGAAGGCATGTCTCTGGGATCCGGTGCCAAGGCGGCGGTGTGGGATTTCGTGGCCAACACGGGGCGCTTCCCGGCCAGCAACGAATCTGCCGGGCTGGCTAAAAACACTTCCATCAGCGGCAGTTACGTCTCCAGCGTGAACGTGGCCAGTGGCAAGATCACCATCCTGTTCCAAGCCCCTCACGCCAACGCCGCGATCAACGACGCCAGCAAGTTTCTGGTGCTTTCGCCAATCACGCACGGCGGAAGCATTGCCTGGACCTGCACCCCAAGCACGCTCAATGGCAAATACCTGCCCAGTTCCTGCCGCAGTTGACTTGACGCGGCTGGCGCTTGGTCGGGCACCAATGTATGACATAGCTGCCGTACTACGTCACTTGCTGACACGGCGAGTCAGGCCAGACCGGCGATACTTGAAGCGGCCCACAGTTTCACGCACGGGAGCAGGCTCGACCATTGCGAACTTCTGCCACCTTGCTCACAATCAGCGTGGCTGCCATGGCAGCGGGGGCCCCATTTACAACGGTTGGCATGCAACGTGCTCTTTTCTCCCTGAGCTTCCTGGTCGTCACTGACCACGAGTGTGGGGACCGGTCCAGTACAAAGGACTTCCAGGGCCGGGGCTCGGGTATCAACACCGTTGGCTAACCACTACAGAGGAAACATCAATGAAGATGACACAGAAAGGTTTTACCCTGATCGAACTGATGATCGTGGTTGCGATCATTGCAATCCTTGCAGCGATCGCCATTCCGGCGTACCAGGATTACGTCGTCCGTGCCCAGGTGTCTGAAGGCGCCACGTTGACTGATGGCGCAAAGACCGCTGTGGCCGAGTTCGCTGCAAACCGTGGCTCAATGCCGGCAGATAACACAGCAGCTGGTCTCGCGGCTGCGGGAAGCATCACTGGTAGCTATGTAAGCGAGGTCAAGGTTGTAAACGGCGTTATCACTGCTAAGTTCTCGAAAACTGCCCCCCAGAAGGCCAACACAGCCATCGATGGTGACACGTTTGTCCTTTCACCCATCACAGCGGGTGGTGGCAGCGTAGTGTGGCATTGCAGCACGAGCACCGTCGCGCAGAAGTACCTGCCGACTTCTTGCCGCAGTTAATCGCACTTATTGCATTGAAGCGTTATTGGAGGGCCGCCATGGGCGGCCCTTCCTTTTGTCTGACGACCGTAATCTTTGAGCCGGGCAGCGCGCGACCATGCAGAATGGCGAATAGAGATTGCCCTTCAGTGCAGCGGAGAAACGGAGGCAATGCGGCGGTGGTAAAGCGGAAACCGCTCGCCCTTTTGCCTTAACTGGCCCGCTTCACCCAAACCCTCCACGTGAATGGCTTTATTGATGCACCAGCGCCTCACCACCATCTCCATCCTCACCGCGCTAGCATGCATAGCGGTGGCACTGACGGCCTATTGGCCCGGCTTGCACGGAGGCTTTCTATTTGACGACTTTGCCAATCTCCCGGCCCTGGGCAGCAGCGGTCCGGTTGATAATTGGGCGACGTTCTTGCGCTACATCACTTCCGGCACGGCGGACCCCACTGGCCGTCCGCTGACATTGCTGACTTTTCTGCTTGATGCGCATGACTGGCCCGCCGACCCGTTTCCGTTCAAGCGCACCAACCTGATCCTGCACCTACTCAATGGCGTGTTGCTTTACGCGCTGCTGGCGCACCTGGGCAACCTGCTGAACATTGCAAAGCGGCAACGGATAACCGCCGCCCTGCTCGGCGCAGCACTGTGGTTGCTGCATCCGTTGCTGGTGTCCACCACGCTGTACATCGTGCAACGCGAAGCGATGCTGCCGGCGACGTGCGTCCTGATCGGCCTGTTGCTCTGGTTGCATGGGCGCGCGCAACTGGTCAACGGGCGCACAACGAGCGGCATTGTGTGGACCTGCGTCGGCCTTGTTGGTTTCACCGCGCTCGCCGTGCTGGCCAAGGCCAATGGTGCGTTGCTGCCACTGTTTGCGCTGCTGCTGGAATACATTGTGTTGGCGCCACGATGGCGCATGCCCAATCCGGTCACAGAACGCGTGCATCGGAGACTGCTGTTCGTGCTGGCAGTTATCCCGAGCATGGCGCTCGTCGCTTACGTCATCTGGATGGGTCTGCGCGGCGTGATCACTGGCGACATGGGCATTCGCCCGTGGACCATCGGCCAACGCTTGCTGACCGAGCCGCGCGTGCTGCTGGACTACCTGTCGCTGCTGTGGCTGCCGCGACCGTTTTCCGGCGGGCTGTTCAACGACCAGTACCTCGCGTCCACCTCGCTGTGGCACCCGGCCACGACGCTGCCCGCGCTGCTCGCCATCGTGCTGCTGATGGTTGGCGCGTGGTGGTGGCGGCGACGCCAGCCGGCACTGGCGTTGGCGGTGTTGTTTTATTTTGCCGGGCAGTTGATTGAATCCACTTCACTGCCGTTGGAACTGTATTTCGAGCACCGCAACTATCTGCCAGCCATGTTGATGTTCTGGCCGCTTGGACTTTGGCTGGCAGACAGCGGCAAATTGACAATGCTCAAGCGCGCTCTGATGATCGTGCTGCCGCTCGGCCTGGCGGTGATGACATTTACCCGTGCGCAATTGTGGGGCAACGAGCGCACGCAGGCGCTGGTGTGGGCGCAAATCAATCCACAATCCGGGCGCGCACAAGCCAACGCGGCGCAACTCGAGATTGCAGCGGGACAACCGCTGGCTGCCATCCGTCGGCTGCAACCATTGCTTGCCGCCCAGCCGGATCAAGTGCAACTGGCGTTCAACCTGATTGCCGCACGCTGCCTGTCGGGTGGCGTGGGGCCGGCGGATATTGCTGCAGCGCGCCAAGCCATGCACACCACCAGTAACCCTGGTGTGCTGCTTACTTCGTGGTTCAATCGCACGTTGCCAACGGTGGCGGCAGGCGGCTGTCGCGGACTGACTCTGGTCGAAATGAGTGAACTGGTCTCCGCTGGCCTGCACAACCCGAAACTGGGTACCGCTGGGCCACAGCAAGATCTGACGTATCTGCGCGGACGGATTGCGCTGGCACAACAGCAACCCGATGCCGCACTGGCTGATTTCAGCCAGGCACTGGATCTGCAGGTGCGCCCGGACATGGCGCTGCAATCTGCGGCCACACTCGGCGCCGCAGGTTATCCGGCGCAAGGCTTGCGCCTGCTGGATCACTACCAACAAGTGCAAGGAAACGGCACACCCCCCGAATTCGGCATGCCGATGCTGCACGCGTGGGTGCTGGCGCGACAAAACTACTGGCCACATGAATTGGCGCACTTGCGCCATGAACTCAGCCTCGACGTGGCAAGCAACAGCACCAATACTGCGCGTTCCGCCCCCGATTCGGGCACGGCTCGCTGATGCACCCCACTCCACCTCAGTCACCGTGATCACTTTGGCTGGTGACAGCGGAGCTGATGCTTACGCTCGTCATCTACTGGCCCGAATCGGTCGGTACCTTTCAGGTTGACCACTATCCCAATATTGTTGACAACAAAGGCTAGCCCGCCGCGCGACGGCACCACAAGATTCCATCATGGATCAAACGCCAGGAAAGATGTGCCCCTGCTAAAAAGGATCCGTTGACTCGAACACCGCGCCGCCCAAACGCAGTTGAATTAAAGTGATGCATTGACTGGACGCTCGCATCACGCGTCAGCCACTCACCAGGAAGCCTCATACATGTACGCGAAGCGCCGTCTATCGTGGAAGCCGATCATCGTGGTGATCGTCATCTTGATCGTGATCGCTATCATTGCGATCCCCGCATGGCGTAGCCATGAGACCCGAACCCATGTCGCCGACGCGCTGCAAACGACTGCCGCGGCGAAGCTTGTGGTAATGGAGGCGGCCACGATTCACGGCGGCTTGGCCAATGTCAGCGCAGAGGCGTTGGCCTACAAGGCGCCCGTGGCAACCAACCCGTACGTAGCGAGCATCAGCATCGCCGACAGTGGTGTGATCACGCTGGCCACGAAAAGTACGGGTGCCTCACCCGATCCAGTATTGGTGTTGATCCCGGCAAATGGCTCAGCGGACGCCGCGGCGACAATCATCTGGACCTGCACCCTGGCGACCGGCGATGCGAGCGCGGTACCAGTGGATTGCCGTGGGAGCGTCCCAGCTCGCCAGGTAATGCCGCCAGCCAGTGCAGCATCCGCCGGCAACAGCCCCGGCTGACTGCGTTCGCAGCGCGGTGGCACGCATGATAGCGTTGAGCTTTGATGGCATCGTGGGTGATCCGGGCCAGCGCTGGCGAGGCCTGCCGAGCAGTGCGCGTACCCACGTGCAACTCTCGACATGAGTGGGCTCAAGTGACCCAGA
>JBDSWR010000017.1:0-96339 GCA_039926605.1 Rhodanobacter sp. | reverse complement strand
GTTGCCCGAGGTGCCGTCGAAACGCCCGGCCCCGGCTCATGGGTCGCGGAGCGGGCCGCAAGCCCTTGCTCTCACCCGAAAGAGCAAGAGCGTCCCCCTCACCCCAACCCTCTCCCCCTGGCAGAGGAGAGGGAGCAAGGGCCAGCGACCGTGACTCGCACATCGCCTGCATCGGCGGCGCATTGGTTGCGGGCGAGGCGGGAAAAGGCGAAACGCGCCACGCGTCCCACGTCCCACGCGGAAATTCACCCCGCCGGCGGCAGGATCAACATCGCATCGCCATAAGAAAAGAATCGGTAGCGCTGCTCGACGGCGTGCCGATACGCCTCGAGCATGTACTCGCGCCCGGCCAAAGCCGACACCAGCATCAACAGCGTGGACTGTGGCAAGTGGAAGTTGGTGATCAAGCCATCGATACTGGTGATGTGATAGCCGGGATAAATGAAGATTCCCGTCTCACCGACAAACGGCTGCGGTTCACCATTTTTGATCGCGCTCTCCAGTGACCGCACTACGGTGGTGCCGACTGCGATCACGCGGCCACCCGCGGCGCGTGTGCGCTGCATTTGCGCTATCAGGTCGGCGCCAACACTGAGCCATTCGCGATGCATGTGGTGGTCTTCGATGTCGTCCTCACGCACTGGCTGAAACGTGCCCGCACCGACATGCAGCGTGACGTACCCAAACTCCACGCCGCGCACAGTCAGTGCCGCCAGCAGCTCCTTGTCGAAATGCAAGCCTGCCGTAGGCGCGGCGACAGCACCCAGCTCGCGTGCGTACACCGTCTGGTAGCGCTCGCGATCACTCGCGTCCGGTTGACGCTCTATATAGGGTGGCAGTGGCATCTCGCCGAGCTTGAGCAGGAGCTTCTCCAGTGGCTCAGGTGACTCGAAACGCAGATGGAAGAAATCGTCGTCGCGCCCGACCACCACAGCGTGGCTGCCATCGGCCAGCACGATAATTCCGCCCACCTTCGGCTTCTTGCTGACCCCAAGCTGCACCGTGGCTTCGTGTTCGCCGGTGATTCGCTCGATCAGGATTTCGGCCGCGCCACCGGTGCTCTTGTGTCCGTGCAAGCGCGCAGGCATGACACGGGTATCGTTGAAGACCAGCAAGTCACCGGCACGCAGGAGCTCTGGCAGCTCGCGGAACGCGCGGTCCTCGCGGTGCTGTGCAGCGACATCCAGCACCAGCAGTCGACTGGCCGAGCGCTGCGCCAGCGGGGCCTGGGCGATAAGCTCGCGCGGCAGATCAAAGTCAAAATCGGATCTCTTCAAGGGTGTCTCGTTTCAGCTGGCGCGCGGTGCGCAACGCGCCATTATCCTGCAGCGTGCTGGCGCTGGCACCCCCACGCCACCCCCACCGTGGCGACCGACTGGTGAATGCCAAGTTACAACCAGCCTTTTTGCCGCGCCAGGCGATAAGCCTCGATGCGATTGCCCACCCCCAGCTTGCCGATTGCCTCAGACAGATAATTGCGGACCGTGCCCTGCGACAGCTGCAGCGCCACGGCGATGTCGCCAGCTGACTTGCCCTCGCCCGCCAGGCGCAATACCTGGCGCTCGCGATCATTCAGCGGATCAGCCTCGGACCAGGCATCCAGCGCCAGTTGCGGATCAATCGCACGCCCACCGCGATGCACCGTGCGCAACGCTTCGGCGAGATTTTCCGCCGGCGCGTCTTTCAACAGATAACCCGATACGCCAGCATCCAGCGCACGCCGCAGAAAACCCGGGCGCGCGAACGTGGTAACGATGATCACCTTGATCGGCAACTGCTGGCGCTGGATGCGCTGCGCCAGTTCCAGCCCGGTCAGGCCGGGCATCTCGATATCGGTGACCAGCACATCGGGTTGCAATCGCTGCAGTTCACGCCATGCGCTCTCGCCGTCGGCGGCCGCACCGAGCACTTCAATATCCGGCTCCAGCCGCAACAATGCCGACAGCGCACCGAGCACCATCGCCTGATCTTCGGCCAGCAGAATGCGGATCATGCGGCGTACTCGGTCGACGCTGTCGGGATTGAAAGCGCTTCGCCGGATCCACCCCGCAGCACATCCGTTGCTGCACCCGGATCCGCCTCGAAGGGAATCGTCACGCACAAACGCGTGCCGTGAGCACGCCGGGACTCAATCGACAAGCTGCCGCCAACGGCATGCACCCGCTCGCGCATGCCACGCAGGCCATTGCCGTCTTCGACAACGCCGCCACGCCCGTCGTCATTGACGCACAATTGCACAGCCGCATCGCGCTGCTCGAACTGCACTTGTGCGCACGCGGCGTGAGCGTGCCGCGCGATATTGGTCACCGCTTCCCGCAGCACCAGCGACAGGCTGCGCTCGACCTCGAGTGGCAGATGCCATATCGGCAGCGTGTAGTCCAGGTGCACGCCAGCAGATTCCAGCAGCAAGCGCGCGGAGGCCAATTCACCAGCAAGGTCGGCAGCGCGAAAACCGCTAACCGCGCTGCGCACTTCCGCCAGCGCATGGCGTGCAACGCTCTCGGCCTCCGCCAACTCGCGCCGCGCCTGTTCGTGATCGCGGTCAAACAACTTGCGCGACAACTCCAGCTTCAAGGTGATCAACGACAAGGTGTGCCCGAGCAAATCGTGCAGGTCTCGACCAATGCGCTCACGCTCCGCGGTGGCCGCGAGTCGGCGCACCTCGTCGTGCGACAGACGCAGCTCAGCCTCTTTCTTCCGACTTTCCCAATAGGCCACATTGCCACCACCCACGGCAATGCTGACCATCGACATCATGCCAATGAGCCACCACGGCCACTGCAACAACAAGCCCTCCAGCGCGAAGCCCAGCAACACCAATCCAATCAACGCGAATGAGCGCGCCGCTGTACGCCGAAACGCGAGCATGGCGCAGGCGAAAATGATGTACGTACTGCCGCCACTGTGATTGATCGGCATGGTCAGAAAGCCAACCACGGCCAGCGCCAGCCCGTAAACCACGATCTCCCGTAGCGGGCGCACGCTGCTCAGCGCATACAGCAGAAAAAACAATGCCAGGGAGACTGCGGTAACGGCTATCCACCAACGACCGACATGTTGCGGTGAAAACAGCAAGTCACCAAATACCCACATCACCCAGCACAGGTTGAGCAGATACAACCAGCGACTTTTGCCGCGGAGCCGGTGATTGTTCATCAGCGAGTCGGGAGCGGGAGTGAAGAATCGATTCAACATGTGGCCTCGGTGTGGTCATCGCCGCCGGCAGTCGTACTCAACGGAATCCGCATGTCGCGGCTCATGCTACTTCAACCTTGCCGAGCCCAACTGCAGCCCCGGCTGCTACAGCAAGTCACGGCGAAAGTTGCCGCCACCAGTGGATGCATGTGACCGCAGTCGTGCCCAGTCACGACTGCGCCGGACGTCCCCAGGTAGCAGCTCGGCCAGATCAAAACTTTCTGTCGCGGAAAATGCGGCATGGCAGATGTTTCCATGCCACTCATCCTGCCCGCATCGCGCCGCGAACAGCAGTCATCGGCGTCAGGTATCGGGTGTGACAGCCGTCACCTTGGCGCCTGAACCTTCGGGCCACGACCGCACGGACACGAATCCGGGGGCTGGAAAGGTTCCCGCCCCTGTGGCGGTGGTCTTACCGTCGTCATTCATCCCATTGCGCGCGCACCCCGAGTGCAGCGGCTGGCTCCTGCTGGAATGCGCCATTGCAACCCCCGCGGCACGGCCAAAACGCTGATCGACCTTGGCTTTCCCTCCCGTCGCGCGGCGCCAAGGGGGTTACAGCTCGCAACGGCGCAGGGTATCCTGTAGGAGCTGTCGACGGCGCGCACGGGTGACGCTGCGGTGGTGCATTGGTACACCGACGAACGCCGCACAACATCGCAGCGAACTTCGTCACGCATTCATTCAAGCTGGCGGACCAGGCAATCCCAGCGTCCCGGCCGGCAGATTCTTCAGGAGGTAACACCATGGGCGTGATCAATAAGCTGCGCGAACTGCGCGATTTTGGTGGCAAACAGCGGACGACCGGGCTGGATGACGCCACCGTCGAACGTCTGGCGGCCAGCGACCCGCTGCTGGTGCAGGCGATTACCGAAGCAGTTGAGCGCCACCACGAGTTGCGCGCCGAGCTGTCCGATTTTCTCAAGCTGGACGAGGCTGACCAGCTCGTCCAGGCGCAGGCGGGTTTCGTCAATTTCTACCCGGATGACGCCGTCAACCCGTATGTCCCCGCCGCTGCACGCGGACCGTGGGTGGTTACCCTGAAGGGTGCCGTGCTGCACGACAATGGCGGCTACGGCATGCTGGGGTTTGGTCACAACGAGCCGGCGATCATGAAGGCGATGTCCGAGCCGCAAGTGATGGCCAACGTGATGACCCCGACCATCGCGCAGTTGCGCTTTACGCAGGCGATGGACCGCGAACTCGGCCGCGTCCATGGCAAGAGCCCGTACGCACGTTATCTGTGCCTGAACTCGGGTTCCGAATCGGTTTCGCTGGCCTGTCGCATTGCCGAAGTCAACGCCAAACAGATGACCGACCCGGGTGCCCGTTACGCCGGACGCGCGATCAAGCGACTGGCGGTGAAGGGCGCGTTCCACGGCCGCACCGAGGGACCGGCGTTGTATTCCGATTCCACGCGCAAGACTTACAAGCAGTACCTGGCCAGCTACCAGCATGAGAATTCAGTACTCACCGTTGCGCCGTACGACGTTGCGCAACTGCAGGCGGTGTTCGCTGATGCAGACAAGCACGGCTGGTTCATCGAGGCGATGTTCCTGGAGCCGGTGATGGGCGAAGGTGACCCGGGGCGCGCAGTAACCGTGGAGTTCTACAAGGCCGCACGCGAGCTGACCACGGCACACGGTACGCTGCTGATGGTCGACTCGATCCAGGCGGGCCTGCGCGCACACGGCGTGTTGTCGATCATCGACTATCCCGGTTTCGAGAACCTGCCGGCACCGGACATGGAGACTTTCTCCAAGGCGCTCAACGCCGGGCAGTATCCGCTTTCGGTTCTGGCTGTCACGCAGCCCACCGCTGACCTGTATCGCAAGGGAATTTACGGCAACACGATGACTGGCAATCCACGCGCCCTGGATGTCGCGGTGGCCACTCTGGGCCTGTTGAACGACAGCGTGCGCAACAACATTCGTGAGCGTGGCAAGGAGTTTGTCGACAAGCTCAACGCGCTCAAGACCGAGCTCGGCGGCATGATCACCAAGGTGCAGGGCACGGGGCTGCTGTTCTCGTGCGAGCTCTCTGCAGACTTCAAATGTTACGGCGCCAATTCCACCGAGGAATACATGCGCGAACGCGGCATAGGCGTCATCCACGGCGGCGCCAATTCGTTGCGCTTCACGCCACACTTCAACGTCACCAGTGCTGAAGTGGATCTGATCGTGACGCATGTGCGCACAGCATTGTGCGAAGGCCCGCGCGCAGCCAAGGCCAAGGCTGCCTGAGCTGGACAGCGGCCACATCCGACACGCACGCGCGGCGAAATACTGCGCGTGTGTGGGTCTGCGCCGACTGCGCGACTGCCTGCGCCCTGCCTAGACTGGCCATACCGGTATCCACCGGAAGCCCAGGAGGACTTGTGCATGTCAACTTCACTTCACCTGCTTGCCGCCGGCGCGCTTTTCGCCGCCGCTGCCACATTCGCCGCGATACCCCAGATCAGCCATGCTGCAACCCCGGCTGCATCCAGCGCCACCCAGACGCCGGCCAAGGTTCGTACGCCACAGCAACAGCGCATGGCTGATTGCAGCCATCAGGCCAAGGTCGAGGGCAAGAAAGGCCCCGAGCGCAGGGCGTTCATGAGCACCTGCCTGAAGGGATCGCATACGGCTGCAGCAAACGCCACGTCGAAGCACAAGGCCAAAGCGAAAACCGCGTCCAAGGCCAGCGTCGACGGCTGAGCGCGCATTTCAGCAGAAGGCCCGCCATGGCGCGCGTCATGGCAGGCCTTCAACCGTAGCGGTACCTGACCGCGAGCCACCCCGGAGAGCGAATAATTTCACCTCTGGCGCTTGCTGAACGGCGCACCAAGGCCCACTACGTTAAGTACCTCGCACTCTCAGCGACCGGCATAGACTCGGCTACGCCGGCATCCGCCGGCTATTCGAAGGCCACACCGATGACCATCTCCCTGCGTTTGCTTGTTGCCAGTGCCGCACTTGCGTTCGCTGGCATGACGCTTGCCGCCACGCCACAACTGCCTGCGGCGACAACCACCCCCACCTCCACCAGCAAAGCTCATACGGCTCAACAGCAACGGATGATCGACTGCAACCACCAGGCTGTCGGCAAAAAGAGTGCTGAGCGCAAGGCGTTCATGAGCACATGCTTGAAAGGTGGTGTTGTCGCGGCACCATCACCCAAGGCAACGCAGCAGGAAAAAATGAAGACCTGCAATGCCGACGCCAAGACCAAGGCACTCAAGGGCCCAGAGCGCAAAGCCTTCATGAGTGGCTGTCTGAAAGGTAGCGTCGCGGCGACCGCGACGCGATAGCACGCCCACCTTTCCTGCACACGCACTTGCAGAGCGTGCGTGCGCAGGAACGCTTCGCTAAGCTGTCCGCTGGCACCCAAACGCCCGCAGCACACGGCCCATCGAGAGCGCATGAAGATAGTCGAAGTCCGCCATCCATTGATCCAGCACAAGCTGGGGCTGATGCGCCACGCCGGGATCAGTACCAAGGACTTTCGCGAGCTGGCCTCCGAAGTGGCGTCGTTGCTGACCTACGAGGCGACCAAGGATCTGGAAACGGTAGAGGAGCAGATCACTGGCTGGGCCGGTTCGCTCGTCGTGCAGCGGATCAAGGGGAAAAAAATCACCATCGTGCCCATCCTGCGTGCGGGACTGGGCATGTTGCCGGGTGTGCTCAACATGATCCCGTCAGCAAAAGTCAGCGTAGTTGGTGTGCAACGTGACGAACACACCCTGCAACCTGTCGCCTATTACGAGAAGCTCAGCGGCCGCATGGATCAACGCACTGCGTTGATCGTCGATCCCATGCTGGCCACCGCCGGCACCCTGATTGCAGCAGTCGACATGTTGAAAGCCGCCGGTTGCACGCGCATCAAGGGTCTGTTTCTGGTCGCGGCCCCGGAAGGCCTCAAGCGCATCGAGGCCGCCCACCCGGACGTGGAGATCTACACTGCGTCCATCGACCAGCGCTTGAACGAGCGCGGTTACATCCTGCCCGGCCTCGGCGACGCCGGTGACAAGATCTTTGGCACCAAGCAACTTTCCGCCGATAGCTGAAACCGGATCGCCACGGAGCCGACGCGCGCGTCACGCTCGCGATGTGCGCGGCGACGCAACGAAACGCTGCCGGCCGTGCCCGTTCGGCGCCGGCAATAGCGCTGCTCAGCAACGTGCTCCGTGATCTGGCGCGCTGCGCGGCATCATGCTTCGCAGGCCGGGCGCTCCCGGCTGCTGTATCGCACGCCGCCATGCGCACGTAATCTGCGTGGCCACGTTGCAGCTCCGTAGCTAACGTGCGAACCGATCGGTCGCCTGAAGCAACTGGTCCATGTTGCCGGGCTCAAACGCGGAATGACCCGCGCCCTGCACAATCCGCAGATCTGCCTCCGGCCACGCGCGATGCAGGTCCCACGCACTGCGCAGCGGACAAACCACGTCGTAGCGACCTTGCACGATTACCGCCGGGATGTGCCGGATGCGGTCAATGTTGCGCAAGAGTTGATCGTCGTGCTCAAAAAAGCCGCCATGCACGAAGTAATGACATTCAATTCGTGCAAACGCCAGCGCGAACTCGCCTTGGGCGCTGGATTCGATATGTGACGAGTCCTGCCAGAGAAAGCTCGTGGCACCCTCCCACACTGACCAGGCGCGCGCCGCATCAACGCGTACGTCGGGATCGGGGCTGGTCAGGCGCCGGTGGTACGCACTCATCAGATCACCGCGTTCCGCTTCGGGTATCGCGCCCAGGTAGGTCTCCCACGCATCGGGATAGAGCATGTTGCAGCCTTGCTGATAAAACCACTCGAGTTCCTGGCGGCGCAGCATGAAAATGCCACGCAGGACCAATTCGGTGACCTGGTCCGGGTGTGCTTGCGCATATGCCAGCGCCAGCGTGGAGCCCCACGAGCCGCCGAACACCTGCCAACGTTCAATCGCCAGGTGCTCGCGCAGGCGCTCCATGTCGGCCACCAGATCCCAGGTAGTGTTCTCGTTCAACTCCGCGTATGGGGTGGACTTTCCGCAACCACGCTGGTCAAACAACACAATGTGGTACACCGCCGGATCGAAGAAACGCCGACATTTCGGGTTCGTGCCGCCGCCCGGGCCCCCGTGGACAAACACCGCTGGTTTGCCGTGCGGATTGCCGCTCTGCTCGTAGTAGAGCGTGTGCACGGCCGACACCTCGAGCATGCCACTGTCGAACGGTTCAATCTCGGGATACAACGAACGAAGTTCCGATGGCATGGCGGCTCCTGGCTGCTGACAGATACCGCGCAAGGCTAGCATGGGCGCTGAGTTTGAGCCGGTCAGCGGTCCACAAACAACTTGCCGGGATTGAGAATTCCGTTGGGATCAAACACCCTGCGTACTCCGCGCATCAACTCGATCTCCGCCGCACTGCGGGTACTCTGCAGGTAAGCACGTTTGACCAGACCAATGCCATGTTCCGCCGAGATGCTGCCGCCGTGCCGGTGCAGAGTGTCCGCCAGCAGTTCGGTGACATGCTCGCACTGCGCAATGAACGCATCTTCGCCAAATTCGGCAGGGCGCAGAATATTGATGTGCAAATTGCCATCACCGATGTGCCCAAACCACACCACTTCAATCTGCGGATACTCGCGGACCAGCAACGCCTGCATGTCGCGCATGAACGCCGGCACGGCGCTGACGCGTACCGACACGTCGTTCTTGTACGGGCGACGTGGCGCCAGCGCTTCGGTGATGCCCTCGCGCAAACGCCACAACGCCGCTGCCTGCGCATCACTGTGGGCCAGGACGCCGTCACTGACCCAGCCTTGCTCCTGCGCCTCGGCGAACGCGGACAGCGCCGCCTCTTGTGCACGCTCGTCCACTGCGTCGAACTCGACCACGACGTAATACGGATGATCGCCATCGAGCGCACGCTGTGCGCCATGGGCAAGCACGTGCACGAGCGCGCGATCGGTAAAGAACTCGAACGCCTGCAGGGACACGCGCGCACGAAACAACGCAAACACATGCATCAACGCGTCCATGTCCGGCAACGCCAGCAACATCACCTGTGAGGCCGGTGCCGGATCTGTCAATTTCAGCAGCGCTTCCACGACGATGCCCAGCGTGCCTTCAGCCCCGATCAGCAACTGGCGAAAATCGTATCCGCTGGAGTTCTTGACCAGGCCGCGATTGAGTTCCAGCAATTGGCCTGCGCCAGTCACCACCTTCAGACCGGCAATCCACTCGCGCGTATTGCCGTAGCGGATAACGCGGATGCCGCCGGCGTTGGTGGCAATGTTGCCGCCGATGGAACACGAACCGCGCGCGGCAAGGTCCACTGGATAGGCCAGCGCATGCTCGCGCGCTGCATCGTGCACAGCCTGCAAGGTGATACCTGCTTGCACGGTGAGTGTACGGTCGACTGCATTGAACGCGAGCACCTGGTTCATGCGCTCCAGACTCAGCACCAGCTCGCCGGCAGCGGCCACCGCACCGCCCGACAATCCCGTGCGGCCGCCGGATGGGACGATCGCCACCCCATGATCGTTGGCCCAATGCACGATGGCCTGCACTTGTTGCACACTCGTCGGCAGAGCAATCGCAAGTGGCGCTGGCAGCCAGCGCCGGGTCCAGTCGCGACCGTAGTGCTCCAGATCATCTGGCGCCGTGAGCACACGCAACTGCGGCAAGCGGAGTATCAGTTCGGCGAGACGGGCATCGGGCATATTCGACTCCGGGAAACCCGTACAGCCTGCCATTCCGGGGACGACTCGTCCAGTGTTGCGATGCCGCAAATCTGCGCGATTTCTGGCATAGTTGTTGGTGAACTCCCGCCAAGGCAGATGCATGCACACGTCCTATCCAAAGCGCGACATCAAGGTGCTACTGCTCGAAGGCGTCAGCGCCAGCGCAGTGGAAAGTTTCCATCGCGCCGGCTACAGCCGGGTCGAGCTGCACTCGGGGTCCATACCCGAGGCCGAACTCAACGAGCATATCGCCGACGCCCATATCGTCGGCATCCGCTCGCGTACGCAGCTGACGGCCAGCGTGCTCGAGCACGCGCGGCGTCTGATCGCGGTAGGCTGTTTCTGCATCGGCACGAACCAGGTGGACCTGGATGCGGCGCGCCTGCTCGGCGTACCGGTGTTCAACGCGCCGTACTCCAACACCCGCAGCGTCGCGGAGCTGGTTATTGCCGAAGCCATCATGCTGCTGCGTGGCGTCCCGCAGAAGAATGCCGCATGTCACCGTGGTGGCTGGGCCAAATCCGCCAGCGGCAGTTACGAAACACGCGACAAGGTGCTGGGTATCGTTGGTTACGGCCACATTGGCACGCAGGTTGGCGTGCTTGCCGAGAGTCTTGGCATGCACGTGATCTTCCACGACATTGAAAGCAAGCTGGCGCTCGGCAACGCGCACGCGGTATTCAGCCTGGACGAGCTGCTTGAGCGCTCTGATGTCGTCACGTTGCACGTTCCCCAGACTCCGGCCACCCGGCTCATGATCGGTGCCCCGCAGATCGCCCGGATGCACGACGGTGCCATGCTGATCAACGCCTCACGCGGCAGCGTGGTGGATATTCCGGCACTGGCTGACGCGCTGCGGGAGGGCCATCTGGCCGGCGCCGCAATAGACGTTTTCCCGGTGGAGCCCAAGAGCAACGATGACTTGTTCGTATCGCCATTGGTGGGCATGGACAACGTTATCCTCACCCCGCACATCGGCGGCAGTACCCTGGAGGCACAGGGCAACATCGGCATCGAAGTGGCCAGCAAGTTGATTCGCTACAGCGACAACGGTTCCACCTTGTCGGCGGTGAATTTCCCCGAAGTCACATTGCCCGAGCATCCCCACAGCCTGCGCTTGCTGCACATCCATCGCAACACGCCAGGCATCCTTTCGCGCATCAACGAATTGTTCTCGGCCGGCAACATCAATATTGACGCTCAGTTCCTGCAGACCGCGGCCGACATCGGCTACGTGGTGATCGACGTGACTGCCAACGAGACTCAGGCCGCCGCACTCAAGGCGCAGCTAGCGGCCATCCCCGGCACGCTGCGCAGCCGCGTGTTGTATTGACCACAGCGACGCGGCAGTAAACCCGACGCTCAGCGCGGCGGTTGCCGCCTGGTCTGGCAGGCATGAAAAAAGCGCCGATCGTGGCGCTTTTTTTCCTGCATCGTGCTGCATTGGTCGGGGCGGCGAGATTCGAACTCGCGACCACTACACCCCCAGCGTAAATCTAAAGCCCCACGCAGAGCCACACGCAACCGCAACCCCTTGCAATGTATAGCATGCGCCACTTTGCGATATTTCGCGATACGATCTCATTTGCTGTTACCGTGCTGTTACGGAGCAAATGACCATGACAAAGCAAGTCGCGAAGCTGTCACCACGCATCATCGAATCAGCCAAGCCGATGGCGAAGCCGTACCGCGTTTGGGATAGCGCTGTACCGTCGCTGCATCTACGTGTGCAGCCATCCGGCGTGAAGACCTTTAACGTGCAGTGGAGCCGATCCACTACCCGCTCGCTAGGCAAGTGGCCGGGCGTCACTGTCGACGCTGCGCGCAAGCGTGCGCGTACCATGCTGACCGAGGTCGACCAAGCCGGCGCTCCGCTGGCTGTCATTGAAAAGCTGGCAGGCGCGCCGCTAACCTTCGGTGACTTCATGCGCGACCACTACGCACCCGTTATCAAGGTCACCAACAAGGCAGGCGCGCAAACGCTGGCAATGATCGCGCACCACTTCGGTTACCTGTACGACCGCCCCATGACTGAAATCACGGTCGAGGAAATCGAGAATTTCAAGAAACGCCGCAAGCTGGCTGGCATCCTACCCGCCACAATCAACCGCGACGTGGCCCGGCTCAAGTCGGCATTGTCCAAGGCGGTCAAGTGGAAGCAACTAGACGCCAACCCGCTGATGGGCATGGAGCGCGAGAAACGCGAGATTGAAGAGCGCGTGCGCTACCTGTCACCTAGGGAAGAAAAGGCGCTTAGGGCTACATTGCAAGCCCGTGACGCACGTTTCAGGAAACGGCGTTTGTCTGGTAACGAGTGGCGTGAGGAACGCGGCAGAGAGCCGCTAGAAGCCATTGAAGGCTATGCCGACCACTTAACCCCCATGACACTACTAGCGCTCAATACCGGCATGCGCCGTGGTGAGTTGACCAACATCACCTGGACTGATATCGACCTAGAGGCAAAGCAGGTAACTATCCCCGCAAAGATCGCCAAGAATGGAAAGGCACGGAGTATTCCCCTCAATACCGAAGCCATCGCCATACTGACTCAATGGAAGACGCAGGAACCTGAAGGGCGACTGTTCAAGGTATTCAGCATTTACAAGGCGTGGCTACAGCTAATGACGGATGCCGATATACAAGACTTCCATTTTCACGACCTACGCCATACGTTCGCCAGCAAACTGGTCATGGCAGGCGTCAACCTGTACGTGGTGAGCAAGCTGCTAGGTCATTCCAGCATTGCCATGACAGAGCGTTATTCACACGTCGCGACCGAGCACCGCGCCGCAGCCGTCGAACTGCTGATGGGGGTGGTGTGGTGAACGACGATGAGTTGACGCGAAAGGAAGTGACTGATGCACAGATTGCCCAGATCAAGTCCACGATGCCAAACGCGGCCGACGACCAAGTGTTAGCCGGTCAAATCGCGCAGATGGAGGACATGTCAGCTACCCATCTTCACACCCCAATGAGCAGTAGATTTCCACAGCACTCAGTACAGCACCTAATAGAATGGATCGCATGGGTGCGTGGTCGAGGGAGTTTTTCAGACGCACGCTTAGATATTTTAGCGATGCTGGCAACGGATCTACGGATGCGTGATTTTTGGGACTGGCTTGCGACGCTACCTGCCAGCGCAAGACTCGGGCGTGACGCGCTAACCGTTAGCCAAACTATTAGGCGGCTGACTCACCTTCCCGGCAAGCCGAGCAACATGACACCGGCACAGCGCACTATATTTTTTGAAAAAGTAAACAAACATGTGCTCGCCTTAATAGAGCTATTGCGTGAGACGAAATTTGATTGCTTCAACATGCACGAACTAAGCGAGGACGATCTACGCAGGCGGCTAAAGGATGAGTTGTATTCATGGGGTGATGATGAAGATGACGATGGTCATGTAGTTGCATTCACCGTCGCACCCGATGGGATATTCAGAATGCCTTATGACTATCCCTTAAGCCATCTAACGGACACGCTTTGGAGTGTTTACGAATGGACGTCATGGGATGACCAATGGGATGGCAATATTTTCACGTCGAGCGCATCCATTGTTCAATCAGACGCGAAAAGTACTCCAATCGTTTATTTCACTTGTTCATTGTATGAATGGTTTTCTCGCTACAGAGTAGAAATTCCGTTCCCGATACTGGCAACCGCTGCAAACGTAGCGCTTGCGATCGGACCAGACGATCAAGTCGACGAAGAGACTGTTAGAAAGCAGGTTCGGCGATATCAGTCACGACGGGCGAAGTGTCGAGCTAACCATCCGATGGCATTTGATGACGACGGACAGAATCCACCCAAATTCGATGATTCTGTCCTGTCCGACCCGTTCTAGTTTCTGCAACCTGTACCCGAAGCGCCGCATAACGCGACGCATCGCAAAGGGTACAGACACATGGTCAACACCGAACCACTAAAGCTGTCGCTACACGCTATCCGCGATATGACGGGCGAATCACTCCCCGTCTTGCATGATGCAATCAACGCAGGCCACCTAAAGACGTTTCTTGTCGGGCGTCGACGTTTCGCGCGTCCTGATGCCGTCCGGGCATGGGTGGACTACCTGCAAGCCGAGTCAGACGCAGGCCGCCCCGTCTGCTACCGCGCACGTTCAAGCGAGCGTGCTGCATGACCACGGCGCAGACACGACGAAGCCCGGCTGTAACCGGGCTTCGAGATCGCACAACAAACACAACGTATGCGCATGCTAAGCCAATCGACCGGCTGTTACCACTGCTACAACACGTCCATCCGTATGGCACTGGCTTCCGTAGTGACTGCCCCAACGGACACGACCATGCGCGCGGATCGCTGGCCATTACCGAAGGCGACGACGGCGCAGTACTGCTGCATTGCTTTGCCTGTAATGACACGCGAGGCATCCTTGGCGCTCTGGGCTTGGAACTTGCAGACCTATTTCCCGAAAGTATCCGCGACTCTTCACCAGAGGCCCGCAAGAGCGCACAAGAAGCGTTCAAGCGCAACGGATGGGGTGCCGCCCTAGGTGTACTCGAGCGCGAGGCCACGGTGGTGGAAATTGCCGCCCACGACTTGGCCGACGGCAAGCCGCTGGACAATGCAGACCATGAACGCCTGCTACTGGCCTGCGAGCGTATCCACGGCGCGCGTGAGGTGCTCGCATGATCGGCGCAGAACGGTACGTCACCACCCTGGAGGAACGCGCCGCCCGCGACTTGGCCCTAGTCGAGAGACTTGCGCCGAAGCAGAGCGCGATGGAAGCGTGTGTCACTGTGTCAAACGCAGGCAATGGCACAGATGACACAAATCGTGTAACCACCCTGCGCCCGCCTGTTGTTGTGGATGCTGCTGGTTTGCTGTCGGCAAACTTCCCGACGCGCGAGAGGCTGCTAGAGCCGTGGCTTACCACGCAATCACTTACCATGATTTACGCCATGCGTGGCATCGGCAAGACTCACATGGCGCTAGGCGTTGGCTATGCGCTGGCGTCCGCCGGTGAGTTTCTGGGCTGGCATGCGCCTACTGCCGTAAGTGTCCTGTACTTAGATGGTGAGATGCCCGGCGTTGACCTACAAGCGCGACTTTCCCGAATCATCGCCAGTAGTCCGAATGAGGCGGCACCCGGCTTCCTGCGGTTTGTCACGCCAGATATGCAGCCCGACGGCATCATGCCGAACTTGTACCGCACGGAGGGGCAACAAGCTATTGAGGAAGTGGCTGGCGACTCGCGCGTAATCATCGTGGACAACCTTTCCTGTCTTGTACGCGGTGGCAAGGAAAACGAGGGGGAAAGCTGGCAGCCAGTGGCTGAGTGGGCGCTACGCATGCGCGCGAGTGGCCGCAGCGTGGTCTTCATCCATCACGCAGGCAAAGGCGGGCAACAACGCGGCACATCCAAGCGTGAGGATCTACTAGACACGGTCATTGCCTTGCGCAGGCCTGCCGATTACGTGCCAGATCAAGGCGCGCGGTTCGAAGTCCACTTCGAAAAGGCCCGCGCCCTATACGGGCAGGATGTAAGCCCGTTCGAGGCTGCACTGGAAACACTCCCTGATGGCACGCAGGCATGGACAACGCGCGCGGCTACCGACACGCAAGCCGAGCAGATCATCGAGATGATCGACATGGGCCTAACGCAGGGTGAGGTTGCCAAGGAGCTTGGTGTAGGCCGCTCAACCGTTATTCGACGCCTGAAGCGCGCGCAAGAAGAAGGCCTCTACACGCCGAAACTCAAAAAGTCGCACAAGCCCCCGACCACAAGCCCCATAGATGTCGGCAACGCATATCGACGCGCGTCAGATGGGGATTAACAGGATGAAAGTCGGCCTTCCCACAAGTTGTACCAATGTGTCATTCCCTAGTAGTGACACAAGTGACACAACCCCGCAGGTATCACTAAAGACGCTCGCCAATAACGTCCTACGCGAAGCCGATGGCGACCGGACAGCACAAATCCGGGCGCGGCTACTGCGAGTGGCTGCTGGGCTGGGTATTCCCGCAAGTATCGTTTTCGGCCTACCAACGCAGGAGCTAGACGCGACTGCCGAGCAGTACGACCTATGCCAAGGCTACAAAAACGGCAATGGCGACCCGCTGCCCGAAAGCCTGCTGACGTTCTACCTGCGCGGTCTAGCTGACGGGGTGGCGCTATGAATTTGATTTACGACAGACACAACGCTACTTGCTCGCGCGCAGTGGACGGTACGCCAACGAAACAAAAAGGGGGACTTAGGCTAATGATTTCGTATTCTGTGGAGTTGCAATCGTGAGCCGTGGCGGCTCGCGTTATGGCGCGGGAAGGCCTGCGCGAAACGTCCGCATTGAATCCCTGCACCGTCTGGACGTGCGGGACTTACAGCGGTACGGCATGCTGCTGGCTGGGCAGTCCTACGAATGGGCGTGGTCACGCAATGGGAAGCGATCCGGTGCGGTGGGCGTGACGGTTTCCGCTGGCGCAGTGACCCTAGACTATTGCTACGGCGACAAGGGCGACGCCAAGCGCGCGGTGCTGTACCTGCAACGCACCGCCTGCCAGTACGGCGGCAGCCGACCGTGGTTCACTTGCCCACGTTGTGCAGCACGCGTTGCCGTGGTGTGCATGGCGGGCGCTATATGGGGCTGCCGGCATTGCCTGCGCGTGCGGTATCAGTCGCAATCGGAAGATCCAATACAGCGGACGTGGCGACGCAGCCGCAAGATCGACGCGCGGTTAGCTGGCGGGGAAGATCGACCGCACGGCAAACCCGCTGGCATGCACTGGGCGACCTTTGACCGGCTACAGGATGAACTGGACGCCATCGAGGAACAGCGCAATGCAGCGTGCTACCTATTCGTGGCGCGAATGTGGCCTGACCTTTTACGCTGAACCGACACGATTCAGCGGCACGAATACACCAGTTTCCAAGTTGGAAAGGAGCCGACCCTATGACGTGGCAACCTGGCCTACCTGTGGTGACTGCCAGTGACGATACCGACTGGCAGGCATGGCGCAAGGCTCGCAAGCTGGAACAGCAACGGGCACGGCGGCAACGGTATCCCCGGATTGACTACTACCCCGGCAAGGAAGCGCGAGCGGCCATTCTTGCGCGCACCTTCCCGAGCGTGGGCGGCGACCAAAGCAGCGTGATTGATCGTTTGATCCTGTCAGGACTGGGCAAGTCTCCGGAATAAAGTGGGGCAAAGTAACGGAGCGGTTCCGGAATAAATGGACACATCACGCGGGCGCGTGCGCGCGATCAACTTAGGGTGCAGTCATGGGGAACCACCGAGTTTTGTCACCGCTACACGTAAGCACGAGTGACTTAGCTGGCCTGCGTGTTCCATGCGGCTGTGCGCGTCGCTGCGACGGCCAACCCTGCCAAGCCCTGAGTGTGCCGGGCAAGCACCGCTGCAAGTGGCATGGCGGATGCTCCACCGGCCCACGCACTGCAGAGGGCAAAGCGAAAGTAACGGCGAACCTGCCCACACGGCCGAGTAGTGCTGCGCAATGAGCGAGTCTTCATCCTGCCGTTTCCATAGTGCAATAGAGTACGGTAATCGTTCCGACAGCTATTAGGGGAGCAGTCATGCGGTTTGTCCAAGGCGTGTTGCTGATAGGCGTCGCGGCTTTTAGTCAGAGTGCCTTCGGAGCTTGCATGACCCTTCCTCCACCCGCCGTTCACGATCGGGTGGCGTTTGCTGCGGCTGTGGTGCGCTCTCTAAAGGACTTTCAGGATGCCTACGCAACAATGGTTAGCATCGAGGGATCGAAGAGTGCGATCGATTTGTTTAGCTCGATTGACATTGCGAACGAGGATTTACAGTGTGCGTCCGACGCGGTTGGCGGCTTCAGCGGAGATAGCGACGAGGGCACACATGCCACAGTCACGACACTGCAGAGAACCGCGGCTGTCCTCACTGGAGCCAATACCAAAATGAAGGAGCTAGCGGTTGCGCGGTTGAACGGCGATTCAAGCCAAGAAAAGCCGGGTGACCATGCAGCTCGAATGGCGAACATTGCCGGCGTCTTCCGCAACGCATGGGGGATGTTGCCGCTAACGGCAACACTGACAGTGCTTGCGGTAGAAGAAAGTGTGCCGCCCGCGAACAAGAGGATGCGTTTGGCTATGACAGAGGCGCAGCGTGATTCACTGACTCATGAATTGTCGCAAGCGTTTCCTGGCTTGGAGAACCGCGCCGGCCGGAATGACCTTTCGCAAGCAGAAGTGGCAGCGGCGGTGCTCTATGAAGGCTTAAACCAAAAGGGTTGGTCGTTCCGAAGTGAGCCAAGCCCGTCGGGCGCAAATCTTCGTCCATGACACGGTCTACCTACGGCTCCGATAGCGATCTCTGACAGACGGTGCATTTTACGGTGCTGCATAGTTTGCATGCCCGCTAGTCAGGCAATCCGCCGATGGGCTGTCTGGCAGTAGCCGATGCCACAAGTCAGGCGCGATCCGGCGAACCGGGCAATCAACGCTCTAGCTGTCTAGATCCGCTTGGTTACTCTACTTCGACGTTAGACGGACACGACGTTTTGAAAATTCGCCAAAACGTCTGCCCGTTGTAGTTGTACTCACAGTTCCACGCACTCTGCCCGGTGACAGTGGTCACCATCTCTTGCCGACCAGTCCAGAAGGCAGATGCTGCATACGCCGAAGTTGCGACAACCATCCCCGTAACAATTAGCGCGACACGTAGTGCTGTCATCCCTTGCTCCCCTGTGGGCGTTGCGTCCAGTTACCGGCTAATGTACGACATGCGGCGCTGGGATGCGATCACGTACCGCGTGGAAGCGCTGTCGGCCCGAATGATCCTGATGT
Source organism: Rhodanobacter sp. (assembly GCA_039926605.1). Taxonomy (GTDB): domain Bacteria; phylum Pseudomonadota; class Gammaproteobacteria; order Xanthomonadales; family Rhodanobacteraceae; genus Rhodanobacter. Next base: position 77,644 of record JBDSWR010000017.1, on the reverse strand, counting down.
GCCGCAGAACCGCCGTCCATCATCGCTCGCCGAGCGCTTGCCACAAGCCGACGCCACAAGTTACCCGGATCGACCGACGACCCAGCAACCTACGTAACGACATCTCCGCAAAGGGCGTTTTTACTGATCTGCTGTTACCCCGCTGTTACAACGAAAAAGGCCACCCGGTGTGAGTGGCCTAAGTCATTGATTTAATTGGTCGGGGCGGCGAGATTCGAACTCGCGACCACTACACCCCCAGCGTAGTGCGCTACCAGGCTGCGCTACGCCCCGACGGAACAGCAAGCGGGGATTCTAGCAGCTTCCCGGTGGTGGCCGGAAGCGTGTGCCCTCAGCGCCGCAGCAACACCAGTACTTCTTCCAACTCCATGCGCACCTGACGCACGACCTGATGCGTAATGCTCGCCTCCATGCGCGCTTGCGGACCTTCCAACCGGGCGCGCGCACCCGTGATGGTGAAGCCCTCTTCGTACAGCAGCGCACGAATCTGCCGAATCATGAGCACGTCATGGCGCTGGTAATAGCGGCGATTGCCACGTCGCTTGACCGGATTGAGCGCAGGAAATTCCTGTTCCCAGTAACGCAACACGTGCGGCTTCACCGCGCACAGTTCGCCTACCTCGCCAATGGTGAAGTAGCGCTTGGCCGGGATTGGCGGCAGTTCGGTATTATTCCCCTGATCCAGCATAACCTTCGACTCTCACCTTGAGTTTCTGTCCCGGACGGAACGTAACCACGCGCCGGGCGGAGATGGGAATTTCCTCGCCGGTCTTGGGGTTGCGCCCAGGTCGCTGGTTCTTCACACGCAGATCGAAGTTGCCGAAACCGGAAAGCTTCACCTGCTCACCGCTCTCAAGCGCTTCGCGGATCACCTCGAAATAGGCATCCACAAATTCCTTCGCTTCACGTTTATTGAGGCCTACTTCGATAAAAAGTCGCTCGGCCATCTCCGCCTTGGTCAGCGCCATTTCATCCTCGCAACTTTGCCTTGCATGTCTGCTCCAACGCAGCAACCGCTTCGCGCACGCAACGATCCGCGTCGTCGTCGGTAAGCGTGCGTGAAGTGTCCTGCAAAATCAAGCCCATGGCCAAACTTTTTCGACCTGAATCCACACCTTTTCCGCTGTAGCGGTCAAACAACAGCAAATTTGCGAGTTGCGTACCCAGTGTGGCGCGCACCACTTCTTCAACCTGCGACCAGCGAATTCCCTCGGGCAGATCGAAGGCCAGATCGCGCCGTACTGACGGAAACCGTGCCACCGGCCGCGCACGTGGCAGACGTCGCGCCAAAACCGGCTCCAGCGCGAGCTCCAATAGCTGTATGTCGTCGCCCAAGCCCAGCGCATGCGCCAGCCGCGGGTGCAAGGTACCGACGTAACCGACCATCGCCCCGTCCCGCAATACCCGCGCGCCGCGGCCCGGATGCAACCATGCAGGCAGCGCCTCACTGTCCACGGACCAGCGCTGCTCCTCGCCACCCCAGGCCAGCAACGCGTCCAGATCGCCCTTCAGGTCATGAAAATCCACCGCGCGCGAAGGCTCACCCCACTGCTCGGCACGGGCGTTGCCGCAGGCCACCACGGCCAATGTGGGTGTTTCCAGCGGCGGGGTGCCCGCCGTAAATACCCGACCAAGCTCAAACAACCGTACGCGCGACTGCTGGCGCGCACGATTGTGCGCAAGCGCATCGACCAAGCCCGGCAACAGCGACGGACGCATGACCGCCAGATCCGCGGACAGCGGATTGGCCAGACGCACCAGACCGTCGGTGAAACCCCATTGTGCAACTTTGTCTTCGGCCAGAAACGCCAGATTCACCGCCTCGTGATAGCCACGCACGGCAAACTGCTCGCGCACGCCCAGTTCGGACAGCCTCCCCTCCGGCTCGATGGCCAGACTCAATGCGCCGGACGGCGAATGCGTGGGGATGTTGTCGTAACCAAAAATCCGCGCGACCTCTTCGATCAAGTCTTCCTCGCGCTCGATGTCGAAGCGGCGACTCGGCGCAGTGACTTGCCAACCCTCATCGGTGACCTCCACCTGCATGCCCAGTGCAGTGAACGTGCGCAGCACTTCGTCGTCGCGCACATTGACCCCCAGCACTCGCGCAAGACGCGCGCGGCGCAGGGCAACCGGCTTGGGCTGGGACAGGTCGGCGAGATTCTCGGCGACCACAATCGGTCCGGCGCGACCGCCGGTTATCGCCACCAGCAGTTCACTGGCACGCTCCAGGGCGCGCTGCGGCAGTTGCGGGTCGACGCCCCGTTCGAAGCGATGTGAGGCGTCGGTATGCAACCCCAGATTGCGCGCGCGGCCCATGATCGCGTGCGGCGCGAAATGTGCGGACTCCAGGAATATGTTGTGCGTCTGCGCGGTGACGCGCGAAGCAAACCCGCCCATGATGCCGGCTACGGCCAGTGGTGCGTGCTGGTCGGCAACCAGCAAGTACGTTTCATCCAGCGTCGCCACATTCCCATCGAGCAACTTCAATGATTCGCCGGGTCGGGCATGACGCACCACGACATCACCGTGCAATGTATCGTTGTCGAACGCGTGCATCGGCTGGCCCAGCTCCAGCATCACGTAGTTCGTCACGTCGACGACCGGATTGATCGGACGCACGCCGCCACGGCGCAGGCGTTCGGTCATCCACAGCGGGCTGTGCGCGGACATGTCAATGCCTTCGATGACGCGCCCCAGATAGCGCGGCGCATCGCTACCGGCCTGCAATTGCACGTTGCGCTGCACGCTGCCGCTCACTGCAACCGCCGCCTGTGCCGGGACATTTACCGTCCCCGCAAACAGTGCTGCAACGTCGTAGGCCACCCCGACCATGCTCAGGCAATCGGCACGGTTCGGGGTGAGGCTCAGCTCGATGCTGGCGTCGGGCAAGCCAAGATACTCAGCCAGTGCTTGGCCAATGGGCGCCGCTTCCGGCAGCTCCAGCAAGCCGGACGCGTCGGCATCGAGTTCCAGCTCTCTGGCCGAGCACAGCATGCCGAATGACTCGACGCCGCGCAGCTTCGCGTTCTTGATGTGGACGCCACCCGGAAGGCTGGCACCGACAATGGCCAGCGGCACCTTGATCCCCACGCGCGCGTTGGGTGCGCCGCAGACGATCTGCAGCGGCGTACCGGTGCCGGCATCCACACTGCATACGCGCAGGCGGTCGGCATCGGGGTGCTGTTCGGCGCTTATGATCTGCGCCACCACGACGCCGGCCAGGTCTTCGCCGAGCGCGGTCACGCCCTCCACTTCCAGCCCGGCCATCGTCAGCGCCCGCGTCAGTGTCGCGCGATCGGCGTCAATCCTTACCAGTTCGCGCAACCAGTTTTCAGAGAATTTCATGACATGGAATCGGCAATGAGTAACGGGAAGTGAAAACCAGCACCGCGAATGCCAGACCAGCAAAACCCGCGATTCTGGCGGAGCGCAAATCTGCCGCGCAACCGGCTTGCCTCGCGCGTCATGCAAACTGCTTCAGGAAGCGCAGGTCATTTTCGAAAAACGCCCGCAGATCAGTGACACCGTAACGCAGCATGGCAAAGCGCTCGACACCCAGCCCAAACGCAAAGCCGGTGTATCGCTCCGGGTCGATGCCACAATTGCGCAACACATGCGGATGCACCATGCCGCAGCCAAGTACTTCCAGCCAACGCGTGCTGCCATCCTCGGCATCCCAACGAATATCCACCTCGGCCGACGGCTCGGTAAACGGGAAATAGCTGGGACGAAAACGCATCTCGAAATCGCGTTCGAAGAACGCGCGAACGAATTCGGTCAACGTGCCCTTGAGGTCCGCGAAGCTGGAAGTCTCATCGACGAGCAAACCCTCGACCTGGTGAAACATCGGCGAGTGCGTCTGATCCGAATCGCTGCGGTAGACCTTGCCCGGCGCAATGATGCGGATCGGCGGCTGGCGGCCCTGCATGCTGCGGATCTGCACCGGCGAAGTATGCGTGCGCAACATGCGCCCGTCGCCAAAGTAGAACGTATCGTGCATCGCGCGCGCCGGATGCAGCGGCGGAAAGTTGAGTGCCTCGAAATTGTGCCAGTCGTCCTCAATCTCCGGGCCGTCCACGCGTTGGTAACCGAGCCGTGCAAAAATCGATGCGATGCGTTCCAGTGCACGGGTGACGGGATGCAGACCGCCGCGCTCACCGTCGCGTCCGGGCAGACTGATATCGAGCGCTTCAGACGCCAGCCGTCGATCCAGCTCGGCCTGCTCCAGGGTGTGCTTGCGGGCCGCAAGCGCTTCTGCAAGGTGCTGCTTGATCTGATTGACTGCGGCACCCCGGGCCTTGCGCTCATCTGCCGGCAATGCGCCAAGCGCCTTCAGCGCGGCGGTGACAACACCACTTTTGCCGAGCAGGCTGACGCGCAACGCATCGAGTGCCTCCAGCGTCCCGGCGTTGTCGATGGCTGTCGACCCCTGCGCAGCACGGCTTTCCAGATCGTCCATCAATGCACCCCGGTGACGGCCCCAAACAAAAACGGGGAGAAGGCGTTGGCCTTCTCCCCGCGAACGTTCACTCTTCCTTGAAGTGCGGCCAAAGGTGACCGCCGTTGATCTTCACGATCAAGGATGAGCGCACAAACTACGCAGCCAGACTGGCCTTGGCCTTCTCGGCAATGACTTCAAACGCCTTGATGTCGTTGACAGCAATGTCGGCGAGCACCTTGCGATCCACCGTGATTCCGGCCTTGCTCAGGCCATTGATCAGGCGGCTGTAGGTAAGGCCGAACATGCGCGCGGCGGCATTGATGCGCACGATCCACAATGCACGGAACTGGCGCTTGCGCTGCTTGCGACCGATATACGCGTACTGACCAGCCTTGATGACGGCCTGATTGGCAACACGGAAGACCTTGCGCCGGGCGTTGTAATAGCCCTTGGCACGACCGATGACTTTCTTGTGACGACGACGAGCGGTAACACCGCGTTTTACACGAGCCATGATTTAATCTCCTCGCCAGTCAATACGGCAACATGCGCATGACACCCGGGGTGTCACACGCCTTGAGATGGTTCTTGGCACGCAGGCCGCGCTTCAGCTTGGTCGTCTTCTTGGTCAGGATATGTGACCTGTAAGCGTGACCGCACTTGATTTTCCCCGACGCGGTCTTGCGAAAACGCTTCGCGGCCGCGCGGTTGGTCTTGATCTTGGGCATGGGAATGCTCCTTGTCCGGTTTCTGACTGATCTGGCGGTGATTTTGCCCAGGCGGGCTGACCACACTTTCCGTCCTGCCACGATCGGTTCACGACCCTTCCAGGCGGGTCGAATCGAAGATTATACGGAGTTGCCCTCGGTGGCGCCAGCAGCAATCGTGGCTGGCCTCAGTCCTCTTGAGACCACGCGCCGCGCCTCGGGCGCCGCGTACCCAGAACCACCGTCCGCGAAAACCGACCGAAACACCCCGTGCCCACGCCAGGCGCGCGCGCTCCGCCATCCTGCAAGTGGACGCTGCGCCGTGCGCAACACGGTTTCCGCACACTGGCAAAACGCGCCAGCCCGCGACTGGCAGCCATCATGGCTCGGGCGTGGCGGACTTTTGCGCTGGGCTTTCAGCAAACGCGACGCCTGTCGGTGGTGGCGCCCGCGTGCCGCTGCCGGACTTGCTGCATTACACGCCAGGAATGGTGAGCACCGTCCCCGCGCGTACCGTGTCATCACTTATGCGATTGGCGCTCTTGAGAACACCAATGCTCACGCCGTACTGCTGGGCAATGCTGCCCAGGCTCTCGCCACGCTCGACCTTGTGCACGTCAGGCGCGTCGATATCGATGCGGGACGGCGCCGACCGTGCGACAAGCGGGGCCTTGCGCGGCGCTTGTACGCTGGCGGAAACACCGGCAGGCACCGCACCAGCAGTCGCACCACGAGTAATTGCCGCTGTCTCCCTTTTTTGACCAACCGCCGCCTGCGCTGCAAACCAGGTGCCCGGTGGCGGTGTGGATTCGAAATAGTTCCTCACGCCACTCATCACGGCAGTCGCCAACAACCGTTGATGCGCAGGATCGCGCAACTTGCTTTCTTCGCGCGGATTGCTGATGAACGCGGTCTCCACCAGGATCGATGGCACATCGGGCGAGCGCAACACCACGAAATTGGCGCGCTCGACATAGCCACGATGCGTCGGTCCGAGAGCACTCAAGGCCTTGAGCACATTGCCCGCCACCGCATCGCTGGCCTGCATTGCATAACCTTGCTGCAGGTCCAGCAGCACCTTGGCCAGGTTATCGTCCTTGTCGTCCAGCGAAACGCCACCAATCAAGTCCGCGCGATTCTGCCCGTCGGCCAACCAGCGTGCCGCCTCACTGGTCTTGCCCCGGGGTGACAGGACCCACACGGACGAGCCTCTGGCATCGCTGCTGGTAAATGAATCCGCGTGAATGGAGACAAACAAGTCCGCGCTGTTGTCGCGCGCAATCTGATAGCGTTGTTTGAGCGGAATGAACTTGTCGCTGTTGCGCGTCAAGACCGCCTGCATGCCCTGCTGACGATTGATTTGCGCGGCCAGATCGCGCGCCACTGCCAACGTGATGTCCTTCTCTTGCGTGCCGCCCGCACCGTGCGCGCCAGAATCCTTGCCGCCGTGTCCAGCGTCAATGGCAATCACCACCTTGCGCTGACCATTCAGCAGCGCCGCAGCCTGACGTGAAGCCACCATCCTGCTGCGCGGGTGCGTCGCATCCGCGAGGGACACCGCATCGGCTGACGGGCGCTGCACAGCTAGCGTCGGCGCTGATGCCTGGAGCGACGGAGCAGAACGTCCAGCCGGGATCGGGGCACGCTGCGACGACGCGGCTGCAGAGGTGGCGGCAACGTCACCGTCCGGATAGAGATCAATCACCAAGCGATAATTTCCACCCGATTCCGGCTTCAGTACAAAGGTATTCAGCCGGCTGGTCGGGTCAACCTTTGCGGTCAACTGCAGGCGGCTACCCTGACGCGTCGAAGTCATGCCGTGATACAGGCCGTGCGCACTCGGGCTGACAAAGCCATCGACCAGGCTACTTTGACCCAGATCCACCAGCAGGTCGTCACCGGTCCGGCTGACCTTGTATTCCATCGGGCCGGAAGCGACCACGACCAGGCGGGTATGCGCTGCGTCCGCCCACACCCGCGCCGCGCTGATGTCGGCAGCATGCGTCAGCGTAAACGGCGCGCCACAAACAGCCAGCGCAAGTACCGCTGCGCCGCGGAAGGTCGAATATTTCCACATGGGCCGCATTGAAACGCAGTCGTTTGCTAAATGCAAGGATATTTCCCCTTTAATATCCGCCACCTGCAGAGCTTTCATGATCCATTATCAAGCTATCCGATGCGGGCGACACCGCTCTTTGGTGCATCCTGCGAATGCACTCTTTTTGATAATTACCTTGCAAAACAACTATTTGGGGTTAGCAACCCGGCGTGGGCAAGCGCGCGAGCACCTGCTCGCCGCGGGCACTGCACGGGCGTAACGACGCGCTGCGCCCGGCACCGGCGTAGTCCATATACACGGCCACATCTGCCGCCGGCAGCGCCCCGACGCCACGTTCCGCCCACTCCACCAGAATCAATGCCGCCGGATCGACCAGCGCGTCCAGCCCCAGCCATTCCAGCTCACCGGGGTCGGCGATGCGGTAAAGATCGAGATGCCATGCCGGCCGACCCGCCGCCGTATAACTTTCCAGCAGCGTATAGGTTGGACTCTTGATGCGTTCGCCGACGCCAAGGGCAGTCAACAAGGCGCGCGCGAAGCTGGTTTTGCCAGCGCCCAGCGGACCATGCAGATACATCACCAGACCACCGTCGAGGACTGCCGCCAGCGCACCTGCAAGCGCCGTCGTGGCGGCCTCGTCGGGCAACGCCCAAGCCGGCGTTGAAGCCACTTCATTGACCATCATTTTCATGACACCCTTCGCCCTCGCGCTCATTCACCAGCGCATGCAACGGTTGCAACAAATCCGTGGCAAGCAAGCCACGTTCACCCGCTTGCGCTGCCAGGTCACCTGCGCGCGCGTGCAGGCTGACCCCAAGCCGCGCGGCCTGCCATGCCGTGCACCCCTGGGCGAGCAACGCAGCAATGATCCCGGTCAGCAGATCTCCCATGCCACCGGAGGCCATACCTGGATTTCCCCAGGGACAGACGTCCACGCGGCCATCCGCCCGTGCCACCAGACTCCCCGCACCCTTCAACACCACGACCGCTGCATGACGGCGCGCCAGCTCCCGTACCGCGGCAAAACGGTCGGCCTCGACTTCGTCCGTCGATACCCCAAGCAGACGCGCCGCCTCGCCCGGGTGCGGCGTCAAGACGACGGAGGTGCTGAAGTGACGGGGTTCTCCGGCTAGAAGATTCAGCGCATCAGCGTCCATCACCAACGGCTTGGGTGCCGCCAGAACAGCCTGCCATAACGTTCGTCCCCATGTTTCACCCCCGAGACCCGGCCCGAGTGCGACGACATCCGCGCGCTCCAGCAGTGGTTGCAGCGTTGCTGCATCACTGACTGCGTGCACCATCAACTCCGGGCGCGCGCAGTTCAATATGGCCGCGTGCGCGGGATGGGTGGCGACACTCACCAGGCCTGCCCCGGCACGCAATGCGCCTGCCCCGGCCAGATGCACAGCACCGCTCATGCCCGCAGCACCACCGACCACAAGGACGTGTCCATTGTTGCCCTTGTTCGCATAGCGCGCGCGCGCTGGCAGCCCACCCGCGCGCAGGGTGCGTGCGTCGGCCATTGCGCGCGCCGGCAGGGTGTCGGGCACACCCAGCGTGGCCAGCTCCAGCGCACCGGTGCAATCGGCTGCGCGCCCGGTATGCAGGCCGCGTTTGTGCGCCACAAACGTCACGGTGACGTCAGCCCGGATCGCAGTGCCGGGACAATTCCCGGTATCGGCATCCAGCCCGGAAGGAACATCCAGCGCCAGCACGGGGACCCGGCTCGCATTGAGGCGATCGATGAGCCGCGCAATTTCTCCCGTGGGCGCACGATTCAGGCCGATCCCATACAGCGCATCAACGTGCACATCGGCGTCGGGCAAAACCTCGGGCCAGTCCCACGTCGGCAAAGGGCCGGCGACGTTCTCCCACGCGCGGCGTGCCAAGGCCGCATCACCTTTGGCGTCCGCGGCCAACGCCAGCAGCTCGACTTGCAAACCCGACTCGCGTGCCAGCGCCCCGAGTAAAAACCCATCGCCGCCGTTGTTGCCCGGTCCACAGAAGATCGCGATGCGCCGTGCCTGCGGCCAGTGCCGACGCAAGCTCGCCAGGGCAGCAGTCACCGCCCGGCGCATCAGCTCGAAGCCGGTGATCTGCAGCGCCGTCAACGCCTCACGCTCGATTTCGCGGATCTGCGCCACGGTATACAGGTCACGGCTGGGCAAGGATGCAGGCATGCGCGAATTATAGGCTGCGCAGGTCGTTACAATGCCGAAGTGACCAGCACTGATACGCCTTCTGCCATCGACTTCGTCGCGCTCGCCAGCAACATCAAGCAATGGGCGCGTGAGCTTGGCTTCGCTGCCGCGGGCATTACCGGCACCCAACTGGACGAGGACGAGCAACATCTCACCCGCTGGCTTGAACACGGTTACCACGGGCAGATGGAATACATGGCGCGCCATGGCACCAAGCGCACGCGTCCGGCCGAACTGCAGCCAGGCACTCAGCGGGTGATCTCCGTGCGCATGGATTACATCGCGCCCGGCACACGTAATGTGTGGGACGTGCTCAACGACGGCGCTTCCGCATACGTCTCGCGCTACGCGTTGGGACGGGATTATCACAAGCTGATGCGCGGTCGCCTGCAGAAGCTGGCCGAGCATATCCACACGGTGGTCGGTGACTTCGGCTATCGCGCGTTTGTGGATTCGGCGCCGGTGCTGGAAAAAGCGCTGGCACGCGACGCCGGGTTGGGCTGGGTCGGGAAGCATACGGTGCTGATCAATCGCGACGCCGGCTCGTACTTTTTCCTCGGCGAGCTGTATACCGATCTGCCACTGCCCGTGGACCTACCCGAGACGGACCACTGCGGCACCTGCACGCGCTGCATCACCGCCTGCCCGACCGGCGCGATCGTCGGCCCGTATCAGCTCAACGCGAAGCGCTGCATTTCGTATCTCACCATTGAACTGAAGGGCAGCATTCCCGAAGATTTGCGCGCACCGATGGGCAACCGCATTTTCGGTTGCGACGACTGCCAACTGGTGTGCCCATGGAACAAGTTTGCGCACGTTGCCACAGAAGCCGACTTTGCGCCGCGACACAGCCTCGACGGTGCCAAGCTGGTGGAATTGTTCGCGTGGAGCGAAGAGGACTTTCTCAAACACACCGAAGGCATGGCGATTCGCCGCGCAGGGTACGACGGCTGGTTGCGCAACATCGCCGTGGCGCTGGGCAATGCACCAACTTCAAACGCCGTGTGCACCGCCTTGCGCACGCGCGCCGAAGATCCATCCCCGGTTGTTCGCGAGCATGTCACTTGGGCGCTGGCGCGGCATGCCGAGGCAACGGCCGCCGCGCAGTAATGTCGGCCCCTGTAACTGGCAACAGCGCGTGCGCGGACGCACTTCCGCGCTGTCACGCCAGGACGCCCGCGGCTGGTTTCAGACCGCGGCCATCTGCGTGGGGATCGTGTGATTGGTGCGCTTTACGCGATTGGCACTGTCGACATACACGCAGGTTGGCTGAAACTTCTCCAACTCCGCCTCGCTCACCTGGGCAAACGCGGCAATGATGATCACGTCGCCGGCTTGTGCACTGCGCGCCGCGCTGCCGTTCACCGAGATGATGCCCGAGCCATCCTGCGCGCGCAGCGCATAGGTGACAAAACGTTGCCCGGTGTTGACGTTCCACGCATGGATCTGCTCGTACTCGCGGATACCGGAGGCCTTGAGCAACAAGCCGTCGATCGCGATCGAGCCTTCGTAATGCAACTCGGCATGAGTCACGGTGACGCGGTGGAGTTTGGCCTTGAGCATGTTCAGGTGCATGACGTCTTTCCCAGGAAGGGCCACAAAGCTCGACATTATCGAGCGGCTGGCGCTGCGCTGCAACAACCGTCCAATCGTCAGCTTGCTTCAGTTCAGTTGCAGATTGTCGATCAGTCGCGTATTTCCCAGACGCGCAGCGATCAAGGCTATCAGGCCCGTGCGCTCGTGTTCGCCAGGTGCAGACAAATCGTCAGCGCGTCGAATCACTGCATAATCCGGCGCAAAGCCCGCGCGCGACAGCCGCGCATTGGCGACGCGTTCAATCGCCTCCCAGGCATGTCCGGCAGCAAGCAGCTCGCGCATCGTCATCAGGGTGGCATGGATCAGCGGCGCACGGGTACGCTCGGCTGCCGACAGATACTGATTGCGCGAGCTCAGTGCCAGCCCATCGCCGGCCCGAAAGATGGGTGCAGCCATCACGCGCACGGGCAGCGAAAGATCGCGCACGAGGCGCTCGATCACCTTCAACTGCTGATAATCCTTTTGCCCGAACACGGCCACATCCGGCTGCACCAGATTGAACAGCTTGCACACCACCGTGGCGACGCCATCAAAATGTCCGGGCCGGTGCGCGCCTTCCAGCACCTCGGTGATCTGCGGCACCCGCAGATTCACACTGTGCTGGGCGCCATATGGATAGATGGTGGCGACTTCGGGCGCAAACAGCAGATCGCAGCCTTCGTCGGTCAACGCTGTCTGATCGGCGGTGAGCGTGCGCGGATACCGGTCAAAGTCCTCGTTCGGACCAAACTGGGTCGGGTTCACGAACACGCTGGCGACCACCCGGTCGGTGCGTGCACGCGCCAGCTTGATCAACGACTGGTGCCCGGCGTGCAGGTTGCCCATGGTCGGCACGAAACCGACGGTCTCGCCTTTGCTGCGCCAGTTGCGGATGGCCGCACGCAACGCCGGGACATCTTGAACGGTCTGCATGATCGATGCTTCGCGGTCAGTTGAAACAATGCTCAGGCGCGGGGAACGCACCGCTGCGCACATCCTTGGCGTACTCGGCCAGCGCCGCGGCCACGGAGTCGTGCCCGGCCAGAAAATCCTTGCTGAATTTCGGGCGCTTGCCCGGCGTCACGCCAAGCATGTCATGGATCACCAACACCTGGCCATCGCAGTACGGACCGGCACCAATGCCGATCACGGGAATCGTCACCGATGCAGTCAAACGCTGGCCCAGCGTGGTCGGCACACCCTCGAGCACCAGCAGCGCAGCTCCAGCGGCTTGTACCGCCTGCGCTTGCGCAAGGATGCGCTCGGCGGCCGCGTCCTCCCGACCCTGGATCCGGAAGCCACCAAATTTATGCATCGATTGCGGGGTCAGACCCAAGTGCGCACACACGGGAATGGCGCGCGCTGACAGCGCGGCGATCGCCTCCAGTATGTGTGGCGCGGCCCCCTCGATCTTGACCATGGCCGCCCCAGCTTCGCCTACCAGCCGCGCGCCTGCTTCCAGCACATGCGCCACATCACGATCGGCCATGAACGGAACGTCCGCCACGAGCAAGGTCGCAGTGAGTCCGCGGGCAACAGCGGCAGTGTGATAGACCATGTGCTCGAGTGTCACCGGCAAGGTGCTGCGATGCCCCTGAATGACCATGCCCAGTGAATCACCGACGAGCGCCACATCAATGCCGGCCGCCTCCACCTGCCAGGCAAAGCTGGCATCGTAGGCAGTCAACATCACGATACGTTGCCCCGCCGCCTTCATGGCCTGCAGGCCAGGCACCGTCACCGGCTTGCGCTCCGGAACATTGCTGCTTTGCACGTACACGGCATACCTCATGGGTGGAAGTGCACCGCAGACCACGCGATGCTGGATTACATGATGCGTTCGCACCCGGCAAGATCAAGCCGCGCCAGTTGTTGCGCCACTGTCAGCGTCGCGTCCAACTGCAGCGAAGGTGCAATATCGTTGAGCGGCAACAACACAAAGGCCCGCTCGCGCATGCGCGGGTGCGGCAGGGTCAGGCGTCCATCATGACACCGCACGCCAGCAACCTGCAGCAAATCCAGATCCAGCGTACGCGGGCCGTTCAAGACCCCGCGTACGCGACCAGCGTGTTGCTCGATGACCAGCAACGCGTCGAGCAACGCATGCGCCGTCAACGTCGTGTCCAGTTGCACAGCGGCATTGACGAACGACGGTTGTTCAAGCACGCCCCACGGCGGCGTGCGATACAACCACGAGCGTTGCAACAGCTGCGTCCCCGGCAACTGCGCCAATGCATCCATTGCTTCGAGCACCTGGTGTTGGGGATCATCCATGTTGCTGCCCAACGCAACATAGGCAATGGTCACGCCGGCCCTGGCTTGCCTGGTCGACGATGCCGACGCCGCGGGCGCGGCGGTCTGGCTGGTGTTGGCAGTGCCGCGTTGTCGACGGCCCGGTTGCCTGTCGCCATCGGCAAGGCTGCAGACAACACCTCGGGTGGCAACTGCTGGGCGTGCTCCCACCATTGGCCCAACTCGGCCACGGCAGGAGATTCACCACTGCGCAACAACAGAAAATCAAATGCCGCACGAAAGCGCGGATGAGCCATCAGGCGAAACACGCGCTTGCGCTGGATCTGCTCAAAGCGTGGTTGCAACGCCCAGATTTCTTCCATGGTGAAAGTGAACCGCCGCGGGATGGCTACGCGCTGACATTGCTCGGCAATCGTCTGCGCCGCTGCGCGAGCCCACGCATCTCCCGCAGGTACGCCCTGCGCCATCGAGCGCAGTGCCACATCCCGCACCTCGCCCCATAACAGCACCGCAAACAGAAACGCCGGTGTGACCGATTTGTCCGCGTTGACGCGCTCATCCGTATTGGCCAGGCCTCGCTCGACAAGGGAGCGCAGTGCGGTGTCGCCATGGTCGAGCGCGCGCGCAGTGGCGGGAAACATGAATTTCAACAGCCCGCAATGCTCCAGCATGCGAAAACTTTTGAGGCCCTGTCCACTCAGGAACATCTTCAGGGATTCGTCGAACAGGCGTGCTGGCGCAGCGTCACCCAGCAGCGGCCCCAGCGTCTCGAACGGCGCCATCGCTGCGTCGTCGATCCGCATGTCCAACTTCGCCGCGAGACGTGCCGCACGCAACATGCGCACTGGGTCCTCGTGGTAACGCGTCTCCGGATCGCCAATCAGTCGCAGCACGCCATCTTGCAGGTCCTGCATCCCGTCGACATAGTCGCGCACGGAAAAATCGCTGATGTCGTAGTACATCGCATTGACGCGAAAGTCCCGGCGAACGGCGTCTTCCTCGATCGTTCCCCAGATGTTGTCGCGCACAATCAGCCCGTCCACCAGACGGCGGTCGCCATCGCCGCCTTCCTCGCCAACGCCGCGGAATGTGGCAACTTCGATGATCTCGGGGCCGAACACCACATGGGCCAGGCGAAAGCGGCGACCAATCAAACGACAGTTGCGGAACAGGCGCTTCACCTCCTCCGGAGTTGCATTGGTCGCAACATCAAAGTCCTTGGGCCGACGATCCAGCAGGAGATCACGTACCGCGCCTCCTACAAGATAGGCGGTGTAACCGGCCTCGTTGAGGTGGTAGAGGACACGCAAGGCACCTTTGCTGATGTTCTTGCGCGAGATGTTGTGCTGCGCGCGCGGAATGATCCGCAAGGCTGGCGTAGCGGCGGTCCCTGGTTGGAAGTTCAAGCGTTTGAAATCCTTGCGAGCTGGGATACCCGGGCACACCGGCAGACATCAAGCCAAGGTGCCGATGCAGATGCCTGTGCGTAATGTCACCAGAGAAAGATGACGTGGTGCCGACGCAGTTGCTGGCGTTGCCGGGCTGGTCAATTCCGCTATACTAGCGCGCCCTGCAGCATAACGCTCCCTTCGTCTAGTGGCCCAGGACACCGCCCTCTCACGGCGGGAACACGAGTTCGAGTCTCGTAGGGAGCACCATGTATTCGTGTGTTGATCCGTGATCACTATGATCGGGGCAGTGGACAGCCGTACGACGTCCAGTCGCTCGGCACAGTCCAAACGCGGCCACGTTGACCGCACTCATCACCAGAGCTCTGTGCGGCGCGATACTTGGCTGCACCACCGATTGGGAGCTTCGCGCCATGACCTTCGTTGTCGTCGACAACTGCATCAAGTGCAAGTACACCGATTGCGTCGAGGTCTGTCCGGTGGACGCGTTTCACGAAGGTCCGAACTTCCTGGCCATCGATCCCGATGAGTGCATCGATTGCACCTTGTGCGAGCCCGAATGCCCCGCCAATGCAATTTATCCCGAAGATGACGTGCCCGCCGGACAGGAGGGTTTCATTGCACTCAACGCAGAACTCGCCAAGGACTGGCCAGTCATCACCGCACAGATCGAGCCGCCCGCAGATGCCGCTGAATGGGACGGCAAGCCGGGCAAATTGCCAATGCTGGAGCGCTGAGCGACACGCACGCTCCAACCCAATGCTCCTGCACGAAAAACGCCGCCCGAAAGCGGCGTTTTTCGTGGCTGATTCAGGCCCGCGGCACTGCGATCAACTGCCTAGACGCGACTTCAAACCGTCGATGACCTTGCCTACCGCCGTGGCATTGCCCTGGGCGCGGACCTCACTGCCATTGGCGCCACTGCTGCCAATGTCTATCCGGACCTGGTGCGCGGCGCCACCGGGCGCGCTATCCGCAGCGTTCTTCTCGCGGCCGAACAAGCGACCAAAAAAGCCCGACTTTGCCTGGGTTGCAGCGGCTCCGCTGACGCTCAAGACGTAGCTGTGCGCGCTGTCGTCATGGCTGACTACCTGACCGAAATTACCACCCTCCAACGCCTGGCCCACGCGCTTGTAGGCGCTGTCCACTGAATCGCTGAGCACGAATCCGTCGGTCACTTGGCCGCTAGCGGCGCTGACACCGTCTGCAGTGGGCGCGTTGGCTCCGGGCGGAGGAATCACCAGCGCGGCCGATGTGGACGGGCGGTCCAGGTTTGGCGGAATCTCCAGTGGTGCTTCCTGCTGCGCGGTCTTCCAGGCTTTGTGCGAGCGGAAAATGCCACAGCCCGATACCAGCAACGCGCTGAGCACAACTGCGGGGACGATCGCGAGGAGCGAAGTTTTCTTCATGTAATAAGGTTCCGTAAGATGGGTCGAGCAACCATTACCCTGTCGCCACCGACGCCAAGGATGCCAGAGTGGACAGCGCCGCGTGCAATCGGTCGCGCTCCGGACCGTCGTTCAGTTCCACCAGTGGCAAACGCAACCGCGCCAGACCAAGTCCGAGCATGGCCAACGCGGCCTTCACCGGGATCGGGTTGGGCGCACACGCCAGCGCTTCCAGCAATGGCTCCAGCGCATCGCCACAGGTGGCGGCAGCAGCCACATCACCACCAGTGGCCGCATCACACCAGGCGCGGAACGCCTGTGGCACCAGATTGGCTACCACCGAGACGGTACCTGCGGCGCCAGCGAGCATCGCCGCACCCGCACTGCCATCGTCGCCGGACAGATAGACGAAATCATCGCGCACAAGTTCCGCGAGTGCATGAATTCGCTCACTGTCGCCGCGCGCTTCCTTGATCCCGATGATGGCCGGATGATCGCGCAGCACCGCCACCGTGTCCGGCTGCAGATCACAGCCAGTGCGGCTCGGCACGTTATACACAATGACCGGCACGCCTGCCTGCTCGGCCACTTCGAGAAAATGTCGGCGCAAGCCTTCCTGTGTGGGCCGCACGTAGTACGGCGCCACGACCAACGCAGCATCCGCACCCAAAGCTGCCGCCCGCCGCGTTGCGGCAACCGTCTTCGTGGTCGCAGCGTCGCCGGTGCCGGCAATCACCGGCACTCGTCCGGCAACGTGCTTCAGCGCAAACGTCAACAGGCGATCAAACTCGCCCGGTTCCAGCATGTGCGCCTCACCGGTGGAGCCGGCCACGACCACGGCTTGCGTGCCGCCAGCCAGCTGATAGTCGAGCAATCGGCCGAACGCTGCCAGGTCGAGTGCGCCATCAGCCATGAACGGCGTGGCCAGGGCACAGATACTTCCACGGATGCTCAACACAAGTTTGGCCTCGGACAAGCGGTGCATGTTACTTGCCGCGTTGTACGGCGGGCAAGTAAGCTCGATCAGAGTAATCTGCCATTTCCGCATGACGCGGAACCCACGTCGCAGGCACAAACACTTGAAACCCACTTCCGTTCCCGTGCGCGCCGGCGCCGATACCCAGTTGCTGATCCACGCCCTCGCACCAACTGCCAAGTCGCCGCTGCTGGCGTTGTCCAAACGCATTGCGGACGCCGGTTGCAACCTGGCCGAGTCGCGGGTGTCGACCATCGGTTCGGAAGTTTCCCTGATGCTGCTGGCCTGCGGCGCCTGGGACGCGCTGGCAAAGCTGGAAACCGCGCTGAGCAAGCTGGCACGTGACGAGAGCCTGCGTCTGGTGCACTACCGCACCGGTCCACGCGAAAGCAGTTCACACCAATTGCCGTACCTGGTGGAAGTGGTGGCCGCTGACCGCCCGGGTATCGTGGCGCGCATCGTGGAGTTTTTCAGCCAGCACGAGATCAGCGTCGAGCAGCTCAATTCCACGCGCTACCAGGCGATGCAGACCGGCGCGGAGATGTTCCAGGCGCAATTCACCATTGGCATCCCGGCGGAAATTCATATCGCCGCCTTGCGCGACGATTTCCTGGAACTGTGCGACGGCCTGAATCTGGACGCCATCATGGACCCGGTGAAGTTCTGAGGATGCCGCGATTGCCAGGTTACGGCAAGGGCTGTTTTCCACCGCTGTACACGCGCTAATCTGGTGTCACTCCACCTACAGGAGACACCCCCGATGCGCAGTACCGGTCAACCCGCAGCCGTTTACCCCCGCGCAGCGACGCCGCCAGCCCGGCCACACATGCGCTTTTCCTGCCACGGAGTCGCCTGATGCCGGACATCGGCAAGCGCGTGCCCGCGCTGAGTGGCAAGACCGGCGATGGCAGCACCCTCAAACTCGCCAGCTTCAAGGGCCAATGGGTGGTGCTGTACTTCTATCCGAAAGACAGTACGCCCGGCTGCACCACCGAAGCTCAGGCATTCCGGGATTTGCATGCGCAGTTCCTGGCGCATCACGCACAAGTCATCGGGGTATCGCGCGACTCGGCAAAATCGCACACGAACTTTGCCAGCAAGCACGCCTTGCCGTTCCCGTTGATTGCCGACGTGGATGAAACGTGGTGTCGCGCGTTTGACGTGATTCACGAGAAAGTGCTGTACGGCAAGCACCACATGGGCGTGGTCCGCAGCACGTTCCTGGTCGACCCGGATGGCAAGCTGCGGCAGGAGTGGCGCAACGTCAAAGTGGCTGGACATGCGCAAGCGGTGCTTGATGTTCTTGCCGCCCAGTGAAAGTCACGTCACCTGTTGCTGCCCCGCTCGAGCCCGCCTTGCGACGAACTTCACATGGTGACGTTCCACGCGCGGCGATGGCTCGCCGCGCCCCCCCCATCATCTGCCCGCGAGGATTCTTCCGCATGACCGGAAGCAAGCGCATCTACGCACTGGACACCAACGTCCTGCTGCACGACCCCACCTCGCTGTTTCACTTCGAGGAGCATGACGTCTTCATTCCGATGACCGTGCTCGAGGAGCTGGACGAAAAAAAGAAAGGTGGTTCCGAAGTCTCGCGCAACGGTCGCCAGGTCAGTCGCTTTCTCAACGAACTCGTCGAGCGCGGCAAGCCGCACGAGCTGCGTGACGGACTGGAACTGTCCAACCCGCACGGCATCAAGCTCAAGCGCGGCAACGAGGTGGGCCGCCTGTACTTTCAGCAACGCACAGCCAACAACCACGGCAAAGCCGACAACCAGATCCTTGCCGCGACGATCGAACTGCGCGACCAGAATCCCGAACGCACGGTGATTCTGGTCAGCAAGGACATCAACCTGCGCATCAAGGCCAGCATCTACGGCATCGTTGCCGAGGACTATGAAAATGATCGCGCGCTGGATGATTTTTCGCTGCTGTATACCGGCGCTGCCGAGCTGACCGACAGCTTCTGGGATCGTCATCCGGAAGTCACTTCCTGGAACGACCACGGCCGCACGTTCTACCAACTGAAGCGCCACGATGACGAGGAATGGTTCCCCAACCAGTGCCTGTACCTGCCCGGCGAGAATGCGGTCGAATTGCGCGTACTGCGCTTGGAAGACGAGTCTGCCACGCTGGTATTGCTCGATGACCACTCACACGCGAACCACCACGTCTGGGGCATCGGCGCGCGCAACCGTGAACAGAATTTCGCGCTGAATGTGCTGATGGATCCGGATGTGGATTTCGTCACCTTGCTCGGCAACGCCGGCACTGGCAAGACGTTGCTGGCGCTGGCCGCGGGTCTGGCGCAAGTCATGGATCAACAACGCTACCGCGAGATCATCATGACCCGCGCAACGGTCTCGGTCGGCGAGGACATCGGCTTCCTGCCCGGCACCGAGGAGGAGAAGATGACGCCGTGGATGGGCGCGTTGACCGACAACCTCGAAGTGCTGACCAACCCCGAGGACGGCGGCAGTTGGGGGCGTCAGGCCACCAATGATCTGCTCGCCGCGCGCATCAAGATCCGGTCGCTCAACTTCATGCGCGGGCGTACCTTCCTCAACCGCTACCTGATCATTGACGAAGCGCAGAACCTGACGCCGAAGCAGATGAAAACGCTGGTGACCCGCGCCGGTCCGGGCACCAAGATCATCTGCCTGGGCAACGTCGAGCAGATCGATACGCCGTACCTCAGCGAGACCACTTCCGGCCTCACCTATGCGGTGGACCGTTTCAAGCAATGGGAACATTCGGCGCACATCACCCTGCGTCGTGGTGAACGCTCGCGGCTCGCGGATTTCGCGGCGGAGACACTCTGACGAAGCGCGGGGCGCGTCGGGGACGCGCCAGGCTTGCAGCGATAGCTGCGCCATCAGGCTGCACTCAGTGACCCGTTGTTGTCTGAACCCGCGAGCCCCAGCCGAGGCCGAAGCCGGCCGGGTTCGCCGTACACAAACGGGTAGAATGCGAGGCTCTCTGATTTGCCATGGTTTGATTGCGCAACATGCTTCTTACCGCTCGCCTCATTGTGCTGGTGCTGCTCGTCTTTTTCGCGCTCTGCGTGCTGCTGGTGCACCTGCGAGGACGGGTTCGGCTGCGTTTTGATCGCCAGTTGGTCGACCATTCAGCGGTGTTTGCACCGTACAACTTGCTGATGTATGCGTTCTCGGCGGTTCCGGCCAAACCGATTCTCGACCGTCGAAGCTTTCCGCAACTGGACTTGCTGCAGGCAAACTGGGAAACCATTCGCGACGAGGCGTTGCACCTGACTGACCAAGGCCATATCCGCGGCACGACAGCGAACAACGACGCCAGTTTCAACAGCTTCATCAAGCAAGGCTGGAAGCGCTTTTATCTGAAGTGGTACGGCGAACCGCTGGCCTCTGCGCAGTCGTTATGTCCGAAGACGGTGGAACTGCTCAATGCCATCCCCGGCATCAAGGCGGCCATGTTTGCCACGCTCGCGCCGAACAGCCGACTCAACCCCCACCGCGACCCGTTCGCTGGCTCGTTGCGCTATCACCTGGGGCTGATTACGCCGAATTCGCGCGACTGTCGCATCTTTGTCGACGGCCAGGAACACGCCTGGGGTGACGGCAAGGATGTGGTGTTCGATGAAACCTACGTGCATTGGGTGGAGAACACGACCGACCAGACCCGGATCATCCTGTTCGCCGACGTCGAGCGCCCGCTGCGGTCGCGCTGGATGAGCGCGATCAATCATCGCGTGGGCGTCTTCATGGGCAAGATCACGGCCTCGCCGAACAGCGATGAAGGGTCGGAGAAGACCGGGCTGGTGAATCGGTTGTACGCACTGAGCCAACGCAAGGGCGCGATGCATCAGTGGAAAAAGGAACTCAAACGCCGCCACAGGGGCGCCTACAAGGTTGGCAAGTACGTCGCCATCCTGGCGTTGCTGTGGCTGATCTTGCTGGCGCCGTGGCCGCTCCTGCGCTGAGGGGCCGCGCTTGACCGCACACCGGTCACCGCACGCACCGATCATGACGTACGCACAAGGAGTTCGCGCCGCGCGCCGGCCGCATCAACACACGCAGGCGCGGCGCGACAAGATCACTCCTGCAGGTGCGCAATCACTGCGTCGGCAAAACTCTCGGTGTTGCCGCTGCCACCCAGATCCGGCGTGATCTGCTCGCGATCCCTCTCTACTGCGGCGCGGATCGCGTGGCGCAATTGTGCGCCTTTCGCGCTCAGGTTCATGTGATCGAGCATGTCCGCCGCAGCCAACAGCAGGGCGCACGGGTTGGCAATGCCCTTGCCGGCAATGTCCGGCGCCGAACCGTGTACCGCCTCGAAGACCGCGACGTCCTTGCCGATATTGTCGCCCGGCGCCAGGCCCAGGCCACCAATCAATCCGGCGCACAGATCCGACAGAATATCGCCGAACAAATTCGTGGTGACGATGACGTCGAACTGCTGCGGATTCATCACCAATTGCATGCAGGTGTTGTCCACGATCATCTCGTTGAACTCGATCTGCGGATATTCCCGGGCAATCTCGCGTGCCACGTTGAGGAACAAGCCGGAGCTGGTTTTTAGAATATTGGCCTTGTGGACCGCTGTGACCTTCTTGCGCCCGCGCTTGAGTGCCAGCTCGAACGCGTAACGCACGATGCGGCTGCTGCCCTTGCGCGTATTGCGGATCAGCGACAGCGCGGTCTCGCCATCGGCTGACAACGTCTGCCCTTCGGACAGATACGCGCCCTCGGTGTTCTCACGCACGGTGATGATGTCGATGTTGTCATAGCGCGACTTGGTACCCGGAAAACTGACTGCCGGGCGCACATTCGCGTACAGCTCGAAATGCCGGCGCAAAGTGACATTTATCGAGGTAAAGCCGTCGCCGATGGGCGTAGTCAGCGGCCCTTTCAACGCAATCTTGTGCTCGGCGATGCTGGCCAGTGTGGCCGGCGGCAGCAGCACGCCATGTTTCTCCAGCGCAGTCAGGCCCGCGTCAACCCGCGTGTACTCCAGGTCGGCCTGCAACGCATCCAGCACGCGCAGCGTCGCCGCCATGATTTCCGGACCAATACCGTCGCCCGGAATCACGACAATCGTCTTGCTCATGAAAACTCCTCACAACCGAAAGCTCCACAGCGCGGGCAGTGATCTGCAAGACGCACGTGGAAAGCCGCCAATTATGACCGTTGCGCAGTGCACACGACAGTGCACAAGGCGTCTTCCCGCTCGCAGACGGTCGAACCGAGCGTTGCGCGCAACCCAACCAGGCGAGGCATCAGGGCATTATTCACCGTGATCCGCGCACGGGCCGGCTTCCACAGGTTCATCCGCTTCAAGCTGATCGAGCAGATCCACCGCACGGCGCAAGTGCGGAATGACGATGGAACCACCCACAACCAGACCAACACTGAATACCTCGAACAGCGCATCACGCTGCACCCCGACGTCCTTGCATTGAGCCACGTGGTAACTGATGCAATCGTCACAGCGCAGTACCAGCGACGCCACCAGGCCGAGCATTTCCTTGGTCTTCACGTCCAGCACGCCAGCCTTGTACGTCTGCGTGTCCAGCGCAAAGAAGCGGCGCACAACCTGGTTGTCTTCCGCCAGAATCCGCTCATTCAGGCGCTGGCGAAACGCCGTGAACTCGGCCAGACGGTCGCTCACGCAGGCAATTCCAGCAGTTGCGCAAGCTTGCCGCTGCGATCGGCCGCAACGAGCTGGTCATAACCGCCGACATGGTGGTCGTTGATGAAGATCTGCGGCACCGTGCGTGCGCCACCACTGCGCGCCAGCATGGTTTCACGCTGCGCCATGTCGGTATCAACACGCACCTCGTTCCACTCCAGCCCCTTGGACTTGAGCAGGTTCTTGGCCGCCACGCAGTACGGACAACTGGCGGTGGAATAAATCTCGATCTTGGACATGGCAACCCACAGGTTTGGGAAGATGGTGACTGCCACATGGGGACATGCGACGTCCGGTGCAAGCCGCGGTCGTCAGTGGCGGAACCGAACCGGCAAGCAACGGTCACAGTGGTATCGTCCCCGATTATATGATCATGCGACCACGACGACCCCAGGTGCGCCTGCTGACGGCACTGCTCAGCGCGACGTTCGCGTTTGCTGCCGGCGCCCAGCAGGACGTGCGCCTGCCCGATCTCGGCAGTTCGGCGAACGCGTTGATCTCGCCGCAGGAGGCGCAGGATTACGGCGCTTCCATGCTGCGCCAGATGCGCGCACTGGATATGGTGGTGGACGATCCGCTGCTCGACGATTACATCAATGATCTCGGCCACCGCCTTTCATCCAACAGCGACAAACCGAAGGATCACTTCGCGTTTTTCATCGTGAAGGATCCGGAGATCAATGCGTTCGCGGCGCCGGGCGGCTACATCGCGGTCAACTCCGGCCTGATGACCATCACGCGCAGCGAAAGCGAACTGGCCGGGGTGATCGCCCATGAGATCGGTCATATTACCCAGAACCATCTGCAGCGGGCGTTTGAAGACTCCAGGAAGGATGCACCGCTGATGGCACTCGTCTTGCTCGGTGCCATCGCAGCTGGCGCGGCCGGGGGCGGCGGCGACGCCCCGATGGCGGTTCTGGCCGGAGGTCAAGGGTTGCTGGCGCAAAAATCGATCAACTTCACCCGCAAGGACGAGATCGAGGCCGACCGGGTCGGCATCCAGACGTTGGCCAATGCCGGCTTCAACCCGGACGCGATGGCGGCATTTTTCGAACGCATGCAGGATGTGCTGAGTACCGGCGCCGGAGCCAGTGCCGACCAAACGCCCTCGCTGCTGCAGACGCACCCGGTCACCGTGGTGCGCATCAGCGACGCCAAGGCGCGCGCTGGCGCACTGAAGGCCGCGCAGAAGCTGCGCCCGTCCGGTGCCACCTTGCAAGCCGAGCAGTGGGCCAGGAGCACGGCGCCGATTCCGTTCCTCAAGGACCCCACGCAACTCACCAGCATGGCATCCACCAGCAGCGGGCTGGACACTTACGATCTGATGCGCGAACGCGTTCGTGTATTGGCCGGCAGCGCGCCCAAATTGGCAATCTATTACGCGTCCAGTTTGCAGCAAAATCGTGGTTTCGACACTCCAGCCAATCGTTATGGCTACGCGCTCGCGCTCAGCCGTAGTGGTCGCGGCGTGCAGGCCATCGACGAACTTGCGCCGATGGTGCAAGCGCATCCGGAGAGTCTCATGCTCCAACTAGCGCTTGCTGATGCGCGCCTGCAGGCAGGTCAGCGCGCGGCCGCACTGGCGATCTACAGCACACTCAACACGCAATCGCCGCGTAATCGCGCCGTGGCGCTCGCGTATGCCAGTGCGCTGACCGAAGCTGGCGACAAAACCGAGGCAACGCGTGCCGCCGACTTGCTGCGACCGCTGCTGGACAATGCCGTGGAGCCGGAAATCTATTCCGCTTACGCTCGGGCAAGCAACAAGTCGGGTGATGACGTGCGCGCTGCGGAGGCATTCGCGGACGCCAGCTACTATTCAGGACGTCCCTTCGACGCGATGGAGCAGCTCAAACGCATGCTGACGCGCAGCGATCTGGATTATTACGCCCGCGTGCGCATCCAGGCGCGCATAGCGGAGCTGACCCCGCTTGTACTGGAGCTGCAAAAACGCAAGGTGAAGACCGAGGACAGACCGGACACGAGCTTCAGCCAGTGAGCCGTGTGCAGCCAGGAAGCTTCTGATTCCTGCGTATGGTGCGCACTTCTGCCATGCAGTGCTTTACCGGTGAGGGTTCTCAGCTTCCCGGCCGGTACACCGCTCGTGCCAACCTCGCCGTGATGCCGCACGAGTGCGCGGGCAATGCGCACGATGACCGAGGCTGACCACGCCCCCACACCGGGACATGCCGGTTATGGCGCCAACGCTTGTCGCACCCACGCGACGCCGCTGCACGGACGTTTTACACTGCACAGATGCTCAAGATAGACACCCACGCACATATCCTTCCCCGGGACTGGCCGAACCTGGCAAGCAAGTACGGCGACGATCGCTTTCCGGTGATGACCCACAGCGATGGGCGCCACCGCATCTACAAGGACAGCAAGTTTTTCCGCGAAGTGTGGGATTCGGCATTCGATCCACAGACGCGTATCGACGACTACGCGCGTTTCGGCGTGGATGTGCAGGTGGTTTCCACCGTGCCCGTGTTGTTTTCCTACTGGGCACCCGGGTATCAGGCGCTGGAACTGCATCGGCATTTGAATGACCACATGGGCGGCATGTGCCGCGACTATCCGCGGCACTATGCCGGCATCGGCACAGTGCCGCTGCAAGCGCCCGACCTGGCCATTCGTGAACTGGAACGTTGCATCGACGAGCTTGGTTTGCAGGGCGTGCAGATTGGTTCGCACTGCGGCGACTGGAATCTTGACGCGCCAGAACTGTTCCCGTTCTTCGAAGCCGCTGCCGATCTTGGCGCAGCCGTGATGGTGCACCCGTGGGACATGATGGGTATGGCGAGCATGCCCAAATACTGGATGCCATGGCTGGTCGGCATGCCGGCCGAGCAATCGCGCGCGGCATGCTGCCTGGCGTTTGGCGGTGTGCTGGAACGCTTGCCGAAGCTGCGCGTGATGCTGGCCCATGGTGGTGGCAGCTTTCCATTCACCATCGGGCGCATCGAACACGGGTTCAAAATGCGCCCGGACCTTGTCGCAACCGACAACCCGCGCAACCCGCGGGAGTATCTCAAGCGCATGTATTTCGACTCTTGCGTGCATGACGACGACGCACTGCGTTATCTGCTGAATGTGACCGGTGACCGCCAAGTGATGCTGGGCACCGATTATCCTTTTCCGCTGGGCGAGCAGGAACCCGGCAGTGGCATCGAAGCGTTGGGACTGGACGACAACGCGCGCTCCCGGTTGTTTCATGGCACCGCACTGGAATGGCTGGGTCTGCCGTTGCAGCGCTTCGCCTCACCACCCAAGGATCCGACATGAGCTTTCTGCGCTCCATCAGCACCACCGTCGCACTGATCAGCACGCTGTTGCTTGCCACCAGCGTGCAGGCCGCCGACGTGAGCATGGCCAACGGCAACGTCAAGTTCACTACGCCCGATACCTGGCTGAGCATCATGGAAACGCAAGGTGACCCTGAAGCCCGCGTGTTTCAGGTGCCCGATCCGTCGCCTACTGGCAAGAACAGTCTCGCGCGGATCACGGTGACGGTGAAACTGGCGCCGACGGTCAACGCTTTTCAACAGTACATGAGCGACGCCACGGCGAAGTCGATGACCCTGCCCGGCTACAAGGTGGTGCCAGGCGTGCCGCTGCCAAACGGGGTGAAGTACACGGCTCAGGAAAGCGGCGTTGCCGCCGACTACTCGGAGCAATACTGGATGAAGAACGGTTATGCCATCCAGTTGCGCTGCGTACGCCCCGCACAAACCGAGGCTGGCGTCACCTGGAAAACCGCATTCGACAAAGGGTGTGCAGCGATCGCGGCGCAGTTGAAGTAGCTGGGCACGACCGGCTGACGCGGGTCGCTGCCAACTTCAGCGACGAGCAGTGCCAACCCGGTCGGCGCAAGCAGCGCTCATTCACCGACCGCAACAAATGACGTGCCCTTGCAAGCCCGCAGGCGTACGCTGCCCGCCCGCTTGGGCATTGCCACCTCGGCACCCGGAGCACCACCGCCTGCGAGCGGCGGCCCCGGGCCCCGCGAAACACGGCGCCCCAACCTGCCCTTACAATCCACAAAGCACATACAGGACAGGGTCATGCCGGATTACCAAGCCACCAGCGACTGGGCGCGCGCGCAGGATGGCGTCGACCCACTGCGGGCATTCCGCGACGAGTTTCTCATACCACCGCATGCGGGTCGCGACAGCGTGTACTTCTGCGGCAATTCGCTGGGGCTGCAGCCGCGTGCCGTGCGCGCGGCCGTTGACGCTGAAATGGATTATTGGGGCGAGCTCGGCGTGGAAGGTCATTTCAAGGGCCGCCTGCCGTGGATGGAATACCACGAGTTCGTGCGCGACGACCTCGCCACCGTGGTGGGTGCGCTGCCCTCCGAAGTAGTGGCCATGAACACATTGGGTGTGAACCTGCACCTGATGATGGTCAGCTTCTATCGCCCGACGACCGAGCGCCCAGCCATCCTGATCGAGGCGGGCGCCTTCCCTACCGATCGCTACGCCGTGGAATCGCAGATCCGTTTCCACGGTTTTGATCCGGCCAGTTCGTTGATTGAAGTGGAGGCCGACGAAGCGCACGGCACGCTGTCCATGGCCGCCATCGAGCGCGCGCTGGCAACGCACGGCTCTCGCATTGCGTTGGTGATGCTGCCAGGCGTGCAATACCGCACCGGCGAAGCGTTCGACCTCAAGGCCATCACCACCATGGCGCACCGGTACGGCTGCATGGTCGGCTTCGATCTCGCCCACGCCGTCGGCAACCTGTCGTTGCAACTGCACGACAGCAATGCAGATTTCGCGATCTGGTGCAGCTACAAATACCTCAACGCCGGCCCCGGCGCGGTCGGCGGCATGTTTGTGCACGAGCGCCACGCCAAAGCCGCGCTGCCGCGCTTTGCCGGCTGGTGGGGGCATGACAAAAGCACGCGCTTTTTGATGCAGCCGCAGTTTCAACCAACCCCCGGAGCCGATGGTTGGCAACTTTCCAATCCGCCGATCCTTGCGCTGGCTCCGCTGCGGGTATCGCTGGAACTGTTCCGTCGCGCCAGCATGCCCGCCATCTGCGAGAAGTCGCGCGTGCTTACGGGCTACCTGGAATGGCTGGTGCACACGCAACTTGCCGACTTGCTCGAAGTGGCCACCCCGGCCGAACCCGAGCGTCGCGGCGCGCAACTGTCGATCCGCGTCATCGCTGGCCGCGACAACGGTCGCGCACTATTCGAGTACCTGATGGCCCACGGTTTCATCATCGACTGGCGCGAACCAGACGTGATCCGTGTCGCGCCGGTGCCGTTGTACAACCAGTTTGCCGATTGCTTGGCATTTGCCGAAGCCGTGTGTGCTTGGCAGTCCGCAAGCTGACCTGGTCGGCGCCAATCAGTGGACGGCCGTCGATCCACAGCGGTGGATCCCGGCTTTCTGCGTCCGACCTGAAGCGGTCGTTGGCATAGCTCGGGCTGACCCGGTTTTCGTGAAGTGAACCCTGGCTCGCCCGGGTGTGACGCGACAAACTTTCACGTTCGCGTACCTGTGGGAGAGCGACCTTGTGCGATGCTCCTGCTCGTCATTCCAGGCCTTCATGGCGGAGAACGTTTCGCGCTTCTGCGGAGCGCGAGTCACCGTCTCTCGCGCGGCCAAGAGAAGCTAACTCAAGACAAGGCCACCCTACTTGGCCCGCCAGCACCGGCGTATCCTGAGAAGCGGTTTGGGTAGCAGGGACATCGACATGACGGTTGCGGACGCTGCACGGTCTGGCGAGTTTTTGCTGGGTGGTGCGCTCGCAGTTCACCGCCTCGGCTATGGCGCGATGCGTGTGACCGGGCCGGGCGTCTGGGGCGAGCCAGCAGACCGTGCAAAAGTGCTGCGCACGCTGCGGCGGGTACCCGAGTTGGGCATCAACTTCATCGACACCGCCGATTCCTACGGACCGGATATTTCCGAGCCGCTGATCCGCGAGGCGCTGCATCTGTATTCCGGTTTGGTGATCGCGACCAAGGCCGGGCAGGTGCGACCGGGGCCGAGCAAATGGATACCGCTGGGGCGACCAGACTATCTGTTGCAGCAGGTGAAACTCAGCCTGCGCCGGCTCGGCCTGGAGCAACTGCCGTTGTGGCAATTGCACCGGATTGACCCGAAGGTGCCGCGCGATGAACAGTTTGGCGCGATCAAGGCAATGCTGGACGATGGCTTGATAAGGTTTGTCGGGCTCAGCGAAGTCAGCGTCGAGGAAATTCGCGCGGCGGAAAAGTTCTTCCCGGTAACCACGGTGCAGAACCGCTACAGCGTGACCTTCCGGATGCACGACGATGTGCTGGCGTACTGCGAGACTCACGGCATCGGTTTCATTCCGTGGTATCCGCTTTCCGGTGGCGCGTTGCTGAAGCCGGACTCACCCGTTGCCGCAATTGCGCAGCGTCATCAGGCAAGCATGAGTCAGATCGCGCTTGCCTGGTTGCTGCAACGCAGTCCGGTGATCCTGCCGATTCCCGGCACCTCGCAGCGCGCGCATCTCGAAGAGAACGTCGGGGCAGCGGACATCGTGCTGTCTGATGAAGAATTCATGGCGCTGGACGAACTGACTGGTGCGTTGCGCAAGCGCTGATCGTCGACACGCCCACTTGGCTGCAGCAGCGAATCCCACGCTACGCTGCGTGCCATCACACAGACCATCGAGGAGGGTTTTACCATGACATCATCCACACCACCGCTGGCGGTCATCGTCGGCGTCGGTCCAGGGCTGGGTGCCGCGCTGGCTGCGCGTTTCGCGGCGGGCGGCTACGCACTGGCCTTGCTTTCACGAGGTGAGGCTTCGCGGCAAGCCGCACTGGCAGAACTGGCAGCGCACGGGAAGGCGGCTCACGGCTACGACTGTGACGCTGGCGATCCGGCAAGTGTTGCCGCTGCCTTTGCGCGCGTACGTGATGCACAGGGCCAGCCGTCCGTGCTGGTGTACAACGCGGGTATGTTCCTGCAGGGTGGGATTCTGGAACTGGACCCGGCGCGATTCGAGGCGGCGTGGCGGGTGAACTGTCTGGGCGGATACCTGGCCGCGCGCGAGGTGCTGCCGGCGATGCGTGACGCCGGGAGTGGGAGCATCCTGTTCACTGGTGCGACGGCGGCGCTACGCGGCGGTGCCCGGTTTGCCGGGCTGGCGGTCGGCAAGTTCGGTTTGCGTGCGCTGGCACAAAGCACCGCGCGCGAGTTTGGTCCGCTCGGCATCCATGTTGCACACGTGATCATCGATGGCCGTATCGGCACGCCCGCTGCGCGCGAACGTGATCCGGACGCGGCGGCGGAAAGCTTTCTCGACCCTGCGGCAATCGCCGAGAGTTACTGGCAGATTTGTCAGCAACCGCGCTCCGCGTGGACGCTGGAAATGGATCTGCGGCCGGCCACGGAAAAGTTCTAGGCGCGTGGGCGCTAACTCCTGCCTGGCTGCCCGACCGGACCTGGCGGGGATGCATCAATATGGCCGGCCAACAGACAGGTATGCCCGTTGCTGTACGCCGGCACCCTGCTCGCGACGCATTGACGCTTCCGTGCCGACACTGAAACGCCTTCTTCGGCACTGTTCCGCGTCTGCTGGAACACTCGTCAGCTCCGGCGCGGCACCGGCGCAGGTGCGTCGCCCGGCGGGCGCACATCGGGCAGGAACACCGCGAGCAAGCCGAGCAACGGCAGAAACGCGCATACCTTGTAGACAAATTCGATGCTGAAACTGTCCGCGACCGCTCCGAGCACGGCGGCCCCGAGGCCGCCCAGACCAAACGACAGCCCGTAAAACATTCCCGATACCATGCCGATGCGATGCGGCATCATGTCCTGCGCATACACGATGATCGCCGGAAACGCCGACGCCAGCACGGCGCCGATGATCACGCTGAGCCCGACCGTCCATGCCAGACCCACGTACGGCAGAATCAGCGTGAACGGGGCAATGCCGAGAATGGAAAACCAGATCACCTGCTTGCGCCCGACGCGGTCACCGATCGGACCACCCACCAGCGTCCCGGCCGCGACCGCCATCAGAAACACCGCAAGAAGATTGGTTGCGGCGGTCATCGACAAACCGAAATGATGCATCAGGTAAAAGGCGTAATAACTGCTGATGCTGGCCAGATAGAAAAACTTCGAGAACATCAGCACCATCAGCACGCCGATCGTGCGCCGGATCACCGGGGCTGGAAACAGCGGTTGATCCGATGGCAGGCGTTTCCTCACCCGCTCGTTGATGTGGCGGCTGTACCAGCGGCTCACCTGGAGCAGCACGACGATCCCCAGCAATGCTGCCAGGCCGAACCAGCCGACATGCGTACGTCCAAGCTGCAGCACGATGCCGGCGGCCAGCAACGGCCCCAAGGCCTGACCCACGTTGCCGCCGATCTGGAACACCGATTGGGCGAGCCCGTATCTCCCGCCCGACGCCATCCGTGCCACCCGTGACGACTCCGGGTGAAACACCGACGAGCCACAACCAATCAGCGCCACCGCCAACAACAGCATTGAATAGGTCGGCGCCACCGACAACAGCAGCAAGCCGGCCAGGGTGAAGCACATGCCGATGGGCAGCGTGTACGGCAGCGGCTTCTTGTCCGTGACCATGCCCACCACCGGCTGCAGCAGCGAGGCCGTCAACTGGAAGGTCAAGGTGATGGTGCCAATCTGGAAGAAGCTCAGGTCGAACTCGCCCTTGAGCAGCGGATAAATCGCCACGATCACCGACTGCATCATGTCGTTGAGCAGATGCACGAAGCTGACCGCGCCAAGCACGCTGTAGCGCGTCCGTGACACCGTCGCCACCGGCGTGCTCGAGATCACCTGCGGAGGAGCGCCCGCTTCGGCATCGGCAATGAGCGGTGAGGCGTTGGACGCGATGTCATTCATGCAGGGTGCCGTGGCAAAGCAACAGTGTCCTGCTCGCCCGGTGACACCAGCAGTGCAGAGCCGGCCGAAAACCGAACAGGGAAAAAGGCGTGTTGCGTGCAAGTGGGCGACAACGCAGCGAGTGGCTGCCATGACGCACGCGTCCACAGCAAAGTGATTGCCGCCTTCAGCACGGGTGAGGATACGCTGCGCGGAGTTGACGCGTCCACAGATGACGCGAGCGCGTGCAACTTCCGCGTGCTTTCCACAACAGCATCAACTGGCCGTCGGGCCGCCTACTGACCCGACCGTTGGCGCTGTAAAGCAGGGCCATGCCGCACTCATGTCGCCAGTTCATCCAGGCGACGCTGCAATTCATCCAGGCGCAGATCAGCGTCTGCACCGGGCGAAACCCGCGCCGCGAGACTGAGCTCGGGTGTGCGTCCCTGCCCGGCCGTGCTCGCGGTCTGCGCTGCCGCACGATACGCATCACGAAACGGGATACCCGCAGCGGCCTGCTCGATGGCCACGTCGGTTGCATACATTGCGGGCTCTATTGCGGAACGCATGGCGTGTTCGTTCCACTGCATGCGCGCCAGCAGGTCCGGCACCAGTTGCAGCGCGCCCAAGCCACGCGTCACACCGTGGAACAGCGAGCCCTTGGACAACTGCAAATCCCGCTGATAACCGGACGGCAGCGACAGCAGCTGTTCAATCTCGCAGCGCGCGGCGGCGACGCTGGCGTAGCTGGCGCGCAGCAGTTCCACCACGTCGGGGTTGCGCTTGTTCGGCATGATCGAGCTGCCGGTGGTGAATTCGGCCGGTAGTTGCACGAAGTCGAACTCCGCCGTGGTGAACAACGACAAGTCCCAGGCCAGCCGGCGCAAATCCAGCAACGCGCTGGCGATCGCTTCCAGTACCGCCATCTCGAACTTGCCGCGCGACAACTGCGCATAGAGCGGCGAAATCTGCATGCGCGCGAAGCCGAGCGCCTGCGTGGTGTGCGCGCGATCGAGCTTCAGGTTGACACCGTAACCAGCGGCGGTGCCCAACGGGTTGGTATCAATCCAGGCTGACGTCTGCTGCGCGCGCCACGCGTTGTCGATGAACCCTTCGGCAAAACCCGCAAACCACATCGCCGTGGACGAAACCACGGCACGTTGCAGATGGGTGTAACCGGGCAGAGGCAAGGATGGTTGTGCGGCGCGTTCAAGGCACACCTGGGCGATGGAGCGGCAATGCAGGTGCAATGTGCGCAACTGGTCCTTCAACCACAGTCGCGTGGCCACCAGAATCTGGTCGTTGCGGCTGCGCCCGGTGTGTACGCGCCGGCCGGCATCGCCGAGTCGCTCGGTGAGACGCGCCTCGATTGCCGAATGGCCATCCTCGTAGCGGCCATCCAGCACGAAGACACCAGAGCGAAAATCAGCAGCCAGCGCGTCCAACTCGCGCTTCAGTGCCAACGCTTCATCGGTGCTGACCACGCCAATATTCGCCAGCCCTTCGACGTGCGCCTTGCTGGCGGTGATGTCATAGAGAAAAAACTCCCGATCCAGGAGCACATCATCGCCGGCCAGGAATTGCATGATGCGCACGTCGATCTTGCTGTCGGCTTTCTGCCAGAGTGGTTGAGTCATGTCGAAATCCTGGTGGCGCATGCGCATGGGTGAATGACCGTGGGGTCGACTGTGGCAGCGACTCGGTCGTGAAGGTTTCGGGCTTGGCATCACCAGCCATCAACATTACGCGAGCGAATTCGATCCCACCATAGCCCGCTCCCACAGAGGCTTTTTGCTGCACGAAGGCCTGACACCGCAGCGACTGCCAGTCGCCGCAGAGTTGGCACGGATCAGCGTCAGATGGGGATGGCCGTGGTCTCGTCCAGGCCCAGTGCCCGATTGATGTTTTGCAGAGCCTGGGTGGCGGCGCCCTTGAGCAGATTGTCGAGCGTGGCCACGATCACCACGCGCTTGCCATCGGCTGACAGCGTGAAGCCCCCAATCTCGGCGTGCTGCCGGCCGGCAATGCGGCTTACCCAGGGCGGTGCGTCGACCACCTTGACCAACGGCTCTGGCGCATACATGCGCGCAAAGCGCGCGAGCACTTCGGCGCGCTGCAACGAGCGCACGAGATACAAGTTGGTCGTCACCATCAGTCCGCGAAAATGCGGCGCAACGTGGGGCATGAACTCTACCGGCACGCCGAGTCGATATGCCGCCTCGCGTTCGTGGCCGTGGCCCACCAGCGCATACGGAATCAGGTTGTCACGCAATTTTTCCGGATCGTTCTTTTCCGATGGCGTGGTACCGGCGCCCGAATAACCGGACACGCCAAAGCATACGGGCGGCGCAGCAAGCACATCCTTCAGCGGAGCGATGGAAAGCTCCATCGCCGTGGCGTAGCAACCCGGGTTGCTGATACGCCGTTCCCCGCGCCACTTGTCGCGCGTCAATTCAGGCAGGCCGTAATACCACTGCTCGTCGAAGCGGTAATCCGCCGACAGATCAATGATCAACGGATCGGCGCCCGCGGCATCGAATGCGGCGACACAGGCTGCGGCGTTGCCGTTGGGCAACGCCAGCACCACGATATCGGCGCCGAGCTTCGGCAAGTCCGTGTGCTCGGGCGCGCTGTAGCACAGGTCACCGTGGAATTCCGCGATCTGACTATCCACGCGTTGCCCGACCAGCGCGCGCGAAGACACGTACGCCAAGTCCAATGCCGGGTGCGCCGCAACCAGCCGGATCAGCTCCGCCCCGGCGTAACCTCGCGCGCCAACGATACCGATGGTCTTTTTGGCGATACTCATGGCGCGTGCTCCTGCAAGCTTGGTGGTCGCTGCGCGCAGTAGGCGACACACCGCGCGATGTCGGCAAAATCGTCCAGCCCGTACCAGAACACCTTCCAGCGCTCCTGCTTGATGCTGCCGTCCGCCTGCGCGTAATAGAACGGGTTGACCGGGTTGTCATGACGCGAACGCCAGAAGACGCGGGGGTGCGCTGGACGCATGGCTTCCCATACAGCACGGCCAAGACCTTCGCCTTGCGCGTCATCCAGCACGGCAAACTTGTCGACGTAAGTCAGGCCATCAACCTGCACCAAAATGATCGCTGCGCGGTAGTTCTCACTGACATACACGCAAGAGGGTTGCGTGCGCTCGAAATAGTCCGCCACCAGGGCGCGGCCGAAACTCGATTCGATCAAGCCACGCATGCGCGCCTGGTCGACCCCATCCCAGGAAGCAAAGTGCAACACGCATTCGCCACGCCGCACCAGCGTACCCGAGCCCTTGTGCGTGAAAAGTTCCCTGGCCAGTTCGGACGGCCGCGTGATCGACACCGACGAAGTCAACGGCAGATCGGCCAGCAAATCGGCGATCTGCTCGATTTTCAGGCGCATGCCGCCGCTGAGCCATGGTTGTACGCGCAACTGCGCATACTCGGTGCTCAAGTTGATCGAGTCGATCACCTTGCCGTTGGCATCCAGCAAGCCACCCGTTCCGGTGAGAAACACGATCTTGTATGGCTGCAGCACGCGCACCAGTTCGTTCGCGGCACAATCGGCGTTGATGTTGAGTATCTGTCCGGATTCCGTTTCGCCGAGACAGGCGATCACCGGAATCGACCCCGCCCGCAAACTGGCTTCAATGGGCGCCAGATTGATCGACTCGACCTCGCCCACCAGCCCATAAACCTCCGCAGGCAATTGGCTGGCGGTAAACACGCCTGACGGTACTGACGTGGCACGCGTACCCAACGCCTGCAACGCTTCGACCAGACGCAGATTTTGTTGCTGAATCACCTGACGGACGATGCCCAGCGCCCGTGGCGGCGTTACCCGCAGGCCGTCCACGGTTTGTTTCTCGATGCCTGCGGCCGCCAGCTCTTCGTCAAGTTGGGGACCCGCGCCGTGCAGCACGATCGGCGTCAGCCCCACTTGCTGCAGGAACGTCAGCGACGAGGTCAATGCCGGCAAATCATCGCGCAACACCGCGCCACCCACCTTGACCAGCGCGAAACGCTTCGCATCAAGCTGCGAGAAGCGCTTCAGGTACTGCTGGATCTCCTTGGCACTGCCCATGCTGGAGAGCAGCCGCAAGATGGTCTGGCGCGTGCTCATGTACAGCGGCGTCTGACCCGGCATGCGCGTTGCCAATACGGCAGCAGCGTCGCCACCATGGATGGGCGTGGGCGTGTGCGAACCGTAGCCGGACCCAGGCAACACATTTTGCTCAAGCGTTTCCACGATGCACAATCCGGTAGATGTTGGTGAGGTACTGCTGCAACTGCTCCAGCGCCACCCATTCGTCCGCGCTGTGCGCCTGGGCAATGTCACCGGGGCCGTAAACCAGCGCCGTGTGACCCGCTGCGGAAAACAGCGCCGCTTCGGTCCAGAAATCCACGGCGTCGCCGACGGGCAGATTCAACTCCCCGGCAAGACGGCGCGCGCATGCACGTTGCTCTCCGGCTCTCGCGCTCTCGCCAGCGGGCAGCGCCGGGCCTCGAAACGTCTCGACAAACTCCTGGGGTAACGGTTGCGCCAGAGTGCGAAACTGCAGCAGCAACTGGTCGGCATCCATGTTCGGCAACGGCCGGCAACCAAAACGCAACTCGGCGGTCGGCGCAATCATGTTGGCCTTGATACCGCCTTCGATGCGGCCGATGTTGAAGCGCAAGCCGGCCAGCTCACCGAAGCTTTGCCGCGCTTGCCCTGCAGCGAAATCCAGGGCCGCGGCACTCCAGCGCACAGCTTGATGCACGGCGCTGTCACCAGGCTGCTGGTCACCGGCGGCATGGCCGGCGCGGCCGGCAAACCGCAGCCGGACCGAGAGAATGCCACGATGTGCGAGCACTGCCTTGCACTGGGTCGGCTCGGCCACGATGACGCCCACACAATCATCCGCACCGTCCGAGACTGGGGAAAACGTGCGCATGAAGCCGGCAATGCAGCGCGCGTCGTCAGCTTCTTCGTCGGTAGAAAACAGCAGGCCCAGATTCTCCTCGGTCGCTTCGGCCACGGCCAGCAAGGCTGCAGCAGCGCCCTTGATGTCGCATGCGCCCAGTCCAATCGCTCGCTCGTCGGTGAGGCGCAGCGCATGCGGATCAGCGCTCCACGCGGGTGAATCCGGAACCGTGTCCAGATGGACGTTGAACAACAGCCGCGGTTTGCCTCGCACGGCATGCAGGGCCACCGCGCCGGCGCCGTAGTCAGTCACCGTCAGGGTGAAGCCCGGCAACTTGGCGCGCAGGTAGTGGAAAATACCGCCAGTGTCGATCGCGCGCGGCGGATTGCGCGTATCGAAAGCCACCAGTGCCCGCAAGTGCGCGAGCGTCGCGTCAAGCAACGGGGTCATGGCCCGGCCCCGCTGCGCGATGGCTCACGCGATATGCGCTTGGACGGGAAGATCACGGCAGGCATGCGTCATTGCTCCGATTGACCTCGGCCCACAGCGTGCTGCTCATTCCAAACAACTTGATGAAACCTTCGGCTTCGGCGACACCCCAATCGGCTGCTTGCGCGTAAGTTGCGTCCTTCGCCGCAAGGATATGTCTGGACTCCACGGCCACGGCCGTGACGCTGCCGCCATGGGTTTCCAGCGTCACCTCGCCGTTGACGGTGGCCTGGGACGAAGCCAGGAAGGCTTCGAGATCGCTCTTCAACGGATCATGGAAGAACCCTTCGTACACCAACTCGACCCAGCGCCGTGCCACCTCCGGCTTGAAGCGGTTCTGCTGCTTGCTGAGAACGGCTTCCTCCAGCGCACGATGGGCGGTCAGCAACGCCGTCAAACCCGGTGCCTCAAACAGGATGCGGCCCTTCAGCCCGATGGTGGTGTCGCCCGTGTACAGGCCGCGGCCGACACCATACTGCGCAAACAACGTGTTGAGCTTCGCCAGCAGCACCTGTCCGGCAAACGTCTCGCCGTCCAGCGTCGTCGCCTCGCCGTGGCTGAAGCCAATTTTCAGGCGCAGCGGTTTGGCCGGCCATTCAGCACGCGCCTTGCACCAGCCCGCGGCATCCGCGCCAGGGGCTTGCCAGCGATCGATCTCGCCGCCGGACATGGTCAGTCCCAGCAGGTTCTCGTTGATGGTGTAGGCCTGCTGTTTGGCACGCACACTGAAACCCCGGTCCTGCAGGTACCGCTGCTCGTACGCCCGCACCTCGGTGTGTTCTTTCTGGATCTCGCGAATCGGCGCCACGATGCTGTAACTGCCCAGCGATTTTACCGTCAGATCGAAGCGCACCTGGTCGTTGCCCATGCCGGTACAACCATGGGCAACCACGGTCGTGCCGAGTTCGCGAGCGCGCTTGAGCGCGGCTTCCACAATCAGATACCGATCAGACACCAGCAACGGGTACTGTCCCTGATAGCCTTCTCCGGCCCAGACAAACGGCTTGACGAAATCCGCCCATAGTGCCGGCCCGCCATCCACCGTGACATGGCTGGCCACGCCCAGTTCGGTCGCACGTTGTTCAATGAATTCGCGCTCGGCGGCATCGACGCCGCCGGTGTCGGCAAACACGGTATGCACCGCCCAACCGCGTTCACGCAGATACGGTACGCAGAAGCTGGTGTCGAGGCCGCCGGAAAAGGCGAGAACGATGTCCCTGGACATGGCTGTGAACTCTGGGGAAAGGCAGTTTCAGGTGGAAGCAACGACAATGCGCGGTTCGCAGCGCACCGGGAAATTCACTGAGTTGGCGATGAAACAGGCGTGGTGCGCATCGGCATGCAGCGCCTCGGCTTTGGCCGCATCGCTGTGCACGCTGATCGTCACCTGTGGATGCAGCACAACCTCGACGAAGTGCCCGCCGATCCCTTCCAGGCGCATTGTGCCTTCGGCAGCATCGGCGTAAGCGCTAACCACCACCCCGGCAACTGTCGCGACATGCAGATACGCCATCATGTGGCATGCGGACAACGCCGCAACCAGCAGATCCTCGGGATTATGCCGGCTCGCGTCACCGTGAAATGTCGCATCGGCCGAGCCGGCCAGCGTCGGC
Organism: Rhodanobacter sp.; assembly: GCA_039926605.1. Classification (GTDB taxonomy): domain Bacteria; phylum Pseudomonadota; class Gammaproteobacteria; order Xanthomonadales; family Rhodanobacteraceae; genus Rhodanobacter. The sequence goes on along the minus strand of JBDSWR010000017.1, from coordinate 39,114 downwards.
TTCCCGGCGATGCGGATGACATGGCTGCGCTCGTAGCCACGGTAGCTTTGGGTGCCCGCGCCGCGGTTACCGGTCCACTCCACGACGACGTGATAGTGATGCTGGCTGCCGGTCATCGCGCTGCCTCCTGCTGCGCAAGCATGCATGCGGCCAGTTCGGCGTCGCCATCACCATCGCGGGCACGAATGCCGGCGATGGCGCCGGCCTGGTTGCCGGCGGGATGGTTCTGGCTCAACTTGAACTTGCCCTCGATGCGCTCGATGCGGATTTCGATGCCGACGATGGCACGCAACGATGTCTCGATGTGGTCCGCGGGTGCATCGGTGATATGCCACGGCTGCGGCAAGCGCGCTTCATGCTGCGCCACCAGTGTCTCGAGGGCACCCCGCAGCCACGCGGGGTCGTCGATCACGCGTAGATGTCCATGCACGTGCACCACTGCGTAATCCCAGGTAGGCACCTCGCGTCCGGTCTCCCAGCGCGTGGGATACCAGTTCGGGCTGATGTAGCCATCCGGCCCCTGGAAGATCAGCAACACTTCGGCGCCGTCCATCTGCACCAGCTCATTGCCGCGCGCGACATGGCCGTGCAACGTGGTGGCATCCACCAGCTCGAACGGCAGATGATTCGCCGTCAGCCCGGTCGCGCCATCGGTCACCACCACGGCAAATGGCTGTGCACGGATCAACTGATGCAACACTTCAGGACGCGTTTCGACAAATGCTTTGGGCATGTACATCCACTATCTCCCCGGAGGACTCAACTGTTGGCCAGCAACGACACCATCACCGCCTTCTGCACATGCAGGCGATTCTCCGCCTCATCGATGGCGATGCACGCAGGCGAATCCATCACCGCATCCGTTGCCTGCACATTGCGCCGCAACGGCAGGCAATGGCTGAACACGCCATGGTTGGTCAGCGCCATTTTTGCTGCGTCGACAGTGAAGTGGCGGTGCGCGTCGCGCATCGGCTTTTCCTCATCCCAGCGGCCAAAGAACGGCAGCGCCCCCCAGCTCTTCGCATAGACCACATCGGCGCCGCGATACGCTGCTTCGAGGTCATGGCTGACCGTGAGTGAGCCACCGTTCTGTTCGGCATTCAGCCGCCCAAACGCCATGTAGCGCTCGTCCAGCACATAGTCCGGCGTCGGACACAACAGGGTCACATCCATGCCCATCTTCGTGGCAATCAACAGCGCGGAATTTGCCACCGCCGTGTTCAACGGTTTGGGATGCCAGGTCCAGGTCAGCACGTACTTCTTGTTCTGCAGGTTGCCCAAGCGCTCGCGCAGCGCCAAAACGTGAGCCAGCTCCTGACACGGATGGGTGATGGTCTCCATGTTGAGCACGGGTACCGTTGCGTATTGTGCAAACGCCTTGATCACCTGGTCCTGCCGGTCCTCCGCCCAGTCGTGAAATCTTGGAAAAGCGCGTACTGCGATCAGGTCGACATAGCGCGACAGCACTCGGGCGACTTCCGCCACGTGTTCCTCCGCAGCGCCGTCCATCACGTTCCCGACTGCGAACTCGATGGGCCATGCATCCTTGCCCGGAGCCAGCACAATCGCATGTCCGCCAAGTTGAAATGCGCCAAGCTCGAAACTGGTGCGCGTACGCATCGATGGATTGAAGAACAGCAATGCAATTGACTTCCCCGCCAGTTGCTGTCCGCCACGCGAGCGCTTGAACGCGGCGGCCTGATCGAGCAGGGCGTCGATTTCGGTACGACTGTAATCCTGGGTGGTGATGAAATGGCGGAGGGACATGCGCTGGTTGCTCTTGGTAATCAGGACCGGAAACGCCGGGTTGGCATTGATCGTTGGCAAACCGCCGGGGTTGAATCGGCACAAATAAAAACCCGGCTCGCTGGCCGGGTTTCTCGTCAATTCACATGCAAATGCTGCGACAAGCCTACCCGGTGGAATATCGGCCCAGCGGTCGGCGCGCACGCGAAGTCATGCCAGCGGCCGCGCGGGCGCTGGTCAACATGATGGCGGTGTAGGCGGCTGTGGACATGGATGCACCAATCAGGATCGCCTGCATCATGCCGGTAATTTCACGGCAGTGCAATATCCGTCACCGGCGCAGCAAACCGCGTTGCAAATGCATACCGCCGCCCGGGGGCGGCGGCAATCGACGCGAATGCGGCAGCACGCTCAATCGGCGGGAGTCACGCTTACCCGAACGCGCAGGCGCTCACCCGGGTCGTAGTTCAAGCGTGACATGTAGACCTCACCGCGATACCGGTACTCGACGTCGTAACCGATGATCCGGCGCTGTTCGCTGATCGAGCTGACTTCGCGACACTGCGTCTGCGTCGACTCATAGTCAGTGCCGCGACCGGCTGCCCGATTGCCCACCGCACCACCGGCCACCGCACCAACTACCGTCGCCGCCTTGCGTCCGTCGCCCTTGCCGACGGTATTGCCGAGCACCCCACCGATCACCGCACCCAATACCGTGCCGGCCGTGCTGTTTCCGCCTTCGTGGCGCACCACTGGCTGGTCGTAACATTCCTGGCGCGGTACCTGGGTGCGCGTAACGCCCTGGACCGGATCAGCACGCAGAACATCGGCCCAGCCAAAGTGGGCGTTATCATCGTTGTTGTTGGCGTACCGCCCGTCTTGCGCGCAGACACCCGTCGACATGAGCGCCAGCACCAATGCTGAGATCCATAACTTGGCCATTGCGTTCTCCACCCGGAAATCGGCGCCTCGTGTGCGCGTAATCGACATTGCACCAAATTCACGCTGAATACACGCTTAGAACCGGAGGCGTCGTGCCCCGGCACTTACACCTTGTTAAGATGCCGGGCTGGCAACGTACAGCTTCAGCGCAGCTACTCACTCCGGGTCAGACCATGCCGATTTCGCTCTACAACAGCCTGTCTCATCGGGTCGAACCGTTCGCACCGGCTGATCCGGCGCGGGTGACGATGTATTTGTGCGGCCCGACGGTCTACAACTACGTGCATATCGGCAATGCTCGCGGACCGGTGGTGTTTGACGTCCTGACGCAGATGCTGCGCCGCCACTATGCCCACGTGGTCTACGCCCGCAACATCACTGACGTCGATGACAAGATCAACGCCGCCGCGCAACAGCAAGGCGTTCCCATTGGCACGATCACCGCACGTTTTGCCCTCGCTTATGGCGAGGACATGGCTGCGCTCGGCGTGGCGCCCCCGGACATCGAGCCCCACGCCACCACCCACATCGCCCCCATCATCAGCATGATCCAGGCGCTGCTGGCAAACGACCACGCCTACGTCAGCGCCGGCCACGTGCTGTTTGCTGTCGATTCATTTGCAGCCTATGGCGCGTTGTCCGGCCGTGATCCGGATGAACTGATTGCCGGTTCGCGGATCGAGGTGGCGCAGTACAAACGCAATCCCGGCGATTTCGTGTTGTGGAAACCCTCGACTCCGGAGCTGCCTGGTTGGGAAAGTCCATGGGGTCGCGGTCGTCCAGGTTGGCACATCGAATGTTCCGCCATGAGCGCGGCGCACCTGGGTGAAACCATCGATATCCATGCCGGCGGCATCGACCTGCTGTTCCCGCACCACGAAAACGAGATCGCCCAATCGACTTGCGCGCACGGCGGCAAGCTGTTTGCACGCTGGTGGCTGCACAACGGCATGCTGACTTTCGACGGTCGCAAGATGTCCAAGTCGCTCGGCAACGTGTTGCTGGTGCGCGAGTTGCTGCAGCAACACCCCGCCGAAGCGCTGCGCCTGCGCCTGTTGAGTGGACATTACCGACAACCGCTGGACTGGTCGGACACGGCGCTCCAGCAGGCGACGAGTACGCTGGACGGCTGGTATCGCGTGCTGCGCGATCTCGGCGACGTGCCCCTGGCTGAAAACGTGCTTCCCGTTCCCGAACGACTGGAAGCCGCGCTGTGCGACGATCTGAACACGCCCCAGGCGCTGGCCGAGTTGTCCGTCCTGGCGGACAACGCGCGGCGTGTACACAGTGCAGCGGCCAAGGCCGCACTCCTGGGCGGCGCCAACGCGCTCGGGCTGCTGCAACAACCAGCACAGGCATGGTTCCGGCGCGGTGTCGACGCTACCCGGGTCGAAGATCTGTTGCGCGAGCGACGTGAAGCGCGCAAACACCGCGACTTTGCCCGCGCCGACGCCATTCGCGACGAACTCGCTGCCCTCGGCATCGCGATTGAGGACAGCGCTCAAGGCACCCGCTGGAGTGTCGTGCCATCGTGACAGTGGTCGCCGCCACCCGCCATACGTGCCCGCGATCATGTGACGCAGCGTGCAGCGCGCGATAATACGCACATGAATGCCATTGCCCCACCCAGTGCCGACGCAGCACAACAAGCCATCGCCGAGGAATTCGCGTTCTTCAGTGACTGGACCGAGCGTTACCAATATTTGATCGATATCGGCAAACCACTGGCCACGTTTCCGGACAAGTGGAAGACCGAGGAGCATCGGGTGATCGGCTGCCAATCGATGGTCTGGCTCGTGCCCAGCGGCGACGCGACGAATTTGCACTTTGCCGCTTCCAGCGATTCGGCGATCGTGTCCGGCCTGCTGGCGCTGCTCCTGCGTGTTTACTCGGACCGTCCGGCCCAGGAGATCCTCGACACGGAGCCGCGGTTCATCGCCACCATCGGCCTGGCCAAACATCTCTCACCGACCCGCTCCAACGGGTTGGCCGCCACACTGGACAAGCTCAAGGGCTACGCGGCCAACGCCCTGCGTTAGCCTTGCAAAACTACCTGACACAACTGATGCCGAATCATGCAGGGCGGGCATTTCCCTTCCCGTCGGCACACAGCAGACGATACGCAAAAACAAGGAGGGCGGGCACTGCCCGCCCAGTGAAAAGCCGTCTTGCCGTGCGTGTCTTGGACTGCAGCCAATCAAAAGCGCAGGCGCGCCGTAGCTGTGGAGTGACCTGAGAGGCCCGCAAGTAACGACGAACTCAGCAGTTCACAAAGCTCGTCGTCGTTGCAGCGACGGTGCCTGCAATCACTCACCCATCTGCTTTTGCATGTGCTCGCGACGCTCCTGAGCATCCAGCGACAGCGTCGCAATTGGACGCGCATCGAGTCGCTCCAGGCCGATTTCCTCATCGGTCTCCTCGCAAAAACCATACGTCCCGTCTTCAATGCGGCGCAACGCCTTGTCGATCTTGGCGATCAGCTTGCGGTAGCGGTCACGCGTGCGCAACTCCAGCGAATTTTCCGTCTCGCGCGTCGCGCGCTCGGCGTCATCGCCCACATCGCGCACTTCGCCACGCAGATTGTCCATCGTTTGGCGCGACTCTTCGACCAACTGATCGTGCCACGTACGCAACTTGTCGCGGAAGTAGGCGAGATGTTTCGGATTCATGTACTCGTCTTTGCTGCTTGGCACGTAGCCTTGCGGCAAATCGATGGTGCTGGTGGAAGGCAATGCGTAGCGCCCGTCTTCACGGGTGACGCCGTTTTCGAGTTTGGCTGTACCAGTTTTATTCATTGAACCTGAAGATTGTTTATGGTGGTGAGGGGAGTCCCCATGCGCAACCGGTTTGGCTGCTCGCGATGTGACCATCGCAGTAGCGCTTGCAACTCTGCCCTTGAACGGCCGGGTGTCAGGCGCGGCGGATACTGCTGCGGGCTTTGCGGGTAACGTGGGAACCTCGTGAATCGCCTGGTCAGGCGACTTGCCTGCTCGCGCCTTGCCCAACGGCTTTACGCGCTTTCCAGGGGTCGCAACCAGCTTGCCGCGTGACGCGGCCCTGGCCGGCTTGGCCGCTGAAGCGACACCTGCGCCAGAGTGCCCTTGCACATGTGAAGTCGACGTCCCTTTCTGTGTCACTTTGCGCACGGGCGATTTGCCCGCAACTTTGGGCGTTGCATTGGCGCGCTGGTGCAAACTGGCAGCCTGCTTGCCCGACGCCGCTTTTTTTGCCGCAGGCTTGGCGCCGGCGCCCGCTGCCTTGCGGCCGGACGGCTTGCCGGCCGCGGGCTTCTTGACGGGTGCTGACTTTTTAGTTGCTGCCGGTTTGGTCTTTGCCGTGGCTTTGCCACTGCCCTTGCCTGCGGCAGGTGCTGGCGCCGACTTGCCGTGCGTCGGTTTGGCCGCGCCCCTGCGGGCCGCAGCCGATTTCTTCGTCACCGGCTTGGTAGCCGCCTTGGGTGCGACTTTCTTGGGCGCGACTTTCCTGGTTGCGCTTTTCGTGGTTGCGACTTTCTTGGTTGCGACTTTCTTGGTCGAAACTTTCTTCGTCGCGGACGGCGCCCCACGTTTGGCAGCGGCTTTCGCCCCTGGCGCAGCCGCGCCGCGGACTGGCTTCGCCGCTCCCTTGGCTTGGCTGGTTGAGCGTTTGGCCACAGCGGTCGACTTCACCTTGGCCGTCGCCGAAGTCTGCGTCTTGCCCGCACCTTTCTTCTGACCCTTGGTCGCGGTCGAACTACCCGTCGTTTTCGCCATATCCGTTTTCACCATTCATTGGCCGTGGCGGCCCGGTGTTATAACCCATGTGTCCTGTACCGGCAAGCTTGCTTCTGGAATACTCGCTGCATTTCCTGCCGCAAGCTGTCCGGCTACGTGAATCCATTGACTCGATTGATACTGTGGTTGCTCCATTTGTACAAGCGCTGGCTGAGCCCCTTGCTTGGACCGCATTGTCGCTTTGATCCCACTTGCTCTGATTATGCACGGATTGCCGTGACGCGCTTCGGTCCATGGCGCGGCAGCTTGCTCGCGGTGTGGCGCGTATTGCGTTGCCAGCCATTGTGCAGCGGTGGCAGTGACCCGGTGCCCGAACACTTTCACCTACCCCATTGTGGTGGTCAGCACGAGCCACCGGATATACGGTGACCAGCGCATCATGAATGCATCAATGTGCAACGCAGGCCTTCGTTTCCGCGCCAGCCAGACCGAAAGCATCTGGCCGGCTTCACATGAGCGTACTGGCACATGAATGTTGGCACGGTGACGACCAGCGCGGTCCAAGCACGTGCGGATCAGCGATCCGCAGCGCGGCCGATGCTTGCGCTGGGCACGCTGTTCGCATTGTGTGCAGTCATCTGTTTCACGCCCGCAGTGGCAGCGGGCAAAGCACCTTGGCCCGCGAGCGTCACCCAGGGCGAACTGGTCATTGTCCGCTTGCCAGTTGGCACGACGCTGCGGGTGGACGGCACCGCCGTACGCGTAGGTGCCGACGGCGTGGCGGTATTCGGCACGGGGCGTGACGCCGTTGGACCGCTACAGCTGGAAGTCACCGCCTCCGACGGTGCGCATGAATCGGCAAGTATTGCTGTCACGCCACGCGACTGGCCGATCGAGCGCGTTGATGGCGTGCCACCGAAAACCGTCAATCCCCCACCCGCACTGGCGGCGCGAATCCAGCACGAGCAGGCTGAAGTGACCACGGCACGCCTGCGCAATGATGCGCGCGAGGATTTTCTGCAGCCGTTCATATGGCCAGCACGCGGGCGAATCAGCGGTCGCTTCGGCAACCAGCGCATCTACAACGGCGAACCGCGCACGCCCCATTCAGGCATGGACATCGCGGTGCCGGTGGGGACGCCGGTAGCAGCACCAGCCGCGGGGATCATCACCTTTGCGCAACCCGCGCTGTATCTCACCGGTGGCACTGTGCTGATTGATCACGGCTTTGGCTTGAGCTCCAATTTCCTGCACCTGTCGAAACTTGACGTCAAGGTGGGCGAGCGCGTTCAACAAGGTCAGATCATCGGCCGCTCCGGCATGACCGGCCGTGCCAGCGGACCACACCTGCACTGGGGCTTCAACTGGCTTGGCGTGCGGTTGGACCCGCTGCTGCTGCCCGGCATCTCTACACCATGACGGGCTCCTGACCCACGCCGTTCGCGCTACCGTCACGGCAGATTCGATGGTACGGAACAGCCGCGCAGCGAGGGATCACCTGCAGGCCTGCTGTGCCGTGGCCGAGCTACTTGGCGAGTGCCGTGCCCTTGCTCGCGCAAGCCACCGCATCATGCGGGTGCAGGCTTTCCTGGTGCTCCACGCGCACGTGAAAATCGGCAAGCCCGACATCCGCCTCAAGCGCCTGGCAGATACGCCGCGCCGCATCCTCACAGAACATCAGGTTGCTGCCGTTGGCCAGCGCAAACGCCTGCTCGTCCTCACGCTTGACCGCAGTTTGCACCGGTGTCCCCAACGCGTGTTCCATCGCGTCCAGCACCCGCAACAAGTGCAAGCCCTCACCCGCAACCGGTGTCACCCGCACCTGTGCCACGCTGCGCTGTGCATGCGGCGTGGCGACAATGCCGCGCTCGCTGCCCAGCCACGCCAGCACGGTCGCGCGATCGAGCGCGGCAGTGGCGGGAAAGTCGCGGTCAAACTGTTCCTGGATAAGCTGCCGTGATAACGCCGCGGATGCCGGACAGGTCGACGAATACATCACCTCCGTCGTCAACTCAAGGGCAAACTCGTCAGCGATCAGGGTTGCTTCGATCGTCACCGGATACGCGCGCCAGCCGCTGTACTGACTGCGCAAGGCCGTGCGGCGCACGAGTTGTTCAAAACTGATCGTGATGCGCGCGCAATCGGCAAGTCCCCCTTGCGATTCGATGAAGCCACGCAACAGGGCGTGCAGTGCGTCAAAGCTCAACGGTGTCGCGGACAACGCCTGCTCGACGCGCAAGTACAACCGCGACATGTGAATACCGCGTTGCTCAGGCTGCTTGAGATTGACGAATGCACCCACCCGGGCACTTGCCCGCTGCGCCTGCCCGTCACCCGGATCAAACACGACGGGTGTCTGGATGTCGGCCATGCCGACCCAATCCAGCGTGCTGGCCAGATACGGTTGGCCGTGGAGCGCAACGTCAGGTAGTAGTCGCACGAGGTTTTCCTGTTTCAACATGTTTCGATCCAGTAGTGTTGCATCCGCTTGCCACCAGACGTTTGAGTTTGGGGCAAATCCTGACCCGCGCAATAGGTCGCAATGGTCGGACTGCCGACGCCGTTCAATTCCGCACAGCGTTCTCCACGAATTGTCCGGCTACCGGCGGACAGGCACGCAGCCACGCGCGGGCGGCGGACCACGCGTGCAGAGTCGTGCGCAGGCCGGGCCGCAAATGTTCCACTTCGAGCTCCGCCATGCTGTCAGCCGCATGGGCGGCGCGCCGGGCCAGTGCCAGCGCATATCGCGATTCCACCGCGCGAAAGACGCTGAGCGGCCCGGGTTGGCGAGCGGCTACGCGCCAGCCGTGCATCAAGTCACGCAACTGCTCCTTGACTGCTTGCGTGCGCGCAGCACCGGGTTGCCGCAATTGCTCACGATTCAATTCGTGCTGGGCGAGCCGCGCCATCGGCAACGGCAGGCGGTCGCGATCCACGTCGCGTTGCAGCCGACGCAGGGCATGCAGCAGGTGGTTGACAATGGCTAGCTGGGTGGCGCGTTCCGCGCTGGCGTCAGCCCCGTACCACCACAGGGTTTCCAGAGTGGCCAACGCGCCGTGCAACGGCCGCGCCGCAGCAAGCTGAGCCGGGAAATCCGCTGCCGTGCCCTGTTCGAGTTGCGCCATCGCAGCCAGCGCCGGTGCCGTCCAGATTGCAGCCGGGATCGCCAGCGCACGCTCATCATCAAACAACACTTTGGTCAGCGGATGCTGACCACCGTTGGCAGCCGCATCAGTCAATTCGCCGACCCACCAGTGGAGTCTGGCGATGATGTTCTGTGGCTCGCGCAGACCGTAGGCAGCATCGACCATCTCCTGCTCGAGCGCAGCGAGCGCCAGATGCCCTGGATAGCGCTGGCCATCCACAAACATCAAGGCGACCTGCTGCTGTGGCTGAGCATCCAGCCACCTGTCGATGTAGCCCTGCAGCGGTGCCGGCTTTTCCACGGTGGCAATCATGCCGGAGCCGTGTCGAGGCTGAGCCATGTCGTCAATTGCGCCGGGGTATCCAGTACGACATCCGCGCCCCAGGCATGTGGGTCTCCGCCATCGAGGTAGCCCCAGGCGGCGGCCACGGTGATCAATCCGGCCGCAGCTCCCGCCTGGATGTCCCGACTGTCATCGCCGACAAACACGGCGTGTTGCGCGGCCACGCCGGCGCGCTCACAGGCGAGCAGCACCGGTGCCGGATCCGGCTTGCGCACTGGCAGGGTGTCCCCGGCGACGACCACGTTTGCACGTTCAGCCCAACCAACGCGGCGCACCAGCTCATGGGCCAGAAAGCCGGCCTTGTTGGTAACGATGCCCCAAGCCCAGCCACGCGCTTCGATGCGTGCAAGGAGTTCATCGATACCGGCAAACGTGTGTGTATGTTGCGCCATGACTGCCTGATACAAGGCGAGAAAACGCGGCATCAACTGCGCCAATGCGCTGTCACCGCGCGCGGCAAAGGCACAACGCAACACCGCGGTCGCGCCGCGTGAAACCACTGCACGGACGACGTCATATGGCGGCGCGGGTACCCGCTCCTCGGCGCACTGGGTCTGCAGTGCGGCGTACAAATCCGGCGCGCTATCGAGCAAAGTGCCATCCAGGTCGAAAAACACTCCTCGGATACCAGCGGGCAACATCCTCACGTCGGCTTGCGCGCGCTGAGCAAGTAGTTGATGCCAGTGAAGCGGCTCAGCCACGCCTTGCGCAACAGTGGGTTGTAGCCGAGACCACACACGTTCTCCACCTCCAGACCGTGCCCGCGCAGCAAACGCGACAATTCAGATGGCTTCAGGAACTGCGCGTAGTGATGGGTGCCATGCGGCAGCAGGCGCATGATGTACTCCGCCCCCAGGATGGCAGCGGCAAATGCTGCCGGGGTACGATTCAGCGTCGACATGAACAGCCAGCCGCCAGGCTTGAGCATGGCTGCCAGATCGGCAACCAGCGCTGCGGGATCGGGAACATGCTCGACCAGTTCCATGCAGCACACTGCATCAAATGCCGCCGGCTCGGTGGCGGCAAGATCAGCGGAAGATTGCACGCGATAATCCACGGTCAACTGCGACTCGTGCAGATGCAGCCGTGCGACCTCGATGACCTGGGTAGCGAGATCCACTCCGGTAACCAGCGCGCCAGCGCGCGCCATGGCTTCACTCAACAAACCGCCGCCGCAACCCACGTCGGCCACACGCGCACCGCGCAGCTCCATGCGCTCGACAATGTATGCCAGGCGGACCGGATTGAGATCGTGCAACGGTCGCGATTCGCCGTCTGGATCCCACCAGCGCGACGCCAAGGCATCAAAGTTGGCGATCTCTTGCGGATTCACATTGGCAGCGGTGGGCATCATGTAGATCCTCGTGGCAACCTGGACAGTTTATCGCGCACACCAGCCGCGGACCGTGATTTGCCGGCCTTCACCGCACACAACGGGTCTGCGTCCAGCACGCCGGTTCAGCCGGCCGGGTGTCCGCTTCAGTTACACCCCGTCAACCGGTGGCCTCAACCGGCGGCGAGGCGCTCGCGCCAGACCCGGGTCTTGTGGAGAATGCCGGCGACATCCACATCGACCAATTCGCGATTGGCAAGCTTGCGCTGACCGGCAATCCATACGTCACTCACCTGATGCCGACCAGCGGAATACACCAGTTGCGATGCCACGTGATACAGCGGTTGGGTTTCCAGGTCGGACAGGCGCACCGCCGTCAAATCCGCCTGCTTGCCAATCTCGATGGACCCAATCTGCGCTTCCAGTCCGAGCGCGTTGGCCCCATTCAGAGTGGCGGCGCGCAGTGCATAAGCGGCGTCGAAGGCTGCGGCATCCCCGGCGACAGCCTTCGCCAGCAAGGCGGCCGTGCGCATTTCGCCAAACATGTCCAGATCATTGTTGGAGGCACAGCCATCGGTACCCAGGGCGACGTTGACGCCCGCCTGGCGCAACTGCTCCGCCGGGCAGAACCCCGAGGCCAGCTTCAGGTTGGACTCCGGACAGTGCACGACCGACACACCGGCGGCCGCGCAAGCGGTCATCTCGCCTTCCGTCAATTGCGTCATGTGCACGGCAATCAGGCGGTCATTGACCAGACCGAGTTTCTGCAGGCGTTGAAACGGCCGCAGACCACTCTTGGCCTTTTCGTCTTCGACTTCGTGCGCAGTCTCGTGCAGGTGCAGATGTACCGGAATATCCATCTGGTCGGACAGCACCCGAATGCGCTCGAAGCTCGCGTCGGACACGGTATACGGCGCGTGCGGGGCAAACGCGGTAGTAATCAGGGCGCTGCCGTGAAAACTGTCGTGTACCTCGGTGGCACGCGCAAAGTACTCGTCCGGACTACTCGCCCAGGCTGTGGGGAATTCGATCACCGGCAGGCCGATCACGGCACGAAACCCCATGCGTTGATAAGTGGCCCCGCTCACGTCCGGAAAGAAGTAATTTTCGTTGGCACAGGTGGTACCACCGCGCAGCATCTCGGCGACCGCCAACTCCGTTCCATCACGCACGAATTCCGGGCCCAGCACTTTGGCCTCGGCCGGCCAGATGTGCTGCTGCAGCCACACCATCAACGGCAGGTCATCAGCCAGACCGCGCAACAAGGTCATCGGGTTGTGCGTGTGACTGTTGATCAGACCCGGGATCAGGGCATGCTCGCGCAACTCGACCCGCTCGTGCGGCACAAACGCGGCATGCGCATCGGCAATCGGCAGGATGCCGACGATGCGCCCGTCGTGCACGGCAACCGCGTGATCTTCCAGCACCAGCGCATGGGGTTCGACCGGGACCACCCAACGCGCCTCGATCAACAGGTCAACGGACTGTGGTTGGGTTGGACTCATGCAAATTACCTGCTGGCTGGATACGAGAAGGAGCGGTACACCAAGGCAACCGCCTCTCTGGTTCTGCGCGGCTCCGCGCAAACGCTGACTGGTTGGGGGGCGGAGCAATGGCGACCCGCGCCCGGGTGACGCGACCGGTCGGCGCGTAATGCACCGGCATCGCGCACCAGGATCACTTGCATTGCCGTCAAGCGCGCTCGGCCTGCACCTGAATGTCACGCCGCCGGCGACCCGGCCAAGCCCGGCGCCGCTGCGTCATTTCACGCGACCGACGTACTCCCCGGAACGGGTATCGACGCGGATCATCTCGTCCTGACCGACAAACAATGGCACACGCACTACGGCACCGGTTTCCAGCTTCGCCGGCTTGCCGCCGCCACCGGACGTATCACCGCGTACGCCGGGGTCCGTTTCCACGATTTTCAACTCGACAAAATTCGGTGGCTGGACTGCGATCGGGCGACCGTTCCACAACGTCACCACGCAATCCTCCTCACCCTTCATCCACTTCGCGGCCTCACCGGCAGCGGTCTTGTCGGCCTGATGCTGCTCGAACGTATCAGGCTGCATGAAATGCCAGAATTCCCCATCGTTGTAGAGGTATTGCATGTTGGTATCGAGCACGTCGGCACCTTCGAACGACTCGCTGGCCTTGAGCGTCTTTTCCACCGTGCGTCCGTTGAGCAGATTGCGAATACGGATGCGCGTGAATGCCTGACCCTTGCCGGGCTTGATGAACTCCGCCTCGACGATGGTACAGGGGTCGCCGTCTACGATGATTTTCACACCGTTCTTGACGTCGTTGAGGCCGTAGGTCGCCATACAGGAAAGCTCCAGATGAAATGATCCGCGTCAGCCGTGCGGCCGGCGATCAGCAGTTAAGATGGATGACTGCCGGGCATTCGCCCGATAAACAGGTCGCCCATGATAACCGCTAGCCCCGGTGCGCGCATTACATCCACCCTGCAACAGCCGCTGGCTGACTGGCGCCAACTGTGGCGTGAGTCGATCACCAACGCCCACGAGTTGCTCGCCACGGTGGGACTCGCCCACCTCCATTACCAGCTCCCGGCCACAGATGCCGGTTTCCCCATGCGCGTCCCACGTGGCTTCGTCGCGCGCATGCGCCGCGGCGATCGGCATGACCCGTTGTTGTTGCAGGTATTGCCGCAATTGGCTGAACTGGAGCAAGCACCCGGTTTTGTCCGCGACGCGGTCGGTGACATGGACGCGCGTGCTGCCCATGGCGTGCTGCACAAGTACGCGGGGCGTGCTCTGATGATTGCCAGCGGCAGTTGCGCAATCAACTGTCGTTACTGTTTCCGCCGACACTTCCCCTACGGCGAGGAGATAGCCGCTGCTGGCCAGTGGCGCCAGGCCCTGGATTATTTGCGCGGTGACAGTTCGATCAACGAATTGATCCTCTCCGGCGGCGATCCGTTGTCGCTCGCTACCAGCAAGCTTGCCGAACTGAGCCACGGGCTGGCAGACATTCCGCACGTCACCCGCATTCGCATCCACTCACGTTTGCCTGTCGTGCTGCCTGAACGCATCGATGCGTCCTTCCTGACGTGGCTCGACGCGTTGCCCCAGCAAAAGGTGCTGGTGATGCACGCCAATCACGCCAATGAGTTCGACGCCAATGTGGACGCAGCATGTGCGCGTCTGCGCGCCAGCGGCGTTACCCTGCTCAACCAGTCGGTGCTGCTGCACGGCGTCAACGACCATGCCGACGCGTTGGTGAACCTGTCCGAGCGCATGTTTGCCGCGGGCGTGCTGCCGTATTACCTGCATCAACTCGACCGCGTGGAAGGCACGGCACACTTCGAAGTGTCTGACGCCGCGGCGCTCGCGTTGCTGGAAACCATGCGCGCGCGCCTGCCCGGCTATCTTGTGCCACGCTTGGTACGCGAGCTTGCCGGAGAAACCTCCAAACGCCCGGTTTGACCGCCCATGGTGCACCGGCGCACGGCACGCCGCTGGTAGAGTCAGGTGGAATCCGCTACAAATCAGACGCGACAACCGCTCACGCAGCAGCACCAGGGACGACCAACGGACAGCACGACGGACCATGAAAAAAGACTACGTCATCAAGATTCTTTTCATCGAACACTCGCTGGAGGAAGCAGAGCAGATCATCAGCCTCCTGCGCAATTCCGGCATCGCCGTGCGTCCGGCTCGCGCCACCAACGTCGAACAGATGCAGACGGCCATCAGTGAGCTGGAGCCGGACATCGTGATGTTCGATCCAGCGGTGGAAACATTACAGCTGGGTGATGCAGTGCGCCTGATGGATGCCTCGGCACGCGACTACTCGTTGCTGGGACTGGTCAGCAAGATGGACAACGACACGGTCGCCGATCTGTTCGTGGGTGGCGTACGCGGCGTGGCCTCACGTGCCAGCTCCAAGCAATTGCTTGCGGTGCTGCTGCGTGAATTCGAGGCCTTGCAGACCCGGCGTCGAGTGCGCAGCCTGGAAGCCTCACTGCGCGAATCGGAGCGACGCTGCGACGCACTGCTCGACTCATCAACAGACGCTATTGCCTACGTACATGAAGGCATGCACGTGCGCGCCAATCAGGCTTACCTGAGCACCTTTGGCTATGCCAGCTTCGAGGACTTGATGGGCCTGCCGGTGCTGGACATGATCGACTCGGGCGACGCCGACGAATTCAAGACCTTGCTGCGCGGGCAAGCGCGACAGGACAAATCCTTGCCACACCTGGCACTGCGGGCGCGGCGCGCGGACGGGAGCTATTTCGACGCCACGGTCGAGTTCGCGCCGGCAACGTTCGAGGGTGAGCCGTGCCTGCAAATCGTTTTCCGCCAGCAATCGGTCGATCCGGCACTCTTGCAGCAGTTGCAACGTGACCCGGTGACCGGTCTGTTCAACCGCGCGCGCATGCTGGAATGCATCGACGATGCGGTAGGTGCCGCGGCCAAGGGCAAGAAGGGCCAATCGGTGCTGCTCGTCGAACCGGACAATTGGGTGTCAGTCGTAACCGGCATCGGCATGAGCCAGACCGACCAGTTGATTGCCAGCTTTGCGGATCGCGTGCGTATTCTTCTGGGCGCCGACGATGTTGCCGGCATGCTCGCCGATCACACCCTTGGGATCGTGCTCGATTCGCGCCAGGACGATGCCATCAGGGAATGGATCGACAAGCTGCAAGGCAAAATCAGCAGCGAGATCTTCGACGCTGGGGAGCGCTCCATTTCGGTCACGGCCAGCATCGGCGGCAGCCTGCTGGGCGAGAAGAACGCAAACACCGAACTGCTGCTCAACCAGGCCAGCCAGGCGCTGCGCAACGCGCAAAATCTGGGTGGCAACAAGGTGGACCTGCACGATCCTGCAGCGCGCGAGAAAGCTGACGAGGAGCGGGACCAGCACTGGCTGGGCTTGCTGCGCAAAGCGTTGACTGGCGACGGCTTGATGCTTTACCACCAGCAGTCCATCAGTTTGCAGGACCTCGAAGGCGATTACTCGGAAATCCTGCTACGCATGAACGGACCACAGGGCGAAGTCCTGCCGGGCTTCTTCATGCCGCTGGCGGAAAAGCACGGCCTGGAGACGGCGGTCGATCGCTGGGTGCTCGGGCACGCGGTAGAGGCGCTGCACGCGCGTGACAAGCAAGGCCAGCAGACGACCTTCTTCGTCAAACTCACCGCGCCATCACTGCAGGACGCCACGTTGCTGCCATGGCTGGCTGCGCGGCTCGAAAAGGCCGCGCTCAAGCACGGTCGCATTGTGCTGGAAATGACCGAGAGCAAGGTGATGACCCTGCTGCGTCCAGCGCAGGAGTTTGTCACCGGCTGGAAGAAGCTTGGCGGCCAGTTTGCATTGGAGCAATTCGGTTCCGGGCTCAACTCGTTCCAGTTGCTCACTCACGTCGATGCGGATTACCTGAAAATCGACCGCAGTTACGTGGCGGATCTGCCACTGCATCCAGAAAACCAGAGGAAGATCACCGAGATCTGCAAACAGGCTCACGAGCTCAAGCGCACCACTATTGCCGAATGGGTGGAAGACGCTACCAGTACGTCATTGCTGTTCGCCTGCGGCGTCGACTTCGTGCAGGGCAATTTCCTGCAGGAGCCCCAGCGACTGGCGTGAACAGTTGCGACGGCGACTGCCATGCGCGAGCACGCTCCTCGGCAACTTCACGACCCACGCGTCGGTACGTGACGGCGTTTCCACCCGGTCAAGAGGTCAAAAGGTGCAGTTTACCCAGCGCGCTGCTCACGCATGCTGGCACGGGCGCCCGGCATGACTGCCCGGTGCGGACCGCCGGACACATCGACCGACACGACAATACGCACCGCGCGCGCCTGCGCAAATGCGCACCGTGACAACCGGTGAATCGGATTACTCTGCAGCGGCAGCCTTCGCCTTGGCTTTGGCGGCGGCAGCAGCAGCCACGTCTTCCTTGATGCGTGCAGCCTTGCCTTCCAAACCGCGCAGATAATACAACTTGGCGCTGCGCACCTTGCCCTTGCGCTTGACGCTAAGCGAGTCAATGGCCGGGCTGTGCGCCTGGAACACGCGCTCCACGCCGGTCCCGTGCGACATCTTGCGCACGGTGAACGCCGAATGCAGGCCGCGACTGCGCTTGGCAATGCAGATGCCCTCGAACGCCTGGACGCGCTCGCGCGTGCCCTCCTTCACCTTGACGTTGACCACTACGGTGTCGCCGGGAGAAAACTCCGGCAGTTGGCGCGTGATCTGCTCGGATTCGAACTGTTCAACGATCTTGTTCATGGCAACACCTGTCTGTTTTCAATCACTGCGGCCAGTCTCGGCCGCTTCGTTTTGTCGCGCCTGTTCATGTTGAACATGCTCACGGCGGAATGCTTCCAACAACTCTCGCGACTCATCGTCCAGCACACATTGCGCAAGCAAATCAGGACGCCGCAACCAGGTGCGTCCCAGCGCCTGCTGCCGGCGCCAGCGCGCAATCGCTGCATGGTCACCGGACAACAACACGTCAGGCACCGAACCCAGCACATCGTGCACCGGCTTTGCGTAATGCGGACAATCCAGCAAGCCATCAGCGAACGAATCCTGCTCTGCCGACTGCGCATCGTTCAATGCGCCATCCTGCAAACGTCCCACCGCATCAATGATCACCGCTGCCGCCAGCTCACCGCCGGACAGGACGTAATCACCAATGGACAGCTCCTCGTCCACCGCGTGCAACAAAAACCGCTGATCCACGCCTTCGTAGCGCCCGCATAACAAGGCGATGCGCGGCATTGCTGCCAGCGCTTCCACCCTGCCCTGCGTCAGCCGCGTTCCCTGCGGACTGAGATAGACCACGTGCACCGGCTCCGGTGCCGCGTTGCGTACCGCGCTCAGCGCAGCGCGCAACGGTTCAATCATCATCACCATGCCGGGACCGCCACCATACGACGTGGCATCTACCGTGCGATGGCGATCGTGCGCGTAATCCCGCGGATTCCAGGTGTGCACCTGCAGCAATTCACGTTGCTGCGCACGTCCGACAACCCCGACTGCGGCACACTCTCGTACAAATTCGGGAAACAAGGTAACGACATCGATGCGCATGCTTTCGGTCCCGTTGCCGCCGCGCCACACGCGCGGTCAGAAGTCCGGCTCCCAGTCCACCACCATGCGCCGCGCCGCCAAATCCACCAACTGAACCACTGCTCCCTGGACAAACGGAATCAGCCGCTCACGTTCACCATCACGCACCACCACTACATCATTCGCGCCAGTGGCAAACAAATGACTGACCCGACCCAAGGCAATCCCGTCCGTGGTAAACACGTCCAGACCTTCCATATCGGCCCAGTAATACTCACCTGCAGCGGGCGCCGGCAACAGCTCACGCGCAATGTGAATATCCTGCCCTATCAGTGCTGCTGCCTGTTCGCGATCATCCACACCCGGCAGGTAGGCAACGATGCCTTTGCCCTGATTGCGCCCCTTGACACCAGCGACCTGCGTGGTCGCACCTGGCGCTGCACCCAGCAGCCACGGTTGGTAATCAAAGATGCGCAGCCTCGGCTCGGTCCAGGATTCAATCTTGAGCCAGCCTTGCACACCGTACAAACCGACGATACGCCCGACCAGGACGCGTCGATCGGCCACCGCCACTTCAGGCTGCCGGCTGGAGCTTGCCCGCTTCCTTGACCAGGGCGGCAACCTTGTCGGTCAACTGTGCACCTTTGGCAACCCACGCATTGACGCGCTCGACATTCAATTCGAGACGCTTGTCCTTGCCGGCCGCTACCGGGTTGTAAAAGCCGATGTTCTCGATGTTGCGGCCGTCACGCTTGCTGCGCTGATCGGTCACGACAACGTGATAGAAGGGGCGGCCCTTGGCGCCACCGCGCGAAAGACGAATCTTGACCATACTTGAACTCCAGAGTTGCCGGATCGACGGCAGCGGCACGATGTCGTGCACAGTAAACGCGGCATTTTAGCGGGGTTTGTGGCATATGGGAAGCACGTCAGCTGCCGAAGCCGATGGAATGGTGCGCCGCCGTCAACCCGAGAGTCAGCCGCACTGCCTCGGTATTGCCTCCAGGCTTGCCCTCAGCGCATCGGGGGCAGGCCGCCCATTCCCTTCATGGCCCCGCGCATCTGGCGCATCAATCCCTTGGTGCCGCCGCGCGACAGCTTGGACATCATCTTTTCCATCTGCATGTATTGTTTCAGCACGCGATTTACGTCTGCCGGCTGCGTACCCGAACCGCGAGCCACGCGCGCGCGCCGCGAGCCGTTCAAAAGCGCTGGATGGTGGCGTTCTTTTTTCGTCATCGAACTGATGATCGCGATCATGCGCCGCATTTCACCGTCATTGACCCTGGACTTGACGCTGTCGGGCAAGCTTGAAACGCCCGGCAATTTGTCCATCAACCCAGCCAGGCCACCCATGTTGCCCATCTGTTCGAGCTGATCCTTCATGTCATTGAGGTCAAAACGCTTGCCCTTCATGACTTTCTGCGCGAGTTTCTGCGCTTTTTCCTGATCGACTTTGCGCTCAACCTCCTCCACCAGTGACAGCACGTCGCCCATGCCGAGGATGCGCTGCGCAATGCGCTCGGGATGGAACGGTTCCAGTGCATCGGTCTTTTCGCCGGCACCGATGAACTTGATCGGGCGCCCGGTGACATAACGCACCGACAACGCCGCGCCACCGCGCGCATCACCATCGGTCTTGGTCAGGATGACACCGGTCAGCGGCAAGGCATCAGCAAACGCCTTGGCAGTGTTCGCCGCGTCCTGACCGGTCATGGAGTCCACGACGAACAAGGTTTCCACCGGGGTTATCGCCGCGTGCAGCGCCTTGATCTCCTCCATCATCGCCGCGTCGACATGCAGACGGCCGGCCGTGTCCACGATCAGCACGTCGATGACTTCGCGCCGCGCTGCCGCAAGCGCAGCCTTGGCGATAGTTACCGGGTCCTGGCCCGCCGCGGAAGGAAAAAACTTCACGCCAACCTGCTCGGCCAGAATGCGCAACTGCTCGATCGCCGCCGGGCGATAGACGTCGCAGCTGACCACCATCACCCGCTTCTTCTTGCGCTCGGTCAGCAAACGCGCCAGCTTGGCCACCGTGGTGGTCTTGCCAGCGCCCTGCAACCCGGCCAGCAACACCACCGCCGGCGGCTGCTGGGCGAGATTCAATTCGGCGTTGGCGGTGCCCATCACCGTGGTCAGCTCATCGCTGACCACCTTCACCAGCGCCTGCCCGGGCGTCAGGCTTTTCACCACATCCTGTCCCACCGCGCGCACCTTGATGCGCTGGATCAGCGCCTGCACCACTGGCAACGCAACGTCCGCTTCCAACAGCGCAATGCGCACTTCGCGCAGCGCCTCACGAATGTTTTCGTCGGTCAGGCGACCGCGACCACGCAAGCGGTTGACGGTGGTGGACAGACGCTGGCTGAGCGATTCAAACATGACGATGCACAGGTTGAGGAGCGGTCGGTAAATATACCAGAGGCTACCCGTACCCCACGGATGCGCCCTCAGGAACCAACGCCGCGCGTTGCGCCTTGATCCAGCCGGCAAGGTCGTGAATCACTGCGGCGTCCACATGACGAGGTTTTACGAAATCCGCAGGCCCCTGCACCGCCCCAAATCCTTGCGGTCACTGAAGGCCGAGCCTGTGGTCAGCAATACTGCCGAATGAACCGTCACCACATTCCCAAAACGCTCAGGCGGAGTGAGTGATGTGCCGATAAATGACGTACGAGTACACACAAGGGATGAGTGCGGCAACCGCCACCACGGCGAACGTTGCCCATGCCGGCGCGCCCGCGATACCGCCAAGCACCAACAGCAACCCCGCCAATACGAACACCGGGCCACCCAACCGGTGCGTGCGTTCCCACACTGCATCGCTGGCCAACGTCCACGGGGTACGAATGCCGATGAAAAAATTCTTGCGCAGCTTGCCCATGTAGTTGCCCACCACCATGAACAACACGCCCGTGGCAAGCGCGACAATGGTCGGCATGGGCACGGCATAACCGGCACCAGCCAGCAGCATAGACAGGCCAATGACAAGAAGCACGCCCTGCACCGCCAGCATCAGCAAGCTGTAGACAGAGGAGAAGGGTGCGATCTCGAATCTGCGTGGTGAGATCACCGGCAGCACTGCGGTGAGTATCGCCAGGACAAGGATCGACAGCGCGGGGAAGGCAGCGCCCCAGAAACGCGGCATGGTCCCGTTGACGTTACCGTACAGATCCCAATGCGTTGGCACCTGTGGCGGCAGTTGCGGATACAGCCACACCGCCGCGGCCACAGCGATGAGCACAAACGCAACCGATACAGCCAGGGTGGATTTGGAATTGGGCATCATGATTTGGCTCCGGGCTGGTTCCTGGACGGGAAGAGGTCGAGCAGCACGCGCGCCAAGTCCTCGAATACGGTGCTGTTGAGCGAATACACGATGTGTTGACCGCGCCGCTCCGTGCGTACCAGATCGGCACGCTTGAGCACGTTGAAATGGTGCGACAGCGATGCCGAGGTGATGGCAAACGCTGCACCAATTTCCCCCGCTGTCAGCGAACCGGCTTGCAGCCGCTTGAGAATGGCGCGCCGGGTAGGATCGGCCATCGCCTTGAAGACTTCCTGTTGCCGCATGGCCTGCACTACCTGGAAAACATGTGTAGATAATTAGACAGATATCTAATTATTACAAGTGCCACGAGTCAGTCCCTTGCTGCGCGCGAATGGGCGCGTGTGCGACACTGCGCGAATATGCCTACTCACGTGATCGCGCTGCTCGCCATCGTGCTGTACCTGGCCGCCGCAGGCGGTCTGGCGCGACCGCTGCTGAGCGGACGCAAGCCCTTGAACCGACTTGCGCTCGTGCTCGCCGGCATCGCCGTGTTGATGCACATGGGACTTTTGCTCGGGATGCATCGCGGCGCGCTCGACCTGCATTTTTTTGCCGCGCTGTCGCTGGTGGGATGTGTCGTTGCCGCACTCACGCTCCTGGTCAATCTCTCGCGACCGGTGGCCGCGCTCGGCGTCATCGTGTTTCCGCTGGCAGCATTGCTGCTGGCACTGGACAGTTTCGTGGCCCCACCGACCGTCCCGATGCAGATGGACTGGCCGATCAAGCTGCACGTCACACTGGCCCTGCTGGCTTTCAGCGTGCTGTGTATTGCCGCCGTGCTGGCAATCCTGCTCGCCGCCCAGGAGCGCGCTCTGCGAGTTCGCAATTTCGGCAACTGGCTGCGCGCGCTGCCGCCACTGACGCAGACCGAAGCGCTGATGTTTCAGCTGATCAGCGGCGGCTTTGCGCTGCTTACGCTGGCGTTGCTGAGCGGCGCAATGTTCATCGAGAACATCCGCGCCCAACATTTGATCCACACCACGGTATTGTCGGTAGTGGCGTGGCTCGTGTTCGGCACCCTGCTATATGGTCGTTGGCGCCACGGCTGGCGCGGCGCGCGGGCGGTCAACCTGACCTTGCTCGGCATGGTGGTGCTCGCATTGGCGTTTTTTGGCTCCAAGTTCGTGCTGGAACTGGTCTTGCACCGACCGGTCTAGGGGCGCGGGCGGTAAAAAAGCTTGCGGCGAAGAGTCACTTGCGCGAGGACAGTTTTTCGACGACTCGTCGGCCATAGTCGTGCCATGGGTCAACAAACGAAAGAAAGATGGACCGCGCAGATGACTTTGCCGCGCGGACGGAACCGCCCACGGTCCCGGGTCGAAGCGTCACACCAGTCCGCTGCTGCGCCGCATGATGCTGGTGCGCCTTCCCACTGCACCGCACGATCCAGTTGATGCCGTCTCCCGAAATTTCTGCTTGCACAATTATTGTGCACCGCACTATATTCGGGCTGTGCAGTTTTACTGTACTAATGCATTAATACAATACGCGGCAACTTGTGCGCCTGCCCAGACCACACCGCTCCACGACCATGGGGAACATCCGAATGTCCTGCGTCCACGACACTTTGACGCACTTGCGCCAGAGCAGCCCCGCGCAAACCGAGTTTTACCAGGCAGCGGGGGAGATCCTCGAGTGCCTGCAGCCGGTGCTGGATGCCGAGCCACGCTATCGCGAGTACGCCATTATCGAGCGCATCGTGGAGCCGGAACGACAGATCTTTTTTCGCGTGTGCTGGACCGACGACGGCGGCCAGGTGCGGGTCAACAAGGGCTACCGCATCCAGTTCAGCTCCGCGCTGGGCCCGTACAAGGGTGGATTGCGTTTCCACCCCACGGTCAACGCCAGCATCATCAAGTTTCTCGGCTTCGAGCAGATTTTCAAGAATGCCTTGACCGGCCTGCCCCTGGGTGGCGCCAAGGGTGGCTCCGACTTTGATCCAAAAGGCAAATCGGACGCCGAGATCATGCGCTTCTGCCAGTCCTTCATGAACGAGTTGTATCGGCACATTGGGCCCACCACCGATGTGCCGGCTGGTGACATTGGCGTGGGCACGAGAGAAATCGGGTATCTATATGGCCAATACAAGCGCCTCACCGGCCATTACCACGGAGTATTGACCGGCAAAGGCGTGGGTTGGGGCGGCTCACTTGGGCGCAAGGAAGCAACCGGCTACGGTACGGTGTACTTCGCCCAACACTTGCTGCACGCCCGCGGTGAAGACATCGCCGGCAAGCGCTGTCTGGTCTCCGGTGCCGGCAATGTGGCCATCTACACGATCGAGAAGCTGTATCAATTGGGCGCGCTGCCGATCACCTGCTCCGACTCGCTGGGCACCATCCACCACCCGGCAGGCGTCAACCTGGAGACCTTGAAGCTGCTCAAGGAGGTAAAACGCACTTCGCTCCGTGAATACCCGGCACGTCACCCTGACGCCACCTGGATACCGCGAGCTGATTATCCTCAAGACGGACATGCGGTTTGGCGCTTCAAGGCCGACATTGCATTCCCGTCTGCCACGCAGAACGAACTGACGGCCGCCGACGCGCAGGTGCTGCTGTCCAACGGCATCATCTGCATTGCCGAAGGCGCCAACATGGGTTCGACTTCCGCGGCGATCGACGTGTTGCTGGCCAGCGATGTTGCCTACGGCCCGGGCAAGGCGGCCAACGCCGGCGGCGTGGCCACCAGTCAGCTCGAGATGGTGCAAAACAGCAGCATGCAACAGTGGCCACTGGAACGCGTGGACAGCCAGCTACGGGAAATCATGAGCAACATCCACCGTAGCTGCACGCAGGCGGCAGCAGAGTTTGGCCAGCCGCACAATCTCGTGCTGGGGGCGAACATTGCCGGTTTCCGCAGGGTGGCGAATGCCATGATCGAGCAAGGGGTCTACTGATTCGGCGCGACCGCAGTACCCCGCGCCTGATTCAGCGACACGCGTCGATTGCTTCGACCAGGCGCTCCACACCGATCACCTGCAAGTCACCTATGCGGTCCTTCCTCGGCGCATTCGCCTTTGGCACAATGGCGCGTTGAAAGCCGTGGTGGGCGGCCTCCTTCAAGCGCTCCTCACCGTTTGGCACGGTCCGGATCTCCCCAGACAACCCTACTTCACCAAATACCACCGTGTGTTCCGGCAATGGTCGATCACGCAGACTGGACAACACCGCCAGCAGCACGGGTAAATCAGCAGCGGTCTCCTGCACGCGAATGCCGCCAACGACATTGACGAACACGTCCTGATCATAAGCTGCCACGCCGCCGTGCCGATGCAGCACCGCCAGCAACATGGCCAGGCGGTTTTGATCCAGGCCCAACGCCACCCGGCGCGGGTTGCCCAGTGATGATTGATCCACCAGCGCCTGCACTTCCACCAGCAACGGCCGGGTGCCTTCGCGGGTAACCATCACCGCGCTTCCGGACGTCGTGTGGCTGTGCGTGGACAGGAAAATTGCCGACGGATTGGGCACTTCGCGCAAGCCCTTGTCCGACATCGCGAACACGCCCAGCTCGTTCACCGCGCCAAAGCGGTTCTTGAAGGCCCGCAACACGCGGAAGCGGCTGGTCGCCTCACCCTCGAAATACAAGACCGCATCAACCATGTGCTCCAGTACGCGCGGGCCGGCAATGCCGCCATCCTTGGTCACGTGCCCAACCAGAAACACCGAAGTACCCGTTTCCTTGGCAAAGCGCGTGAGCTTCGCCGCCGACTCGCGCACCTGGCTGACCGAGCCCGGCGCCGCCGGCAGCAGCTCGGTCCAGATGGTCTGGATCGAATCAATCACCAACACCCGCGGGCGTACCACCAACGCCTGCTCGAGAATCCGCTCAACGCAGGTTTCCGCCAGCGCCTGCAGCGGCTCCAGCGGCAGTCCCAGACGCTGCGCGCGGGACGCCACCTGGGACAGCGATTCCTCGCCAGTCACATACACGCTCGACAGCTCCGCACCCAGCGTACCCAGCACCTGCAACAGCAGCGTGGACTTGCCGATACCCGGATCGCCGCCAATCAGCACCACCGAGCCCTGCACCAGGCCACCACCGAGCACTCGATCCAACTCACCAATGCCGGTCAGTGTGCGGGCTTCGGTCGTCAGCGCCACAGCGGTCAACGGCGTCACGCGCGCTGAACCTGCCGCACTGCCCGCGTAGTTGGAACGCTGTGCGCCGACCGACGCCGCGGCAGTCGACGACGGTGTCAGCACGATCGCACTGAGCGTATTCCACAGGCCGCAGGCGACGCACTGGCCCTGCCATTTGTTGTGCTCTGCCCCGCATTCGGTGCAGACGTATGCCGTCTTGGCCTTGGCCATTACTGCTACTCCTGGGTTGGCATGCGCGCGAGGCAAGTGGCAGCGGTGCCGGTCGTGCGTCAAGCCGGTCATGATGCCCGGGAACGCACGCTGCTACCAACCATTGTCGGTCATCGGGTTTTACGTGACCACGGGAACCAGCCGTTGCCACATTGGGCATACCGGTCTGCAGCGCGTTCAAAACGATTCCGCTCGCTGATGCCGCCGCATACCAGATACAAGGGCAGAAACAGGGGGCCAAACACGAGGTATTGATAGACATGCGCACGCTCGTGATCAGCCAACGACACATCTGGTTCGATACACCGGCCCGCGCGCTGCGCATAGGTTTGACACGACCTGTCCAATTGCGCGCCCGTGTGCACGATCACGTTGCCCAGCGTGAGCGCACCGCCCTTGCCCCACGGCCAACGGCGTACCACCCACGCCAGCTCCCGACGTTGCCAGCGCATGCGCGCGCCAAACGGGAAGCCCGCTACACCAATGAACAAGCCCAGCAGCGTATTGGGCAGCGTCCACAACATACCCAGCGCCACCAACACCGGCACCAGCCGCGCAGGCGCGGGAAGCTTGCGCACGTCCGCGGCATGGCGCGTTGAACGACGTACGCATCTCTGCGTAACTTGTGCACTCAAAGGTCGTGGCCTGATCACGCGCCGGGATCGCCTGGGCGAGGTTGGATTTGCAGCATACCGGCATCATGATGTCTGTCATCAGCCCGCACGGTCGAGCTGCCTCTGGAGTCTGCCGTGAGCCCGCCATTGACCATCCCCTGCCCGCACTGCAACGCGCTCAACCGCACACCGGCTGCGCGCATGGGCGAACAGCCAACCTGCGGCCGCTGCAAGCAGGCGTTGTTCGACGGCCACCCGCTGACCCTGAACGCGGCGAACTTCGACCCGATCACCGGTCGCGGCGATCTGCCCGTGCTGGTGGATTTCTGGGCGCCGTGGTGTCGGCCCTGTCTCGGCTTCGCGCCGGTGTTCGTGCAGGCGGCAAGCGAACTCGAACCACGCCTGCGCCTGGCCAAGCTGGACACCGAGGCCGAGCCACAACTGGCGCAACGTTTCGCCATTCGCAGCATCCCGACACTGATCATGTTCCATCGCGGACGCGAGATTGCGCGGCAGTCCGGCGCATTGAATGCCGCCCAGTTGCGGCAGTTCGCGCAAGCTGGACTGAAGCAGATCTGAAGACCGCTCGCGCCCAGGCCGGGCCAACCATGCCTTCCTGCACACTCCAGACCGGGAGCTGAAGGTTACGATTCAACTTTGACCGTTGGGGACTTTACTGTGCATACATCCTTGCAAACCGTCGCCATGACGGCGCTGCTCACGCTTGGCTGTGCGTTTTCCGCCGCAGCCACTGACGCGGCGAAGACGCCTCCGGCACCAGACGCCGCCAGCAGCAACGGCTTCCACCTGCCGCCACTGCCAGCGGACGCGCACGTTGCGCAGTCGACGACGGTCAATGGCAAGACGCTCAAGTACACCGCCACCGTGGGCTCGCTGCCAGTGCGCGATGAAAAGGGCAAGATTACCGGCGAAGTCGTGTTCACCGCCTACACGATGCCAGGCAAGGATCGGCCGGTGACCTTCGCGCTGAACGGCGGGCCCGGCGCGTCGTCGGTGTATCTGAACCTCGGCGCGATCGGACCGAAGAAAGTCAATTTCGGCGTGGAGGGCGACATGCCGTCGGCGCCGGCCGTGCTGCATGACAATCCCGGCACCTGGCTCGGGTTTACCGACCTGGTATTCATCGATCCGATTGGTACCGGCTTCAGCCGCGCACTGGTCGAGGACAAGGAAGCTACCAAACAGTTTTACAGCACTGACACGGACATCAAGTATCTGTCGCGGGTGGTCTATGACTGGCTGCTGAAAAACGGGCGCATGACCTCCCCCAAATATCTGGTGGGCGAGAGCTACGGTGGCTTTCGCGGACCGCGCATCACCGCGTACCTGCAAACCCAGCTCGGCGTGGCGATGAACGGGATGGTGCTGCTGTCACCCTATCTCGATCCGGCTGCATCCGATGATCACAATGTGTCGCCACTACCGTGGATGCTGACGTTGCCCTCGATTGCTGCCGCACATCTGGAGCGCGAACACAAACTCAGCGACGCCGCGATGGCGCCGATCATCGACTACACCCGCACCACATACGCCAGCACGCTGCTGAAAGGCCGTGCCGACCCGGCTGCCACGGCCGCGATGATCAAAAAGGTTACGGAATTGACTGGGCTCGATCCGGTGTTCGTGCAACGTTCCGGCGGCCGCATCGAAACCCAGGCGTACTTGCGCGAGATCTATCGAGCCGAAGGGAAACTCGGCAGCCGCTACGATTCCAACGTCACCGCGTGGGATCCGTTCCCGAACGCCCCACGCCAGCAAACCGGCGACCCGATCCTCAACGGCATCATTGCGCCAACCACCAGCGCCATGGTCGACTTCGTCACGCGTACGGTTGGCTGGAAGCATGACGGCCGCTACAACGCGCTGAGCTATGCAGTAAACGGGCTGTGGCACCAGGACGAGGACGCCAACCTGGGATCAGTGACGCAACTGCGCGAAGCGGTGGCGAACGACCCGGGGCTGCGCGTGTTGATTGCCCACGGTTGGGACGATCTCTCCTGCCCGTTCATGGCCTCGGTGTTGATCGTCGACCAGATGCCGGCGATGGGTGACGCAACGCGGGTACAGGTAAAGAATTATCCGGGCGGTCACATGTTCTACTCCCGCGCAGACAGCCAGGCCGCGCTCACGGGCGACGTCCGGGCGTTGTATGGCGTCAAGTAAACACCGTTGGCAACGTATCGTGCGCACGGCGGGCGCTGCCCGCCGCGCGCCACAGAGACGCGACCCGGTAACGCGTGCGGCGTCACCCTGTACCCCGGCAAAAGCCGGCGTACCAGGCCCCTCCGCGCAGTGCAATGACGACCCGGCCAACGCCTGGCCGCGCAGTGACTACATCAGTTAGCCACGGTGCCTGCGCGTACCAGATATTGCACGCTGAACATCCGCTGCGCATCCAGCCACACGCGTTCCACCGCCAATCCGGCCTTGCCCGCCAGGGCGGCAAACTCTTCCAGCGAGTACTTGCAGCTGTACTCCACCTGGATAGCTTCGTCGGCACGGAACTTGATGCGGGTGCGTCCGATCCTGACCTGCTGCGCGCAGCGACTGACCAGATGGGTTTCCACGCGACCGGCCATCGGGTTGTAACGCGCCCGGTGAGCAAACGCGGACAGGTCAAAGTCGCTGCCGATTTCCCGGTTCAGGCGGGCGAGCAGGTTCAATGTGAACTCCGCCGTGACTCCGGCGCGGTCGTTGTAGGCGGCCTCGATGCGCGCAGCGTCCTTCTTCAGATCCACACCAATCAGGATGCCACCGGCTTCACCCATTTCCTTGCGCATCTTGCGCAGCAGCTCAGCCGCGTCGCGACTCCCGAAATTGCCGATGGTCGAGCCGGGAAAGTAGATCACCGTGCGCCGCGGTGCCCTTGGCGCGACCGGCAGACGCAGTGGCTTGCTGAAATCCGCGCACAACGGTTGTAGTGGCAACTGCGGGAACTCTGCCGCCAGGCGCGCAATGCTCGCCTGCAACGGCGTCGCGGATATCTCCACCGGCACATAAGCCACGGGTGCCTGCAGATGCTGCAGCAACAGGCGCGTCTTGCGCCCGCTGCCACTCCCGTACTCGACCAGACGCACCTCGCTGCCCAAGGTGTCGGCGATGCTCTGCGCATGCTCGCCCATCAACGCCAATTCGCACGCAGTAAGGTAATACTCAGGCTGCGCGCAGATCTTGTCGAACAGCGCCGACCCACGCTCGTCATAGAACAACCACGACGGCAGGCGCTTGGCCTTCAGCCCCAAACCATGCCGCGCGGCATCGAGAACCTCGCTGGTGGCGATACCCGCATCGTCACCCATTGCGTCAGACGATTGCACACTACTCATCGATCTTGTCCCAGTCGTAACCCGGCAAATTGCCAGCGGGCATGGGGTGGAAAGAAATTGCGATAGCTGGCGCGGATATGCTCCGCTGGTGTCGCGCACGAGCCACCGCGCAACACCCATTGACCGCACATGAATTTGCCGTTGTATTCGCCCAGCGCGCCAGGCAAGGGGCGATAGCCCGGGTAACTGACATACGGCGAAGCAGTCCATTCCCACACGTCGCCAAACAACTGCTCGAGGCCACGGGTGTTGCTTGATCGACGTGGGTGAAAGCGCTGGGTGTCCTGCAAGTTGCCGTCCACGACGACGGATGCTGCCGCCGATTCCCATTCTGCCTCGGTGGGCAGGCGTGCGCCGGCCCAGCGTGCAAACGCTTCGGCCTCGTAATAACTCAAATGACACACCGGCTCGGACGGATCCAGCGCGCGCATGCCGGACAGGGTGAATTCACTGGACAAGTCGTTCTGCCAATACAGCGGATGCTCCCAGCCTTCGCGCTGCACGGTGTCCCAACCGTCAGACAACCACAACATCGGCTCGCGGTAGCCACCTTCGCGAATGAAGGTCGCATATTCGCCATTGGTCACCAGCCGATTGGCCAGTGCATGCGGGTGCAGCAACGTGCGATGGCGCGGAGTTTCGTTGTCAAACGCGAAGCTGTCACCGCGATGGCCGATCTCCACGATACCTTCGCGCCCGCCGACGAAATGCAACGCCGTCGTCGTTGCGCCCGGAGCGTCCGGCAGCGGCGATCGATACGCTGGCCGCAACGGATTGCACCAGAGCGCATGTTTGATGTCGGTCAGCAGCAACTCCTGGTGTTGCTGTTCGTGCTGCAGGCCCATCACTACCAACGTGGCCAAGTCGGGATCACCGCCGCGCGCCAGCAACCCGCTCACTGCCTCATCCACGCGAGCCCGGTACGCGCCTACCGCGTCCAGCGACGGGCGCGACAACAATCCCCGCTGCGCCCTCGCATGCATCGGGCCGATGGTTTGGTAATACGAATTGAACAGGAAGCTGAATGCCGGGTCCGGTGACACCCAGGCAGGGTCCCGCGCCAACACAAACTGTTCGAAGAACCAGGTGGTGTGCGCCAGGTGCCATTTGCCCGGGCTGGCCTCGGGCATTGACTGCACCTGCATGTCTTCGGCGCTCAAACTCGCGCACAGATCCAAAGTGCGCTGCCGCGTGCGTTGAAACCGTGACCCGACGTCTTCGGCACTCACGGGAAAAGAAATAGTCAAGAATGGCTCCGTGAAGGTGCTGATGGCGAGGTGCAAGCGTGCCCGCTCATC
Organism: Rhodanobacter sp.; assembly: GCA_039926605.1. Classification (GTDB taxonomy): domain Bacteria; phylum Pseudomonadota; class Gammaproteobacteria; order Xanthomonadales; family Rhodanobacteraceae; genus Rhodanobacter. Next base: position 7,933 of record JBDSWR010000017.1, on the reverse strand, counting down.
GCCGGGTGGAAATCGCAAGCATGCCAACAAGCATGCGCGTGACGACATTCACATCTTGTGATTGCAGGTTGTCGAGGATCCGGAATACATCGACGGACACGCCAATGCAAATGCGGCCCCACCACCTTCGCGATCAGGCAAACCGGAACAGCCGAGCGCTGGCGAATTGGCTCTTCGCGTCGCTCGCCCGGTCAATGCGGAATGTTGGGGTGTTCACGAAATCCAGCCCGAACCGTGGCGCCGTGCCGATCCGGGAGCCGCCGCGACGTCAACCGCCGCGCGCGCAGTGCCGCAACAAGCAAGGAGCCCGGACCAGCCGGGCTCCTTGCGCAGACAACACCCGTCAGGCTCAGTCGTCGTCGTCGCGACCGATGTAACGCGTCTGATACGGGTCTTCGTAGACGGTCCGCGTCTGGTACGGGTCCTCATACACCGTCCGCGTCTCCACCACTCGCCGGCGCACAACCGGCGCCGAGTAATAGCTGTCGTACACCACACCCGGCCGGCTGTAACGCACTGGCGCTCCGTAATACACCGGCGCCGGACGAGATACGTCGCTGATCAACCCGATCAGCGCACCCGCCACGATGGCGCCGGCGATCCAGCGTCCACCTTCCCAATGCCCACCGCGGTGACCGCGGTAGTACGAACCACGCCCGTAGCCACCGTTGTCATAGCCGCCGTGGCCGTAATAGGCTCCGGAATAGCCGCCACGATACGAACCGTGATGACCATTGCCGCCCCAGCCACGCGCTGATGCACCCAGCGGCAAAGCCAATGCAGCCACGACAGCAACCGTCAGGATCGCCAACTTGCCGGTACCCACGAAACGTATGCTCATGATGCGTTCTCCTCAGTACGGGACCGATGTTCGGCTGTTTTCGCTTAATGTGAACTGAAGGGTTTACCTTTTAATCTGTGCCGTATCCCACGGGTTGGCACCGGCCGCAGGCTTGCGTTTGCGCAGCAGCCAGCAACCGTGAATTCCCGCGCGGCGGGCGAAGTCGAAGGGAATGCTCGGTGCGGTCCAATCCTCGATTTCAAAGCGCTGTTCCAGTTCCGCACGATCGAGCTTGAAGCGGCGGAAATTGTTGGAGAACAGGATCACGCCGTCACGCGTCAAGTGCTCGTTGCAGGCGTCCAGCAACTTGACATGATCGCGCTGCACGCTGAAATCACCCGCGCGCTTGGAGTTGGAAAACGTTGGCGGGTCGACAAAAATCAACCCGTAGTGCCCACGGTCACGACGCAGAAACTCAAGTGAGTCGAACTGCATCAACCGATGCTTGGCGCCAGTGAAGCCGTTCAGTGCGAGATTGCGTGACGCCCACTCCATGTACGGCGCCGACAAATCGACACTCGTGGTTTCCAGCGCGCCACCGGCGGCCGCATACACGCTGGCGCTGGCGGTGTACGCAAACAGGTTGAGAAAACACTTTCCTGCGGCAAGCTCACGCACCTTCGCTCGCGCCAGCCGGTGATCAAGGAACAGGCCGGTATCGAGGTAATCCGTCAGATTGATCAAGAATTTCAGCCCGGCTTCTTCCACCTCGAAGTACTCGTTGCGCTGATCAAACTTGCCGTACTTGGAACCTCCGGTGCCACGCTCGCGCGTCTTCAGTGCGATGCGTTCGCGCGGCACCTCGAGCACTTCCCCGGCAACGCGGGCGATCTCGCGCATGCGCAGGCGGGCGACGTCGGCTGGTACCTCGGCGGGCGCGCGGTATTCCTGGATATGCAAATGATCGTTGCCTTGGGTATCGCCATAGATGTCGATTGCCGCCGCGTACTCGGGCATGTCCTGGTCATATACCCGCCAGCAGTGGATGCCTTCGCTGAGTACCCGCTTGCGCAGACGCCGGAGGTTCTTCTCCAGACGGTTTTTCAACATCTGCGCGCCCGCAGAGAGCGGCTTCAACTCGCGCGGCGACTCGTCGCGCGCCTGGATATCGAACGTCAGCAGCACCGTTTCCAGTGCGCCGTTGTAAAGCACATAGCGCTTGTCGGCGTGCAGTTGCATCGCACGCCCCAGTTCGGCATCACCAGCCAGCACGGCGCCGTGCCACCCCACAAAGTGCTCACGCAAGGTGCTTCCCAACGCGCGATACAGCGCCGGCATGTCGGCGCGATCGCCGAGGCGTTCGCCATACGGCGGGTTGGTGATGATCAACCCCGATGCCACTCCCGCCGGTGGTGTGAGCTGCGCGGCGTCCCACTTCGCCAGCGTGAAAAAACCGGCCACCCCGGCGCTCTGCGCATTGCGTTTGGCCGTCTGCACCATGCGCGGATCGATGTCGCTGCCGAAGAACACGCTGCGCAATGCACGCAGTCCAACCTCGGCACGTTCCCTGGCCTCATCCAGCAACTCGCGCCACAGTGCGATGTCGTGCTGTTGCCAGCCGAGGAAACCAAAGTACTCACGATGCAGCCCGGGTGCCGAATCAGCCACCATCAAGGCACCCTCGATCAGCAGCGTGCCCGAGCCACACATGGGATCGAGCAGCGCACCGCCAGCGGCGTAGATGTCCGGCCAGCGCGCGCGCAACAGCATCGCCGCCGCCAGATTCTCCTTCAGCGGTGCTTCGCCCTGCACCTCGCGCCAGCCGCGTCGATGCAGCGGTGAGCCCGCCAGATCCAGCGACACGGTGGCGCGGTCACGCCGCAGGCGCAGGTTGATGCGCACATCCGGCTCCTCGGTGTCCACGCTCGGCCGTTCGCCGTCGCGCTGACGAAACTGGTCGACAACCGCGTCCTTCACGCGTTGGGCGATGAACTGGCTGTGGTTGAGCTTGCTCAGCGCGCTACCCGCGTCAACCGCAAGCGTTGCATGCACCGCCAGGTGCTCGCTCCAGTCAATGCTTTGAATACCACGATACAACTCGTCTTCATCAGCGGCGGCGAACTCCGCCAGCGGCAGCAGGATGCGGCTGGCCAGCCGGGACCAAAGGCATGCGCGGTACGCGGTCGCCAGCGTTCCGGAAAAATGCACCCCGGCGAGGGCCTCGTGCACGTCATCAGCACCCTGCCCAATCAATTCATCGCGCAACAGATATTCCAGCCCTTTCGGACAGGTGGCGAAGAAGGCAGTCATGCGGCGCGGGCCACTTGGTCAAGAAAAACGCGACATTGCGCAGCAACGACGTCCACACTTGCGCCCAGGCGATGATCATCGTCCAGCAGCAGCAGCGGAACGCGGTAGCGCGCGGCAAGCTTCTGCGCGCCAGCCACCGGGCACACTTCGTCGCGCCAACCATGAATCAGCAGGGTCGGCACTCCGCGGCGCATGTCCACGGTGCGTGGACAGGCCGGTATGGCACTGGGCGTGGCCAGCAACAGCAAGCCGGCAACCGGCACCTCCAGCGACACCAGTGCCGACACGAACGCCCCCATGCTGGACCCAACCAAGATCGGCGGCTCCGCCAACGCTTCAACGGTCGCCCGCAGCCGGGCGATGCGTGGCGCCACGGCACCGGCATGTCCACGCGCGTCGTCGTCCCGATAGTCAGGTCGCTGCGTCAACCAGCCCAGCGATTCTGCCAGCGCCGCGAGCACGCTGACCTTGGTCGCATCCGGACTGGAGTCGGAGCCATGCGAAAGGATGATCTGGCCACGCATCACGCTGTCCACTCCGAACTGGCAAACAAGACGCGCATGTTAACAGGCACCATTCCGCCAGCCGCGGCGGCGTGCCAGACTTCGCGTCATGCCTGCACCGCGCATCCACGACCAGCCGCTGCCTTACATTCATTTGCTGCCCGAGCGCAGCGCCGATGCCGTGGAACTGGTAGTGGTGCATTGCACCGAACTCCCCGACCTGGCCAGCGCGCGGGCGTATGGCGAGCGCGTGCTGCATCCCGGCGGAACCGGCAACAGCGGTCACTATTACGTTGACCGCGACGGTGGCATTTACCGCTACGTACCCGGCACGCGGGTGGCGAACCACGTGCGTGGACACAACCCGAACTCGATCGGCATCGAGCTGGTGAACCTTGGGCGTTATCCGCACTGGTGGGACTCGCGCGAGCAGCAGATGACCGAGCCGTATCCGGCCGGACAGATCGCGGCATTGCGCACGCTGCTAGCGCAACTGCGCAACGAGTTCCCGCAATTGCAGCACATCGCCGGGCACGAAGACCTCGACACCGCGAGCATCGCCGCCAGCAATGACTCGGCGCTGAGCGTCCGACGCAAGCTTGATCCAGGCCGCATGTTTCCGTGGGCCGACGTGCTTGACGGCAGTGGCTTGACCCGGCTGGTCGTGCGCTAGGAGCGTGGCAGTGCTGGCGTGGGCGCGGCGCACAGCCGCGCAGACAAGCCACCCTGCCGCCCTATAATTACCCACTGATCTTCATTGCGAGTCCGTTCCATGCCACAGAACCACGTCGCCGAACTGATCGACCTGCTGCAGCTCGAGCAGTTGGAAGACAACCTGTTTCGGGGTCAAAGTCGTGACATCGGAACGCGCTTCGTATTCGGCGGCCAGGTCCTGGGCCAGGCCCTGGCAGCCGCCCAGCACACGGTGGATGTTGCTCGCGAGGCGCATTCCCTGCATGCGTATTTCCTGCGCGCCGGCGATATCGACGCACCCATCGTCTACAACGTCGAGCGCGCACGTGACGGGGGTTCGTTCTCCTCGCGCCGCGTGGTGGCGATCCAGCACGGACAGCCGATCCTGACCGGTTCCGTGTCGTTCCAGATCCCGGAGATCGGCGTCGAACACCAGACTTCGATGCCCGAGGTGCCGGCACCGGAGGACCTCGAACCCAGATCGGCGCTGTCGGCAGCGGACTTGAACCGCTTGCCGGTCAAGCTCCAGCGCTGGATGGGTATCGACGGCCCGTTCGAGTTTCGCCAGGTGTGGCCCAGCGACGAGCGCCACCCGGCCAAGCGCCCGCCGATCCAGCACATTTGGTTCAAGCTGATCTCGCCGATCAGCGATGCGGCAACCCTGCATCGCGTACTGCTGGCGTACGCATCGGACTTTCATCTGATCGGCACCGCCACGCTGCCGCACGGCATCTCCTACCTGACTGACCACGTGCAGATGGCCAGCCTGGATCACGCCCTGTGGTTTCACCGGCCGTTCCGTGTAGACGAATGGTTGCTGTATTCGTTTGACAGCCCCACCGCACAAGGCGGCCGTGGGTTGGCGCGCGGACAGATCTTCAGCCGCGATGGTCGACTGGTCGCATCCAGCGCGCAGGAAGGCCTGATTCGCATACGCCAACCCTGAGCGGCTGTGAGAGGATCGCCGGCCTGCTGCGAGCGCCGGCGCGCTTGTCACAGCCAATGACGCCTGCGTTAGCGCCGACCAACCAGTTAAACTGCGTGCATGCGCCAGCTTTATACCTCTCCCCGCAGCGAGAACATCGACCGCCTGGTTACCTTGCTGGCCGAGAACGGCATTGCCACCAGCGTCCACAATCGGTCCCGCTACGATCATCCCAAATGGAAGCGCGCCAGCTACCTGCAGCGGCGCGAACGCCGCGATGATTGGGCGCAGGTTTGGGTCACCCATCCGGACGACTACACCAGGGCACGCGTCATCCTTACCGGGTTGGGTATCGAGCCGTTCACCGTGCACGGTGCTGAACTGGCGGCAGCCCGCAGCACCTCACCCGACGCACGCCGCCAGAACGTGGCCGCGCGCGCACGGCGCATCGTCCTGCTGGTTGTGCTGGCGGCATGCGTCGTGTTGATGCTGCGTTATCTGCATTACATCTGATTCCCGCACGGCGCTGCAGTCGCGAGCGGTAACGGACGGGAGTGTCCGCCGAAAGAAGAGCATCTCCGCATCCGGTCCCGAGCAGCGACAAAACCGGCATGTATTTCCGCAGCTTGGCTTCCCGCGCGCGGGTTCCTAGAATCAAGCCATGCGCTCTGACCGTGTCCGGTTGTTTCAGACCCTGCCCCACACCTGCGGCTACTTCCCTGAGCGCACGGCGCAGAACCTGGTGCTGGATCCGACCGCGCCGGATTTGCGGCAATTGTATGGCCCGGCACTCACACGCGGCTTTCGTCGCGCCGGCGGCCACCTGTATCTGCCGCAATGCGCCCATTGCCACGCCTGCACACCGTGTCGCGTCGACACCAACGGGTTTCAGCCGGACCGCGCGCAAAAGCGTTGCCTGCGCCGCAACGCCGACCTGAGCGTGCGCGCGCTCCCACCCGGTTACACCCTCGAACGGCACCAACTGTACACAAGCTATCTGCACGCCCGCCACGCCGGCGGCGGCATGGATGATGCGCAGCCTGACGATTTTGACAACTTCCTCACCGCCCCGTGGAGTCCCACGGTATTTCTGGAATTCCGCCGCGGCGAACAACTGCTGGCCGTTGCCGTCACCGACATCTGCGCCAACGGCCTGTCCGCGGTCTACACGTTCTTCGATCCCCAGGAAAGCGCACGCAGCCTGGGCACGTTCGCGATCCTGCAGCAGGTGGCGCTGGGCCGCCAGCGCGGTCTGCCGTGGCTATACCTCGGCTTCTGGATCGACGGACACCCAAAGATGGATTACAAGCGCCGCTTCAAACCCCTGCAGATCCGCACGGCAGCGGGCTGGACCGCGCTGGCGTCTGATCAAGCAACTGCCGGTACGCCGTGAGAGGCGCAAGGATTTCAGCCTCGGTGCAGTCAGGTTCGGCGCGCGGCATGGCTCGTAGCAAGCTCAGACTCGCGATCGGGATGGCACCCTGAACTGTCGTCGGCGTAATCGATGAGGTATGGGTATCGGTTCACGACTACGGCGACATCAGGCGGCTCGGGCTGACGAGGCGGAATCTCCGATCCGGCGGGGGCGCCGGTGCCGGGGCGCCTCAACGAAGGGCTCGAATGGGTGCCCGTGACGGTATCCAGCCGACAGTCTGGATGCCGCATGTGCCTGCGCGACGACATTATTGAAGAGATCTTCGAGGATCAGACCACTGCCAGAAATGACTACTGCGGAAAAACCGCAGGGCCGCTATCGACGGCGGATTCAACCGGTGGATGCAACACACTGGACGCTGCTTGAGCAGCAGGAGTGTTGCAGATGCACCAGCGGAAGCGAATCTATTACTCGGAGCCACACAAGTCGTTGATGTGGGACCGCTGGCAGCGTGGCGAGTCACTGCAGCACATTGCCGACCTATTCGATCGGCCCCATTCTGCTATCGCCGGAGTCCTGGTGCGGTCAGGAGGGATTCGTCCACCACCACGGCGTCGCTCACTACGTGCGTTGCGACCGGCCGAACGGGAGGAGATATCGCGTCGTGTGGGTACCGGAAAGTCGATTCGTTCGATCGCCGTGGCGTTGAACCGGGCACCCTCGACCATCAGTCGCGAGCTGCAGCGCAACCAAAGTCGGCAACGCTACCGGGCTGCGCAAGCCGATCAGGCCGCCTGGGATCGGGCGCTGCGGCCCAAGCCGTGTAAGCTGGCGTTGCATCGAGCCCTGGCATATCAGGTGGCAGCGAAGCTCCGCCGCCAATGGTCACCCGAGCAAGTCGCCGGCTGGCTCGGGCGCATGTATCCAGATGACCCGAGCCGTCAGGTGTCTCACGAGACGATCTACCGCACGCTGTACATCCAATCACGTGGCGCCTTGAAGAAGGGGCTGCTGGCCCATCAACGACGTACCCGGGCCATGCGGCGCTCGCGCCACACACACCCAGAAGACGGGGGACCACGGGCGCATCAAAGACACGGTGTCGATCAGCGAGCGACCGGCTGGTGCTGAGGATCGAGCAGTGCCAGGTCACTGGGAAGGCGATCTGGTGTTTGGCAACAAGGACAGCCAGATCGCTACGCTGGTCGAGCGGCAGACACGCTATGTGATGTTGGTGAAGGTTGCCAACAAGGACAGCACGACGGTGGTCAACGCACTGATCAAGAGCGCCCGGCGCCTACCCAAACAACTGTATCGGTCGTTGACGTGGGATCGCGGCAGCGAAA
>JBDSWR010000016.1:0-7171 GCA_039926605.1 Rhodanobacter sp. | reverse complement strand
AATCCCCCTTTTCGCCCACGCCTAACGCATTGACGTCTACCAACTCGACAGTGCGGCCCAGCCCGTGCAAATGGGTGGCCACCGTACCGCCGTACTTGCTGCCCGCGTTGTCCTTATCCGGCCAGATCAGCGCCAGCCGCGGCGGTGCCGTGGTGCAGTCGCTATCGTTCGCTCGTTCCGCACCGCCTACGGTCGTACGCGCCGTGATGCCCAGACGGGCCAGTGCATCGGCACAAGCCTCACCCTCCACGTACGCAACCGGGCCAGTCTCGACCAACGGATAGGGTGGCTGATACAACGGCCAGCCGTTGGCAGGCCGCGGCGGCTGCCCCAGCTTGTAGAGGCCGTCGACACGGTGCATGGGGCGAATAATTTTGCCCTTGCCATCGCACTTGTAGCGTTCCTTGAACCCCGCGCGGGCCGCATCGTCCAAGCTCGCCCACCCCGGATGCTTCAAGCGCACCACGTGGAACAGCTCGATACCATCGGCCGTGGCGTAACGGTGCAATCCCTTCGCCACAAAACCGGCAGCTACCGCGCTCTTGAACAGACGCGCGGCCCCATCACGTGCTGCTTCGGCAGGTGCTTGTGCCAACGCAGCGCTCACCGGTCACCACCGATTAACTCGCGCACCGCAGCCTTGAAGTCCAGGCCAGTAAGACGCTGATGAAACGCCACCATGTCACCCTTGCCACAACCGGCATAGCAGCACCACGAGCCGCGCTCATCGGTCAGCTTCACGCCAAAGCTAGGTGAATGGTCATCGTGGAACGGGCACAAGCCCACCGCGTAGCCAGTACCTTTTGGTGGTCCCAGCTTGGCAACGTGCTGGCTGTAGTACGTCACTGGGTTGGGCAGACGCTGGCGCCAGTTGTCGGGGATACGCGGTGCGGATTTGCTCCCGTACAATGCGCGCAGAGTATTGAGCATCGTATTGCCGCCTCGACGTTCGCGCGTCGGGGCGGTGTTGCTTTGGGGTGAGTGCCCGTCGTGCGGACTCATGCGAGATCCTCACCATCGCCGGCGACGATCTTCTGATACTCGGTCAAGTCGACACGGTGATAGCGGACCATGCGAGCGCCGATCTTGCGGTAGCGCGGGCCTTTGCGCAGCGCGCGCCAGTTGCGCAAGGTGCGGACTGCAGTGTGCAGGATCGCCGCGGCTTCCTTTTCGTCTACAAGATCGCCGGGTTCAATCTTCGTCGCTAATTGCGGGGCAAGAAGGTTGCTGCGGGGCATAACGTCATCTCCGATGTAGCCCGCAGGAATTGCGGGCTTGTCAGTGATGCTGACGCCTTGCAAGCACCCAAAATACGCTTGAACTTGCACGATCCTGCTGCAGCCACCCCAGTGCGCACCGTGCTTGCTCAGTGACTATTTCTTTCGTACTCAGCAGCCCATTTTCTCACCCATCTCTCGACGGTAGTCGGACTTTCTATCTCAGGATGTTGTGTGCGGGCAAATCGTGCAAAGGCAGCGCCAGATTTGTGTAAAGTCTTTCCTGAATGCCAGTCCTTCCACAGCATAAACGTTTCGGCTTTTGCCTTTTGTTTACCGTCGCGGTCGTTGAAGATACGCTGCATCGCACCTCGCTTCGCCTGTTGCAAAATTACGGCCGCACGCACTTTCGGAATCTCGTCTACGAACTCCGAGAGACACTGTATCGCTCGCGCACAACTGTTCTCGATTACTTCCCGGAAGCAGAGGTGCAACTCCAGAACAAGTACTAAATCCTCCTTCGATAGTTTCCGGTAAACGGCCTGTATATTTTTTCTAGCTATATCCGTTCTCGCCATGAGTTCTTCGTCGCGCTCGTCTTGCTCGTCGTAACTACTTCTATCCACCAATTTGTTCACCATACATACCCCTGAATTTTTCGATATTTGCCGCGTCAGTCGGAGAAGGTGCCCGGTTTTTGGATGGCCGTCCTAGACGCGGCGTGAAACGATCCGGTCATCGTGCTTTGCGCTTGAACGGTATAACGTCCGCGCCCGTGCGCAGGCCATCCAGATAATCGGCCCATGCCTGCATCATGCGGGTGCGCTCTTCTAGGTACTGCGCGCGGTTGTAGGCAGCGCGTACCTTGTTGCGTTCGGCGTGGGCAAGCTGGCGCTCGATGACGTCCGGTGCCCAACCCATTTCGTTTAGCCGCGTCTATGCCATCGCGCGAAAGCCGTGGCCGGTCATCGTTTCTTTGTCGAAGCCCATTCGCCGCAAGGCAGCATTCACAGTGTTTTCTGACATTGGACGGCTGGCGCTGCGCTCGCTGGGAAACACGTACTCTCTACGCCCGGTCAGTGGCTGCAGTTCGCGCAGCATCGCCACGGCCTGCGCGGGCAGAGGCACGATATGTTCCTCACGCATCTTCATTTTGCCCGCGGGGATACGCCAGAGCGCATCGTCAAGATGAAACTCTGACCATTCAGCCTGTCGCAGCTCACCGGGTCGTACGAAGGCCAGCGGCGCCAGCTTCAACGCACAGCGGACAATCAAGCTGCCGGTGTAGCCGTCGATGGCGCGTAGCAGCTCGCCAACCTTTGCCGGATCGGTGATCGCGGAGCGTGATTTACTCACCACGGGCGTCAGCGCGCCACGCAGATCAGGGGTTGGGTCACGCGTTGCCCGGCCGGTAGCGATGGCGTAGCGGAATACCTGCCCCGCGCGCTGCTTTGTCCGGTGTGCGGTTTCATGGGCGCCGCGTTCCTCGATCCGGCGCAGCAGCTTCAGCAGTTCCGGGGCATCAATCTGGGCAATGGGTCGGCTGCCGATCCACGGGAACAGCAGATCGTCAAAAGTCCATCGGGCTTTTGCCAACGTCGCCGGTGCCATGCGAGCCGAGTGTTTTGCGAGCCACTCGTCAGCAACGGCAGCAAAGCTGTTCGCCGCACGCTCTTCGCCGGCTGCCTTCACGGCCTTGCGCTGGCTGCCTGGATCGACACCGTCAGCCACCAACGTACGGGCTTCGTCGCGCTTGTCGCGTGCCTTGCGCAGGCTCACGTCAGGGAACGTGCCCAGCGACAACGTGTTGCGCTTGCGCGTATCCGGGCGGCGGTAGTCAAAGCGCCACAACCGTCCGCCGTCCGGCTTCACCAGCAGATACATGCCGCGTTCGTCGGTCAGCTTGTACGACTTGGCCTGCGGCTTGGCGTTCGCAACAGCGGAAGGGGTGAGCATGACGGTATCCAAGGCTTGCTAGCAGGTCGTGCGTACCGTCAACGGTGCGCCCGTACCGTCAAACATACCGCCAGCATTGGGTGACCGCAAGGGAATCCCCGAGTACCTTGCGGGACGTTAGGCAAAGAAAAACCCCGTCAGAGCAGGGTTTAAGGGGTCCTTCGTGATATTGCGTGACGCTTATATGGTGCCGGCACCAGGAGTCGAACCCGGGACCTACTGATTACAAATCAGTTGCTCTACCAACTGAGCTATGCCGGCAATGACCGGCGATTCTAGCAGGATGGCGCATTCCGTCGGCAGCACCTCAGCGGCTTGCCTAGAAGCAGCCAATGCTGTGGGCACGCACCGTACGCGTCCGAACTGCGCCCCAGTCCACCTGGGTTCCGGTCGCTACCACCATGTCCAGCCAATACTCTGGCCGGCTTTCCACACGCTCGTCCATGCGCGCAGGGAACCCGGCAGCCACGACCTGATTGCGCCGTCGCGTGGCGTTCGCCGGATCCTTGAACACCCCCAGCGACACGCTGTTGGGCTGCGGGCCGGAGCTGACCACGAAATAGTCGCTGATCTGCCGGTTGGCAAGTTGCCGCGCCGTTGCCAATGCCTGGGCGCGATTCGCCGCCGGCGGCAGATAGACCCACCAACTGCTGTCGCGCGCAACCAGTTCCTGTCGCGCGCGCGTCCGCGTGGTCTGCGCGGCAAGCAACTGCCGCGCGACGCGCAAGTCCTGCGGGGTCATGAATGGACCGAGCGCCAGACAACGCAATGCGCTTGACGTTATCGCCTCGTCACCCGCCAGCGCGACGGGCGCCACTGTTGCCGCAGCGGGTGGCAACTCCGAGAGCAGACGCAGGGTCGGTACCCCCGCATCGCTCGCCGGCCGCGCGTCAACCGCATACGGTTGTCCCAGCCATAGCCATGCGGCCACCGCAATGTTCAGCGCACTCAGCAGGACAAACAGCAGGCGCAGCATCACGGGCCTCCGGCTCGCTGACTGGCACCAGCGCATTCCGTCGCTGGCGCCACCATCCCATCCGTCACCGCCCAGCGGGCGAGGCCATGCAACACGCCATCGGCCATGACCTGCGCCGGCAGCGTGAGCAAAGGCAGCAGCCGCACCGCGTCGCCCCCACCAAGTACGAGCGTGGGTGCGCCACCCAGAGCCGGGGTCATGCGCTGTACAAAACGTTCAACCAGCGCCGCCATGGCATGCCAGCAACCGGACGTCACCGCATCGGTGGTATTGCGCGCCACGTCAACAATGGCGCCGGGATGATCCGCTCGCGCATGCACCGTCGCGATACCCAGCGAACGCTGCATGAGTTGCACGCCAGGTGCAATCAGTCCGCCCAGATGATCGCCATCGCCGGCCAGTGCGTCCAGCGCGAGTGCGGTGCCGGCACTCGCCAACACGCACGGCGCATGGCCCGCCGCATGCGCCGCCACCATGGCCAGGAAGCGATCCACGCCCAGCCGTTGCGGTTCGGCGTAGGCATTGCGCACGCCGCAGGCACTGGCAGGCGTACGCAGCCAACGCGGCGCATGGCCAAACCGCTCGGCCGCCGCCGCAGCTACCTGTGACTCACGTGCTGCGTCGACCACCGATGCGGCCACTACCGCCTGCAGCGGCGGATACTGCGCCCACGCCAGCGCCAATTGCGCGGAGATATCCTCATCCCAGCCCAGCGCGCCGTGCGCCAGCCAGGCGGCTGGATACTGCGCAGCCAGCGCCCACTTCACGCGCGAATTTCCCAAATCGAGCAACAGCATCATCGACGGCGCACCGTCACGTCAGCGCTGTCCACGACCCGCACCGTACCATCGGCCAGACGCACCCGCAGCGCACCCCGGGCGTCAACGCCAGCGCCCACACCGTCGAATGTACCGAGCGCACCGGTGACGCGCAAAGCCTGACCGTGCAACAGATCGTGGCGCGCGTAATCGGCGCTGAAGGCGGCAAAACCTTCGCGCTCAAACGCGCACAGACCAGTGACCAGTGCCGCGATGAGTGCTGCCGCGGCACGATTGCGATCCGGCGCTGCACCGCCATTCAACGTGGCCAGATCGCAAACCGGCTGGCCGGCCTGCTCGCGCAACGTCGGGGTCAGACACAAGTTGAGACCGACTCCAATCACCGCCGTGCATGCACCCTGATAGTCGCCACCGAGCTCGAGCAGAATGCCCGCGAGCTTGCCGCCCGGTGCGCCCGGGCCACGCGCGAGCACGTCATTGGGCCACTTCAGGCCAGCGCCGACAATCTCCAGTGAGGCGAGTGCGCGCACCAGCATCACGCCCACTGCCAGCGACAACCCGGCCAGAGCCGCAAAGCCGTGTTCGAAACGCTTCAGGCAGGACAGGTACAAATTCATTCCCGGCGGCGACAACCAGTTGCGTCCACGCCGACCGCGTCCGGCGGTCTGGGTCTCGGCCAGCACCATGCTCAAGTCAGGCGCATCGCCCGCGCCGCGCTGCAACTGCGTGGACGTGGAGTCCAGCTCCCAATGTACTTCCAGTGCGCCGAGCCGGCCGGCCACCACCGTGGGCAATCCCGCACGAATCCGCGCGCCGTCAAGCAACTGCAGTGGCCACGGCAACCGATACCCTGCCCGACCGCATGACTGGATCGGCAGCCCCCGCGCACGCAAGCCTGCGGCTTGTTTCCACACCGCTGAACGCGTCACTCCGCTGGCCACGGCAACGCTGGCCGCGGTCGCTGACTCACCGCCAGCCAATGCCAGCAACAATAGCGGCGGACCCGCCTCACTCACGCTGCGCGTACCGCTGCAGGAGCACGGTATTTGGTGAAAACAAACAGATTCATTGGCAGATTCTAGCTTGGCCCGCCACTCGACAAGCGCCATGCGCATCACGGCAACGCGCAGCACTGGCATCATATCGGTGTTTCTGCGACGATCCAGAGTCCAGCGTTTGCGCGACGGGAAACGGATCTCATGCACCCAACCCATTGGCTTGTCGGCTGCGCGCTGTGCGTCGCAAGTATAGGCGCAGTGGCAGCAACCACTGGCGACTCGCAGGACATGGACAGTTCCGCACATACGCAGCACGGGGCCAGCACCGGGGGCGATGCGCTTGGCGCGATCCGCGACAGCGATCCGCGTGGTAGTGGTGCGCAGACCCCGGCCAACCCATCCAGCAGCAGCGATCGCGCCGGCAGTGCGCCGACCGCACCGGAACGTCCCCACCAGCCACACGTCGGTTGGCAATCGCTGCTGCCCGGATCCATCCAGTAGGCAAACGGCACGCAATTCAGCGTTCATGCACACCGAGCATCTCTACCTTCGACCTTTCGTCCTGGAGGATGCGCAGGCCTATTGGCCTCTCGTTTCGCTTCCGCAAGTGCAGCGCTATACCGGCGAACAACCCAGGACATCCCTGGATGCCGTTCGGGAAACTCTGTTGAGTCGGCCCATCAAGGACTATTCGGTGTACGGCTTTGGACGCATGGCCTGCATTGAGACGAGCTCGGGCCGGCTTGTTGGCTTCAGCGGCTTGAAGTACCTCGACGATTTGTGCGAAGTGGATATTGGCTTTCGCTTCCTGCCCGATTGTTGGGGCAAGGGCTACGCCACCGAAAGCGCACAAGCACTGATCCGGGAGGAGTCCCACAGACACGGTATCAAACGCATCATCGGCTTGGTCCAGCCCGAGAACGTCGCTTCTGCCCGGGTTCTGCAAAAACTCGGACTTGTGTGGGAGAGCAAGGTGCGGCCCCACGGTTGCGTGTCAGACCTGGATCTCTATGCAACCCCGGGCACCGGGCCCGACCATTCATTCAAGCCGAAGCCGCTCTGCGGCTTGGTTTGATCCAGGCATTCGCGCCGTGGTGGCGGGCCGGTGGCAAACCCTGTGTACGCGGTTCGGACCCACTCCCATCGCCGCACCACTGTGGCGCCGGGGCATGGCGAATGTTGCACTGGCGCAACGCCTTGAGCCGCAGCGGCAACAACAGGTGCGTCCGCCCAGCGCCTGGGTTC
>JBDSWR010000015.1:0-5726 GCA_039926605.1 Rhodanobacter sp. | reverse complement strand
GGCGTCATCCAATGGCGCTGCGCGTCACGCACGCGCACGCCCTCGCCGGCAACGATGCGGCCAATCCAGGTGACGCCACAGCCAACGCGGCCAAGATCAGCCAGGGTCTGCTCCAGATGTTCGGGCGGCACGGTGAAACACAACTCGTAATCGTCACCGCCATTGAGTGCGAACTCCAATGACTGGGCTTCGCCATGCAATTCACGCAGGGCGTACGAGCGTGGCAACAGGGGCGCATCGAGTTCCGCACTCACACCACTGGCCGCACAAATGTGCCCAAGATCGGCAAGTAACCCATCGGAAATATCGACGCACGAGTTGGCCAGTCCGCGCAGCGCGATGCCGGCAGCCACTCGCGGCACCGGCCGCGTGATTCGCTCGATCAACACTTTGCGCAGTGCTGCGCGTGTCGGGTCATCTTGCGGCGGATCGCGCAGCGCAAGCAAGCCGGCGATGGCGTCACCCAGCGTCCCCGTGACCAGCACAATGTCCCCGACTTTGGCTCCCGCGCGCTGCAACGCCATGTCCGGCGGTACGAAACCATGTACCGCCACGCTGATGCTCAGCGGTCCGCTGGTGGTGTCACCGCCAACCAGAGCGACATGATGGGTCTGCGCCAATTGCGCAAACCCCTCGGCGAAGCTGCGTACAAACACCGCATCGGCGCGCGGCATGGTCAGCGCCAGCAACGCCCATGCCGGCGTGGCGCCCATCGCAGCCAGGTCTGAAAGATTGGTGGCCAGCGCCTTCCAGCCGAGATCCACAGCGGCGGTGCCGGGGAGAAAATGCACGCCTTCCACCATCGTGTCGATCGCCGCCACCAGGTCCTGACCAGGCGGCACGCGCAACACTGCGGCGTCGTCGCCGATACCTGTGCGCACGTCATCGCGTGGCGCCAGCGTGCTCGCGCGAATCATTTCAATCAGCTCAAATTCCATGGCCTCGCCCGATTCGGTGACCGCCGTGTTCAGCGGATAAAAACAACAGTGGGCTCGCCGTGATACGTGGTGTCCTGCCACAGGTGGAAACCAGCCTTACCGGCCACCTTTTTCGACGCGAGGTTTTCCGGAGCGATAATGCACGCCATGCGCGGATTGGTGAGATGCGCTTGCCCCCAAGCTACGGCTGCCAGCAATGCTTCGCTGGCGTAGCCCTTCCCTTGTGCGGATGGTAGCAGCGCCCAGCCGTATTCCAGCATGCCGTCGAGCGCCGGTACCATATCCCGCTTGAAGTCGGCGCAGCCGACATCACCGATGTAGCGGCCACCGGCTTTTTCTTCCACCGCCCAGTAGCCGTAGCCAAGCAGACTCCACAACCCGGCATAGCGCAGCAACCGCCTCCACGCTTCCTCCCGGCTGGCCGGTTGGCCACCAATGTAGCGAGTCACCTCCGGGTCGGACCAGATTGCCAGACAGCCTGCATGGTCATCGGCACAATGGGCACGCAGCCGCAGGCGCTCGGTCTCGATGGTGGGTGCTGTCGGGAAACGCTGCGTGGCCACCGCGATCAGCTCGGCTTTTCCATCGCGCGCAAATCGCCGGCGAGCTTGTCCAGTACGCCATTGACGTAGGTGTGGCCATGATCGGCGCCAAAACGCTTGGTCACCTCGATCGCTTCGTTGAGGACCACGCGATACGGAACATCCGGGCGAAACTTCAACTCGTAAGTGGCGAGACGCAACACCGCGCGCTCAATCGGGTCCACCTGTTCCACTTCTCGATCCAAGTGCGGACGCAAGGCGGCGTCGAGCGCCGCAACATTGTGTTCCACGCCGCGCAGCAGATCCTCGAAATAGTCGAGGTCTGCCACGTCCATATCCTGTTCGTGCTGAAACTGGGTGATCACCGCATTCATCGCGCTGCCGCTCATCTGCCACGCGTACAACGCCTGCAACGCACGTCGGCGCGAACGCGAGCGCGCCGCCATATCCAAACCGTGCGGGGCCTGGTTCATCCCAGCTTGCCGTACAAGCTGACCATTTCCAGTGCGGCCATGGCTGCATCAGCACCCTTGTTGCCGGCCTTGGTGCCGGCGCGTTCAATAGCCTGCTCGATGTTGTCGGTCGTCAACACGCCAAACGCCACCGGGATCCCGGCGGCCAAGGCCGCCTGGGCCAGACCCTTGGCGCACTCACCGGCAACGAAATCGAAATGCGGTGTCGCGCCACGGATCACGGCGCCCAGCGCAATGATCGCTGCATACTTGCCCGACGCTGCCAGCTTGCTGGCGGCCAGCGCAATCTCCCACGCGCCCGGCACGCGAATGACGTCGATCGCCGTATCTTTCACGCCATGGCGCACGAGCACGTCGTTGGCACCGGCCACCAGCGGTTCCACGACAAAGCCGTTGAATCGCCCAGCGATGATCGCGAAGCGACCCTTGGGCGTGGCGAAATCGCCTTCGATGATCTTCATGGCAAAGTTCTCTCAGGCTCGCAGGCCGGCAACCGGCTATTTTACGGGTTTGGTAGCGAGTTCGCTTGCCAGAGCCGCAGACGTACCGTGCGGTGCCGCAGCAGGCGCCAAATGCGGATACCCGCTGAAACCCAACGCTGCCCTGCCCGCAGACACCTGCAGGCGCGCCGGCACACCAAACGGCAACGTGAATTTGTCTGGCTCGTGGCCGATGGGCATCCCGGTGATGACGGGCACGGGGGATATGGCACGAATCTGCGCGAAACTGTCATCCAGCGCGTAGCCATTATCGTAAGTGCTCGGTCGGCACTGGCTGAAAGTGCCCAGCAGCAGGGCACGCTGGCGCCCAAGGATGCCGGACAAATGCAGTTGATACAGCAGGCGTTCGATGCGGAATGGCGGTTCACCGACATCCTCGACATACAGGATGCCGCCCTCGATCGCCGGAAGGTACGGCGTACCGACCAGGCTGCACAGCACCGCCAGGTTGCCACCCCACAACAGTCCTTCAACGTCCAGTTCGCCGGTCGCTGACGTGTCCCACCCGACTTGGCCTGCCGGCGCACGCACGGTTTCCCAAAAGTGGTCCCACGTGAAGCTACTGAGCGACTCGGCGCCAAAATCCGCCCCCAGCATCGGCCCGCTGAATGTACACAGCCCGGCGCTGGCATACAGCGCCAGTTGCACTGCGGTGAAATCGCTGTAGCCGACCAGCAAGGTGCTGGTTCCACTCAGGCGCTCACCCAACGCGGGGTAGTCCAGCCGCTCCAGCAAGCGCGTCGCGCCGTACCCACCGCGTATCGCCAGCACGATATCCGGCAATTCGGTCGAGCCAGCAAGCGCATTCAAATCGGCCGCGCGTTCGCCATCACTGCCAGCATAGCGCTGCTCGGTGCGATTGAGCACTTCCACGCCGCTCACCACGCAGCCGGCATCTCGCAGACGCTGCACGCCACGGGCCATGGCCGCGTGATCATGCGGGTAGCCGGAGGGGGCGATCAGGCGAA
Organism: Rhodanobacter sp.; assembly: GCA_039926605.1. GTDB lineage: Bacteria > Pseudomonadota > Gammaproteobacteria > Xanthomonadales > Rhodanobacteraceae > Rhodanobacter. The sequence goes on along the minus strand of JBDSWR010000015.1, from coordinate 2,305 downwards.
CGTGAGTTGACATGGGCTTCCTTCACGGTTCTTGCCGGAGTGCCTGCTGGCCGCGACGCTCCTGGCGCAACCTGCGCAAAACCTGCGCGCGCCGGGTGCGCTCCTGCACGGGGACTCAGACATATTCCACCACTTCCAGGTCAAAGCCGGCCAGTCCGACCAGCTTGCGCGGTGTACCCAGCACCCGCAGGCGGTGCACGCCGAGGTCAGCCAGGATTTGCGCGCCAACGCCGAGCTGACGCCACTCCTGTTGTTGCAGGACTTCAGGCGCCTGCGCCACTGGCTCGCGATTGAGTCGCGCCAGCAATACTTCGAGCGTGTCTTCTCCGGACAACACCAGCAAGACACCGCGATCTTCATCGGCAATTCGCCGCAGGGCGCTGGTCACGGTCAAGCCCAGATCCTCGCGTTGCAGGTGCAATACGTCGGACAACGTGTTGCGCACATGCACACGCGACAGCACCGGTTCCCCGTCGTTTATTGCCCCGCGCACCAGCGCGAAGTGCAGCACGCGACGGATGACGTCGCGATAAGCGATCAGGCGAAACGCTCCAAAGTCGGTCTGCACGTCTTCCTCGTGCACCCGCTGCACGGTTTTTTCCGTCTCCAGGCGGTAGCGGATCAGATCGGCAATGGAGCCGATCTTCAATCCATGCCTGGCCGCGAACACTTCCAGATCAGGACGGCGCGCCATCGACCCATCTTCGCGCATCACCTCAATCAATACCGCCGCTGGTTCCAGACCGGCCAGGCCGGCCAGGTCGCAACCCGCTTCGGTATGCCCGGCCCGCGTGAGTACGCCGCCCGGCTGGGCGGTCAGCGGAAAAACGTGGCCGGGCTGGTTCAGGTCCTGCGAGGTGGCCTCCGGTTGCACGGCAACCTGGATCGTACGTGCGCGATCGTGTGCGGAAATGCCGGTGGTGACTCCGACCGCGGCCTCAATCGACACCGTGAAATTGGTGTGCTGCGCGGAGGTATTTTCGCTGACCATGGGGCGCAGGCCGAGTTGGTGCGTGCGTTGCTCGGTCAGCGTCAGGCACAGCAGGCCGCGCGCCTCGCGCACCATGAAGTTGACGTCCTCGGCGCGCACTTTGACTGCGGCCATGATCAGGTCACCCTCGTTCTCGCGCCCTTCGTCGTCAAGGATCACGACCATGCGGCCGGCGCGGATGTCTTCGAGAATTTCGGGGATGGTGTTGAAAGGCATGATTGATCTGGCTCAGGGAAGATGGAAAGAAGGCCGTATCCGAACAAACCCGGGACGCGGCCCTGGTTGCCGAAATCGGCGCGCGGGCGGGTCAACAGCGAGAACGGGTTCAGGCAAAACCGTGTTGCTGGAGAAACGTCCCGTCCAGCCCCGGGGTGTCACCACGAGACAACAAGCGCTCGACGTAGCGGGCGATCACATCAACCTCGATGTTCACCGCATCGCCGACATGCCGCGCATGGAAAGTGGTGTTGGCAACCGTGTGCGGGATCAAATTGACGCCAAAGCGATTTCCACTCACGGCGTTGACGGTGAGGCTGGTGCCATCGATGCACACCGAGCCCTTGGCGGCGATATAGCGTGCCAGCGCCGCCGGTACTTCAAGCGTCCAGCGTTGCGAGCGCGCATCGATGGTTATCGACACGACCTTGCCTACACCATCGACGTGGCCCGAGACGAGATGGCCGCCCAGGCGATCGGCCAGACGCAGCGCCGGCTCCAGATTCACCGGGTCACCCGCGCCAAGCTTGCCCAGCGTAGTCAGCGACAAGGTCTCGTTGGACACATCAGCGCTGAAACCGTGGGCCTGCAACTCCACGGCGGTCAGACACACGCCGGACACCGCGATCGAATCGCCAGGCTGCGCACCGCTGAGGTCGAGTCCCGGCGCCGCGACTTGCAGGCGCATGTCGCCGCTGCGCGGCTCCAGCCGCACGACGCGTCCAACGCTCTGGATAATGCCGGTAAACATCAACGCCGTCCTGCGGCGGCGATGACAGCACAGTTCGATTCAATGGAATGCATGCAGTGTTCCTCGCGCAGACGCGTGGCGAAAAACGCCTCGGGGCACGAGATCAAACGCCCGTAGCGCGCGCTTGATCGTCTTCGCTTTATCCGGACTGTGCGGAAACGGTTACCCGCGTCCAACCGTCGGCTCCGGATTCTGACCGGATCTGCTGACCCTGCGTCCGTTCCGTCGCCGGTTCAAATGCAGGCGCTCACGGGCTCGTTGCGTGGTGTGAACCAGGACAACCTACCGCCGGTGGGGAATTTCGCCCCGCCCTGAAGACGTCTGAAATCTGTCGCTCAAAACCACTG
>JBDSWR010000014.1:0-69842 GCA_039926605.1 Rhodanobacter sp. | reverse complement strand
CCGTCGCTGCGACAGCCCCGCTGGTCACCATGCCGGCGAGCAGCAACAGCGGTATACCCAAGGGCGAGTGATGCGACATGGTCTGACTCCACACAGTGAAATGCCGTCACGCTACTGCCCTGTCGCCAATGCGCCAAGTGCAACTTGGCAGGGGTTGATGCACTGGTGTGGCGTAGTGGCTGATTCCGCGCAGCACGGGAGCGACTGATCGAAGCCGGTCGAAAGTCCGGGGGAACTCCACCTTCCCTCCCGACAGTGCGAAGCGACTGCGCGCTTTCCGGCTTCACGGAAGACGCTCACGATGTCGGGTTGCACTGCGCGCCGTATAATGGCTGCCAGCAAAAGCACTTCAAAAGGAGCGAATCATGGGAGCAGATCGGGTCGCTGGCGAAGGAAGTGAGACGACCCAAGCGCCGTCGATGGCGCCAACGCAGGCCGCGCGAATGCGTGCCGCAGTGGCGAAGGCGGTTGCTGTCGCGCCGGGCTTTCTACGCGGTGATGTCGACGCCGACCATATGGCGAAGACGATGGTCCAGGCGGTCAATACCTACGTTGAGCAGGAACGCGCCGCAGGCAGCGATGGAGCTCCGCAGAACGCGGAAGCCCAGGCGTTGCAAGGTACGCTGGCGGAGCTGATGGGATGCGGTTCCGGCTACCTTGCAGGTCGCTGCGACGGCGCCTGTGTCGCCCGCACCATGACGGAAATGGTCCGCGAGTTCGCGACCCGCTAGCTCAATCGCAACACCGCACCGCCATCCGGCAGCCGATGGTGAAAGATGCGTTGAAACGTGATGCTGCACCGCCTGCATGCACTTTCTGCAGTTGCCGCAAGGGCAACGCTTTTGCCCCGTGCGGCAATCAAGTTCGCGCGTGGGTCTGTTTGCGACCGCTCAGGTGCGCGCGCAGTGCTGGCACCGCCGCGCTTCTTGGACAAGGCGACCGGGCCGATCACGATCCCGCTGCGTGCGCGGCCTGACGCGCTACGCGCATGGCTTCCAGGCGCTGGCGGAGCAACGGCATGGCCGCCAGTGTGGCCTTCTCGCCTTGCAGGATCGCCTGGTCCTTGCGCGCAAAATCCAGTGAGCCCATGCCGGCGGTGCCGGGGCGGATGACGACATCGGCGCGTGCGGTTTCCTGCACTGCCAGTTGTCGCCCCATGATGACGATGGACTGGCCTACGATATTGGCCAGGCCGCTCGGCGTGCTGCCGTTTGGCTGGGCGGAGATATCCACGGCGATCACGAAGTCAGCCCCCAACTGGCGCGCCGCATCCACCGGGATGGGGCTGACCACGCCGCCGTCGATGTAGTGCTTGCCGTTGATGGCCACTGGCTCAAAGACCCCCGGAATACTGCTGGACGCGCGTACCGCCTGCCCGGTATTGCCGCGCACGAATACGGTACGCGCCCCGGTTTCCAACTCAGTGGCCACCGCCGCAAACGGCAATTGCAACTGCTCGATCGAACGGTGGTGCACGAGTTGATTGACGTAATCCTGCAGCTTTTGACCCTGCACCAGGCCTCCGGAAAACAATCGCACATCGCGAATCTTTGCCTCATCGAGGGCAAACGCGGTTTCCTGCAACTGGAAAGGATTCATCCCGCTGGCGTACAGCGCGCCAACCACGCTGCCGGCGCTGGTGCCCGCGACCACATCCACGTGGATGCCGCTGGCTTCCAGCATCTTGATCACGCCGATATGCGCGAAACCCCTGGCGCCGCCACCGCCGAGCGCGAGACCGATTTTCAAGTGCACCGGCACCGCGAGGGGCGCTACGGACGGCAGCGGTGCCGGCGGCGCACGCCTGACGCCGCCGAAGCATGCAACCAATGCCAGCGTAGCCAGCAACGGCAGCAGATGACGAAAGTGCACAAGAGACATGTCGGCGCAAGGTGGAGGGTGAAAAATCAAGTGTAAGCCAAAGGTCGGCGCCACCTGGTGTCACCTTGGCACCACTCACGCGCCAGCCCATCGTGGTGGGCCACTGCTCGGGCAACAGGTTTGCAGCAAGGCCCACATCGAATGACTCCATTGTCCAGCGTATGGCGCGCTTGGATGCCGCACCACTGGGTGCGCCGGTGACGCGCCGCGCGAGTGGATCGTCACCCCCCGCGATGCGGGCTGCCGACTGAGGCGGCTGGTTACCGCTCAAGTGCGTACGCGATCCGCCTCCAGGTGGTAGCGCGTGGCAATTTCCACTTCGTTTTTCGAGCCGAGAAAGACGGGCACCCGCTGGTGCAATGCAGACGGCTGGACGTCCATGATGCGCTGACGTCCCGTGGTTGCCGCGCCCCCCGCCTGCTCAACGATGAAAGCCATGGGATTGGCCTCGTACATCAGCCGCAGCTTGCCGCCACGCGCGGCCAGCTTCGCATCTGTCGGGTAATAGAAAACCCCGCCGCGGCTCACGATGCGGTGAACGTCGGCCACCATCGAGCCGACCCAGCGCATGTTGAAATCCTTGTCGCGTGGACCGCTGGCGCCGGCCAGCAACTCACCGATATATCGCTGCATCGGCGCTTGCCAGTGGCGCTGGTTGGACATATTGATGGCGAACTCGGCGGTTTCCACAGGGATACGCAGATCACGCCGGCTCAGGATGAAGCTCCCTACCTCGCGCTCCAGGGTGAACTCGTGCGTGCCGTGACCGAAGGTGAGCACCAGTACCGTGGCCGGTCCGTACACCACGTAGCCGGCAGCCAGCTGCGCGGTACCGGGCTGCAGGAAGTCGACGGCCTGCGTGCCACTGGCGCCTTCGGGACAGCGCAGCACCGAGAAAATCGTGCCGACCGACACGTTGACATCAATGTTGGACGAGCCGTCCAGCGGGTCAAACAGCAGCAAGTGGTTGCCCTTGGGGTAGCCGTCCGGAATAGGCTGCGGGTCGGCCATTTCCTCCGACGCGCAGGCGGCCAGATGCCCGCCCCACGCATTGGCCTCCAGCAGTATTTCGTTGGAAAGCACATCCAGTTTTTTCTGCGCTTCACCCTGGACGTTGATGCTCTGCGCACCGACGGAACCGGCCAAGCCGAGCACGTCGCCGAGCGCACCCTTGTTGGTGGCTACGGCAATGCGCTTGCACGCGCGCGCCACCACTTCAATCAGCAATGACAACTCGGCATTGATGTGGCCGGCACGCCGTTCCTCGATCAGGAACTGGATCAGCGATATGCGTTTCATGTCGGGTCCATGCCAGAGGCGGATGCCCATTGTCCCGACTGCCGCGCCGGTATGCCAGCCCGCTGCTCCGCGTGGACATGCACGCCGCCGGCTGCCACGCTGTGGCGCCGCCACGGTGCTGCAACGCCGAGCCAAGCGTGCCGATCCCTTCCGCAACGGAGCCCTCGCCCATGACCCAGCCTGAACGCGTCACTTTTTTTCACGCACCACAAAGTCGCTCCGGTGGCGCGCGCGCGTTGTTTGAGGAACTCGGCGTGGAGTACGACTTGCACGTACTCAACCTGAAAGCCAACGAACAGCGGCAGCCGGCCTACCTGGCGATCAACCCGATGGGCAAGGTCCCGGCCATCCGTCACGGTGAAGCCTTGATCACCGAGCAACCGGCCGTGTTCATTTACCTGGCCGACCTGTATCCGGCCGCGAAGCTGGCACCACCCATTGGCGACCCAAAGCGCGGTCCCTACCTGCGCTGGATGGTGTTCTACGGCTCAAGCTTCGAACCGGCCGTGATCGACAAGTCACTGCAGCACGCACCGGCGGCGCCGATGACGTCGCCCTACGGCGACTACGACACCATGCTGAAGACGCTCACTGACCAGCTCGAGCGCGGACCGTATCTGCTGGGCGATACGTTCAGTGCCGCCGATGTGTTGTGGGGCACGGCGTTGAACTGGACAACGAAGTTCAAGCTGGTGCCGGACTTGCCGGTGATCCGCGCGTATATCGAGCGGGTGACCTCGCGCCCGGCAATGCAACGTGCCGCAGCGGCGGACGCCGCGTTGGCGGCCACGCAGGCGGCGTAGCTGATTGCGGCGTTGGTCGATGTGGATCGTGCACGCGCGCGGATGAAATGCAACACGCCATGCCTTTCGGTGCGGACTGCATCGTCGACGTGGCGTTGGTCTTGGCGCTGCCGCCGGTGCTGTTCATCGACAGCAGCCTCGGTGATGATGTCACTGCACGCCGTCTTGACCGCGTGGTTCGGTCTGGCGCCCCAAACTGTGCTGCACGGAAACCTGCCCGAAACAGCGTGCTGCCGCATGCATTTGGCTGGCCTGCCCGCGGCTCGGACTGGGGCGGGAATGGTCAACAGGCCGGATGGATTTTCTTTATCAGGGTGATATCGAAATGAGAGGAACGCGCATGAGCAAATCACGAGTGCTGCTGTGGCTGCTGGCGTTGACGTTTGCTGGCGGTGTCTTGCCGCTGCATGCAGCGTCTGCAGCCGCGGCAGATGCAGATTTCGACACCAACGCGAATACCCGCTTCGAGCACATCTACACGACGGAGTGGGCGTGGCGCACGGGACAGCCTGCGGGCACTGCCTCCAGCGAGTCGCCAGCCGCCACGACTCGCCTTGACGACGTGGACGCCGCCCACCAGCAGCGCCGCCTGGTCTATTGGCAGGACGTGCTCAAGCAGCTCGACGGGATCAATGTGGCGAAGCTGTCGGCGGCGAACCAGGTCAACTACGCGGTGTATCGCGCGCAGATCGAGAACCTGGTTGCCGATCAGCAGTTCAAGAACTGGCAGATGCCGTTCAACAGCGACTCGGCGTTCTGGTCGGACATCGGTTACGAACTGGGCGGCGACAAGCTGCGCACGGCTGAGGACTACCAGCGGTACCTGGATCGTCTGGAGCAGATTCCCGCGTATTTCGATCAGCAAATTGCCAACATGCGCGCCGGCCTGGCACGCGGCTTCAGCGTACCGCGCGAGGTGCTGACCGGTCGCGATGCCTCGATTGCCGCTGTCGCTGAATTGACGGACCCGACGCAGAGCAGCTTCTACGCACCGTTCAAGAAACTGCCCACGTCGATCTCCAGCGAGCAGGCCCAGGCCTTGCGCGGTCAGGCCCTGCAACGCATCCGCGACAAAGTGATTCCGGCCTACGCAAGATTGCTGACCTTTATCCGCAACGACTACGTGCCGCACGCCCGCACTACCCTGGCCGCCGAGGCGCTGCCCGACGGCAAGGCTTTCTACCGCCAGCAGATTCGCGAGTACACCACGCTGGATTTGAGCCCCGACACGATCCACCAGACCGGGCTGGACGAGGTGGCGAAAATCCATGCACAAATGCTCGAGGTCATGAAGGAAACCGGCTTCAAGGACGATTTCCCCGCGTTCCTGACGTTCCTGCGTACCGACCCGCAGTTTTACGCCAAAACCCCGCAGGAGCTGCTCGACAGGAGCGCGTGGGTCGCCAAGGAAGTCGATGGACAGATGTCAAAGTTCTTCGGCCACCTGCCGCGCACGCGCTTCACGATCAAGCCGGTGCCAGCCGACATCGCACCGTATTACACCTCCGGCCGCGGCGGTGCGGACGCCTATCTGGTCAACACCTACGATCTGCCTTCACGACCGTTGTACAACATGCCGGCGTTGACCCTGCACGAGTCCTACCCGGGTCACGCGTTGCAATTGCAGCTGGCCGATGAGCGTCACGATCAGCCGGCGTTCCGCCGCAACAGCTACATCTCGGCGTACGGTGAAGGCTGGGGCCTGTACTCGGAATATCTCGGCAATGAGATGGGTATCTACCGCACGCCGTACCAGCGTTTCGGCTACCTCACCTATCAGATGTGGCGTGCCTGCCGGCTGGTGATTGATACCGGCATCCACCACCTGGGCTGGACGCGCCAGCAGGCGATCGATTACCTGACGGCCAACAGCGCACTGTCGGCGCGCGAGATTGCCAACGAGGTCGACCGATACATCAGCTGGCCGGGACAAGCGCTGTCGTACGAACTCGGCTATCTGAAAATACGCGAGCTGCGCACAAAAGCCGAACAGGCGTTGGGCACGAAGTTCGACGTCCGCCATTTTCACGACACCGTCCTGTCCACGGGCTCCGTGCCGCTGCCGGTACTGGAGCAACGCATCGATCGCTTCATTGCCGAGGGTGGTCCGGAGCCGGACTATGGCTGTGATTGCGCGACAGCGGGGAATGCTTCTGGGTCCGGGTTTTAAAGTTGACTGGCGGGTTCCGCGAGTCTGACGGCCCTGGGAAAAGCAGCCCCCTCACCCCAACCCTCTCCCCCGGCTGCGCCAAGGGAGAGGGAGTTTAGCGCGCGTCCTCCCGCCAATTATCCCGGCGTTGCTGGCCGAGCACGAGCCGCGGAGACCTCCGCTCCAGCCTTCTCTCTCAACCGGCGAGGAAGGGCCGAATGCTCTCGGCTCGTCCCCTCGGCAAGCCGCAGTTGGCTCCCCCTGCCCACGGCGCAGTCGCTGTTGACTACCTCACCCGAGGCGAAGCCGTTGTTGGCTACATCACCCAAGGCCCAGTCACTGTTGGCTAACTCACGCAAGGCAAAGCCGTTGCTGGCTCCCTCTCCCCTGGCGCAGCCGTTGTTGGCTCCCTCACCCAAGGCGAAGCCGTTGCCGGCTCCCTCTCCCTTGGCGCAGTCGCTGTTGACTACCTCACCCAAGGCGGAGCCGTTGTTGGCTCCCTCTCCCCTGGCGCAGCTGGGGGAGAGGGTTGGGGTGAGGGGGCCGCTGACACGGAGATAACCGCACGGACTTGGTTGGGACTGTGAATATGCAGTAGAATTGAGTTGCACTTCACAGAGAGAGTCGCCTCATGACTGCTCAGACCCGTATCACCGAAGTCTCGCCTCGTTCCGTAGAGCCGGTCGACCGGCTGACCGGGCCGGCCCTGCGCGGCTTCTTCCGCCTCGCCGAGTACTGGAAGCTGCGCATTGCAGACCAGCGCAAGCTGCTCGGCGATCCACCCGAGTCCACCTTCTACAAGTGGAAACGCCAGCAGGAGGGCAGCCTCAGTCGCGACACCTTGGAGCGCATCAGTTACCTGCTCGGTATCTGGAAGTCGCTGCAGATCCTGTTTCCCGACCCGGCCCAAGCCGACGCGTGGCTGCACAAACCCAACGCCGCACCGTTGTTCGGCGATCAGGCCGCGCTGGAGCGTATGCTGTCGGGCAACGTGGCCGACCTGTATGTGGTGCGCGAGTACCTGGACGCGCAGCGCGGTTGAGCCTGCCGGGGGTCGGTCGCGACCGGCGAGACGCACGCACTCCATGCTTCAGCCATTCCAGCGCAGTATTCGCGCTCGCCACGGATCTCCCATGTCGTCTCTACTGCCACCCGTCAGGCGCATTCGCTGGGGCCATGCGTACCGCATCGTGCCCAGTCGATTTCCGCCGATCGGGGTGTACGACCGCATCGCCGATCCCGCGGATCTGGAGGCGCTGTTTGCGATCGAGGCATTGACCAATCCGCGCCTGCGCGAAGAGGTTGGCACGCTGCAGCAGGTGGCAAAGGAACACCGCATCAGCGGGCCCGGTACCACCCCGGTGATGGCCGCGTTCACCCATCGCAATCCACTAGGCAGCCGATTCTCCGACGGCAGTTGGGGCGTTTTCTATGCCGCGCACGATATCCCTACTGCGGTGGAAGAAACCGTCTATCACCGCGAACGGTTTCTCGCGGCCACGGCCGAACCGGCGTGCGACATTGAAATGCGCTGTTATCGCACCAGCGTCGACAGCAAGCTGCATGACATTCGCGGCGGTTGGTCAAGCGCGCACGATCCGGACAGCTACGTTGCCAGCGTGGCGTTGGCGCGCGAACTGCGCGCTGTCGATTCCAACGGCATCGTCTATGCCAGCGCTCGCCAGCACGGCGGGGAGTGCCTGGCGGCGTTCTATCCTGACGTAGTCGGCCCGTGCGTGCAGGCGCAGCACCTGGTCTATCGCTGGGATGGCCAGCGCATCAGCCAGGTGCTTCAAGTGAGCGAATTGAAACGCGGTTGAACGTGCCGCGCTTGGCAGCAGAACCGTTGGCGTCAATCCCGTGTCCGGCATTTCCCCGAGAAAACCCGGTTGACGAGTGGATTCTGGGCCATCCGCTGACCTGATGGCGGATTCAGACCGATGCGCGAGCACCCGACACGCGGTTCAGGTATCCGCGTCGGTGGCCCAGCCCTCGCCGGTGCCCCGGGTAAACACTTGATCCGCGGGCAAGACGCTGCGTGCCGCGTGCGCAGACTGTGGCGCGAGCGTCGTGTAGATTGGCGTGAAGTCCGGCCGCGTCGCCGCGAACAGTTGCTCGAAGTCGTCGATCACGAAATAGGTCTGCTGGTAAGTGTCGATGCGATAGCGCGTACTCATCACGCGCTCGAGATTGAAGCCGATACGATTCGGCGCTGGCGAGTCCAGACAGTAAATCGATTCACCCTTGGAGCTGACGATACCGGCCCCGTAAATGCGCATGCCCTCACTGGTGTGAATCAGGCCGAACTCGACCGTATACCAGTACAGGCGCGTCAGATTGATCAACGCCTGCGGGCCAATCGCAAATGCCTTCATCCCGCCGCGTCCGTAGGCCTGCATGTAATCGGCAAACACCGGGTTGAGCAGCAACGGGACGTGGCCGAACATGTCGTGGAACAAGTCCGGCTCGCTCAGATAATCGAGCTGATCGGGTTTGCGTATCCACCAGGTGACTGGAAAGCGCCGATGTGCCAGATGGTCGAAAAATACGTTGTCCGGCAGCAGACCTTCGACCCCGACCAGTTCCCAGCCGGTGGCGGCGCCCAGCACTTTGTTCAATTCCGAGAATTTCGGAATGCCACCGTCACCCAGACCAAAGCGTTTCACACCATCGAGAAACTCGCGGCACGCGCGCCCCGGCAGCAACTCGCGCTGGCGTGCGAACAGCGTGTCCCACACACGGTGTTCATCGCGCGTGTAATCCGCCCACGGCTGCTCGACGACGCCGGTGGCGTAGACCGGCACATAACCCAGATCACTCTGTTTGTGCTGGACCTTGCTCGGGGTCTCCATGGCCTGGCTCCAATGCAATGGGATATCTGGACAGCATACGGCGGATATCACGCACAAAGGTTGCGCAGTCGTGATGTACAACCAGATGCTTGCACTATCATTGCAACAATCCCCAAAAACCCGTGGTTTCTTGCGTATGAACTCGCTTGATCGCACAGACCTGCGCTTGCTGGCCACCTTGCAGACCGAAGGTCGCATTACCAATGCAGACCTCGCCGAGCGCGTGAGCCTGTCCCCCTCGGCGTGCCTGCGGCGCCTGCAACGGTTGGAGGCGGACAAGGTCATCCTCGGCTATGCCGCGCGGATTGACCCCCAGGCAGTCGGCTTGGGTCTGCAGGCCTTCGTGCGCGTGCAACTGGGCAAGCACCAGAGCGCGGCCGTGGAAGATTTTGCGCAGCAGGTGAATGGTTGGGACGAAGTGACGGCTTGCCACGCGCTGACCGGCGACATGGATTATCTGCTGCACGTATATGTTGCCGACTTGCAGGACTTCTCACGTTTTTTGCTGGATCACCTGTTGAACGCCGCAGGCGTCGCCGATGTCAATTCCAGCTTTGTGCTGCGCACCGTGAAGCCGCCAGGTTCTCTGCCGCTGACGCGTTTGAGCGTTCGCGGCAACGTTGACTAACGCTAAACTGGCTGACGCATGGATATCGATTCGACGACCGTACCCGAGCATGATCTGTGGCGCCCGCTGCGTTACCTGTGGCGGGTACCGCTCCTGCTGGTGCATTTGCTACTGGGCATCTGCCTGTGCGTGCTGGTGCTGAATCCGAAGCGTGGCGCGATCATGCGCGACGGTCACGAGCCTTTGGCGCACCGTCTGCAGCGGGGTTGGGCACGCTGGCTGCTGACGATTTTCGGCTTGCGTGCGCGGCGTTTCGGGCAGCCGTTGGACGACCCCGCGTTGTTCGTCGCCAACCACACCTCGTGGCTCGACATCGTGTCGATGCACAGCCAGCGCGCGGTGTGCTTTGTGGCCAAGGCGGAGATCGCACACTGGCCGCTGGTGGGCTGGATGGCCGCCAGCGGCGGCACCATATTCCACCGTCGTGGCAACAATCACTCGCTGGCGCTGGTGATGCAGACGATGGTTGAACGGATGCAGGCGGGGCGATCGGTTGCGGTTTTTCCGGAAGGCGGCACCAGCCACGACGGCGTGCCCCAGTTATTTCACGCACGCATCTTCCAGACCGCGCTGGATGCCGACGTTGCAGTGCAACCCGTGGCGCTGCGCTTCGCCCGGAATGGCCGACGGGTGTTGGACGGAGGCTTTCTCGAAGGGGAAAATTTCATGGCCAATTTGGTGCGTTTGCTTGGCGCCGCGCCGATGGATGTCGAGGTGCACTTCCTCAGCGTGGTGCCGGCCAGCCCGAATGCCCGTCGACACATGGCCGAGCAGGCGCGCGCGCTCATCGCGACTGCGCTGACGGCGGATTTGTCACCTCTCGCAGGCGGTAAATGAGTCTGTCGCGCGGGGCAGATTTCCGCCCCCCGTGGCCGCTGCGCAGCGGTCACCTCCAGACCATGCTGTCCTCCAGCGGCATACGCCGTTTGCTGTTACCGCGCGCGGCCAAGACCGTGCTGCAGGACGCACGGAAAGTCATGGTCGATGGGGGCGCTGGCGTGCGCCTTACTGGCGCCTATACCGCGCAGCAAGTCACGCCACGGGCACGTGGCCTGGCGGTGCTGTTTCACGGCTGGGAAGGCAGTATCGATTCGACGTATGTGCTGCAGACGGGCAGTCGCCTGCTGGCCGATGGCTGGGATGTGTTTCGCCTGAACTTTCGCGATCACGGCGACAGCCAGGCGCTCAATGAGTCGCTGTTCCACTCGTGCCGGATCGACGAAGTCGTGCATGCGCTGGTCGACATCGCGCAGAGATGGCCGGCGCGACCGATATGTCTGGCCGGATTTTCGCTGGGCGGCAACTTTGCGCTGCGCGTTGCACTGCAGACCCCGCGCGTGGGCATTCCACTGAGCTATGTGTTGGCGGTATGTCCGATCATCGACCCGAACGCAGGCTTGTACGCGCTCGAAAAGGGCTCGTCGTGGTTGTATCAAGCGTACTTCATGCACAAATGGCGACGTTCACTGCAAGCCAAGCAAAAGGCGTTTCCCGAGCACCATTATTTCGAGATGGCCGAACTGCGCAAGGATCTGCGCGGTTTGACGGACGCGATGGTACGCAGGCACACCGATTTCAAATCACTGCAGCAGTATCTGGACGGCTATTCCATCTCCGGCTCCGCGCTGCAGGGTTTGCAGATTCCGGCATGCATACTCAGCGCGCGCGATGATCCGGTCATTCCGGTCAGTGGTTTCGATGCGCTGCAGGTGCCGCCTGACGTCGAGCTGGATATCGCGCCTTACGGCGGCCACTGCGGATTCATCCGCGACTACGCGATGACCAGCTTTACCGACGATTACATCGCCGAACGCTTCAACGCGGTGGCTGCTGGCCGCATCAAGCAAGTGCCAGCAGACGCGGAGCCGGTTGGGGTTTGACGGTGGCGCAAAGGCCGCACAACTTTCAGCTGTCCCGATAGTCGCCCAGCGCCAGTTGCAGCAGATTCTTCATTTCTTCGCGCAGTGGCAGCGGCGCGATGATCTCCGCGTCCGGGCCGTACTTGAGTACATCCATCAGCAGTTCGCGGGATTTGGCATAGGGCAGTTTGAGCTCATAGCGACCATCGGGCAGCCACTCGCCTTTTTGCTGCGAATGCCAGTGTTCATCGGCGACCCAGCGCGCCGCGTGCGCCGAGAAGCGGATCGTTGCCCACGCCTTGGGCACACCGGCAAAGATGCCGTAGCTGGAAGCCAGCAGCTCGTTGAGGTCGGCATCGGGCACATCGATGGCGGGCGTTTCCTGCGCGCGCGGTTCAGCGATGCGATCGACGGCAAAACTGCGCAACGCCTCGCGGTCGTGATCCCATACATCCAGATACCAGTTGTCGCGGTAATGCGTCAGCCGCTGCGGCGACACCCGGCGATGGCTGTCGGCGTTGGTCGTGCGTGCGCGGTAGCTGAAGCGCAGTTGGCGCCGCTCCAACACGGCACCGGCAACGATGCGGAACACCTGCTGGTCCAGCTTGCGCTCCCCCCAGGTGATGACGCGGATGCGCTCGATCGGCAAGGCCTTGCCGCTGCCCTGGTCGGACAGCAAACTCTCGATGCGCGACTTGAACGGCGCCAGCGCGCCAGCCAGCACGCCGGGGCCGGAACGACTGATCAGCTCGTTCAGCGCCAGCAGTGCGGCCAGTTCATCCGACGTCAGCCACAACCCGGGCAACTCGAAACGCTCTCCCTCGCCCAGCGCATAGCGGAACGCGGCCGACTCGGTGCCAGCACCTTCCACCGGCGCGCCCAACGCGTCACGCAGGAAGGCGATATCGCGATACAGCGTGGCCCGCGAGCACTCCAGCTCACCAAGCAGGCGCGGCAGTGGTACCGGGTAGTGCGCCGCCTTCAGCAGGCGATGCAGGGTGAGGATGCGCTCGTATCGATCCATGGGTTTCGCCGGTGCACGGGGTCGCGGCCATTGTGCGACAAGTACCTCATGAATGGCGGTTCAGGTGGTATCGCCTCAGGTCGTGCCGCGTTCCACCAGACCATAGCTTGCCAGCAGTGCTTCGGGCTGCGGCTTGCGTCCGCGAAACGCAACGAAGCTTTCCAGCGCCGGCCGGCTCGCACCTACCGCCAGAAACTCGCGGCGAAAGCGCTCACCCGTGGCGCGGTCGATCACGCCATGCTCGGCGAACTCGGCAAACACGTCGGCACTCAGCAACTCGGCCCACAGATAGCTGTAGTAGCCGGCGGCGTAACCACCGGCAAACACATGGCTGAATCCCTGCGGGAAGCGCTGCCACGCCGGCGGATGCAGTACCGCGACCTGATTGCGCACCCGCTCCAGCACCGCCAGGGGGCGCGCCCCGCGTTCCGGGTCATATTCCAGATGCAGCAGAAAATCGAATAGCGCGAACTCGAGCTGGCGCACCAGGAACAGGCCGGCATGGAAATGCCGCGCGGCGAGCATGCGTTGAAACAAATCCTCCGGCAGCGGCGCGCCGGTCTCCACATGCCGCGCAAACAGATCCAGCGCCTGCCGGTTCCAGGCAAAATTTTCCATGAACTGGCTGGGCAGCTCCACGGCATCCCATTCGACCCCATCAATACCGCCGATGGACGGCAAAGTAATTCCGGTCAGCAGGTGATGCAGTCCATGGCCGAATTCGTGAAACAGGGTCTGCACGTCATCGTGGCTGAGCAACGCCGGTTTACCTGCAGAGGCCGGGGCGAAGTTGCAGGTAATGAACGCCACCGGCAACTGCTCATGCGTGCCATCGACAAAACGTGCACGACAGACATCCATCCACGCCCCGCCGCGCTTGCCGTTGCGCGCATACAAATCCAGATACGCGCCAGCAAACACGCGTCCTTCGGCATCCAGCAGGTCGACGTAGCGCACATCCGGATGCCAGACGTCGACGCCATCGCGAGCGGCCACGGTAATGCCGTACAACCTGCTGACCAGCGCAAACAAACCGTCGATGACTGCCGGTACCGGGAAGTACGCCTTGAGCTGCTCTTCGTCCAGCGAATATTCGCGCTGACGCAATTTTTCGGAAGCGTACGTGACATCCCAGGCTTCAAGATTGTCCAGCTGCAACTCACTGCGCGCGAATTCGCGCAGCGCCACCAGTTCGCGGTGCGCCACCGGTCGCGCGCGCTCGGTCAGATCATGCAGGAACGCCAGCACATCGGTTGGCGAGGCGGCCATCTTCGTGGCCAGCGATTCCTCCGCGGCGTTGGCAAACCCCAGCAAACCGGCCGCTTCGTGGCGCAATGCCATGATTTGTTCAATGCGCGCGCTGTTGTCGTACTTGCCCGCATCCGGCCCCTGATCGGACGCACGGGTTTGATAGGCCCAATACACCCGCTCGCGCAGGCCGCGGTTGTCGGCATAGGTGAGAACAGCCTGCACGCTGGGTTGCTTGAGGGTGACCAGATAGCCAGGCAGATCCTCATCCTGCGCATACTGACGCAGCACGCTGCGACCGGATTCCGGAATGCCGGCCACGTCACGCTCGTCGGTAATGTGCTCGCGCCATGCTTCGCTGGCATCCAGCACGGCATTGGAAAACTCGGTGGACAAGCGCGACAACTCCACGCCGATGTCGCGAAAACGCGAACGCGCCGGTTCCTCCAGCGCCACACCGGAAAGTTTGAAGTCACGCAACGCATGCTCGACCAGCGCGCGGTCCGGGCGCGGCAACGTTGCGAAGTCCGCAGCATCGGCCAGCGCCTGCACCGTGGCGTACAGCTCCCGGTTCTGGCCCAACTCGATCGCATGCTCGGTCAAGCGCTCTTCGGCCGGACCGTACACTGTGCGCAACTCCGGGCTGTCGGCCACCGCATGCAAGTGGTTGACTGGCGCCCAGGCATCAGCCAGACGCTGTTCCAGACGTTCCTGGGCCAACATCACACCGGCGAAATCGCGCGGCCCGTCGGCCGCAGTCATGCGCGCGATGGCTGCACGATAGTCGGCCAGAATGGCATCGATCGCTGGCGCGACGTGCTCGGGACGAATGCGGGAAAACACCGGCCACGCCGAATTGGCGAGCAGCGGATTGTTGTCACTCATGCAGCCTCCTGTTGATGACCGCCAGCGTGGCAATCACACCCATTGAAATCAAGCCTCGCGCTGCGCCGGCGCGCGGGCGATGCATTGTCCCCTCGCGCGTGGTGAAACCAGCGCAAGGCAGCCACGCATCATGCCATGCGCGGCTATCATGCGCGGATGAATCCCTTGCGCAGCTTCGGCGGAAGTACCCCCCAGCTCGGCCAACGCGTTTACGTCGATATGGCGGCCACGGTGATCGGCGCGGTGGAACTGGGTGACGACGTGTCCATCTGGCCCGGAGCGGTCCTGCGCGGTGACGTGCACCGCATCGAGGTAGGCGCGCGCAGCAACATCCAGGACGGTGCCATTGTGCATGTCACTCACGATGGTCCGTATTCGCCTGGCGGTTTCCCGTGCGTGATCGGGGCAGGGGTCACGATTGGCCACGGCGCCGTGGTGCACGCGTGCACGATCGGCGATGGGTGCCTGATCGGCATGCACGCGACCGTGCTGGATGGCGCCATTATCGGCAAATACGGCTTCGTCGGCGCCGGCAGCTTGATTGCGCCGGGCAAGGTTGTCGGTGCCGGCGAGCTGTGGCTTGGCAGCCCGGCGCGCTTCGTCCGCAAGCTCAGCGACCGGCAGATTGAGCAGCTGCAATATTCTGCCAACCACTACGTGCGGCTGAAAGACCAATACCTGGCCGCAGCATGACGCGCCGCGTGGCGGCCACTGCGCCGAACGCAGCTACGTGACTCGTCAGACCGTGTCCGTGCGCAAGCGCTGATAAACCGGCTCGGTATCCGGGCGGTGGCCGTGCCACAACAAAAACGCATCGGCCGCAGTTTCCACCAGCATGCCCAGGCCATCCAATGCCTGCCGCGCCCCGGCAGCGCGCGCCCAGCCCAGAAAGCTGGACGCCGCCGGGCCATATGCCAAGTCGTAACACAGCGCATGTGCACCCATCAGCGAGTCCGGCAACCGCAAAGGGGTGCCGAGCACGCCAGCCGAGGTGGCGTTGACGATCAAGTCAAAGCTGCCCGCTTCGGTCAGTTGATTCCAACCGCGTGCGTGGACCTGTCCCTGGGCGCCAGTGGCTGCGGCCAATTGTTCAGCCTTGAGCGGCGACCGATTGGCAATTACCAATGACTGCACGCCAGCGTCCAGCAGGTTCCACGCCACACCCCGGGCAGCGCCGCCAGCGCCCAGCAACAGCGCTCGATGAACGTGCAGATCCTCCTGGTGGCGCGCAGTGATATCGCGCACCAGACCGGCACCATCGGTGTTGTGTGCGGCAAGCCGACCGTCCGCCAACCGCGTGAGCACGTTCGCGGCACCCACGCGCGCGGCCGCCACGCTGCGCTCCGCCGCCAGCGCATACGCCGCTGCCTTGTGCGGCAACGTCACGTTGGCGCCGATACCACCGCCGGCAAAGAAGGACTGGACGGCCGCTGCGAATCCATCCGGGGCCGCGTCAATCGCCCGAAACTCCAGGGTGATCCCGAGTTGCCGGGCAAACGCGTGATGAATCCGTGGCGACAGACTGTGCGCAATGGGGTGGCCAAATACGGCAAATTGATCGGCTGCCAAAAGACGGTGCCCTGCTGAAGGTGATCCCACTACGAATGTCCTGCCGGTCAGTCTACAAGACGCTCTGCATCCGCTGCCCGGCTTGGAATGGGACGCGGCAACATGCGCTGGCGACGTCGGCGCGCCAGTCACCAAGCGATCTTTGCCCGTGTGCGCAGGCGGTTGTCGCAATCGGTGAGACGTGCGCCATGCACATTGCACGCACCCTCCCGCCAGGACCCACCCTCATGTATCGAGCTTGCAACCCATCCAGTTTGCGTTATCGACAGCGCGTACTTGGCGGCATCCTGTTGTGGTTGCTCGTCGGCAGCATCCTGCTGCTTACCGGGCTGGCACCCGCTTACAGCGTGGTACTGGGCTGGAGTCTGGCATTCTGGCTGGTACCGGCACCATTGGCCATGCTGCTGGTGCTGGAGCCGGGTCTGCCACGACAAGCCCTGGCGTGCTGGATACCTTCCCGCCGCGCGCGGCGCGCCACTCAGTGGAATTGACGCGGCGTTGCACCTGACTACGTGCTGCGCTGGTGTGCGCAGCACGTGATTGCCAACTCAGGCAGCAAGCCCCTGGCGTTTGCGCTCCATGCGGCGCAAGAACTCCTGCATGATCTGCAGGTACAGCTTGTCGCCCAGATAACCGTCCTCGACACCGGAATCAATCGACGGGTTGTCGTTGACCTCGATCACGACGGGTTTGTCCCCGACTTGCTTCAGATCGACGCCATACAGACCATCGCCGATCAGCGCGGTCGCCTTCAACGCCAACTTCACCACCTCAGGCGGCGCCTGGCTCATGGCCACGCTCTCAAAGCCGCCGGTCTTGTCCGTGCCCTTTGCGCCGTGGTTGTAGATCTGCCAATGCCCGCGTGACATGAAATATTTGCATGCATACAGCGCGTGGCGGTTGAGTACGCCGATGCGCCAGTCAAACTCGGTATAGACGTACTCCTGCGCCAACAGCAAGGCGCTGTGCTGGAACAATTCGCTGGCGGCGTGTTCCAGTGCTTCCGGACTCTCCACTTTCACCACGCCGCGCGAAAACGAGCCGTCCGGAATTTTCAGCACCAACGGAAAGCCGAGTCGCGCGATCACGTCGCGCATGCCCTTGGCGTCATCGCGATACAGTATTTCCGTGTGCGGCACCGCCAGCTTGTGCGACACCATCAAATCATTCAGAAAAATCTTGTTCGTGCAGCGCAGGATCGAACTGGGGTCATCGATCACCACCATGTTTTCCTTCTCCGCGCGGTGCGCGAAGCGGTAGGTGTGATTGTCTGATGCCGTGGTCTCGCGAATGAACAAGCCGTCGTATTCGGCCAGACGCTGATAATCATTCTTCCCGATCGGATCGACCTCGATACCGAGCTGGCGACCAGCACTGATGAAATTCTTCAGCGCTTTCTTGTCCGATGGTGGTAGTACCTCGGCCGGATCCACCAACATCGCCAGGTCGTATCGGTACAGCTTGCGCGCCCGTGGCTTGCGCCAGAGCTTTTTCGAAAAGCGATCCAGGCCAGCGGCAAAAGCATCCTCTTGCTCGTCCCCCAGCGTGTGCAAGCCCACCGGTTTGATCGACGCTACCTGCCACACCCGGTCACGCGCAAACTCGATGCGCAGCAGCGGGCACGGGAATGTTTCAAACACCTGACGGGCAAGATCCTGCAGCGCCGGGTACGCGGTCTCACCAAAGTAGACCAGAATGCCGAAATCGGTCGTGTCACGACCGCCAGCGGGCAGGAAGTGTGTAAGTTTCTGGTTGAGATCGTCGATATCCACGCCGTACAGCGAGCGTCTGCGCAGATCATTTACCGTGCGCACGGACGGCATCACCTTGTGCCCGCGCGCCTCGGCCAAGAGCGACACGTAGTAGCCGGCGCCAAGATATTTGTAGCTGCGGCACAAGTTCAGTACATGCGTACGTTCGTCATCATGACGGACGGGCATGCGCAGGTAATCCATCGCACCCATCACATCGGCCGACGGGTAATACGAGGCCCAATCCGAAGCCTTCTCGACCACAATGACCAAACGGGTCATGACACCACTCGATACCGGGGAATAACACGAAGTGACCTGCGCAAACGCTATGCGCGGACCCTGAAGGGCGAAGTTTGGCACACGTCTGCCGCCGTACAAGGTCGCGCGCTGAAGGCAGCGTAAACGCACACGCGGGAACGCCTGCGCCGCTTCGGCTACTTCGCGGGCAACGCCGCGGGTAGCTGCAAATCGACGCCACACCGCACGCACACTGCTAAAGTTCGCTGGTGTCCACCATCACCCCCATCACGCGCACCCCGACGCGTCTCGTCGCGCGCCGCACTCCTGCGCAGGCTTCGGCGCAGCACGATGGTGTGCATGTGCGTCGTGGCGAAAACACTGATCTGGACGAACTGGTACTGCTGGAAGAGCGCACCTTCGACAGCGATCGACTCAGCCGCGCACAGTACCGCCGGCATCTGGACAGCGACTCCGCGCAGATCCTGGTTGCCAGCGCCAGCCACAACCATTTCCTCGGCGCCGCCGTGTTGTTTTTCCGCAAGCACAGCAAGCTGGCGCGCGTGTACTCCCTGGCCACGCAACCACAGGCACGCGGCCAGGGCGTCGGAACCGCGTTACTGGACGCGGCCGAACACGCTGCGCGCCGACGTGGTTGCCGCGCGCTGCGGCTGGAAGTCCAAATCGCCAATGCGCGCGCGATCCGCCTGTACGAACACATCGGTTATGTGCGCATCGGTCGCTACATCCACTTTTATCAGGACGGTGCCGATGCCTGGCGCTACGAGAAAGTGCTCAGCTAGTCACTGACGTTGTCGTCTGCGGCGCCGCCGTTCCATGCCATGGACGTGGTAGGCCCAGCCGGGCAAGCTGACAAAACCGTCGGGCTTTTGCTGCTCGCAGCGCGCTGCACAGGAGCTACTCCACCATGGCCGACATTCCCGTCCGCTGCACCATGGCGTCCATCGTGGTAATCCGCGGCAAGGGAGATGCGGCGCGGGTCTTGCTGGTGCGTCGTGCCAGCCCGAACCTGCGCGGCGTGTGGAGCTACGTCGCCGGCCATCTCGAAGCTGGCGAGATGGTGTGGCAATGCGCACTGCGCGAGCTGGTGGAGGAAACCGCACTGCGACCCACCGCGTTGTACTCGGCGGACAGTTGTGAACAGTTTTACGACGTTCAGGCTGAATGTATCCAGCTCGTACCAGCGTTCGTTGCCATCGTTGCGGATGATGCGCTGGTGCAGTTGAACGGCGAGCACAACGCACATTGTTGGCTGGACTTTTCTGCAGCGATCGACGCGCTTCCGTTTGGTGGCCAGCGTGATTTGTTCGCCCATGTGCAACGCGAGTTTGTGCAGCGCGTACCGTCGGTGTGGTTACGCCTGCCGCTGCCGGATCCTTGCGCCCCCTGAAGCGCCGGGTTCATCCACCCAGCGGCTGGCCGATGCGCTGCTCGGTCGCCGCATCCGGCCGCGCCACCAATGCGCCGGTACGCATCAAGCTGACGGTGTAGTGACCCTGGTCTACCAACGGCAAGAATGTGCCGCTGCCGTACAACGTGTCCACGGCCGGCAACCATTGCTGATAGCGCCGCTGCAGGTCGAGTACATCAAACGCGCCAGCCTGGCGAAAATCAATGACCGTGCGCGGCGCTGTCGCTTCCTGGTGCGCGTCGTCGTAGCGACCAGACAAACGATCCAGCCGGTACAGCGGTGGCACCCCGGCGAGTAATACCGGCAGCTTCCACTTCAACACGACGGCCTCCAGACGCCAGGCGTCGCCGGCCACGATTTCGCGGCGGGTAGCGCCATCGGGCCAGGTCAAGACAAGTGCCCAGCGTTGCGGCGAGAGAATGTGCGCGTCGATATCCACCACTGGTGCTTCATCGCTCAGCAGGCGGTAACCGCGCAGCGCCAGACCCGTACCGACCAGCATGAGACCAAGCACAAGACACACGACACACAACAAGCCATGCGCACTTGCCGACAATGCACGCTCGTCACGCATCCGCTGGCGCGTACGCACGAGCTGTACCAGCGCAGCCAGCAGGAAGATACCGGCCAACACCAGCAATAGCGTGGTCGGCATACGCAACACGGTGCTCCAATCCATCACAGGTACCTCGACGCGCAACGCGCGGTGTTTGCGCATGATAGCGGTCCGCTGCGGCGACGGCGCCACGTGGTGCCATGCCACGCCGCTATACTGCAACCCGCCCGGCGACGCACCTACGCCCGCTGGCGCACGCTGTTGCCTACCGCCTCCAATGGAATTGCTCGCCATGCATCGATCCACGCTGTTGTTGCTGGCTCTGACGACTGCCGCGCTGGCCGGCTGCGGCAACAAAGGCCCGTTGCAGCTACCTGCGGTCCGCGCCGCGCCGAGCACTCCGGCGACCACCCCAGCCGTGCCGGCGGTGACCTCAACCACCGTCGCACCACCTGGCACACAGCACTGAATTTCGCGTTACTGATCACATGACATCCCTGCGCTTCTCGAAAATGCATGGCATCGGCAACGACTTCGTCGTGCTGGATTGCCGTGACCAGCCAATGTCTCTGGACCGCGCCCAAGTGCGTGCGCTGGGCAATCGACATACCGGCGTCGGCTTCGATCAACTGCTCAGCATCGAACCATCCGCCGACGCCACCTGCGCGTTCGCCTATGCGATCTGGAACACCGATGGGACGCGCGCCGGACAATGCGGCAACGGCGTGCGGTGCGTCGCCGCGTGGTTGCATCGCGCCGGTGCGCTAAGCGTTGGCGACACCGTGAAACTGGCCAGCCCATCCGGCGTGGTCGCTGTGCGCCTGCTTGACACCCACGAAGTCGCCGTCGACATGGGTGCACCGATTTTCACGCCCGCCCGCATCCCGTTTCTGGCAGATGGAATGGCGCTGCATTACGCCCTGGACGTCAGCGGTGAGTCGCTGGCCATCGGCGCGGTGTCGATGGGAAACCCACACGCCGTGCTCTGCGTCGATGATCTCGACGACCCAAGGCTGCAACAATGGGGCCCCTTGTTGTCCTCGCACCCGCGCTTTCCACAAGGCAGCAACGCCGGCTTCGTGCGCATCATGGATCGCGGACACGTGCGGCTACGCGTGCACGAGCGCGGCGCCGGCTGGACGCTAGCCTGTGGCAGCGGTGCGTGCGCCGCCGTGGCGGTATTGCAGCAACGCGGTGACGTGGACGCGAGCGTGCAGGTCGATCTACCCGGTGGCACACTGCAGATCGCGCGCTCGGACACCGATCAGTCGCTGTGGATGACCGGGCCGGCGGCATTTGCGTTTGAAGGTGATTGGCCGGTGCCTGCGCGCACGGGTTGACACTGGTAGTTGCCGAGCGTGCGTGTCCATCGCACACTCGGCTTGACTTTGGGCGCAACCCGTCTCGTTTCGAGGATTTCCGGCATGACTGCAACCCTGCTTGATGACGCCACCCAGGCTCGTGTCGTTGCCGCATACTTGAAGAACCACCCAGGGTTCCTCAGCGACTACCCGGACCTGGTCGCGCGGCTTACCGTGCATCGCAGCGACGGGCCGGTCGCATCGCTGGCGGTGTACCAACTGCAAAGTCTGCGCGAAAAGAACGCCCGCCTTGAGCAGCGGCTCACCGAGCTGGTGGCCATTGCTGCGGACAACGAGAAGTTGATGGAACGCGTACACGGGCTGACGGTAGCCTTGCTGCGCGCGAACACGCTGGAGGTAACCGCGCGCAGTATCGTTGCCAAGCTCAGCGCGGATTTCCACACCGAGCAAGTGCGTCTGCTGTTGTTTGGTGACACCGCGTGCCTGCCACGCGCGGACTGGCTGCTGCAGATCCCCGGTGGCATTGATGCGATGCCGGAGTTTGCCGACTTTTTCCGTGTGAACGAACCGGTGTCTGGCCGTCTGTCTGCAGAAAAGCTGCAGCGTCTGTTTGGCGAAAATGCCGCACAAACGCGGTCAGCGGCATTGATGCGCCTGGGCGACTTCGGCATTCTGGCGATCGGCAGCGCCGATCCAGACCGTTTTCAACCAGGTATGGGTACGCTGTTCCTGAAGATGATTGCCGCCACGATTACCGCTGCCCTCGCCCGTGCGCAGGATATTGCCTGACGCCGTGAGGCCCGCAGAGCAAGTGGCGATCTGGCTGATGCGGCTCGCCGAGGAGCGTCACGCCTCACCGCATACCGTCGCTGCCTATCGCCGCGACCTGGCCAAGCTGCAAGCGTTCATGACCGCGCAACACGTGACCACGTTTGCCGCGCTGGACAGCAATGCGATGCGCGCGTTCATTGCCGCCGAGCACCGCGCCGGGCTGGCCCCGAAAAGCCTGCAACGCCTGCTGTCCTCCTGCCGCAGCCTGTTCCGCCAGCTCAACCGCGAAGGTGCGCTCGATCATGACCCGGCACTGGGTGTGCGCGGGCCGAAGATTCACCGCAAGCTGCCTGTGGTGCTGGACGTGGACGAAGCCGGAGCGCTGATGGAAATCGACTGCGGCGGGCCGTTGGCCGTGCGCGATCGGGCCATGCTCGAGCTGTTTTATTCCAGCGGCCTGCGTCTGTCCGAACTGGTGGGTGCGCGCTGGGTCGACGTGGATCTGGACGGCGGCGAAATACGTGTACTGGGTAAAGGCAGCAAGACCCGCATCGTTCCGGTGGGGCGCTTCGCGGTGGCGGCGTTGCGCGCGCTTGGAACGGTTGAAGGCATGCCACCTGACAGCCCGATATTCCGTGGTCGCGGTGGTGCATCGATCAATGCGCGCACCGTGCAGTTGCGCTTGAACAAGCTGGCCGTGTCGCAGGGGCTGCCCAAACACATTCATCCGCATCTGCTGCGCCATACGTTTGCCAGCCACATGCTGGAGTCGTCCGGCGATTTGCGCGCCGTACAGGAGTTGCTGGGCCACGCCGACATTGCGACCACGCAAATCTATACCCATCTGGATTTCCAGCACCTGGCAAAGGTGTACGACGCGGCGCATCCGCGGGCAAAGCGCAAACCCTAGCGGTACGGTTGAGGTGCGCGCGTCGCCAGCTCGTCCGACACGCAGACATTGAAGCGCTGATTGCCCGACCCCACTTCATCGACTCAAGTCGCTGCTGCGGAGTCTCCATGGAATCATTCCACGCCACCACCATCATTTCCGTGCGGCGCAACGGCAAAGTCGTGATCGGTGGCGACGGGCAGGTCACGCTCGGCAACACCGTGGTCAAGGGCAACGCGCGCAAGATCCGGCGGTTGGGCAAGGCCGCCAACGTGCTTGCCGGATTCGCCGGCGCCACTGCCGACGCGTTCACGCTGTTCGAGCTGTTCGAGGGCAAGCTGGACAAGCACGGCGGCAACCTCACCCGGGCCGCCGTGGAGATGGCCAAGGAATGGCGTACCGATCGGCGCTACGGCAAGTTGGAAGCGATGCTGGCGGTGGCCGACAAGGACGCCTCGTTGCTGATCTCCGGCAATGGTGACGTGCTGGAACCGGAACACGGCCTGATCGCGATCGGCTCCGGCGGCGGCTTCGCGCAATCTGCCGCGCTGGCGTTGATGGAAAATACCGATATGGACGCGCGCAGCATCGTCGAGAAGGCACTGCAGATCGCCGGCGACATCTGCATCTACACGAACCACAACGTGTCCATCGAAGAGCTGGACGCAGCCGACGCCGGCCAGGAACGTTAGTCGCACGCAACCTGGCGGCAGGTGCCCGGTGGTTCCGTCCGGCCTCACCGGTTGCTTGTGGCATCCCTTTTTTCGCTTTTTAGAGACAACCCATGTCTGAATTGACCCCGCGTGAAATCGTCAACGAACTGGACCGGTACATCATCGGTCAGCACGACGCCAAGCGTGCCGTGGCCATTGCCTTGCGCAGCCGCTGGCGGCGCATGCAGCTGGAGCCGGACATGCGCAACGAAGTGACGCCGAAGAACATTCTCATGATCGGCCCCACCGGCGTGGGCAAGACCGAAATTGCCCGGCGCCTGGCGACGCTCGCCCACGCACCGTTCGTGAAGGTGGAAGCCACCAAGTTCACCGAGGTCGGCTATGTCGGCAAGGATGTGGAGTCGATTATCCGCGATCTCGCCGACGTGGCGTACAAGCTCACCCGCGACCAGGCCATCAAGCGCGTGCGCTCGCTGGCCGAAGACCACGCTGAAGACCGCATCCTCGATGCGTTGCTGCCACGCCGCCAGGCACTGACCGACTGGGACCACGACGCTCCGGTAGCGCCGAACACCGAGCACGCCGAAACACGCCAGAAATTGCGCAAGCAACTGCGCGAGGGCACGCTCGATGACCGCGAGATCGAGCTGGATTTCGCCATGCACGTCGGGGTGGAGATCATGTCCCCACCGGGCATGGAGGAAATGGGATCGCAACTGCGTCAGATGTTCCAGAGCATCGGTGGCAACAAGACCCAGCAACGCAAGCTGACGATCAAGCTGGCACGGCCGCTGCTCATCGACGAAGAGGCCGGCAAACTGCTCAACGATGAAGAAATTCGCGCACAGGCCATGGAAGCCGCCGAGCAGAACGGCATTGTCTTCATCGACGAAATCGACAAGGTCGCCCAGCGCGGCGATCACGGCCACGCCGGTGTCAGCCGCGAAGGCGTCCAGCGCGACCTGCTGCCGCTGGTCGAAGGTTCCACCGTGTCGACCAAATATGGCGCGATCAAGACCGACCACATGCTGTTCATCGCCTCCGGGGCCTTCTCGCTGGCCAAGCCATCAGATCTCATTCCCGAGCTGCAGGGGCGCCTGCCGATTCGCGTTGAACTGTCCGCGCTCAGCGTCGATGACTTCAAACGCATCCTGCGTGAGCCCCACAATGCGCTGACCAAACAATACGTTGCGCTCCTGGCTACCGAGGGCGTCGAGGTGGAATTCACCGAGTCAGGCATCGACCGGCTGGCCGAGGTGGCGTTCGAGGTGAATGAGCGCACCGAGAACATCGGCGCTCGGCGGCTGCACACGGTGATGGAACGACTGCTGGAAAAGATCTCTTACGAGGCTGCGGACAAGTCCGGCGAAAAGCACGTCATCGACGCCGAACAGGTCGACATAAGACTGAAAAGTCTGGTAAAAGATGAAGACCTCAGCCGGTATATTCTGTAGTTCGGGCAGTAGCCCGCCAATCTGCTAAAATGGCCGCCGTGAACAACGTCATTGAACTGAAAACTACCGGCGAACGCGCACAGCTACGGGAAGCCCAGAAAAACCAGACCTTGATTCGGCTGTGGCGCGAGAACCTCGAACACGGCAGCTTCTGCGGCTATGTCAGCGGGGTGGGTCGCGAGTTTTTCCTGCTCTGGGTGGTTGGCGACGGCGTTACCTATGACGGCATGTATGTCATGCGTCACCGCGACGTCACCGAGCTGGAAGCTCCCGACAAGCACCACGAGTTTTTCGCCAAGGCGCTCGCGCTCAAACAGTTGCAGCCCCTGTCGCCGCAAGGCTTCCCGCTGGACGGCATCCGTGAAGTAATCCAGGCCGCTGGTGCTTATGCCCCTATCATCGGCGTTCACGTGGACAGCGAGGACGAGTCCGAGGTTTGCTATATCGGGCGGCTCGTCAGTACCGAAGATGAAGGGTTCTATATGCAGGAACTCAGCCCCGACGCGGAATGGATGCGCGAGGTGTCGTTTTTCACCTGGGACGAGGTTTCCACCGTGAGCATGGAGGACAGCTACGCGCAGTCCTTGTTGGCAGTTGGCGGCCCTGCGCCTGCCTTGGCTGCGCCCGGCGACTCCGGGGAGCAACGCGCGCACTGAGCCCCTCCGGGAGCCGCGCGCGGACTGCTGCGTCCCACGAACGTGCGCGACACGCCGACCCGGCACGAGTATCCCTCTGGTGCAACGGAGCGAGCTGGACTCCCGGCGCCGTTGGGTTGCGCGGCGACGCTCTGCGCGACTTTGTGGTTCGGGCAACGGCGAGCCTGTCCCGCGATCCTCGGCGGCAGCGCCGACGATCGGTTGCAGCGGCGCTCTTGAAGCGATTCACCAAGTACGCGTGCCCACCGTGGCGAAGCACCACGGCGTTTTGCGCGGTTGGGCGCTGGCGAAGACCGCAGATCGATCATGGCGGATGTTTCAGCGCGGCCATGGCCGCACACGCTGCGCGCGCTCCCCGCTGCATGCTTGGCGCGGCGACGCGGCCGCATGCAGATGTATACCGTCCGTAAGGAAACCGCGCGCGACTTGTCGCACCAGCAGCGGTGCGCGAGCGGCAACGGTTAAGCTGTGTCCTCGACGCATTACGCGCGATGGCACCCCACCCGGAGCAGGGCATGACGCGCATCGTTGTCGTGGGCAGCATCAACATGGATCTGGTCACGCAGGCGACGCGTTTCGTAAGGCCCGGGGAAACCATCCTGGGTCAGCGCTTCGTCACCGTGCCGGGCGGCAAAGGCGCCAATCAAGCCGTTGCGGCAGCGCGCCTTGGCGCGAAAGTAGTGCTGGTCGGCGCGCTCGGCAACGACGCCTTCGGTGACCAGTTGCACGCTGGCCTTGCCGCAGCGCACATTGATCTGAGCCACGTGGCACGGCTCGACGACTGCGCCAGCGGCACGGCCTCGATCACTATCGCTGACGGCGAGAACCAGATCATCGTGGTGCCCGCGGCGAACGCGCGGGTCACGCCGGCTCAGGTAGAAGCTGCCGAAGGGGCCTTTTCTTGCGCCGACGCGGTTCTGGTCCAGATGGAGATTCCCCTTTCCGCCGTCGAAGCAACACTGCGCCTGGGCCAGCGTCTCGGCGTACCGGTGATCCTCAACCCTGCCCCAGCGCAGAAGCTCCCTGCGGAGTGGCTGCAACTGGCCCGCTATGTCACCCCGAACCAGCACGAACTCGCCATCCTGCTCGGTGCTGATCCGGCAGAGGATTTCAAGGCGCTGATGCGACGCACCCCGGTACCGGTGGTACTCACCCGCGGCAGCGCCGGCGCCTGGTATCGCGAGCAGGGTAAGCCCATTCACCAAGCGGGGTTCGCCGTCGACGTCCTCGACAGTACCGGCGCCGGCGACACCTTCAACGCTGCGCTCGCCGTGTTCCTGCACGAAGGTTTGGCGGAAGCTGTGCGCAAAGCTTGCGCCGCCGCGGCGTTATCCGTGGGCAAGCTCGGAGCACAAGGCGGCATGCCCTCGGCAGGTGAGCTCGACGCCTTCCTCGCCGGCCACAGCCCTTGAGTCCACTCGCGTCGGTCCGGTCGGCACCGATGATGCGCACACGGCTGCAGCCGATCTACTTGCCGACGCAGAACGAACTGAAGATGGCGCCGAGCAAATCATCGCTGCTGTAAACGCCGGTGATTTCCCCCAGTGCACGCTGTGCCTGATGCAGCTCCTCGGCCGCGAGCTCGCCGGCACGGGCAGTACCAAGGTGATTGGCGGCGGCAGCGAGATGCCCGGCAACTTGCTGCAATGCCACCACATGCCGACGGCGTGCGCTGAATGCACCTTCGCCGGCACCGGCCCCAGCCATGGTCTTGAGCACTTCGCGCAGGGCAGCCAGACCCGCTCCGGTCTTGACCGAAACCCACAACCAGTGCTCGTGCTCGCGCTGCTCGTAGCGGGCGACGCCGCCGCTGCGGTCAATCTTGTTCACCAGCACGACCCGCTGCACGCTTGTGGCGAGCGTCGAGAACAGCTCGCGATCAGCGTGCGCATGCTCGGCTTCGGTAACCAGCATTGCGACATCGGCATGTTGCAGTTCACCATGGGCGCGACGTACGCCTTCGCGCTCCACTTCGTTGTCCGTATCCCGCAGGCCCGCGGTGTCGGCCAGTTCCAGCGCCACACCATCCAGACTCAGGCTTTCGCGCAGCACGTCGCGCGTCGTGCCGGCAGCCGCATTGACGATGGCGCGATCACGCCCACTGAGCGCATTCAGCAGGCTGGACTTGCCGACGTTTGGACGGCCAATGATTACCACACGCAAGCCGTCGTTGAGGCGCATGCCACGCTCCGCTGCGTGCAGCAAATCGGCCAGCGTGTGCCGCACATCGGTCAGTCGCGCGGCAAGCGCCGGGTCGGCCAGAAAGTCGATTTCATCCTCGGGGAAATCCATCGCCGCCTCGATGTGCACACGGAGCGCAATCAACGCCTGCAACAGCGTCGCAACCTTGTGCGAAAACACCCCTTCCATCGATTGCAGCGCGGCGCGCGCGCCCGCTTGCGAACGCGCCGCGATCAGATCAGCGACCGCCTCGGCCTGGGCCAGATCAAGTTTGCCGTTGAGAAACGCGCGCTCGGTGAATTCGCCCGGCCGCGCCAGTCGCGCGCCAAGGTCGCAAACGCGGTGCAACAGCAAGTCGAGCAGCACCGGGCTGCCGTGACCTTGCAGTTCCAGCACATGCTCGCCGGTATACGAAGCGGGGGCCGGGAAATACAGCAGCAAGCCGCGATCGATCAAGTCGCCAGCGCGGTCACGCAGGGCCGCGAAGTGCGCGTAACGCGGTTTTGGCGTTCTGCCGAGCAGGGCGTGGCCAATCGCGGGCGCCAGTGGCCCGGATACACGCACGATGCCCACGCCGGCAGCGCCCGGGGCGCTGGCGATCGCGGCAATGGTGTCTTCGGCAAACACGGGCATGGTTGAACTGTAAGCGAACGCAGCCGCCTGCAGGTGCACGACTGGGTCCACGAGCGCGTCAGGCGGGTTTGGCCACCACTTCTTCACGATCAATGTGATGGGTGATCCACCACTGCTGGCCGAGCCCCACTATACCGTTCACCGCGTAATACAAACACAAGCCGGCCGGGAAGAACGCAAACATCACCGTGAACAACAACGGCATCACCTTCATCATCTTCGCTTGGGTCGGGTCCATTCCCGCAGCGACCGGGTTCAGCCACTGCGTTCCCAACATCACCACGGCATAGATCACCGGCAGGATGTAATACGGGTCGGGCGCGCTCAGGTCCGGAATCCACAGGAATGCGGCGTGGCGAAGTTCCAGGCTGTCCATCAGCACGAAGTACAGGCCATAGAACACCGGCATGGTGATCAGCACCGGCAGGCAGCCACCCATCGGATTGACCTTCTCCGTCTTGTACAGCTCCATGGTGGCTTGCTGCATTTTCTGCTTGTCATCGCCGTAGCGCTCTTTCAGCGCCTTGAGGCGCGGCGTCAGCTTGCGCATCTTGGCGCTGGAACGGTATTGAGCCGCCGTCAGCTTCCAGCTCAGTCCCTTGATCAGCAGCACGAGCAGGATGATCGCCACGCCCCAGTTAGGCACGATGCCATGCAACATCGACAGCACCGCATGCATCGGCACGGCGATGATCTTGAGCATGCCGTAATCGATGGTCAGATTGAGCCCCGGTGCGATCGCGTCAAGCTTGCCTTGCAGATTTGGGCCGAGGTAAAGACGGGCCTGACTGTCCACACTTTGGCCCGGCGCCACATGCAGAGCCGGCCCGATGGCGCGGATCAGATAGCGTGGCTGGGCACTGCCGGCGTCGACTGTTTGCGTGACGTAATGTGCGGTCTGGTTGGCTGGCGGGATCCACGCGGCGAAGAAATACAGGCGCAGCATCGCTGCCCAGCCGCCCTTGATCGAACTGTCCAGCCGATCCTTGGGTTCGCTGAAATCCTTGAACGAAAGCTTCTCGAATTTCTCGCCGGTGTACCACGCCGCGCCCTGGAAACTGCGTGTTTCCGGATCAATGTAACTTTTCAGCCAACTCGTGGCCTTGGGTGGCTCGGCCCGCAGCAACTGCTGATACGCATTGCCGGTCCATGCCACGGCGGTGCCGTTGTCGATGTGCTGGGTGAGCCCGATCACGTAGCTGCCACGCTTGAAGGCATAGGTCTTGGTGACCTTGAGGCCAGCCGCATCCTGCCAGACCAGATTCACCTTCAGCTCGTCCTGGCCCGGGGCCATGACATAGGTCGCGCGCTCACTGTGGAACAAGGCCTGGTGATTCGGCTGATCTTTCGGCGCGGTATCGCTGCTGCTGACCAAGCCACTCTGGGCGACGAAGTAGGTCGCGTCGGTGGTGTTCAACAGCACCGTCGATGGCGGATTGGGTGCCTTGTGGGTCGGCGCCCTGGACGGATAAGCCAGCAACTCGGCGCGCACCAGAGTGCCGCCACGCGCGTCCAGGGTGAGATCCAGCACGTCCGTGCGCACGGTGATCAAGGGCGTTGCAGGAAGCGCGGCGATGGCTGGCGTTGCGACGTTTGCGATCGATGCGCTTGGCGCCGGCGGTGCCTCGCCGGGGATCGCGGCCGGCACGCTGTTGTCGACGCCAGCGGAGGCCGAGGCAGCCGCACTTGAACCTGACACGGCAGCCGCAACGGGCGTCTGCGCCGGTGCGACGTAATCCTTCTCCCAAGCCAGAAACAGGAAGTAGGACACCGCCAGCAAGGCGAACATGAGGAATGTGCGCGTTTGATTCATCGTGAAAGCAGATCCCGTGACGCCACGACGATCGAAGCCGCCGAAGAGCAGGTGAGTAAGGTCAACGCGCGATTGTGGCGGTCACGTCGACTCGCTTCAATGGCGAACTGCCGCAGGTGCACGCACGGCGTGCACCGCCAGCAACTTTTTCCACAGTTCATCCATCTGTGTGAGCAACAGTGGACCAGCCACACCCGCAGCATGATCGCGCGCCATGACCATCACGTCGACGGCAGGCAGTTGTTGCCCTAGCTGGCGGAAAGATTCGCGTACCAGACGTTTGATGCGATTGCGCTCGACCGCGCGTTTGGATACGCGTTTGGAGATGGCCAAGCCAAGACGCGCATGACCAAGCGCGTTTGGCGCGTAACGCAAATGAAAACAGCGACCGCCCAAGCGGCCGCTGCTGGTCCGCAAGGCGGCAAAATCGGCCGGCCGGCGGATCCGCGCCTCGCGCGGCAATCCGGCTGGTGGCAAAGCCATGACTAGCCTACGGAATAAGGCGCTTGCGACCCTTCGCACGACGCGCGTTGATAATTTTGCGCCCGTCGGCGGTCGCCATGCGGGCACGAAAACCGTGTGTACGCGCACGCTTGAGTTTACTGGGCTGGAAGGTCCGCTTCATGGTTACTCCGAAGGGAATTGACGTAAAAAGGTTGGAAAGTATGTTGGTTTTTTGTCACGAATGTCAAATTTATCGTCACGGCCGCGTCGGCAGGCGGACTCGGACCCGTGATCGAGAGTGCGGATGGCTGCTGTTAGACTAATCCTCCTTTCCTGCGTGCAAGCGCAAAAGCCTGTGGCTGACGAGTATTCATGAGTGAATTGTGGCGACGCTGCCTTGAGCGTCTCGAACTCGATCTGAGTGGCGAGGAAGTGCACACTTGGCTGATGCCGCTGCAGGCGCGCGACGACGGGGACAACTTGCAACTGTTTGCGCCCAACCCATACACGCTCGACACGGTGCGCGAACGGTACCTGGCGCGTATTGAGATCGTGCTGCAACAGCTCAGCGGGCACCCATGCCTGGTGCGTCTGGAAGTGGGTTCCAGCACGCCGCCGCCGGTCCGGGCTGCACGCGCGGCAGTTACGTCACACAATAACGTCGCTAACCCGGCGGCGCCTGCATTCAACCCCAACCTTGATCCGCATTACACCTTCGAGACGTTCGTCGAAGGCAAATCCAACCAGTTGGGCAAGGCCGCGGCAATCCAGGTGGCAACCAACCCCGGTCGCGCGTACAACCCGTTGTTGTTGTACGGCGGCACCGGGCTGGGCAAAACCCACCTGATGCATGCGGCGGGCAATCTGATGCGCGAGCACAACCCCGCGTGCAGGGTGTTGTATCTAAGGTCCGAGCAATTCGTCGGTTCGATGATCGAGGCGTTGCGTGCAAAGAGCATGGACGCGTTCAAGCGTCGTTTCCGTTCGGTCGACGCGTTGTTGATCGACGATATCCAGTTCTTTGCCGGCAAAGACACGACGCAGGAGGAATTCTTCCACACTTTCAACGCGTTGTTCGAATCCAAGCAGCAGATCATCCTGACTTGCGACCGCTACCCCAAAGAAGTGGACAAGCTCGAACCGCGGCTCAAATCAAGGTTGGGTTGGGGCTTGTCGGTGGCCATCGAACCACCCGATTTCGAGACTCGAGCAGCGATTCTTCTGGCAAAAGCGCATGAAAAGGGGGTAAACGTCGGCGAAAACGTCGCTATGTTGTTGGCAAAACGTATTCGTTCGAATGTTCGTGATCTCGAAGGCGCCCTCAACACTCTGGCGGCACGCGCGAACTTCTACGGCAAGGCCATTACCCCCGAGTTCGCGGAAGAAACCCTGCGCGACCTGCTGGCGACCCACGCCCAGGCAGTGACGGTAAGCAATATTCAAAAGATCACCGCCGAATATTTCAACGTACGCTTGCAGGATCTACTGTCCAAGCGCCGGGTGCGCTCACTGGCGCGGCCACGGCAAATGGCAATGACGCTGGCCAAGGAGTTGACCGAGCACAGTCTGCCGGAAATCGGGGAAGCGTTTGGTGGGCGCGACCATACGACGGTGATGCATGCGTGCAAAACAATCCACAAACTGATTGAAACGGACCCGCGCATGCGCCAGGACTTTGAACAACTTGTGCGTACGTTGTCTGGTTGACGGCGCAAAAACCTGCACGTTCAACCAGGGGCATAACATGGGTCTGGTGCTGTGGACAACAGGTGCACAACTCCGGTCGGAGACTTATCCACAAATCATGCACAAGCAAATTACCGCTTCAAACTTTCAACTGGCGTTCGTAATGTATTGATAAGCATCATGAATACGCGTATCAAGCCTTATACACAGGCCCTACAACAACAGCTACACTTCTTTTAAAAGACAGAACAGCAGGTAGAGGGGAAGCCAAGTCATGCAATTCAGCATCCAGCGGGAAGCACTGCTCAGGCCGTTGCAGCAGGTGGTTGGCGTTGTCGAGCGACGTCAGACGCTGCCGGTGCTGGCGAATGTTCTGGTCAAGGTAGCGGCAACGCGTCTGTCGCTCACCGCGACTGACCTGGAAGTGGAGATGGTGGCTTGCGCGGATGTGGAGAAACCGGACGATGGCGAGATCACCATTCCAGCGCGAAAATTGTTTGACATCGTGCGCGCCCTGCCCGATGGCGCACTTATCAGCCTGAAGCTCAACAATGATCGGGTGGCACTGAGCGCCGGACGCAGTCGCTTCACACTGACAACCTTGCCCGCGAGCGAGTTTCCCACGGTCGATGAGATCGAGCTGGTCGAGAAAGTCAGCTTGCCAGAGGAAGCGCTGCGCGATTTGATGGAGCGCACGGCGTTTGCCATGGCCAACCAGGACGTACGCTACTACCTCAATGGCATGCTGCTGGACCTGCAGGAACACGCATTGCGCTGCGTGGCAACGGATGGCCACCGTTTGGCGCTGAAGGAAACGCAGCTGCAAACGACGGTGACGACGCGGCGGCAAGTCATTATCCCGCGCAAAGGCGTCAACGAGTTGGTGGGCCTGCTGGAAACCGGCGATGGTCTGGTGGAGCTGGAATTTGGGCGCAATCACTTGCGCGTACATCGCGGTGACGTCACCTTTACCACCAAGCTGATCGATGGTCGGTTCCCGGATTACGAGGCGGTAATACCGCTGGGGGCGGACAAGACCGCGACACTCGACCGTGAAGTGTTGCGCGGCGCATTGCAGCGAGCGTCGATCTTGTCAAACGAAAAATATCGCGGCGTGCGCCTGGAGCTGTCTCCAGGCAAGTTGCGGATCGTAGCGCACAACCCCGAGCAGGAAGAGGCCGTGGAGGAGGTGGAAGCGGACACCCAGGTCGCCGATCTCGCGGTGGGATTCAACGTGGGTTATCTGCTGGATGCGCTGGGTGCGCTGCGCGGCGACAAGGCGCGGTTGAGCCTGCGCGACGCCCAGTCCAGTTGCCTGGTTCAGGAGCAGGACAACGAGCAGGCGCGCCACGTCATCATGCCGTTGCGGCTCTGACGGCACGATGCAGCTCGTCGTATGCCGGACGGCTATTCGACGCCGGGGCGCTCATGTGGCGTCCCGGCGTTTTTGCGCCAGCGCGGGGCAGGCATGAGGTTCGCGACGCTGCGTATCCAGGGCTTGCGCTGTTTGTCGAACGTTGAGCTGCAACTGGCTCCGGGCATCAATGTATTCGTCGGTGCGAACGGTGCTGGAAAAACCAGCGTGCTGGAAGCCGCGTTCCTGCTATCCCATGCGCGCTCGTTCCGTACTGGGGCAAGAGAGGCACTGCAGCAGCGGGGCGCCAGCGAGCTGTCGATCTTTGCGGAGATGCATTCCGCCGGCGACAGGGCGACTCGCTTGGGATTGGGACGCAGCGCGTCGCGCTGGGAGGCAAAGGTTGACAGCGTGAATGTGCCTATCGGACAACTGGTGCGTGCCTGCGCGGTAGTATGTTTTGACCCGGGAACGCACGCGTTGATCGCGGGGGCGGCGGAGGAGCGCCGACGGTATCTGGACTGGGGTGTGTTCCACGTGGAACAGAGTTTTCTGACGGTATGGCGCCGTTACCAACGAGCTCTGAAGCAGCGCAACAGCTTGCTGCGGTCCGGGGCATCGTTGGACGAAGCGCTGTTCGCTCCGTGGGAATTTGAGTTGGCGCAAACTGCCACGCGCATAGACCAACAACGACAGGACTATCTCGACCGTTTGCGCCCGCAATTGCGGGCGAGCGTTGCCGGATTGCTGCCGGAACTTGGCGAGTTGACGATGCGTTACCGGCGCGGTTGGGGCGAGCAACAGGATCTGCAGGACCTGTTACGCGAGCAGCGACCCAGGGACCTGGCCCGTGGACACACCACGTTGGGTGTGCATCGCGCTGATTGGTCGCTGGCGTTTGCCCATGCTCCGCTGCGCGAACATCTTTCGCGCGGTCAGGAAAAGCTCACCGCACTGGCCTGCGTGTTGGCGCAAGCGCACTTGTATTCCGCCGAGTGCAGTGAGTGGCCCGTGGTTTGCCTGGATGATCTGGCTTCTGAACTCGACCAGACGCATCAGGATGCGGTCGTGGCGCGGTTGGCGACGGCACAGGCGCAGGTCCTACTCACTGGCACGGAGCTGCCGCCCGCATTGGCTGGCGTATCGCCACGGGTGTTCCACGTGGAACAAGGCGAGGTCACACGCCTGCTATAATCAGCAGGTTGCTCTGTTCCAAGCGAATATCCTTTGCCCGGCTCATTTTTCGCGCCGCGTCGGGCAGGTCGTCGGCGCCAGGAGTTGGTCTGCAATGAGCGAAGCCACCTACGATTCAAGCAATATCAAGGTACTGCACGGCCTGGAAGCGGTGCGCAAGCGCCCTGGCATGTACATCGGGGACACCGATGACGGAACCGGCTTGCACCACATGATCTTCGAGGTCGTAGACAACTCCATTGACGAGGCCCTGGCGGGTTATTGCGATCGCGTCACCGTCATCCTGCATGAGGACGGCTCGTGCAGCGTGGGTGATAACGGCCGCGGTATCCCTGTCGGTATCCATCCGGAGGAGGGCCGCTCCACCGCGGAAGTGGTAATGACGATCCTGCACGCTGGCGGCAAGTTTGATGCAAATTCCTACAAGGTTTCGGGTGGTCTGCATGGCGTGGGCGTATCCGTGGTCAACGCGCTCAGCGAGCATCTGTGGCTGACCATCTGGCGCAACGGCTTTGAACACCTGCAGGAATACAGTCACGGCGACCCGTTGTACCCGCTCAAGGTTATCGGACCATCCAGCCGTCGCGGTACGTTGATACGGTTCATTCCCAGTGCCGAAACCTTTGGTGGCAATGTCGAGTTCCGTTACGAGGTGTTGGTAAAGCGGTTGCGCGAGCTGGCATTTCTCAACTCGGGGGTCACCATCGAGTTGACGGATGAACGCGGAGAAGGCCAGCACGAGACGTTCGCCTACCAAGGCGGCATTCGTTCGTTCGTGCAATACCTGGCCAAGTCGCGGACTCCACTGCATCCCAACGTCATCAGCCTGAGCTCTGAGCAGGACGGCACGGTTGTCGAAGTTGCGATGCAATGGACTGATTCCTATCAGGAATCCATGTATTGCTTCACCAACAACATTCCCCAACGCGACGGTGGCTCACACCTGACGGGGTTTCGCGCAGCCCTGACGCGTTCACTGCAGGGCTACATCGAGCGGGAAGGGCTGGCGAAGAACGCAAAAGTTGCGCTCTCCGGCGATGACATGCGCGAAGGCATGATTGCCGTGCTCTCGGTCAAGGTGCCCGACCCGAAGTTTTCGTCGCAAACCAAGGACAAGTTGGTCTCGTCCGAGGTGAAGACGGTTGTGGAACAGGTAGTCAACGAAAAGCTCGGTGAGTTTTTGCTGGAACATCCAGTCGAAGCCAAGGCGATTGCGTCCAAGGTTGTCGACGCCGCGCGGGCGCGCGAAGCGGCCCGCAAGGCGCGCGAGATGACGCGGCGCAAAGGCGCACTGGACATTGCCGGTCTGCCTGGCAAGTTGGCGGACTGCCAGGAAAAAGACCCGGCGTTGTGCGAATTGTTTCTGGTCGAGGGCGACTCTGCCGGTGGCTCGGCCAAGCAGGGGCGAAATCGCAAAACTCAAGCGGTGCTGCCGTTGAAAGGCAAGATTCTCAACGTCGAGAAGGCGCGTTTTGATCGCATGCTGGCCTCCGCGGAGGTCGGCAACCTGATTACCGCGCTGGGGACGGGCATTGGCAAGGATGAGTACAACCCGGACAAGCTGCGGTATCACCGCATCATCCTGATGACCGATGCTGATGTGGATGGTTCGCATATCCGCACGTTGCTCCTGACATTTTTCTACCGGCAGATGCCGGAGTTGATCGAGCGTGGGCATATCTACATCGGCCTGCCGCCGCTGTACAAGGTCAAGCAGGGTAAACAAGAGCTCTACATCAAGGACGACACGGCACTGAATGACTACCTCATTTCCAGCGCAGTCGATGGCGCAGCCCTGAGTTACCAACCGGACGCTCCGCCGATGACCGGTCCGGCCTTGGAGAAGCTGCTGCGGGACTATCAACGCGCCCTGGATCAGGTGGCCAAACTGTCCCATCGGTTTGACCCGGCGATGTTGACTGCACTGCTCGAACACGCGCCACTGGAACCGGAGCTCTGGACCGATCCTGCTGCCATGCAAACGTGGTTGCAGGAAGCAACCGCACGGCTCGCCGCCACGGGCCTGGGCAAGGCGCATTACCGCGTCAGCTTGCGCGCGGCCGTGGCTGAACAACCCGCCGGGATCGAAGTGCTGCGCGAGCAACACGGTCTCAGCCACGCCTGGCTGATGCCGCAGGCATTCTTCGGCAGCGTTGACTACCGGCCGATTCTGGCGATCAGCCGGCAGCTCCATGCGCTGGTTCAGCCCGAAGCCGTCGTGCGCCGAGGCAATGCTTCGCGCGGCGTGGTTGATTTCGCTGGTGCCCGTAGCTGGTTGCTGGAGGAAGCAAAGAAGGGCAGGAGTATCCAGCGCTTCAAAGGCCTCGGCGAAATGAACCCGGAACAGTTGTGGGAAACCACCGTCAATCCCGACACGCGGCGCATGTTGCAGGTGGGGATCGAGGACGCACAAGCCGCCGACGAGATATTCTCGATGTTGATGGGCGAGGCGGTTGAACCGCGACGCGAGTTCATCGAAGCCAATGCGCTGAAGGTGGCGAACCTGGACATCTGATGGCAATGTGGCGCCGCAGCTTGAGCTTTGCGGCGCCCGACCTCTAATCTGCGCGTCTGGTTCGCGCCGCTCTGGCCTTGACTTTCTTTTTTGCACGGGTGAATTGCATGAAGACGAAACTGTTGACTGCCGCACTTGGCACAACGTTGTGTGTGCTCTCTGGCATGGCCATGGCTCTGCCGGCGATGCCGGCACCAGCGTCACCCGGCGCCGAACCGTCGGTCGCCGCGCAACCAGATGCAATGGCAAGCGAACAGTCATCTGCCTACAGCCGCAGCGACCGCGACGAGCGCAGCGAGCGCAAGAGCAAGGGCAAGACCGACAAGCCTGAAGTGCAGTACCCCGACACAAAACGTGTGGCGCCCAAGCTGGATCTGACAAGCGAGAAGGATCAGAAAAACCTGAGTCTTGGCCTGGATGCCGCCAACGACGGGGACCAGGCCAAAGCCACGCAATACCTGCAACCGCTGATCGACAACAGCAAGAGCAAGTATGCGCAGGCACTGGCTTTGCAAGGCATGGCCAACCTCAAGTTCAACGATGGTGATCACAAAGGCGCCATCA
This sequence comes from Rhodanobacter sp., assembly GCA_039926605.1. GTDB lineage: Bacteria > Pseudomonadota > Gammaproteobacteria > Xanthomonadales > Rhodanobacteraceae > Rhodanobacter. The sequence goes on along the minus strand of JBDSWR010000014.1, from coordinate 31,516 downwards.
CGTTGTTGAAGCAGGCATTGGCCAACGGGGTGATGCCCAACGACACCTACTTCCAGCTGCAGTACATGCTGGCGCAATTCCAGATTATTGATGAGCAGTATCAAGCCGCGCTGGACACCTTGACGGCTTGGCGGAGCGAAGGCAAAAAGGAAACGGCCGCTTCCTATGCACTCGAGGGCAACGCTGACTACCGCTTGCAGAAATACCCCGAGGCCATCGCGGCCATCAAGAAAGCGCAATCATTGACGGACAAGCCGGACCCAAGCTGGAACCAGATCCTGATGGCGAGCTACGCGGAGACGGGACAAACCGACCAGGCCGCTCAGCTCGCCCAACAGCAGTTGGCGAGCAATCCGACCGACGCCAATGCGCTCAACAATGCGGTGGCGGTGTTGATGCAGGCGGAGAAGTATCCCGAAGCCATTGATCTGATGGAAAAATCTCGCGCTGCTGGCACGCTGACGACCGAGGCCGGATATGTCAATCTGGCCAAGTTGTATCTGATCACTGGTCAGAACAGCGACGATGCCAAACCCAACGCGCTCAAGGCCGCGCAGGTGCTGAAAGAGGGCAAGACCAAGGGTCTCGTAACCGCCAGCGCGGAGAACTATGTGCTGATGGGTCAGGCCGATGAATTGTCCGACAACATTGCTGGTGCCGTCGACAATTACAGCAAAGCTCTGCCACTTGCCAAGGACGGGGAACCCGCGGTGCGCGCAGGGCATCTGTTGATGACGGAGAACAAGTTCAGCCAGGCAAAAACCTTGATCCAGCAGGGCATCGACAAAGGCCTCGCCAAGAAAGGCACGGCCTATATGTTGCTGGCGGAGGCCGAGCGCGGGCTCAAGAACAAGGCGGGGGCTATCGCCGCCATGAAACTGGCGGCACAGCAACCGGAGACGGCGACCAAAGCCAAGGCGTGGCTCAAGCAGTCAGGAAGCGGCAAGTGAAAAGTGTGGTTTTCGTTGCCCGGATGTATCAAATAGCCGTCCATTCATTCCGTATGCGGTGTGCGCGTGTGGCTATACAAACGCAAGGCGCTGTTGTAACGTTGACCACCTTCCCGGCGTTTCCTCGGTGGCGAGTACCGTCTTCGATATCAAGACGGTTTCGCGTTACGCCCTGCGGCAACGTTCTCTTCCGCAAGCTCAGCTTCAGACAGTGACAGATGGCCTCTAGTAACGAAGAAAACGGGCGGTTTAGCTGGAAGCGCACTTTGGCATTGGCCGTGGCCATCGGCCTGCATGCGTTTGCGTTCCTGTTGTTGGTGGCGCCTGTCGCGCCGGCGCATCAGGACCAGGCGCAGAAAGAGCAGATTGTCCGCGTAACCTTCCAGGAGCCGCCACCACCACCACCGCCGCCGCCGCCGCCGCCGCCGGAGCCACCGCAGCAGCCGCCGCAAAAAATCGTGCAGCAAGTACGGCCAGTGGCAACCCCGCCGCCGCCAACTCCGCCGCCCGCAGTGGAAGAGCAGTCGGCGAACGCCTACCAGGCGCCGCCACCTGCGCCGCCTGCTCCGCCTGCTCCGCCACAGGACATCAGTGCCGGTCAGGATCTAAGCTACAACAGTCGTCTGCAGCCGAAGTATCCACCGCAAGCGTTGCGCCAGCGTCACGAAGGGACGGTCACGCTGATGATCCTGGTGGGCGTGGATGGTTCGCCAAAAGACATCAAGGTCGAGAAATCCAGCGGTTATCGCGAGCTTGATCGTGCAGCGATGGATGCAGCACAGAAATGGCGCTTCAATCCAATGATTCGTAATGGCAAGAAGGTTGAGGGCTATGCCCGCGTACCGGTGACTTTCAATCTCAGCCAGGCAGGTTTTTGAAGACGGTGTTCGTATATCAGTAACTTTCGATCTCACTCTGCTGCAATAAGTTCCATCGATTGCAGTTACAGTTCACGCTTGACTTCCTTAGGGTAGCGTTATGTTCCTACAGACTCCTGCAACGACCGATGCCGCACAGGCGATGGGTGGCAATACCAACGCTGAAGCCATGAAGGCAATGGGTTTCGGCGATTTGATGCAAAACTTCGACTGGCTCGGTTGGGTCGTCTTCGTTACCTTGATTATCATGTCCTTCCTGACGTGGTACTACATCATCGCCAATACCATTCGTACGACTGTAGTACAGCGCCGGGCGACCAGGGTCGTTGACGCGTTCTGGGGCAATGCTTCCACGCAAGACGCCATTCGCGAGCTGGAGTCGCAGCCCAAGAGTGAGCCGTTCTCCAAGATCGCTCTGGATGCCGCAGCGGCTGTTGCGCATCATCAACAGGTTGCCGCTACGGCAACCAGTCGCCTGTCGGAAGCGCTCAGCCGGTCGGAATTCATTGATCGCGCGCTGCGTCAGGCCGTTTCACGGGAAAGTTTGCGCCTTGAAGATGGCATGACGTTGCTGGCAACCGTCGGCTCGGCCGCACCATTCGTCGGACTGCTGGGCACGGTATGGGGTATTTACCACGCCTTGATCCGCATCGCCGCATCGGGTGACGCGTCAATGAACGCGGTCGCAGGTCCGGTGGGCGAGGCGTTGTTGATGACCGCATTTGGTCTGTTTGCCGCCATCCCGGCGACCTTCGCGTTCAACGCGTTCAACCGTGCGAACCGGTTGGTATTCGCACGCTTCGACGAATTCGCGAATGATCTGCATGACTTCTTCGCCACCGGTTCGCGTGTCGAAAGTCAGAAGTGAGGGATTGACCCATGTCCATGAGTGCCGGGGGCAATTCCGGTGGTCCGATGTCGGAAATCAACGTCACGCCGCTGGTCGACGTGATGCTGGTTCTGCTGATCATCTTCATGATCACCGCGCCGCTGATGTCCCATACCATCACGGTGGAGTTGCCCATCGCCAATCCGCATGCCAAGGACGAGGCACTCAAGGTGCCGCCGCTGGACCTGGCGATCAAGCAGGACGGCAGCTTGTTCTTCAATGACCGACCGATCACGTCTGCGGAATTGCGCGCCCAGTTTGCGGTGAATGCCCAAAGGGTGCCGCAACCGGAATTGCAGATTCGCGCGGACAAGACCACGGAGTTCAAACTGGTGCGTGCGGTCATTGGTTCGGCCAAGGACCAGGGCATGGTCCATGTGGGCTTCTTGACGACCGGCAAAGCCGGTCCGGGGAATGAGTAACTGACATGGCCTACAGCTCCCACTCCGCAGGTCCGATGAATGAGATCAACGTCACCCCGTTGGTTGACGTTTTGCTGGTGTTGCTCATCATTTTCATGATCACGGCGCCGATCCTCTCGCACAAGATCAAGGTGGATCTGCCTCAACCGAACCAGAATCCGCCCACGACTACCCCGTTGGACCCGATCCACTTGCGGATCGATCGCGCCGGAGCGCTGTACTGGAACGACACACCAGTGGACGACCTCGGCCTGAAGGCGCAATTGGCAGTCATTGCCCAGCAGACCAATCAACCCGAAATCCAAATCGCTGCCGATGATGCGGTGGCTTATCAGTATGTGGCGAGCGTCCTGGCCGATGCGAAAACCTACAATCTCACAAAGATTGGTTTCGCTGGCGGAGACTGATCGCGGTCACGGATGCACGCGGCGTGGGCTACCTGCGCGATATAACGTGGAAAACGGCCTGCGCAAGCAGGCCGCTGCGTTTGTGACGGCAGAAACTACGGCGCTGCGCACAAACATTGGTTGGCAGATCCGGGTGTCCTCATGACGTCCCGCACGCGCGACGGTCTTCGTCATGCCTGCAAGCGCGCAAGGGTTAGCCATGCACCAGCCCGCACTACCGGGTGAGCCGGGAGACAGCGCCCAGGGTAATCAAGTGCGACGGCCGTATTACAGGATGCCGATTGATCCCGCCCCGAACGCCGTGAACAGCCGCGTGTAGATCAACTTCGGTGACAGCGCCACGTCGGGGAAATCGCCAACGGGCTCATAACAGGTGTGGAACGCGGGATCGTTGATCCGCAACGGCTGGCAACCGGGTTTGAGTTCGTAGCTGGTGGCGTAGCGAAACGGCCACAGATCGAAGAGCGGCAGGTGCTCGGAAACATCGGCTATCGTCTGGTTGACCTCGCTCAGCACCGGCACCACGGCACGGCGCGGAGCAATCACCCAGGCATTTTCCGGCGCAGTGTCGCGCAGAATTGACTGGCGTAGCTGGTCGGCAAAGCGGCGATCGTAGATGACCACGCCGGCTTCGGTGTTGTAGTGGTCCGAACGCGGGTCGAAATTGTGTGAACCGACCATGGAGAAGCGGTCGTCCACGACAATCGACTTTGCGTGCAAGCCGAACCGACGACCCTCACTCAGCAGCGGCGCAGGCTCATGGCGACCCCGGCTGCCCAGCAGGCCACGACCTTCGGGCTCCATCCGGTCCCGGCGCCTGCCCTCCCGCTTTGCCCGTAATACTTCGTGGGCGCCACCTACGCCAATCTCCATGCTGGCATAGGCATTGGCCTGCGCCGGGCCCAGCGCGTGCGGTTTGAGCTCGTAAATTTCGAAGCCATAGCGCTTGAGATAGCGTTTGCGGTGCTTGTACGACATCGCATACACCGCAAACGCGTCAGTGGAGGCAAGGGAATTGGTGGACACCACGATGCGCGGCGGCGGAACTTTGCTCTGCAGTCGCTCAAAGATCTGGCGCGCGCGTTTGCTCAGGACCAGGTACGGTGTTTGCAGCACCACTTCGTGCTGCGCCCCGGACACCATCTCCATCACGTGGTGGGTAAATTCGCGCACCGCAACCTCATCCGGCCTTTTGGTCTTGGCCGGAAAGTCGCTGAAAAATTCGACATGTCCGGTGTGCAGACTGCGATCGAGTACGTGTGAGTTCAACCACGCAGTGTCGCTGGCCTCCTGCTGTACGCGGAAAACCCGTTGCGGGTGGTCATAGTGTGGCGAGACCCAGCCGCTGGTCTCGGGGTGAGCGACGATGTAGCGGTTGATATCGCGCAGATGGGTCAACGCCACCGAACGCCGATGATGCCAGAACAAGGCGAAGCTGGCGGCCATGGCTCGAGCTGCAGGGCCGCCCACCAGTACATCCCGGTCCACATAATCGAAGGATGGGTCCCAGTCAAAGTAGCGATTCTGGTAGTTGCGGCCACCAGTGATACCAATACGGTCATCCACCACCAGCAGCTTGTTGTGCATGCGCTGGTTGAACTTTAAAAAGCAGCACGCGATGCTGGCGGCCCATTGCAGCGCCGAGGTGTGCGCATCATGAAACGTGGGGTTGTACAGCCGCAGCGCAAAGTCGGGACTGGCGCGGGCCAGACGACTGAGCAACTCCACGTCGCCAAACGAGCCCAGTTGATCGGCAAGAACGCGCACTTGCACGCCCCTGCGCGCGGCACCGATCAGCTCGTCCAGCACCAGCAGACCCGCGTCGTCGTTATCCCAAATGTAAGTCTGCACGTCGATCGACTGTCGTGCAGCGCGGATCAGGTTGATTCGCGCCACGAGCGCGGTCTCGCTCGCGTTCAACAAACTCACGACATGTATGGGTTGCGCTGGCGTCGATCGCGTGAGCACATCGTTGGCCGCGTCGAGCAGCGGAGAAGGCAACGCGCAGTGATCGTCCCGGGTGCAGGTGGAAGCGCGGTTGATCGACGCACTCACCACCAGGTCGGCATGGCGGATCTGGGCGCGGGACAAGGAGCAGCCGGGCAATAGCGGAACGGCTAACAGCAGCAAGGCAAACCGAAGAGTGTTCATGTGTGGATCACAGGGAATGCATGCGTGTTGCCGGTAGCTGCATGGTGCGGGCCCCGGGTTCGACCTCTCGCCGTCATCAGTGCGGCACGCTACGGCGCCTCATGGCGACCAGAATGCATCCAGCCGCGCGTTCCCCGGCTCCAATTCGCCATCCAGATGCAGAATCGCCAGGCCGCCCGGTGGCATCCCGCGAAAATGGTCCGAGCGACCTTCCACCAGCAACGCCACCAGGCGCTCGATGCCGGGATTGTGACCTACCAACATGACGGTCCCAGCGTCACCGTGTTGATCGAGCAGAGCCAGCAGTTCACCAGGTGATGCGTCGTAGATCTCACTGGACATCTGCGGGATCGGCGCATCGTCCAGCCCCGCCAGTGCAAGCCGGGCGGTTTCATCCGTGCGGCGGGTGGGAGAACACAGCACCCGGTCCAGCCTCACGCCGTGTGCCGCCAGCCACAACCCGGCAGCTTGTGCCTCCTGTTCGCCGCGCGCGCTGAGCGCCCGGTCTTGATCGGCGCTGGATTTTTCCAGCGGCACCGCTTCAGCGTGGCGCAGCAAGATCAGTTCGTGCATGGGGAAAGCTCCGGTGATTGGCGCGATGGCATGGCGATGGCATCGGCTCGATGGCGGGTCACGGTTGACGTTTGATCCAGCGCAACAAGGGTTTCCAGTCCTGCTGGTGGTTGCGAACCTGCTCGGATTGATAGTCAAAAATACCCTTGCCCAATGCAGTCAGTAAGACGTAGGCCTGGCTGTCGCGCAATTGTGCGACGACCGGGAATGGTGCGCTTTGGGCCAGTTCGGCAATGGCGTCCTGGCTGGCATGTGTCCACGGTTTGAGCCGGTTGCCGACCAGCGCGACGGGCAGCTTGCCGCGCTTGATGCGCGGGATTGACTGCAGCTCGCGCAAAAAGGCGAGCGTGGCGTGCAAATCAAACGACGAGGGGAGCACCGGCACCAGCACGACATCAGCCAATTCCAGATAAGGCTCCAGACCACGTTCATCGACGCCGGCGGGAGTGTCGATGAAAAGTTGCTGAGTATCCGCCGGAACTTTGTTCAATGCGCGGCGCCCGCCTTCCAGAGCAAGCACACCCGGTACGGTGTCGGGACGCAGCGCCGCCCAGCGAAAGCTGGAGCCTTGACGGTCTGCGTCGACGATGGCCGTGCGCTGGCCCGCTTGCGACCAATGTGACGCCAGTTGGGTCACCAGCGTACTTTTGCCGCAGCCGCCCTTGCTGCTTGCCACCAGCGTCGTAAGCATCGATCGTTCCCTGTCGCGGAAGGTGGCTCCAGCCTAACCGGGAAACGCAGCGTGGGGAACAGCCGCCGTATCACAGTCTACCTGCGCGTTACCGCCGTGTTGCTTAGCGCATCATTCGTCCGCTGCGGGTGACCAGTTCGCCGGCGCCGCGGTGCTGATGCCGTTGTCGCGCAGCGCCGCCAGTAGCAAACTCATTTCGCTGCCGCCACTGCGCGCCAGCGCCAGCAGCTTTCGTGCCAGAGCCGGATCGTCCGGGACCCGCCCAGAAAGCTTCGCGAAGCTTTGCACCTGCCAGGTCAGATCGACGCGAGCGCGTTTGGCTTCTGCCTGCTGCGCGGGATCCTCAGCGAGCACCTCGCGCAGGTGCAGGCCGAGGGAGCGCGCCAAGGGGCTTGAGCCCCACTCCAGAACTTCACCCAGCTTCAGGCAGTCCGCCTTGATCGCCGAGTCGTTGCTGGCGTTTTCGCAAAGTTTGGCAGTGATCTGCAACGCTGGTTGTGGTTGCGTACCGGCGAGCCCGAACGCCAATACCGCCTGCACGCCATAAGCCCCGCCCGGACGCGTCGGATCAAGGGTAGCCGCTGGTGGAGGCAGAATGCCGATCGAACCGGCCAATGCCTGCAAACTCGCGCCGGTGTAATCGTCATAGATCTTCGCGGCAGCGGCTTTGCCCAGATCCTTCCGCGCGGCGTCAGCATCCAGCGCGTGAGTATCCACCCCCAGTGACAGCAGCCACACGGCGGCGTTGTCGGGCGCCTGCTCCTGCAAATGGCCAAGTGCGGCACGGTTCGGGCAATTGCCCGATGCCGCGTCACAGTCTGCCAGACGCACCCAGGTGACTGCCGGACCTGCATCCGCAGCGCTGGCAGCGCGCTCAATCAGGCTATGAAAGGAAAGCGTTTCCGGCGGATTGAGCAATGGTCGCGCGAGCAACGCCGCGGCCAGCAGCGGCTGAGCGTCGGCACGCGGGGCCAGCACGCTGACCAGGTCGTGCTGAAACGCCAGCAGGGCCTTGTCACGTGCCTTGTCGGCCTTTGTGAGGGTGGTCTGCGGCATCTTCGCTTGCGTCTTGGCAGCATCTGTCGGGACGCTCGCCATGGCAGGAGCCATGCAGGCGATACCACATACCAAGACGAGCGGACGCAGAGCGTGCATCAGTGAATTCCGACAAAGGCTGGTGTCAGCAAGCATACCGGCACTAGTTTGAACCGGGCCACTCCGGCCGGTCGGGAGTGTATGCACACCTGGACGCGCGTTGCTAGGATGGACGCTTGCGCTGTGAATCGCAGCACAGCCCGACGTGGGAGGTATCTGGTGGGTCACTTTTCGACATTCGCCGATGGCGCGCCATGGGTGGCCGGCTGGGGCACGCTCGCGTTGATCAACGCGGCGTTGGCGCAGGGGAAAAATCGCAGCGGTTTGCTGTGGTTTGCCTTGTCCGTGCCGTTCGGTCCGTTGGCAACGTTGCTGCTGGTGTTGCTGCCGAAGGTCCGCAAGCGCCTGTTTTGAGTGCGCGGTCGGGGCAGGACGGGCTCTCGCGACGAGCTTATTCGCCAAGCGCCTCGCGCATGAATTCTGGCTGGGCCAGCGCCGCCTTGTGGACTTCCGCGTTGTAATAGTGCGTGGGGAAATTCTTGCCGAGCGCGCCACGCTCGCGAAATCCGGACAAGTCGCCACCCTTGCGCGCCATCGTGCAGCTCCACCACCCCGTGGGGTAGCACGGCTGCGGGAACGACAGCGTACGCACGGCGGCAAAGCCGGTGGTGCGCATCGCCGACCGCATCGATTTGATCAAGTCCAGATGCGCCAGCGGCGATTCACTTTGCTGCACCAGCAATCCACCGTGGCGCAGCGCCTTGAAGCATGAAGCGTAGAACGTCGCGTTGAACAAGCCCTCGGCCGGTCCGACCGGATCGGTGGAATCAACGATGATCAGGTCGACCGATTCCGCCTCAGTGTCGGCCATGTACTTGATGCCATCGACAAACAGCAGCTCCGCCCGCGGGTCGGCGTTGTGCTCGCACAGCTCGGGGAAGTACTGCTCGGCCAGCCGCGTCACGCGCTCGTCGATCTCCACTTGCACGGCGTGCTCAACTTCCTCGTGGCGCAGCACCTCGCGCAGTGTGCCGCAGTCGCCACCACCGATGATCACCACGCGCTTGGCGCGCGCATGAGTGAACAACGCGGGGTGGGTCATCATCTCGTGATAGAAGAAATTATCGCGCGTGGTAAGCATCACGCAACCATCGATCACCATCAGGTTGCCCCAGTCGGTGGTCTTGTAGATATCGATCGTCTGGAATGCCGATTTCTCGCTGTGCAGCAGTTGCTCGGTACGAAAACCGATGGACGAACCCGAAGCCAGGTGGGCTTCAGTAAACCAGCTTGGCTGCTGCGACATGGCGGAGGTTCCTGACCAATCAGACTGGGTGTGCAAAGACGCCAAGTGTACTGGCAACCGTGCGCGCCGGCTCGGCATTACCCATGCTTGCGGGCGCTCATTACAATACGCAGGTGACACGGCCAGCGGAGCGCGACGCGCAACGCCGCGGTTTGCAGGTCCAATCGATCCCGCGGCGTGCGAGGCTTCCGGTTGCTTGTTCCTGGGCTTGTGGTCGCGCCATCCGTCAAGGCTCGCCGCTGCGACGCTTACCGCCAGCACGCAGTTCGGTGGCTGTCATCGCTGATCGCTGTGTCACGTCAGGAGAGTTTCGATGAGTAGCGCATGGACCATCGACGACGCACGTCGCACCTACGCTGTGCCGCATTGGGGTGCCGGGTATGTTGACGTCAATGCCAAGGGGGACATGTTGATGTGCCCGCGCGGCCCGGCGGGTCCGGCGTTGTCACTGCCCGCCATGGTCGACCGCGCGTGCGCACAAGGCCTGCGTCTGCCGTTGCTGTTGCGCTTTCCCGATATCCTGGCCGACCGCCTCACGCGATTGCAAAACGCGTTTGCACAGGCGATCGAGGCTACCGGTTATGCGGGCGGCTATACGGCCATTTATCCGATCAAGGTCAACCAGCAGCGGAGTGTAGTGAGTGAGTTGGTGGCAGCCGGAACCCATGGGTTCGGGCTGGAGGCCGGCTCCAAGCCCGAACTGATGGCAGTGCTGGGCATGGCCCGGCCGGACTCCATCGTTATCTGCAATGGTTACAAGGATCGCCAGTACATCCGCCTGGCGTTGATTGGGCGCCGGCTCGGGCTGCGCGTGTACATCGTGATCGAGAAGTTGTCCGAGCTGGAATTTGTGCTGGACGAAGCGCGCGAGCTTGGTGTCGAGCCGCTGCTTGGGGTGCGCGTGCGCCTGGCGTCGATCGGCGCTGGCAAGTGGCAGAACACTGGCGGCGACAAGGGCAAGTTCGGCCTGTCGCCATCGCAGGTACTGACGCTGATTGCGCGGCTGGATGCAGAAGGCTTGAAACACACCCTGAAATTGCAGCACTTCCACATGGGCTCGCAAATCTCCAATGTCCGCGATATTGCCAACGGCGTGCGCGAGGCGAGTCGCTACTTTGTCGAGCTGACGCGCATGGGGGTGCCGCTGGAAGTAGTGGACGTGGGCGGCGGCCTGGGTGTTGATTACGACGGCTCGCGTTCGCGCAGTTACAACTCGATCAACTATTCGCTGGAGCAATACGCGACCACCATCGTGCAATCGCTGGCCGAAGCTGTCCGTGTCGAAGGCCTGCACGCACCGCATATCCTCACCGAAGCGGGCCGTGCGATGACCGCCCATCACGCGGTGATGGTAGTCAACGTATCCGAGGTCGAAGCCGTGCCGCAGGGCGCGATCCCGCCGCCACGTGCTGACGAACCCCCGGTGTTGCGGCGCTTGCGCGAGACCTGGGACGAACTGGATCGGCGCCCGGCGCTGGAGCTGTTCCACGAAGCGCACCATCATCTGGTGGAAGGCCAAACCTTGTACGCACTGGGTCAGCTGGCGCTGGTCGACCGTGCCCGGCTGGACGACATGTATTACGCCATTGCCAACGCCGTGCGGGATCGACTACTGCCCGCGGAGCGCGCGCATCGGCAGGCGCGTGACGAGCTGGATGAAAGCCTGGTCGACAAGTATTTCGCGAATTTCTCCGTGTTCGAGTCGATTCCGGACGTTTGGGCAATCGGTCAGATTTTCCCGATTGCGCCGATTGCCCGGCTGGATGAGGAGCCGACGCGACGTGGCGTCATCGTCGACGTTACCTGCGATTCGGATGGACGGATTGATCACTACGTGGATGCCGAAGGTGTGGACGTCAGCCTGGCGCTGCACGAATTGCAGGATGGGCAGAGTTATCGGCTCGGCATCTTCATGGTTGGGGCGTATCAGGAGACGTTGGGTGATATCCACAATCTGTTTGGCGACACCGACGCGGTCAACGTGCGTGTGGTTGGCGAGGACTACGAGTTTTCCCACGTGCGCCGCGGCGACACCACGGATCTTATGCTGGACTACGTTGGCTACGATCTGCACGCCTTGCGCGCGAGTTATCGCGAGCGCATCGCCGCGGCCGGCGTGGATGACGTCGAGGCCGCTCGCCTGTATGACACGCTGGATGCAGGACTGACCGCGTACACGTATCTGACCGAAGACGCACACGCGCACCCCACGCAAACAGGAACCAGGGTATGAACAGTCTCAACGGGAAAGTGGCATTGATTACCGGCGCCGCCAGCGGCCTGGGCAAGGCAATTGCCGAGCTGTACGCGCAGAACGGGGCCAGTGTGGCGATTGCCGATATCAATCTGGTCGCCGCCGAACAGGTCGCAGCGGCAATCAATGCCGCCGGGGGCAAGGCCATCGGCGTGGCCATGGATGTCACCAACGAGGAGTCCGTCAATGTGGGCACTGACAAGGTGGCAGCGACGTTCGGCCGTCTGGATATCCTGATCTCCAACGCCGGCGTGCAGATCATCAATCCAATCGACAAGTTTGCGTTTGCCGACTGGAAGAAGATGCTGGCGATCCATCTGGATGGTGGTTTCCTCACCACCAAGGCCGCGCTGCAACACATGTACAAGGATGATGGCACCGGCCAGAGCCGCGGCGGCATCGTGATTTACATGGGTTCAGTGCATTCCCACGAAGCGTCGAAGCTGAAGTCAGCCTATGTCACCGCCAAGCATGGCTTGCTCGGCCTGGCGCGCACGCTGGCCAAGGAAGGAGCGCCACACCACGTGCGTTCGCACGTGATCTGCCCGGGGTTCGTGCGCACCCCGCTGGTCGAACGGCAGATTCCCGAGCAGGCGAAAGAGTTGGGTATCAGCGAAGACGAAGTGATCAAGAACGTCATGCTCAAGGACACTGTCGATGCCACGTTCACCACGGTCGAGGACATCGCGCAAACCGCCCTGTACCTGGCCACCTTCCCTTCCGCTGCGCTGACTGGTCAGTCGATCGTGGTCAGCCACGGCTGGTTCATGCAATAACATGGAAAAACCAGTGTCCAGCACCACGCTGGCTGCCGCAGTGGCGCGCGATTACCGCACCGTCGCGCTGGTGTTGCAGGGTGGCGGCGCGCTTGGCGCCTATCAGGCCGGCGTGTTTGAAGCGCTGGATGAAGCCGGCCTGCAACCGACACGGCTGGCCGGTATTTCCATCGGTGCGCTGAACGCGGCGATTATCGCAGGCAACCCACCGGAGCGGCGCGTGGAGCGCTTGCGCGAGTTCTGGGAGACGATCTGTCAATCGCCGTTGTGGCCCGAGACGCCGGCACTCCCCTGGTTCGAAGCGGTGACATGGCCGACAGCCTGGCTCCAAGGAATGGGCGGTTTGGCCGCCTGGCGTGCGATTACCGAGGGCCAGGCCGGGTTTTTCCATCCGCGCCAGCCGCCGCCATTCCTGGGCGGACATGCCACATCGGGCAGCGTTAGCTGGTACGACACTGCGCCGTTGCGCGGCACGCTCGAACGGTTGGTGGATTTCGACCGCATCAATGACTCGCGGGCCATGCGCGTGGCAGTGGGTGCAGTGCATGTGCGCACCGGCAACTTTACGTATTTCGACAATCGCCGGCAGCGTCTGCGTCCCGAACACTTCATGGCGTCGGGCGCCTTGCCGCCAGGCTTCCCCGCAGTGGAGATCGACGGCGAGTTCTACTGGGACGGTGGCATGGTCTCCAACACCCCACTGTACGAAGTGTTGAGCGAGCGACCCGGTTGCGACACGCTGGTTTTCCAGGTCGATTTGTGGAGCGCCCGTGGCAGCTTGCCGCACGATATGGCCGGCGTCGCGGACCGCAGCAAGGAAATTCAGTACTCCAGTCGCACCCGGCTGGTCACCGAATTCATGCGTCACATGCAGGAACAACGCCGCCTGTTGCACGACGTGATGGCGCTGGTGCCAGCCGATCGCCGTGACGATCCGGCGTACCGTCACGCCGAGACCCGCGCCGCCACCGCGCTGACCAACGTGATCCATCTGATCTATCAGGACAAGCCGCACGAAAGTCACTTCAAGGCATATGCATTCAGCCCCGTCAGCATGCGCGGCCACTGGCAGAGCGGGTTGGACGACATGCACCACACGCTGGCTCATCCGCGCTGGTTGGCTGCACCCGACCCAGAGCATCCGTTCGTGACGCACGACGTGCATCGCGCCAAAGCCGACTGAGTACCTTCCCCGGCTCGGCGCGGTCGCCGCACGCAAGATGTTCGCTGGGCCCGGCTGACGACAGCATCCGGACCTCGTCCCGCCGCGCCGGCCGCTCAGTTGTCCCGCGCGACCTGCAGGCCTGCAGCCGATTGGCTGACCGGCATGACTTCGATGCGACAGATATCCAGGTGCGCCGGAAGGTTGGCGATCCACCAGATGGTCTGGGCGATATCGTCCGCAGTGATTGGATGCGCGCCGGCATACAATTTGTCCGAGGCGGCTTGATCGCCGCCGTTGCGCACGACGGTGAACTCGGTCTGGGCCATGCCTGGTTCGATTGACGTCACGCGCACGCCGGTGCCATGCAGGTCGACCCGCAAATTCTGCGAGAACTGGGTGACAAAGGCCTTGGTACCGCCGTACACGTTGCCGCCCTTGTAGGCGTAGCTTCCCGAAACCGAGCTGATGTTGATGATTGCTCCACGGCGCTCGATCAACCGTGCAAGCAGCAAGTGCGTCATCGCTACCAGCCCGGTGACGTTGGTGTCGATCATTTGCTTCCACTGCGCCAACACGGCGTGCTGTGCCGGTTCGGTTCCCAGTGCCAACCCGGCATTGTTCACCAGCAAGTCAATGGCGGCAAAATCTGCTGGCAGGTTGGCACAGGCCGCCTCCATCGCTGCCTCGTCGCGCAGATCAAACGCGGTGGCGTGGACGTGGGCAGCGCCGTGCCTCGCCACCAGCTGCTGCAGTCGATCGGCGCGCCGGCCGCTGGCGACAACGCGCCAACCGCCCGCGACGAAGCGCTCCACGGTAGCTGCGCCGAACCCCGAGGTGGCGCCGGTAACCCAAACGGTTTTGGTAGTCATGCGAGGGAGTTTAGCGGGAGATGCTGCGCGGTGGGGTGCTACTGGCATGAGCCTGCGCAGTGCATCGCGGGTTGGCTGATGCGTGCTGGCCATGCAACCCGGGAACCAGTGGTGCGCGTGTTGTTTGCGCTGTACGGTGCGCGAGCCAACCCAGCAAGTCGTTGGCCAGGGCCGCAGAAAGTCACGCCGCCAACCGTGGTTCCGCATGCGGTCTGACGGCGCACCGCACGGCCCCGCTGCGAACTATTTGCCTTCCTTCAGCGCGATCGCCGGGAAGCCGGCCGTGGCCAGCTTGTGCTTGGTCGCTTCCAATTCTGTCGCTGCGCGAAAGGGGCCGAGTCGCACCCGGTGGTATGCCTGACCGTTGATGTTGACCGACTGCACGTTCGCGACAAAACCCTGCAGCGCAAGCTTGGCCTTGAGGGTTTCCGCATCGGCCGGATTCGGGAATGCACCGACCTGCAGCAGGTAGCCACTGCCGGCTGCGGGCACAGGCACGGCAGCAGCAGGGGCAGCGGTAACGGTTTCCGGGACGGCCGCTGCCGTGTTGGCAGGCACGCTCGCAGGTTGGCCGGTGCGTGGCGTTGTGGCTGCAGCAGCAGCTTGTGCCTGTTGCTGTTCCGCCAGTTGTTTTTGTTGTTGTTCGGCCCGCGCCTGCGCGCTGATCTCGGCATCGGGAATCCGCACTTCCTTTTCCGACAGCACCGAGTAGAAGTCATATTGCGGTTTCTTCGGTGCATTCTCGGCGCTGGACGCGTCGGCGACACCCGGATCGCTGCCCCGCTGCGCGGTGGCCTGCGGGTTGGCCTGCGGTCCGTCGCTCTTGGCCATGCTGCGCAACAGGTTGCCACGCAGCACTACCGCCATGAGCAGCGCGCCGACGATGAAGGCGATAACGGCATAGCCCCAGCCAGGAAACCCACCCTTCCGGTTGCGTACTGCCTGTCGACCGCGGCCGTTGCGTGTTGCCATTACATTTTCTCCGGAGCGTCCAGGCCGAGCAGGGCCAGACCATTTTTCAATACTTGGCGTGTCGCCACCGCGAGTGCAAGGCGAGCGTTGCGCAAGGGGGCATCCGGTACCAGGAATTGGTACGAGTTGTAGTAGGTGTGAAATGCGTTGGCCAGCTCGCGCAAACCGATCGCCAGCAGATGTGGTTCCAGGTGCGTGGCTGCGGTATCCACCAACTCGGGATACTTGGCCAATTGTGTCAGCAGAATCTGCTCGTGCTCGGTATCCAGAAGCCCCAGATTGGCCAGACCATTTTGCAGATCAAAGGTGTAGCCTTTCTCGCCCGCCTGGCGCAGCACGCTGCACACGCGGGCGTGCGCGTACTGGATGTAATACACCGGATTGTCGTTACTTTGCGAGCGCGCAAGGTCGACGTCGAACACCAGTTGCGAATCGGACTTGCGGGCAATGAGGAAATACCGGGTGGCATCGCGGCCAACTTCATCAATCAACTCGCGCAAGGTCACGTAAGAGCCGGCACGCTTGGAGATTTTCACCTCTTCGCCGCCGCGCATCACCGTCACCATCTGGTACAGCATGTAGTCGGGCCACCCTGCGGGAATGCCGCAGTTCAGCGCCTGCAGGCCGGCCTTGACGCGCGCCAGCGAGCCGTGATGGTCAGAGCCGAGCACGGTTACTGCGCTCTCGTAGCCACGCTGCCATTTGCTCAGGTGATAGGCCACGTCCGGTACGAAATATGTGTACGTACCGTCGGATTTGCGCATGACGCGATCCTTGTCGTCACCGAAGGTGGTGGTGCGCAGCCACAACGCACCGCCTTCCTCGTAGGTGTGGCCGTGGGCGATCAGCTCACGCACGGCTTCCTCGACCTTGCCATCGGCATACAACGAGGATTCGAGGAAGTACACGTCAAAGCGGACGCCAAAGGCCTTCAGGTCCAGATCCTGCTCATGGCGCAGGCTGGCCACGGCAAAGCGGCGGATGGCATCCAGATCCTCAACATCTCCACTGGCGTTCACGGTGACGCCATCGGCGAGGACAGCCACGCGGTCCAGATAGGCGCGCGCCACTTCCGCAATGTAGTCGCCGCGGTAACCATTCTCCGGCCACGCGCTGTCTTCGGGGGTGATACCGCGCGCCCGCGCTTGCACCGAGATCGCCAGGTTGGCGATCTGTACTCCGGCGTCGTTGTAGTAATACTCGCGCTTGACGTTCCAGCCGGTGGCTTGGAACAGGCGACTCAGGCAGTCACCAATGACTGCGTTGCGTCCGTGGCCGACATGCAACGGGCCGGTTGGATTGGCCGACACAAACTCCACGCCGACCGTCTTGCCCGCGCCATTGTTGTTGTGACCGTAGGCGTCGCCTTCGTCCAGAATGCGCCGTACCTGTGCCTGCGCCGCGTCCGCGGCAAGGAAAAAGTTGATGAAGCCGGGACCGGCAATCTCGACCTTTTCCACCAAAGCATTGGCGGGTAGCGCGCTGACCAGCTTCTGGGCCAGTTCGCGCGGCTTGGCGTGGACCGGCTTGGCCAGCAGCAGCGCTACATTGCAGGCGAAGTCGCCGTGTTCACGACTGCGCGCGCGTTCGATCACAAATGTTGGAGGATCCAGGTCGGTTGGTAAATCGGCGTGGTCCTGCAAGGTCCGGATCGCCTGTGCGATCAGGGCGTGAAGCTGTGCTTTCAAGATAACGTCGCGCTCGTCATGGAACCGGGAATCCTAACAGACGCGGCGGTTTGACGAGACGAACCGCCATAGTCGGCGCGTTGTCGGGATCAGTGCCACGCTGCCAGCGGGAGATCCGTGCAAGCTGTGGATAAGTCTGTGGGGAAGATTGTCCCCTGCGCTCCGAGGGTGGAGGTCAGATCGACGGGAGGCCGCAGATGGATAAAAATATGCCCGTAAATCAGTTATGTACAACATCAATCTGATCAATCAATGAAGATGGAGCGCGCAAGTGACGTTCTCCGAAATTGTGCATAAGTTTCGCCGACTTGCCGGCTCCGCCGGTTGTGGTTCTGAGCTGTCGCCGCTGCTTGGCGCGAAGCTGACCCCGCGCACGGCTGTGTTGCACGACAGTACGATCTTGCGCGCCGCAGCTCCTGGTGCACGGGCGCTGGAGCTATTTCCGCGACGGTCCGGCTGGCGTAGGTACGCTTGCGTCTGGCTCGGCGCGAGCAGCGCCGGCCCAGGCGTGGTACCGAGTCACCCGTGCCCCAAGGGGCATCGTTGCAGCCACCTCGATCAGAGCAGCCCGCGTGCTGCCATCGACACCGGCTCCCCGTGACCGATCACCAGGTGGTCCAGCACGCGCACGCCGACGAGCTGCAGGGCGTCGCGCAGCTCGTGGGTGATAGCACGGTCGGCGGCACTCGGTTCGGCCACGCCTGAAGGGTGGTTGTGCGCGAAGATCACGGCACAGGCATTGTGCTGCAGACAGGCGCGCACGACCTCGCGCGGGTGCACGCTGGCCCCATCGACGGTGCCGCGAAACAGCTCCTCGAACGCGAGCACGCGGTGCCGATTGTCCAGATACAGGCAGGCAAACACCTCGTACGGCAGGTGGCGCAGTTGTGCGCGCAGATAGTCGCCGCTGTCGCGAGGACTGCCGAGGCTGGGTTGCGCCTTGAGTTGCTCAGCCAGACTGCGCCGGGCCAGTTCGAGCGCGGCGGCAATCCGCGCGCGCTTGGCCGGACCCAGGCCGTTGGCGCGAATCTGTTGCTCCGGCCGGCCGAGCAGCGCGCCGAGGCTGCCGGCGCTTCCCAGCAGCTCGCGTCCGAGCGCCAAGGCGTCCTTGCCGCGGCTGCCGCTGCCCAGCAACACCGCCAACAGTTCGGCATCAGACAGTGCGCCACTGCCGCGGCTCAGCAGCTTTTCGCGGGGACGTTCGCCAGCGGGCCAGTCGCGGATGCTCATACGGTCGAGCTTGTCCGAACCCGGCAATCGACGTCAGCAGTGTGCGCGGTTTAATCCAGTAAGCTACTACTCTGCATGAATGTCAGGTCGTCCCTACATGAGTCTTGCCCACCGCCGTATCCTGCTGGGCGTATCCGGCGGGATCGCCGCATACAAAGCTTGCGAACTGGTGCGTCGGTTGCACGAGGTTGGCGCCGAGGTGCGCGTGGTGATGACGGAAAGTGCCACGCATTTTGTCAGTGCGACGACATTTCAGGCGTTGTCCGGCCAGGCCGTCCGTACCAGTCTGTGGGATGCACAGGCCGAGGCGGCAATGGGACATATCGAGTTGGCGCGCTGGGCTGAGCGCATCGTGATCGCGCCGGCCAGCGCCGATGTTCTCGCGCGGCTCGCGCACGGACTGGCCGACGACTTGCTGACCACGCTGTGCCTCGCCAGTGCCGCGCCGCTGTATGCCGCGCCGGCGATGAACCAGCAGATGTGGGCACACCCGGCAGTGCAGGCCAATGTTGCCGTGCTGCGCCAGCGCGGGGTGCACCTGCTGGGACCGGGTGCTGGTGACCAGGCCTGCGGGGACGTCGGTGCCGGGCGGATGCTCGAACCGCACGCACTGCGTGACGCGCTGGCTGCGTCATTTGCTGATGGCGCGTTGCGCGGCTTGCGGGTGTTGGTCAGCGCCGGGCCGACGTATGAGGATATTGACCCGGTGCGCTTCGTCGGCAATCGGAGCTCAGGGCGCATGGGGTTCGCGGTAGCCCAGGCGGCGGTGGAAGCCGGCGCGACGGTCACCCTGGTCGCCGGTCCCGTGCAACTGGCGACGCCCGTTGGCGTGGCGCAGCGCACGGATGTACGCAGTGCGGCGCAGATGCACGCCGCGGTGCTTGCCGCTGCTGCCGACGCGGATATCTATGTCGGTGCTGCTGCAGTCGCGGATTATCGCCCTGCCCAACCGCTCACCCACAAAATGAAAAAACACGATGGTGCTGCTCTCAGCTTGGCCCTGGAAGAAACCCCGGATATTCTGGGCACCCTGTCGACGCAGCCGGTGCACCCTTTTCTGGTGGGTTTCGCCGCGGAGACCGAGACGGTAACGGAGTACGCTCAGGACAAGCTTCAGCGCAAGGGACTGGACATGATTGCCGCCAATCAAGTGGGCGACGGTGTGGGGTTTGAGGTTGCCGAGAACGCGTTGAACGTGCTCTGGAGCGGTGGTTCCGCGGCGTTGCCGCGCGCCCCCAAAGAGCACCTGGCCCGCGCATTGGTTGCGCACATTGCGCTGCGCTATCGCGCCGTGCGCGGTTAACCGCGTGCCGACCGTCGACATCGCGCTGAAGATTCTTGACCCGCGGCTGGGGGACACCATTCCCTTGCCGCACACGGCAACGCTTGGCAGCGCCGGGATGGATTTGCGTGCAGCCCTGCACGTTCCGCTCGTGCTGCAACCCGGGGATACGGCCATGGTGCCGACGGGCTTCGCAATCCACATTGGTGACGCCCACTGGTGCGCGTTGATCGTGCCGCGCTCCGGACTGGGGCACAAACATGGGCTGGTCATGGGCAATCTTGTGGGCGTGATTGACGCCGATTACCAGGGCCCGCTGCTGATTTCCTGCTGGAACCGCGGGCCGCAGGCGTACACCATTGCGGTGGGCGACCGCATCGCGCAACTGCTGCTGGTGCCAGTGGCGCAAGCAACGTTGCGGGTGGTCAACGACTTTGCTCCAAGCGCGCGCGGCGATGGCGGGTTTGGCTCTACCGGAATCAAATAACATGGGGCGATCCGGTATGCGGTACGCATGGGACACGCGCGTCTTGCGGGGAGTGAGATGGCACGAGACAGCTTGAGCAAACCACGGCGCAGTCTCCAGTTGGACTGGCGTCGTCTGCTGCCGCTGGCCGGCGGCACCCTGGCGCTCATGCTGGGCTTGTTCTGCGTCTGGCAGACCTGGTTGCTGGCGCGCGAAAGTACGGTCGTGCAACAGGTTCATGCTGCGCGTGATCAGGCAACGCAGCTGCTTGCGAAGGAAATTGCCAGTGAGCGCGTACAGATTGAAAAGGTGTTGGCGCAAGTGGACCCAGGCAGTGCCATGAGTGATCCGGCAGCTGTCGCAGCCGCGTTGCGCAAACAGTTGCCGCAGGCGATCCAGCTCGAGCTGTACAGCGGCAATCTGGACGAGGTGTTGCACGCCAATTACCGCGAATTTGGTTACGCCAAGGCCGCGCAACTGATGGCCGCACAGGGTGCAGACGGTTTGCCGCTGGCGCAGAGCGTCGCCTATGCCGGCGGTGACCGCCGCTTGAGTTTCGTCATCCCGCTCGGACCGCCACAGCGTGCGCAGGCGTGGGTGTGGGTCGAACTGCCGTTTGCTCCGTTGCAACGACTTTTCGATACGATCCCGACCGGTGGCGGCCGGCTGGATTTGCGCCAAGGCAATGAATACGGCGCCGTGCGGGTGCTGTCACACGGTGCGCCAAGTGCCGTGGCCGAGGCCACCGGAGTACCCGTGGCTGGCAGCGTGTTCAATGTGAGCGCCGGCCTGCCCGACGCCTTCATTGTTTTACCGCACTCGCCGTTGTTGGCGGGTTTGTTGGCATTGTTGGGGTTGGCGGGCGGAGCGTTCCTGCTCTACCTGCGAGTACGTGTGGCGCGCCCGGAGCCGGCTGCTGATGAGGAGGAAGCAGTAGCCGAGGTGACCGTGGCCGCGCCGAGCCGTGCGGCACCGACAGCGGCGCCTGCAGCGGCACGGTCAGCGGCTGCAGCAGCCACCACTGTGCCGGTCGAGGTAGACCCGGGCATTTTCCGGGCCTACGACATCCGCGGTGTGGTTGGCACGACTCTGAACAAGGCGGTGGCGCAGGCATTGGGTCGGGCGATTGGCGCCGCAATGCAGGAAAAGGGTTTGCACGAGATCGTGGTCGGGCGCGACGGTCGATTGTCCGGCCCGGAACTGGTCGCCGGCCTGTGCGATGGGTTGCGTGCTGCCGGAATCGATGTGCTCGACCTCGGCGCGGTGCCCACCCCGGTGGTCTATTACGCCACATTTCGCTTCAACACCGGCTGTGGCGTGGCGGTCACGGGCAGTCATAACCCGCCGGACTACAACGGCTTCAAGGTCGTTGTGGCCGGCGAGACGCTGTCCGGCGAAGGGATACAGGATTTGTACCGGCGCATCGCCAGCGGCGCCTTGCCGAGTGATGGCCATGGCGGCTTGCGCGAAGTGGATGTGGCGCCCGATTACATCGAGCGCGTGGTTTCCGATGTGCTCGCCGAGCGTCGCCTGAAGGTGGTGGTGGATGCCGGCAATGGCATTGCCGGAACCATCGCGCCCGCGCTGCTGGAGGGAGTCGGGTGCGATGTGATCCCATTGTATTGCGACGTCGATGGCAGCTTTCCCAACCATCACCCCGACCCGTCAGACCCAGCCAATCTGCAGGACCTGATCATATCGGTGCAGAAGACCGGAGCGGATCTCGGCATCGCGTTTGATGGCGATGGCGACCGCCTGGGCGTGGTCAGCCGTAGCGGCGAAATCATTTATCCGGATCGGGTATTGATGCTGTTCGCGCGTGACGTGCTGTCGCGCCAGCCTGGCGCAACGGTGATCTACGATGTCAAATGCACGAGTCACTTGAAGGGACAAATCCTCGACTCTGGCGGCAGCCCGCTGATGTGGCGCACCGGCCATTCGCTGATCAAGGCCAAGATGCGCGAGACGGCTGCGGAACTGGCCGGCGAAATGAGCGGACACTTCTTTTTCAAGGAGCGCTGGTACGGTTTTGATGACGGCGTGTATGCGGCCGCGCGCTTGCTGGAGATTCTTTCCGGGGACCTGCAAGGGCGTCCGCCAGAGGAGATTTTCGCGACGTTGCCGCAGAGTGTCTCCACCCCCGAGCTGAAGGTGGAGATGGCTGAGGGCGAACAGTACCGGTTCATGGACAAATTTCGCCAACACGCGGATTTTGAGGATGCCACGCTGACCACCATTGATGGTGTGCGTGCAGATTGGGTCGATGGTTGGGGGTTGGTGCGCGCGTCCAACACCACGCCCGTGCTGGTCTTGCGCTTTGAGGCGAACGACGCCTCGGTGCTCAAGCGCATCCAGCAGGCGTTCCGCCAGCGGTTGCTGGCTGCCGATTCCAGGCTGAAGTTGCCGTTTTGAACAACGCGGTTTTCGCCACCCGGTCGGTTATCCGAAACTACGGATAACCCGACGGCGCCAGTAGGCGGTTACTGCAGGCCAAGGGCGCGAAAGCAGGGTTGCTACCCCCGCGTCTTGTTGCTGCCTGCGCCGTTCGTCATTGTTGCGCAGTTTTCCGCGCGTCACGCAGTTCGCGATAACGCGTCAGTTGCTGGCTTTGAGTGTTCACCGCGCTTGTCCGCGCTGCTTGCTGGCGAGTCAGCGCAGTGCGCTGACCCGTAACAACATCGCGCTGTTTGGCGATGCTGTCGACCAGAAGCCGCGGCACCGGATCCTTGTTGCGTTCGAGGTCGGCAGCGCGCGCAAGCAGGTCGCTCAGCGCGTTCTCCTGGCTGCGCAAGTTGATCTGCGTGGTACGAATCTGCTGGTCGATGCTGTCGAGGGTTTGTTGCTGGTAGCTGCGGAACGCATCCTCATCCGGATACGCGTTGAGCATCTGTGCTTCGCTGGTGGCCAGATCCTTCGCCGCACGTTGCTGCGCTGCCTGCTGCGCAGCAAGGCTCTTCGCCGCTGCGCGCTCGTCGGGCGTAAGTTGACGCTCCACGCGACCCACCACCAGGCCTTGATCGTTGACCAGGAAGTAGCCGTATTTCATGGCCTCGCTACTCAGGCTGTCGCTGAAATGCACCAGACCCTGGGCGTCGTGCCATTTGTAGCGCACATGACTGCCCTGGGCGAGCGCAAACTGGCTGGCGAACAGGATGGCGGCGGTAAATGTGAGGAGCAATTTGTGCATGGATGTTCCCTTGCGGCGAGTATACCCGGCAGCAGCGCAGGCGCAGGACGGATACTGTGCGCAAGCTTACCTGCGATGTACTGAACTCAGGGCTGAACCCCGTACTGCGCGCGATATGCCAGCAACGCGGCGTGTGCAGTTGCCAGTTCAGCGCGACCCCCAGCGTAGGCCAGAATGTTCGCCAGGTTTGCGATCGCAATCACTGGAATGCCGTAATCGCCAGCCACCTCCTGTGCCGCGGATCGCGTCCCCGTGCCGCGCTCCTGGCGGTCCAGCGCGATCAATACCCCGGCGGGCGTGGCCCCTTGCGCGCTGATCAGCGCAAGTGATTCGCGTACCGCCGTACCGGCTGTCATCACGTCATCCACAATCAGCACGCGTCCGACCAGCGGCGCGCCGACCAGGGTGCCACCTTCGCCATGGTCCTTGGCTTCCTTGCGGTTGTAGGCCCACGGCAGGTCGCGATGATGTCGGTCAGCCAGGGCGATCGCAGTAGCGGCGGCCAGGGCGATACCTTTGTAGGCCGGACCAAACAACATGTCCACGGCCAGCCCCGAGTTGACCAACGCCTGCGCATAGGCACGCCCGAGTTGGGCCAGCGCGACGCCTGAATCGATACGGCCCAGGTTGAAGAAATACGGGCTGATGCGACCGGATTTCAGCGTGAACTCGCCGAAGCGCAAAACGTCGCGCTGCATGGTGAGGTCGATGAAGTCGCGTTGGTAATCGTGCACGGCAGTCTCGCTGACAGGAATGCTCAAGGTAATGGCCGCAGCAATAACTGCTGAGCACCCGGATGGCCGCCATCGTACAGCTCGCCACTGTCGGCAAATCCGGCGCCCAGGTACAGGCGCAGCGCAACGCGGTTGTCGGTGTTCACGTTGAGCACGAGCTGTCGCGCCGCTGGATAGCGTACGGGAAGATCCTGCAACATCGCGCGCAGAGCGGCTCTGCCCAGTCCCTGACCCTGCCAGCGTGCGTCGATGAAAAACGCGCGCAAGCCGAGCGTGGGCACCGCAAAATCGTGGCCGGCGACGCTGCGCGGGTGTGGATCGATGCGGTAATGCCCGACGACAATGTCGTCACGCAATATGGTCATCGAGACGCTGTCCGGGCAGCGCGCGAGGTCGGCCAGCGCGTCGGCAATCATGCCCACCCAGGCGCGCTGCGCGGGCAAAACGCGCAGATCGAGCAAGGTCGTGCACGGGTCGGCATCGGCCGGCGTGGCGCGCAGGGTGATGGATGGTTGCGTGTTCATGGCGGTGGCGGCAGTGGCGACGTGTTGCGGTTGTTATGATCGCGCATCATCACCGGAATATCGCATGCGCATCATCAGTTTGAACGCCAATGGCATACGCTCGGCCGCGAACAAGGGCGTGTTCCCATGGCTGCAAGCGCAGGATGCCGATGTCGTGTGCCTGCAGGAAACCAGGGCCCAGGATCCTCAGCTCAGCGACGCGATGTTCCACCCCTCCGGTCGTCACTGCTTTTACCGTCATGCCAGCAGCAAGAAGGGCTACAGCGGCGTGGCCATCTACGCCCGGCACAAGCCTGATGCGGTGCTGACCGAGCTTGGCTGGGACGCGTTCGACCACGAAGGTCGTTATATCGAGGCACGCTTCGGCAACCTCTCCGTGGTCTCTTTGTATGTACCGTCCGGCTCATCCGGTGACGAACGCCAGCAGTTCAAGTTCAAGGCGATGGACCGGCTCACGCAGATTTTTGACGCGTGGCTGTCCAGCGGCCGCGACTACGTCATTTGCGGTGACTGGAACATCGTGCACACGGCCAATGACATCAAGAATTGGAAGTCGAACCAGAACAATTCCGGGTGTCTGCCGCAGGAACGCGCGTGGCTGGATCTGTTGTTTCATGAGCGCGGCTGGGTCGACAGTTTCCGCGCCATCAAACCGGATGCGGTCGAATATACGTGGTGGTCCAATCGCGGCCAGGCGCGCGCCAACAACGTGGGTTGGCGGATCGACTATCAGGTGTGTACGCCCTCGTTGCGTGGGCGGTTGAAGGCCTGCTCAATCTACCGCGACGAGAGTTTTTCGGATCATGCGCCGTATATCGTCGACTATGCCGACTGAGTCTTGCCCACGTGTCGGAGATCCGACCGGTTCTCAAGCAGAGGCGCGAACATCGGCTTCGACAATGGCGCGATCCACCAGCCCGCGATGCATCATCCACGCGAACAAGGCGACGCCCGGCAGTGCGACGACGGTAGTCATCAGGTAGAAATTGACGTATCCCATGCTCTGGATGAGGCCGCCCGCCGTGGTTCCCGTGACCAGCCGGCCCACCACGGACGCGGCAGCCGACAGCAGCGCGTACTGCGCGGCGGTATAGGACAGGTTGCACAAGGCGGACAGGTACGCCACCACCACCACGCCACCAATTCCGCTGGCAATATTCTCGAAGCCGATGGTAAAGGCCAGCATCTCGTTGCTGTGGCCCATGTGCGCCAGCACGGCGAAGGAAACGTTGGATACAGCCATCAAGATCAGGCTCAGCAGTACCGCTCGCTTCATCCCCATGCGTACATACAACATGCCGCCGATGAAGATGCCGATCAAGAACGCCATGAAACCGAAACCAACGTCGTAAGTGGCGATCTCTTCGTTGCTGAAATGCAGATCGTTCAACAGCAACCGTACCGTCAGGTTGGCGAGTGTGTCGCCAATCTTGTGGATCAGCACGAACAACAGCACCAGCCATGCACCGCTGCGTTGAAAGAACTCCGTCAGCGGCCCGACAAAGGCCGACATGGCCGAGCCCAGGCCCTTGACCGGTATCGGTTCGCGGTGGCGTGCGGGCTCGCCGAGCCAGAAACCCACGAAAATGGCGGGAAGCACGAATAGCGAGCACAGCATGTAAGCCGCTTGCCAGCTCCAATGGCCGGCAACCACCAACGACAATGCCCCTGCGCACACCGCGCCGATGCGCCAACCGTATTGCGACATGCCCGAACCGATGCCCAGTTGCCGCGGCTGCAAAAGCTCGATCCGGTACGCGTCAATCACGATGTCAAACGTCGCGCCGGCAACGCCTACCAGAACCGCAGCTATGGCGGCTGACTCCAGGCTCGTTTCGGGGCTGACCAATCCCAACCATATGATGCTGGCGGCGACCGCCGCCGCCGAAAACCATAACCACGAACGCCGCTGCCCAAACCTTCCCAGCAGTGGCAAGCGCACCCGGTCGACTGCCGGAGCCCACAGAAATTTCAGGTTGTACGCCAGAAATGCAAGCGAGAAAGCCGTCACGCTGCGCTTGTCGATGCCGTCCTGGGCGAGACGAGTGGTCAGCGTGGCGCCGATCATGGCGTAGGGAAAGCCCGAGGAGATGCCCAGCAGCAGGGCACCGATCGGCGCACGCTCGAGATACGGTTTGATCGAGGCGAGAAGTCTCGTGGAGCCGGCCGAATCGGTGGTTGTCATGCGCCCATGCTAGCGAACCGCGACACGCGATGCGGGATTATTTGGGTGCGGCGTTACGGCATTTCCGCGAGGTCGGGCGCCCCGGAACGCGCGCGGATGAAGCGGCCGGTATGTCCCAGGGAGCGCGGAACTGTCAATGCATCCACACGGTCCATTCGACATCACGCAGAGTGCGCATGTATGTGCAACTATCACCCGCACCGGGCGTGCAACACGGAGCGACGCTTGTGCCGGACATGATCGTGCAGCACGTCGATGCCCAAGTGGTTGAGCGCATCAAGGCGCTGGCCAGGCATCGTCAGTGTTCGGTCAATGATGTGCTGCTGCAGGCTCTGCGCAGCGGGCTGGGGATGGCTGGGGCACAACAGCACAGCGAAAATCTGGTCGATTCGCACGAATTGCGCGTGCTTGACGGACACTGGGAAGCGGCAGAGCGCGGCGTATTTCAGGAAGCCTTGCAAGCGCTTGCGGACACTTCCCCGACGCAGCTGGCACCGGAAAGCATTCGCTACAAGGGTCCCGACCCGGACGCAGAGTAGAGCGCACCGAGCACGCGGGGCCCCCGCGCCCCGGTCACTGCGGGCAGATTGCCCGGCAGCCCGAGCAGGCGTTGCCGCGCCAGCCACGCAAAGGCAGTGGCTTCGACAAAATCGGGGTCAACGCCTGCGCTGGCGGTGCTGGTCACGTCAAGCGGATGCAGCAGTTGCTGCAGTCGACTCAGCAAAGCGCCATTGTGTACGCCGCCGCCACATACGAGCACCTGCCCGGCGGCCGGGGCATGCTCATGGATGGCCTGCGTCACGCTGCGCGCGGTCAATTCCAGGAGCGTGGCTTGCACGTCCGGCGCAGCCATCGTGCGCAAGCGCGGATGGCCAGCCAGCCAGCCCAGGTGGAAGTACTCCCGGCCGCTGCTCTTGGGCGGAGGCAGCGTGAAGTACTCGTCTGCCAGGAGTGTCCCGAGCAGCTCGGCATCGACCTGACCGCTGGCCGCATACTCACCATTGCGATCGAAGGAGACGCCACGCTGGCGCAGGCACCAGGCGTCCATGAGGGCGTTTGCCGGCCCGGTGTCAAAGCCAAGTACGCTCCCGTCCGCACCCAGCACGCTGATGTTGGCGATGCCGCCAAGGTTGAGCACGACGCGCGTCTGCCCGGGCACGGCCAGCAGCGCCGCGTGTACGGCCGGTACCAAGGGCGCGCCTTGGCCGCCGGCGGCGACGTCGGCGCGTCGAAAGTCGGCAACAACGTTGATGGCGCAGCGCTCGGCGATCACCGCCGGATCGCCAATTTGCAAGGTGAACGGATATTCACCGCCAGGGCGGTGCCGCACGGTCTGACCGTGGGAACCAATGGCGCGAATACTCGAGGCAGGCATGTTGCTGCGTTTCAGCAAAGTCAGTGCAGCGGCCGCGAAACACTCGCCAATTTCCACATCCAGGCGTCCGAACGCATCCAGATCAACGCGGGCCCCGGGCTGCGCCAGGGCCAGCAAGCGCGTCCGCAGGGACGCTGGCCATGGGTGCACGTAACCGGCTTGCAACTGTGGCTTGCCGTCGTTGAAGTGCACCAGTGCCGCGTCAATCCCGTCGGCACTGGTGCCGGAAATGAGTCCGATATACGCCGCGTCGGCGTCATCCACGGGCGTGGGCCGCAATCAGTTGTCGTGCTTGGTCGGTGCGGCGCTGCGAGCCAGTTGCATGCGGCTGTCCAGTTCCGTCAGTCGAGCCAGTTGCGGGCGAACCACCTGGCTCTTGAAACGCGCCAGTTGGGCTGCGGGCAGGATCTCCGGTTTGGGCAGCGTCACCGTCTGCGGGTTGCGCTGCACGCCATTGACGCGGAACTCGTAATGCAGGTGCGGACCAGTGGCCAGGCCCGTCATCCCGACATAGCCGATCACCTGACCCTGGCGCACGTGTTGGCCAACTTTCTCCGTCGCGAAACGCGACATGTGTCCGTACGCGGTGCTGATGGAATTGCTGTGCTGGATCAGCACGAAATTGCCATAGCCGCGCTCCCAGCCGCGGTACTTGATCACGCCGTCACCGGCCGCGTGGATGGGCGTGCCCTTGGGCGCGGCATAGTCGACGCCCTTGTGTGCGCGCATCCGGCCCAGGATCGGGTGCATGCGACCGCTGCTGAAGCGCGAGGAAATACGCGTAAAGTCAACCGGGATGCGCAGGAACGACTTTTCGATCGGCCGCCCGTCTTCGCTGAACCAGCCGAAGCTGCCGTCCGCCTTCTTGAAGCGATACGCCGTGTAACGTTTGCCCTGGTTGACGAACTCGGCGGCGCTGATGTCGCCCTGGCCGTAGCGCATGCCGTCGCGGTAGATGTCATCGTAGATGACGGTGAAGCTGTCGCCGGCGCGCAGATCCTGCACGAAGTCGATGTCGTACTTGAACAGGTCTGCGAGCTTGCCCACCATCGCCGCGTTCATGCCCGCCTGATCGCCGGCAGCGTACAAGTTGCTGCGGATCACGCCGTGCGCAACCTGTTCGCGCAAGTCCATGTCGCGCTTTTGCGTGGTCACTGCGGCGCTTGCACCATCAAACCGTATGGTGGCGCGGTTGGCTTCGTCCTCGTCGAACCGCAGGCCCTTGAGCGAGCCGTCGGTGTCGAGCAGGAAATCAAATTCCTGGCCAGGACGTATGGAGTGCAGCGCCGATTTCGCACCGCCGGCGGCGTCCATGACGTCCTGCAGGTCGGTCATGCTCAGGCCACGGTCGGTAAAGATATCCGACAGGGTTTGCCCGGGTCGTACGCGTACCGCCTGCCAGTCTTCGACCGCAGGCGCCGCAGGAAACGATGCCGCACGCGGTAACGGCAGTGCCAGCAGGGCGTGCGCCGCAGGTGCGGGTGCCGGGCGCATGGCGCTGGCCCACGCCGGCATGAGAAAGCCCGACAGCAACGTGATCAATAACGCGGTGGCGGCAAGCACGAGGCGCTCGCGATGCCAGCGCAGCGGCTCGACTTCACCCGTGCGGTTGAATGACCAATGGGAGCAACGCTTGTAGAAGAGCGAGTGCCGGTGCTGCGCCTTGCGACAAATAGCCCGCTTGCGCGCGCGAAACCTTCCCCGCTTTCCTTCCGTCATGTGCTATCGACCCCGGCGTACAAAGTAACAAACATCGCGTACCATAACGGTCATGTGTAAATGGCGTCAACGCCTTTTCGATCAAGGGTTTGCAGGGGTTCCTTGATTAACGCAGAATTAACTTTTTCCGCACAGTCTGCTGTCTGGCGAGCTGTCGCGTCTTCCATTAGCAGAGAGAAAATCAATGAGCGAGCTTGAGCAGGCGTTGGCCACGATCGCGCGCGGCGCCGACGAAATCATCAAGCGGGAAGAGCTGATCACGCGGCTGCAGAGCGGTCGTCCGTTACGCATCAAGGCAGGGTTTGACCCTACGGCGCCTGATCTGCACATCGGCCATACCGTGCTGCTGAACAAGATGCGCCAGTTTCAGGATCTCGGGCACCAGGCGATCTTTTTGATCGGCGACTTCACGGGCATGATCGGCGACCCTACCGGCAAGAACACCACGCGCAAGCCGATGACCCATGAAGAGGTTGCAGCCAACGCGCGTACGTATACCGATCAGGTGTTCAAGGTACTCGATCGGGAGCACACCGAATTGCGCTTCAACATGGAGTGGTTCGGCAAGATGTCGGCCGTGGACATGGCGCGGCTGGCGGGTCAGCACACGGTGGCGCGGATGCTGGAGCGCGACGATTTCGCCAAGCGCTTCGCCGCGCAGCAGCCGATTTCCATCCACGAGTTCCTGTACCCGCTGGCGCAAGGGTACGACTCGGTCGCGCTGAAAGCGGATGTTGAACTCGGTGGCACCGACCAGAAATTCAACTTGTTGATGGGCCGCGCCTTGCAGGAGCATGCCGGCCAGCCGCCCCAGGTCGTGCTGACCATGCCGCTGCTCGAAGGTCTGGACGGCGTCAACAAGATGTCCAAGTCGCTGGGCAACTACATCGGCATCAACGAGCCGGCAATCGACATGGTCACCAAAACCATGAAAGTTGGCGATGAGCTGATGTGGCGCTGGTTTGAACTGCTCAGCTTTGACGTGTCGCTTGACGCACTGGCGCAAATGAAGCGAGACGTCGCCGCCGGCGTACTCAATCCGCGCGACGCAAAACTCCGCCTGGCGCGCGAACTGACCACCCGTTTCCACGATGGCGCCGCGGCCGAGCGCGCCATTGCGGGCTGGCATGCGGTGGTGCGTGGCGATGGTGATACCTCGGTATTGCCGCAGGCCGAGATTGCTGTACCGATCGAGGGCCTGCGCATGGCAGCATTGCTGACAGCCGCTGGCCTGACCGCAAGCAACTCCGAGGCGAATCGCAAGTTGAAGGAGCGTGCCGTACGCATCGACGCGCAAGTCGTGGAAGACCCGCAGCGCGTCTTTGTGGCGGGATTTGAGGGCGTCTTGCAGATCGGCAAGCGCAACTTTACCCGCGTGCGGCTCGTGCCGGCTTGACCCGCGCGTCGGGCCCAACTAGCGCTGCATGTCGCGACGCGACGAGGGCAAGATTCCGCGTCTGCACAGCCGCTTGCGCCGTCTTCATTCAACTCATCGCAGGAAACGCTTGCATAAAAAAAGCCACGACGTATGATTCGCGCCCTGCCGTCGTATTGCGCTGCGTGATCGGCCGTCCCCACCTTGAAGAAAAGCTGCATTAAGGGTGTTGACGAGTCGTTAAAGCGATGTAGAATGGGCGGCTCACTCAGGGCGAAACGCACTGGGATGCGACCGGGCAACCGGTGGCAGGCGAACGATCTTTGACAGTGTGCGCAGGTGAATTGTGTGGA
>JBDSWR010000013.1:0-14953 GCA_039926605.1 Rhodanobacter sp. | reverse complement strand
GACCTGGCGGAGGTTCTGGCTGTGCAGCTCGGGACTCGACTGGAAGTGGTTTACCCACCCAATGCAGGCATCGCCACCGATGCCACGGAGATTTCAGCGTGAGTGTACGTTTGCCCTGCGTTTTCCTGGTGTTCTTGTTGGCGGTGCTGGCGCCTGTATCTGCGTCGGCAGCCATGCCGGTGCAGCCACAATTGAAGGTCACCACATTGGATGGGCAGACTTTCGACCTCGCTGCGCAGCGAGGCCATTGGGTGATCGTCAATTTCTGGGCCACCTGGTGCGTGCCTTGCATCAAGGAAATGCCCGATATCTCGCAGTTCGTAGCCACGCACAAGGAAGTACGCGCCATCGGGTTGGCCTATCAAGACAATCCGGTCGCGGACATCACGGCGTTTTTGCACAAGCGCCCGGTGGTGTATCCGATTGCCCAGGTTACGCTGGACAAACCACTGGCCGACTTCGAGGAACCT
Organism: Rhodanobacter sp.; assembly: GCA_039926605.1. Classification (GTDB taxonomy): domain Bacteria; phylum Pseudomonadota; class Gammaproteobacteria; order Xanthomonadales; family Rhodanobacteraceae; genus Rhodanobacter. The sequence continues at coordinate 14,483 of JBDSWR010000013.1, read as the reverse complement.
CGTGGTTTGCCTACCACGTGGTTGATTGATCCACAGGGCAAGGTGGCCGCGCACATCGTCGGTCCGGTCACCGCCGCTGAGCTCGCCAAAGCCATGGGTATCCAGTGATGGCGACGGCACGTTTCATTGTCACCGGCCGCGTGCAAGGCGTGTTTTATCGCGCCAGCACGCGCCAGCGTGCGTTGGAGCTGGGCCTGGTCGGATACGCCCGGAATCAGCCCGATGGCAGCGTCGAGGTGGTTGCCAGCGGGGCAGATGCTGCCCTTGCAGCGTTGCAAACGTGGTTGCAGCAAGGCCCGCCGGCAGCGCAGGTGGAGCACGTGACGCGTGTGGAGCAGGCCGAACGCGCGCTGCAGGGCTTCCGCTGCGCCTGACAACGGGCTGGATTCAGATGGTGCTCAGGGCCTGCAGTTGATCGGCCTGGTATTCGCGATTCAACGCACTGATCAGTTCGGCCATGTCCCCTTGCATGATTTCCGGCAGGCGGTACAACGTCAGGTTGATGCGATGGTCGGTGATGCGTCCCTGCGGGAAATTGTACGTACGGATGCGCTGGCTGCGGTCGCCGGAACCGACCTGCAGACGCCGTGCCTCGGAACGTTCCGCACTTTGCTTGCTGCGTTCGCTGTCCAGCAGGCGCGCCTTGAGCAGGCTCATCGCACGTGCGCGGTTCTTGTGCTGACTGCGCTCTTCCTGGCATTCCACCACGGTGCCGGTGGGCACGTGGGTGATGCGGATGGCCGATTCGGTCTTGTTGACATGCTGGCCGCCCGCGCCGGACGAGCGGAACGTGTCGACTTTCAAATCGGCCGGGTTGATCTCTACCTCATCGATCTCGTCGGGTACCGGCATGATCGCGACGGTGGCCGCAGAGGTGTGGATGCGCCCCTGTGATTCGGTTTCCGGCACGCGCTGGACGCGGTGGGTACCCGATTCAAACTTGAATTGCGAGTACGCGCCGGTACCTTCGACGCGTGCCACCACCTCCTTGAAGCCGCCGTGCTCGCCCGCGTGCTCGCTGAGGATTTCCACCTGCCAACGCTGTGTTTCCGCGTACCGCACGTACATGCGAAACAGGTCACCGGCGAAGATGGCGGCCTCGTCGCCGCCGGTGCCAGCCCGAATTTCCAGATACAGGCTGGCGTCGTCACGCGGGTCGGTGGGCAGCAGCAGAATCTGCAGCGCAGCATCCAGATCGAGCAGGCGCTGCTGCAGGCGCTGCACGTCCTCGGCAGCCATCTCGCGCAACTCCGGATCGTCGAGCATGGTGCGCGCCTCGGCCAGCTCGCGTTCGGCCTGATCGTGCGCGTGCAGCGAGACGGTTACCGCGTCCAGTTGCGCGTATTCCTGTGACAGTGCACGAAAGCGCGCGTTGTCGGCATGCGCATCAGGCTGCGCAAGCAGCAACCCGATTTCCTCGTGGCGTTCGGCGAGTGCTTCAAGCTTGCGGCGAATCGATGGTGTCATGCTGGGTGATGGTCACTGTGATGAGGCGGCGCGTGCGTACTCGGCGCATCGCAAGAACGCACCGTGCCCGCAAACCCGGTAGCAGCGCTGGTTCCGCCGTGGACCGGTTGCGGTTGGTGTGTCTCTATGTCCGCGAGCGTGTATCGCCGTCGATGTGGTACAGGCGCTCGGCCGCGTGCAGCAGTTCGTTGTCGCCACTCAGCGCCGCGTCGCGCAGTCGTACGGTCGGATGGTGCAGCAGTTTATTGGTCAGGGTGTGCGCCAGGAACTCCAGCGCGTCCTCGGGAGCCTTGCCATGGGCAAGCATGGCCCGCGCCTTGTCCAGCACCTCGTCGCGATAGATCTCGGCGTGGTGACGCATGTCCAGCACCGGATTCTTCAGCGTAAGTGCCCGCCGCCAGGCCATGTAGCGCTCTACCTGCAGATCGATGATGGCCTCCGCCTCATGCGCGGCGGTGGCTCGAGAGCGGCGGTTGTCGTCGATCACCTGGCGCAGATCGTCGATACCGTAGAGATACACGTCCGGCAGTTGGCCGACGCTGGGTTCAATGTCGCGAGGCATGGCAATGTCAACCATGAACATCGGCTTGCGCCGGCGCGTGGTCATGGCTCGTTCGACCATCGCCCGAGTCACGATCGGCTGACGCGCGGCGGTGGAGGAGATCACGATGTCAGCTTCCGCGAGGTGCTGCGCCAGGTCGCCGAGCGCAATGGCGTAGCCGCTGTAGCGACCGGCCAGATCCTGGGCATTTCCCGGCGTCCGGTTGGCCACGATCAGGCGCGCCACGTGTTTCTCCGTGAGGTGTCGGGCGACCAGTTCGATCGTGTCACCAGCGCCGATCAGCAACACGCATGCCTGTTTCAGATCAGTGAAGACGCGCTCGGCCAGTCGCACCGCGGTAAATGCGACAGAAACCGTATTGGCGCCGATTCGGGTATCCGTGCGCACACGCTTGGCTACGGCAAACGTGTGCTGCAGCAGGCGATCCAGTGGCGGGCCCATGGTTTGGGCCGCACGTGCCTGGCGATAGGCATCCTTCACCTGGCCCAGAATCTGCGGCTCGCCGAGCACCATCGAATCCAGTCCTGTGGCGACGCGAAACACATGGCGCACGGCGTCCTGTTCGTCATACCGATAGAGGAACTCATTCAGCTTGCCAGCGGTCAGATGCTGATGTCGTTCCAGCCAGAATTGCGGCACGCCTTCAGCGCCGCTGTGCACGCCCACATAGATTTCGGTGCGGTTGCAGGTGGACAGAATCAGTGCTTCTTCGACGCCCGGCTCGCGCTTGAGTTCGCCCAGCGCCGCGGCGGCGGCGTCTGCGTCAAACGCCACCTGTTCGCGCAAGCTGACTGGCGCGGTGAGGTGATTGAGCCCGAGGGCGATCAACGGCATGGTAACGGGACGTCTCGACGGTGGCAGGGTGACAACGTGGGCTAAGCTTGACGCCACGTCGCCGCGTGGCGACCCGGGCGGGTGAATCGAACAGGCAGATGGAGTCTAGTGTGCGCAGCAGTTCGGCGAAGTTCAAGCCATTGCGGCATTTTACGGTACTGGCGGCATGTACGCTGGGTTTGGCTGCCTGTGCCAGTACGCCGGTGCAATCCGTTCGCCGGGCAACCATCTCCACGCCACAACCGCTGGCGCGCATGGTGGTGGCGTTGCCCGATGCGGAGCACGACGTGCTGGCGCAAGTGCTGGCTGGTGAAATGGCGCTGACACGCGCGGATTTACCTGCGGCAGCCGGGTTCTATGGCCGCGCCATGACCTTGAGTCGAGACCCCGACATCGCGGCACGTGCTGCCGAGCTTGCACTTGCCATCCACGATGACGATGCGGCGGGGCGCGCGCTCGACAAGTGGCAGTCCTTGGGCGCGAAGCCGGCGGAGATGGCGCAAGCGCGCGCGCAACTGGCACTGGATCGTGGGGATCGCGTGCAAGCGCAGCGTGAGCTGGAGCGCTTGCTGGCCAGCGGTGACAAGAACGCATGGCGCCAGTTCGGCCGAGTGCTGGTCGGTGCGCGCGACCAGGCCCAGGCGGCGCGCATGCTGGAGGCATTGGCAACCCCGCAGCGCCTGCCCGCCGACCCGCTGGCATGGCTGGCGATGAGTGAGCTGGGGGAAAAAATGGGCCTCCGCGCGTATGCCATGCAAATCGGCGAAGCTGCCATGGCGCGCTTCCGGACCCCGGATACCTACGCGTGGGTGGCCCGGATGAAGCTCGGCGCGGGTGATTCCGCTGGCGCCCGGGCATTGCTGCAGCAGGCCATCAAAACAGCACCCACGGATGTCCAATTGCGCCTGGCGTACGCGACCTTGCTGGGCCAAACAGGTAATTATGCTGCCGCGACTATTGTGCTGAAGCGTGGTCCGCAGACTGCCGACATCTATGCACTGCGCGCCGCGCTAGCCGCGCATGACAAGGACAGCAAGGCGCTGGCAGCGCTCTACCAGCAACTGCAGGATGCGACGCCGCACGTACGCGAACAGAGCATGTACCTGCTCGGTCAATTGGCCGAAATGCAGCATCGCGACGCCGAAGCGCTGGCATGGTACGAGCAAGTGGACGATGACGATCCGCATGCGTTTGCTGCGGATTTGCGCAGCGCGCTGATTCTGCACACGCAGGGGCGGTCTGCTGATGCGCACCAGTTGCTGGAGCAGGCCGAGCTCGCCTATCTCGAGCAGCCTGAGGAGTTGCGTCAAGCCTATCAACTGGATGCCGAACTGTATCTGCGTGAACAAAACTATGCGCAAGCGGAAGCCGCGTTCGGGCGAGCGTTGCAGGTGGTGCCGAATGATCCGGCGCTCCTGTACGGGCGCGGCCTGGCCTATGCGCAGGCGGGCAACGTCGATAAGGCGGTGAAGGACTTCGAGCATGTGCTGAAAATCAAGCCAGGCGATGTGGATGCCAGCAACGCCCTCGGGTTCACTCTGGCCGACGCCAATCGGGACTTGCCCGAGGCTCAACGCCTGATTCAGGCGGCGCGTGTGGCCAAGCCGAAGGATCCGTCGATCGCCGACTCCTGGGGCTGGCTGCAGTATCGGTTGGGCCACCTTGACCAAGCGGCGCAAACGTTGCGTGCAGCGTGGGCCTCGCACCCGGACCCGGACATCGGCGTGCACCTTGGCGAGGTACTGAGCAAACAGGGCAACGCGCAGGAGGCGCAACGGATATTTGACCAGGTGCGCAAGGCCGACCCGCACAATGAACTGTTGCAGGAAACCTTGAAGCGCCTGCATCCATGAAGCCGATGATCCGTTTGCTGTGCGTTGCGCTACCGCTTTTGCTGGTTGCGTGTGTGCCCGCCGTCCGCGTCAAGAGCGATGCCGGCCTGCTAAGTGAACAGCTTGCACGCGAGCAAGTTTTGGCGCACGCCGTGCACTGGACCCTCAGCGGTCGCCTCGGCGTGACCTCCGGTAACACTGGAGGCAGTGGCAGCTTCAGTTGGACTCAGGATGGCGAGCGCTACGAATTCGAACTGCGGGGACCCTTGGCAAGCAAGAGTTTTCGGCTCAGCGGTGGCCCGGATGGCGCCCTGCTGGAAGGTCTGGATGGCGGTGCGGTGCACGGCCCGGACGCCGAGACGCTGATGCGCAAGGCGCTGGGCTGGGACGTGCCATTGCGTGACTTGCGTGCGTGGGTGCTCGGCTTGCGTGCGGACAGCGGCCCGGCGGAGCTGGTGTTTGGCACCAATCGATTGCCGGCGCTGCTGCGCCAGGATGGCTGGCTGGTTGATTATCGGCAGTGGGACACGGCCCGCCAGCCGCCGCTGCCGCAGAAGGTGTTTGCCGAGCGCGCCCCGTACAAGGTGAAACTGTCGATTGATAGTTGGCAATTCAAATAAACCGATGCATGCATTCTGTGGCAGTGCGTGCGAGTCGATGGATACGCCGATTGGTTGCGCGCACCACGAGCGGGTAGGCTGCGCGGCGCGCCGTATCAGCGACACGTGGATCATCGCCGTGGAACGCTGATGAGTTTTGCCATTGAGCATGCTCGACCTGGACAGGTGGATGCCTTGTGCGCCATTGAGCGCGCGGCTGTGCAGATGTTTCGCGGACATCGGGCATGGGCGAGCTATGCCGGTATGCCCATTCCACCAGGGTTGCTGCAACGGGCCATAGCGCGCGGCATGGTCTTCGTCGCGCGCGATGCTGCCGGTGAGGTGCTGGGCTTCGTGTGGCTGGATGCCGAGGTGGCCGCCAACGGTATTGATATCGTGGAGATCAACGTATTGCCGAGGCAAGGTCAGCGCGGCATTGGCGCCGCCTTGCTGGAACATGCATGCGCATGGGCGCGTGCGGCGGGTTATCAGCAGGTGGACCTGGGCACGTTGGCTGACGTGGCGTGGAACGCTCCGTTCTATGCGCGGCACGGTTTTGTTGTCGTCGACAAGAATGATGCGGGTTTTGCGCTGGCGCGCGAACGCGATCAGGAAAACGGTTTTCCCGCGGACCTGCGCGTGTTCATGCGTCGATTGCTGTCACCGTTGACCCATGGCGAGTGGACGGTGTGGCCGGCGCCGGCCAAGCTCAACCTGTTTTTGCACATCACGGGTCGTCGCGCAGATGGTTATCACGAATTACAGACGGTATTTCGCCTGCTTGACTGGGGCGATGAAGTTCGCTTGCGTGTGCGCGCGGATGGTGCAGTGCGGCGCATGTGCGAGATACCGGACGTACCGGCGGAACGCGACCTGACCGTATGCGCGGCGCAGTTGCTGCAGGCGCATGCCCGGATCGGTGTGGGCGTCGACATTGCGCTGGAAAAGCGCATCCCGCTGGGTGGCGGCCTGGGCGGCGGCAGCTCGGATGCGGCCACCGTGCTGGTGGCATTGAACCTGCTGTGGGGCCTGGGTTTGAGCGAGCACGAACTGGGCGAACTGGGGCGTCAACTTGGTGCTGACGTGCCCGTATTCGTGCGCGGGCGCTCGGCGTGGGCTGAAGGGGTGGGCGAGCAGTTGACGCCGCTCGAGCTGCCGCGACGGCATTATGTGGTGCTTGACCCCCATGCGCGCATATCCACAGCGGAGCTTTTCCAGGCGGATGAATTGACACGAAATGCGCCACCAGCGACAATTTCATCCTTTGTTTCCGGCGAAACGGCGGACAATGTCTTCACGCCCGTGGTGCGTATGCGGCACCCGGCGGTGGCGGCGGCGCTGGACTGGCTCGGAAAGTCCGGTCCCGCGCGCCTCTCCGGCACTGGCGGCTGCATTTTTCTGGAGACGAGATCATATGATCGGGCGCGGAACATCGCCAAGCGCTGTCCGTCGGCATTTACCGCACACGTCGTCTCCGGCGTGACGGTATCGGCTTTGCAGCGGGCAGTGGCGCGACATCGGCGCCTGGTGTGAGTGGCACAGATGCCGGGAGCGTGCGGCAACAGCGGTAGAACATGGTTAACCACACAAACGTTTCACTGGGGCGTCGCCAAGCTGGTTAAGGCACGGGATTTTGATTCCCGCATACGCAGGTTCGAATCCTGCCGCCCCAGCCACTCATGATGGTTTTGGTTTCGAGGTAGCAACTGTGGATACGTCCACTCCAATGATGCTGTTCAGCGGCAATGCGCATCACGCGCTGGCCGAGGATGTCGCGCACCGGCTGGGTATGCCGCTGGGCAAGGCGCTGGTGGGCACGTTCAGCGATGGTGAGGTGCAGATCGAAATCGAGGAGAACGTGCGCCGTCAGGAGGTGTTCGTCATCCAGCCCACGGGCTCGCCAAGCGCGGTCAACCTGTTCGAGCTGCTGGCGCTCACTGATGCGCTCAAGCGTGCCTCAGCCACCAGTGTCACGGCTGTCATCCCGTATTTCGGCTATGCGCGACAAGATCGCCGGCCGCGCTCCGCGCGCGTGCCGATTACCGCCAAGCTGGCTGCGCGCATGATTGGTGCTGCAGGGGTGGATCGGGTGCTGACCGTGGACTTGCACGCCGACCAGATCCAGGGTTTCTTCGACATGCCGGTGGATAACGTGTACGCGTCGCCGGTGCTGCTGGCGGATATCTGGCGCCATCACAACATGGAAGACCTGATTGTGGTCAGTCCCGACGTGGGCGGAGTGGTGCGCGCGCGCGCCATCGCCAAACGCCTGGACGACGCGGATCTGGCGATCATCGACAAACGTCGGCCGAAACCGAATGTATCCACGGTGATGAACATCATCGGCGACGTCAGCGGCAAGTGCTGTGTGCTGGTCGATGACATCGTTGATACTGCCGGCACCTTGTGTGCGGCGGCGGCGGCATTGAAGGAGCGCGGTGCGAAGCGCGTCACCGCGTACTGCGTGCACCCAGTGCTGTCGGGCATGGCCATCAGCAACATTGAGGGCTCGCAGCTCGATCAGGTGGTGGTTACCGACACCTTGCCGTTGCGTGCCGAAGCGCGCGCCTGCGCCAAGATTCGTCAGCTTTCAGTCGCCGAATTGCTGGCGGAAACCATTCGCCGCATTGCGTTTGGCGAGTCGGTCAGTTCGCTGTACGTCGATTGAGCTAACACGCGGGGAACGCAGACTCTGTCAGGCTGCGACCGCGCAAATCGTTTCAACTGTCTTCCCTGGTCGCGGGGAAGTCACTCGGCCACCGCGAGGTGGCACACACCAACCAAGGTAGCAACGAAATGGCAAAATCACACGAAATCAAGGCGCAAAGCCGCAAAGACGAGGGGAAAGGTGCGAGCCGCCGCCTGCGTCATGCGGGCTTCGTGCCTGCCGTCATATACGGTGCCGGCCAGCCCCCGGAAAGCATTCAGGTTCTGCACAACACCATCTTGCTGGCCTCGAAGAATGAGTGGTTCTTCTCCTCGATTCTCGACTTGAATGTCGACGACAAAGTGCAGAAAGTGCTGGTGCGTGATTGGCAGAAGCACCCGTTCAAGCAGTTGATGATGCACATGGATTTCCTGCGTGTGAACGAGAAGGAAGCCTTGCGGGTCAGCGTACCGTTGCATTTCCTCAACAAGGAAACGTCGATGGCGGCCAAGACTGCGGGTGTGGTGATTTCACACAACCTCACGGAAGTGGAGGTGTCCTGCTTGCCGAAGGATCTGCCCGAGTACATCGACGTCGATCTGGCCGACCTCAAACCGGGCGACATCATCCACTTGTCCAAGGTGAAATTGCCGCCGAATGTCGAATTGGTGATCCAGATCCTCGACGAAAGCAGTGACGTGGCGGTGGTAACTGCCAATCTCATGCGCGAAGAAGTGGATGCGGCTCCGGTCGAGGCCGCCGAGCCCGTTGCCGGTGCTGCCGGCGCTGCTGGTGCGGCCGCTCCGGCCGCTGCGGGCAAGAAGGACGACAAGCCTGCCGCAGCCAAGAAGGACGACAAGAAGTAAGCCGCTGCGGCCCATGCGTCGGTGACGCGTGGGCCGTCGCTGCCGAGCGCAGGCATGACTGGTTTGCAACTTATCGTCGGGCTGGGCAATCCTGGTTCCGAATACCTGCGAACCCGGCACAACGCGGGGTTCCGCTTTGTCGACACCCTGGCCAGCGGTGCCGGTGTGCAGTTCGGTGTTGACGGCAAACTGCATGGTGAAGTGTGCCGGCTGAGTGTTGGTGACACGTCCGTCCGCGTGCTCAAGCCCGCTACGTTCATGAACAAGAGCGGCAGCGCGGTTGTCGCCGCGTTGCACTATTACAAGATTGAGCCGGCAAGCTGCCTTATCGTCCATGACGATCTGGATTTGCCTCCCGGCACGGTGCGCCTGAAGTTTGACGGCGGACACGGCGGCGACAATGGCCTGCGCGACATCATTGCGCAGCTCGGCCACGGCCAGTTTCACCGCCTGCGTCTGGGTATTGGCCATCCGAGTGATCGCAGCCGCGTCATCGACTGGGTGCTCGGGCGCCCCTCGGCGGTGGATGAGGAAGCCATCACCGATGCCATAACCCGCGCGTTGCATGTGCTGCCACTGGCGGTGGTCGGCCAGTTCGACAAGGCAATGCAGATGCTGCACACGCCAGGTGCCGCCAACGGTAGGCACGTCCCGGAACCGGGTGTGTCGCGTGATTGACGATGGTGCGCTCGACACACTGTGTAATGCGTCGACGCTATCGTGGATGCTGCGCTGAAGCTCGGTCACGCGCTGAGCATGCCGCTATTGCGGCACGTGTGTTGGCGGATTTTTGAATTTTCCGGGAGTTTCCATGGGCATCAAATGCGGCATTGTCGGACTTCCCAACGTCGGCAAGTCCACCCTGTTCAACGCACTGACCAAAGCGGGTATCGCGGCCGCGAATTTCCCGTTCTGCACGATTGAACCGAACGTCGGCATCGTCCCGGTGCCGGATCCACGACTGGAACAACTGGCCGCGATTGTCCATCCCCAGCGGATCGTGCCTACCACGATGGAATTTGTCGACATTGCCGGCCTCGTCGCCGGAGCTTCGAAGGGCGAGGGTCTCGGCAACAAGTTTCTGGCGCATATCCGCGAGGTCGATGCGATTGCCCATGTGGTGCGCTGCTTTGAGGGTGACGTGATCCATGTCGCTGGCAAAGTGGACCCGCTATCGGATATCGACACGATCGATACCGAGTTGGCGCTGGCCGATCTGGAGTCAGTGGAGAAGGCGCTGAACAAGGCAGAGCGCGCGGCGAAGGCGAACGACAAGGACGCGCAGGCGAAGAAACCGGTATTGGAGAAACTGGTTGTCGCCCTGAGCGCCGGCACGGCTGCCCGCTCCATCGGCCTGGACGCCGAGGAAAAGGCCCTGGTACGCGACATGTTTCTGCTCACGCTGAAACCGCTGATGTATATCGCCAACGTTGCCGATGACGGTTTCGAGAACAATCCGCTGCTGGATGTCGTGCGCGCCCGCGCCGCCGTTGAAGGCGCCGCGGTCGTGCCAGTATGTGCGTCGATCGAGGAAGAACTGGCGCAACTCGAGGAAGCCGATCGTGATGAGTTCTTGCGGGACATGGGGCTGGACGAACCGGGTCTGAACCGGGTCATCCGTGCCGGTTACACCTTGCTCGGCCTGCAGACATATTTCACTGCCGGCGAGAAGGAGGTCCGGGCGTGGCAGGTACGCGCTGGATCCACAGCGCCGCAGGCAGCGGCAGTAATCCACACCGACTTCGAGCGCGGCTTCATTCGTGCGGAAGCCGTGGGGTTTGATGATTTCATCAAGTACCACGGCGAAGCCGGTGCCAAGGAAGCCGGTCGGCTGCGCCTGGAAGGCAAGGATTACCTCGTGCGTGAGGCCGATGTCCTGCACTTTCGCTTCAACGTTTGACGCGGCTGGTTTGGCACTCGGCGCCACATTCGGGCATTTGAATACGCATGGTGAGGTGGAGCGATAGGCGCGTGACAGGCGTGGGTGAACCGTCATCCGCACTTCCACGGGCGGGATGATCGACACACAGTCGGGCGTGTGCAGGCTCCCCGGCGCATTGTCGGCGGCACTCATGCGATCTGGCGTGTGGTGCCCTATCGATGTGGGCAAAGACGCCCGCGATCCCGTGTCTGCAGCGTGCGTGGCCTGTCCGTGCGCGCCGTGGTGTACGCATTGACGGCAAGTTGCCGGTCGCGCCGTCCGTAACCGGGAAAGCGAGCACATGGATGACCATGCCGTTACCGTAGCCCCCGACCCGGGCTTCGCGATGAACGCGTGCGGTGTCGGCTTCCCATTCACAAGCCCATGCATAATGCGCACACGACACCCATGAGATGCCAGCATGCCCGGTCAACAGCACGAGGTTACCTTTCGCTTCCTGGCGCAGCCGATCGACGTGAATTTTGGAGGCAAGGTACACGGCGGCATGGCAATGAAGTGGATTGATCAAGCGGGTTATGCCTGTGCCGTGGGCTGGAGCGGAGCGTATTGCGTAACAGCATCGGTCAGCGGCATCCGGTTTGTCGCACCGATCCTGATCGGCGATCTGGTTTCGGTGCACGCTCGATTGGTCTACACCGGGCACTCCAGCATGCATCTGGTGGTCGACGTGTTTGCGCGAGATTTGCGTCAGGGCGAGTCGCGCCTGGCAACCAGTTGTGTGATGGTGTTTGTCGCGTTGGATGCACCAGACGGCAAGCCGACGGCGGTTCCGTCATGGTTGCCGAGCGACGCGGACGAACGACGGCTGCAGGCCAAGGCGCAGGAGTTGCTCGCGTTGTCGCGTGGCATGGAGCAGTTGGTGGATGCGCGTGACGACTCGTGCGCGTGACCTGCTGTCGTGCTCCGAGCCGGGCAAAAACCATGCCCGGACAAGTCGATATTCGCGCATCAGGTGTTGACAGGCACCGGCGCGATCCACACAATACGCGTTCTTTATTGAACGGATACTCAAGAAGCGGCCAACGGCGGCAGGCGACGTCATGGATGCCCGAAGGTATCTACCTTCCCGGTTTGGAGTCGCAGAGCCACAAGGTCCAGGTTGTGAAAAATTCGGAGGGATACTCAAGCGGCCAACGAGGGCAGACTGTAAATCTGCTGGCTTACGCCTACGAAGGTTCGAATCCTTCTCCCTCCACCATGTATTGGTGGCAGCAGCGGAGGATGTGCGGGAGTAGTTCAATGGTAGAACTTCAGCCTTCCAAGCTGATAGTGCGGGTTCGATTCCCGTCTCCCGCTCCAGAGACGAAGTCGTTGTAGAGGAGGTTTTTTGTCGCTCACCTAGCTCAGTCGGTAGAGCACACCCTTGGTAAGGGTGAGGTCATCGGTTCGATTCCGATGGTGAGCACCAGATTTTGGGTTCCGTTTGCTTTCGGAATCGAACCGATGACCGAAAGGATCATTGTTTGGTGATGGCGCCAAGGCGCCATCAGGGTTCGATTCCTGTGGTGAGCACCAGATTCCGCGCCCCCTTAACTTAAGGGGGTTTTTGTTCTACAGAGGATGACTCGTCATGGCCAAGGAAAAATTCGAACGTACGAAGCCCCACGTGAACGTTGGCACGATTGGCCACGTTGATCATGGGAAGACGACGACGACGGCGGCGCTGACCAAGGTCAGTGCGGACCGGGGCTGGGGCACGTACGTGCCTTATGACCAGGTGGCGAAGGCGTCTGAGAGCCAGGGGCGACGCGATGCGACGAAGATCCTGACGATTTCGACCTCGCACGTGGAGTACAGCACCAAGAACCGGCATTACGCGCACGTGGACTGCCCGGGGCACGCGGATTACGTGAAGAACATGATTACGGGTGCGGCGCAGATGGACGGCGCGATCCTGGTGGTGAGCGCGACCGACGGCCCGATGCCGCAGACGCGCGAGCACATCCTGCTGGCCAAGCAGGTGAACGTGCCGAAGATCGTGGTGTGGCTGAACAAGTGCGATCTGGTGGACGACGCCGAGTTGCTGGACCTGGTCGAGATGGAAGTGCGCGACCTGCTGAACAAGTACGGGTTCCCTGGCGACACGACCCCGATCATCCGCGGGTCGGCCACCAAGGCGATTGCGGGCGACCCGGCCTACGTGGCCAAGGTTGAGGAGCTGTACGACGCCCTGGACAGCTTCATTCCGGAGCCCAAGCGCGAGATTGACAAGCCGTTCCTGCTGCCGGTGGAGGATGTGTTCTCCATCTCGGGCCGTGGCACGGTGGCCACCGGCCGCATTGAGCGCGGGATCGTGAAGGTGGGGGAGGAAATCGAGATTGTGGGCATCAAGCCGACGGTGAAGACCACGGTGACGGGCGTTGAGATGTTCCGCAAGCTGCTGGACGAGGGGCGTGCGGGCGACAACGTGGGCATTTTGCTGCGCGGCACGAAGAAGGAAGAGATCGAGCGCGGGCAGGTGCTGTGCAAGCCGGGCAGCATCACGCCGCACACCAAGTTTGAGGCCGAGGTCTATGTGCTGACCAAGGAAGAAGGCGGCCGCCACACGCCGTTCTTCAAGGGTTACCGCCCGCAGTTTTACTTCCGTACCACCGACGTCACCGGCTCCATCGAGATGAAGCAGGAGATGGTGATGCCGGGCGACAACGTGAGCATCGTGGTGGAGCTGATCAACCCGATCGCGATGGAAGCGCAGGTGCGCTTTGCCATCCGTGAAGGTGGTCGCACCGTCGGCGCCGGCGTCGTCACCAAGATCCTCGCGTAAGCGCGGATTGACGACCCTTTTTCGCATAACTACCTAATCGAGCACGAGAATGGCCGCGACGAGTCAGTCCATCCGCATCCGGCTAAAGGCCTTCGATCACCGTCTGATTGACAAATCAGCCAAGGAGATCGTTGACACTGCCAAGCGTACCGGCGCACTGGTTCGTGGGCCGATCCCGCTGCCGACCCGCAAGGAACGCTACACGGTCCTGGCGTCGCCGCACGTCGACAAGATCGCGCGCGACCAGTACGAGATCCGCACGCACAAGCGCCTGATGCAAATCGTTGACCCGACTGAAAAGACGGTTGACGCGCTGTCGAAGCTGGACCTGCCGGCAGGCGTCGAAGTGCAGATCAAGCTGAGCTAAACCATGACACTAGGCATTGTGGGCAGAAAGGCGGGCATGACTCGCGTCTTCACCGAGAAGGGCGAGTCGATCCCCGTCACGGTGATCGAGTGCACGCCGAATCGCGTGACGCAGGTCAAAACGCTTGAGAACGACGGCTATGCCGCCGTGCAGGTGGCGTTCGGCTCGCAGAAGCCGCAGCGCGTCAACAAGGCGCTGACCGGCCACTACAAGAAGGCGGGTGTTGCCGCCGGCCGCGGCCTGTGGGAGTTCCGCCTCGCCGAGAAGGAAGGCGCCGACCTCAAGCCGGGTTCCGAGCTCAAGGTCGAGCTGTTCAAGGACATCAAGCGCGTGGATGTCACGGGGACCTCGATCGGCAAGGGCTATCAGGGCGTCATCAAGCGCCACAACTACGGCGGCGGTCGCGCCACCCACGGCAACTCGCTGTCGCATCGCCACGGCGGCTCGATCGGCCAGCGCCAGGATCCGGGCAAGGTATTCAAGGGCAAGGGCATGGCTGGCCACATGGGCAACACCCAGATCACCGCGTTGAATCTGGATGTGGTGCGCGTCGATTCCGAGCGCAACCTGCTGCTGGTCAAGGGCGCGGTTCCCGGTTCCAAG
>JBDSWR010000012.1:0-19959 GCA_039926605.1 Rhodanobacter sp. | reverse complement strand
CTATTCGCTGGGTGAGCAAGCGCTGCTTGATCAGCTTGGCGCTGAGCGTGCTGCCGCGCTGTTTCGCCTCACGCGCGACGCCGTACAACGGATTCGCCAACGTATCAGCAAATATGCAATCGCCTGTGATGTTGTGGATCAAGGGGTCATCTTGGCCAACTGGTTTCGAGATCCGGCGGTGTTGCGGCGCCGTCAGCAGTTGCTGGCTGAGCACTACGACGTGCAGTGGCAATGGCTGGAACCCGATGAGTTGCGCCAGCAGGTATGCACCGGACGCTATCACGGTGGCCTGTATGAACGCGATGCGCTGCATTTGCATCCGCTCAACTACGCCATCGGCCTGGCGGCTGCCTGCGCCGCGCAAGGCGTGGTCATCCACGAGCAGAGCGCGGCCATCGGGCTGCGGCGCGAAGGTACGCAGTGGCGCGTCAACACGCCGCATGGCGATTTGCTGGCCGATCAGGTGGTGCTGGCCTGCGGCGGTTACCTTGCTGGTCTGCGCAAACCGGTCGATCGCTCCATCATGCCAATTGCTACCTACGTGATGGCAACCGAACCGCTGCACGGACGTCTGGACGACTGCCTGCGCACCCGCGCAGCCGTCTACGACAGCCGCTTTGCGTTTGACTATTACCGTGCGTTGCCGGATACGCGGCTGCTGTGGGGCGGGCGCATTTCCATTTGCGAGCGCTCGCCGCGCATGGTGCAACGGTTGTTGCGCGCCGACATGTTGCGCGTATTTCCGCAATTGCAAGGCGTGAAGGTGGATTACGCGTGGTCGGGTCTGATGAGCTACGCGCGGCATCAGATGCCGCAGATCGGCGGTGATGGTCGCGGCCTGTGGTGGGCGCAGGCATTTGGCGGCCATGGTCTGGCGCCGACATGTGCCGCCGGCGAATTGCTTGCCGCCGCAATTGCCGAAGGTGATGATCGCTGGACGCAGTTTGCCGATTACGGCTTGAGCAGTACGCATCGGCCGCTGGGTTATCTTGCGGCGCAGGCGACGTATTGGTGGCAACAGGGGCGTGATTGGCTGAAAACGGAGCTGGAAGGATGAGTGCAGATTCTGCCGACAACACTGACACGATTGCCTGGGATGACTTCACCAAGGTGTTGTTGGTGGCCGGCACGGTCATTCGCGTGGAAGCGTTCCCCGAGGCGCGCAAGCCGGCGTGGAAAGTTTGGGTGGATTTTGGTCCGTACGGTGAAAAGAAAACCAGCGCGCAGATTGCCGCGTTGTATCGTGCGGAGGATCTGCTGGGGCGCCAGGTCGTCGGTGTCATCAACTTTTCTAAGAAACAGATTGGCCCGTTTCAGTCTGAATTCTTGTTGACCGGATTTACCACGGCTGACGGGGTGGTGATCACCACCGTCGAACGGTCGGTGCCGAACGGTACACGCATGGCGTGATGTTGCCGGCCCATGCTGATGGTGGGCTGCTGCGGAGTCGAGCGACCTTGCAGGTGTGTGCGAGGTAGCTCAAGCCGTGCAGCGACGAGGTCGCTGTCGTTGCCGCGTAGCGCCACGGAAATCACTGCGTGCTGGCCTGTCGCCGCGAATGATCCAGCCACACCTCAAGCCCCTGCGCGTTCAGCTCGATGTCCATCTGCAGCAGCTCACGCAACTTCACTCGACCGCCGTGCCACCCGTGCGCGTCAGCGCGCGTGGCGTACAGCGTGGTAAGCGTGTTCACCAACCGCTCGTGGCGATCAGGCTTGCCGTCGGCGGCGTGGGCGAGTTCCACCATGGCGTCGATCTGCAGGTGCAGGTCGGCCGCCAGCCGCTCGACGCCCTCGATGCGCCCGTAGTGGGTTGGGTACATCGCTTGCGGCTGTAACGCCAGCAGGCGGTCGATCGACGCATGCAAGGCGACTGGATCAAATTGCACCGGCGAGGTGGTGGGCAGGATGAATGCACCGGCAGCGGTGTCGAAGTCGCGGTAGGAAAGGCCGAACACATCGCCGGTGAAACACACGTTGGCTTGCTCGTCGTATATGGCGATGTGATGTTTGGCGTGGCCAGGCGTCGCCAGACAGCGCAATGGGCGGCCGGCCAAGTCGATGACGCCATTATCCTGCGCCTCCATCACGCGCGCAGCGGGTACGGGAGTCAGCCGTCCATACGTTTGTTCCATTACTGCTTCGCCATATACCGCACTGGCGCCCGCCCACAACTGGCTGGGGTCAATCATGTGCCGTGCGCCGCGCGGGTGCACCACCAGTTGTGCGTTCGGCAGCTGCGTCAGCAACGCACCCGCGCCGCCAGCGTGATCGAGATGCACGTGGGTGAGGATCAGCCAGTCGACGTCCGCTGGCGTCAATCCGGCGTCGCTCAGTGCCGCCAGCATGCGCGGCACGGAAAACGTCGTGCCGCAATCGATGAAGGCCGCATGACCGTGTTCGACGATGAGGTAGGCAGCGTCGAATTGCGGGCGGACGAAGCCGGTGTCGATGGTGTGGATGCCGTGGGTCACTGTCATGGAAGTCTCGTGAGAGAGCAAGTCTCGAGAGTAGCCATTCGCCGCGCCAACGTCACCCAGCCCAGTGTGCAGCGTTAGACTGGCGGGGACACTTTCATGTATCGAGTGGCATCTGCAACATGCGCCTTGGAGACAGCTCATGACTACCTTGCGTTCCGCTCCGCCGTGGCAGGTATCGCGCTGGTTCAACAGCCCGCCGTTGGCTCTGGAGGATTTGCGCGGGCGCGTGGTCGTCGTGCATGCGTTCCAGATGTTGTGTCCCGGCTGCGCGGCGCAAGCGTTGCCGCAGATGCAGCGCGTGCGTCAGGCGTTTCCCGCCGAGCGCCTCGCGGTGATCGGTTTGCACACCGTGTTCGAACATCATGCGGTACAGGGGCCGCTCGCGCTCGAGGCGTTTCTGCACGAGTACCGTTACACGTTCCCGGTGGGAGTAGACGCGTACACGGAGGGTGATCCCTTGCCACAAACCATGCGTGCGTACGCGATGCAGGGTACGCCCACTTTGATGTTGATCGACGCACAGGGGCGCTTGCGCGAGCAACACTTCGGTGGCGTGGAAGATCTGGTGCTGGGTGCAGCACTGGGTGGGCTGTTGGCCGAGGCCGATCAGGCTGCGGCGCACTGACGACAATGAGGTTGTCCGCGCCCGTGGCTACGTGGCACGCAGTGGCGTGCCGGTGCGACTGACATCTGCGACCTCAGTTCCCAGGTAACCCGACTGCGGGCGTGACACGCCAGATGGTGTTGCCCACGTCGTCAGCCACCAGCAACGCGCCGCGGCGGCCCACGGCCACGCCGACCGGCCGTCCTTGCGCCTGTCCGTCCTTGTTCAGAAAACCGGTCAGCACGTCTTCGCTCGGCCCCGAGGGCATGCCGTTCGCGAACGGCACGAAAATCACCTTGTAGCCGCTGCGTGGTTTGCGGTTCCATGAGCCGTGCTGGCCAATGAACGCGCCGTTGCGGTAATGCTCCGGGAACAGATTTGCGGCATAGAACGTCAGCCCCAGCGACGCCGTATGCGGTCCCAGCGCGTAGTCAGGGACCAGCGCCGTGGCGACCAGCGCCGGATTTTGCGGAAGCACCCGCGTGTCGACATGCTGGCCGTAGTAACTGAACGGCCAACCGTAGAAGCCGCCATCCTGTACCGACGTCATGTAGTCCGGCACGAGGTCGCTGCCCAGTTCGTCGCGCTCGTTGACCGCCGTCCACAACGCGCCACTTTGTGGTTGCCAGCCCATGCCGTTGGGATTGCGCAGGCCGGTGGCAAACGCGCGCACTGCGCCAGTGGCGACATCCATTTGCAGAATGCGCGCACGATCTGCTTCCACCGCCAGCCCGTTCTCGCCGACATTGCTGTTGGATCCGACCGTGACATACAGCTTGTTGCCGTCCGGGCTGGCGATGACGTTCTTGGTCCAGTGATGATTGATGCTGCCCGCGGGCAGGGCGATGACCTTGCGGCCCGGCGCACTGATGGTCATTTCGCCATCGTGATAGGGAAAGCTGAGCAATGCGTCGGTATCGGCGACATACAACGTGTCCCCGATCAGGGCCATGCCGAACGGCGAGTGCAAGTTCTGCAGCAGGACGCTGCGGGTCTCGGCCACACCGTCACCATCCTTGTCGCGCAACAGGATGATGCGATTGGGACTGGGAACGCCCGCGCCCGCCCGGGCCTGGACTTGGGTGGCAATCCAGCCTTTGATGCCTTTGCTGTCGTCAGGGTTCGGCGGCGTGTTGCTCTCGGCCACCAGCACATCGCCGTTGGGCAACACATACAACCAGCGCGGGTGCTCCAGGGCGCGTGCAAACGCCTGCACGGCGAATCCGGTCTCGGCATGCGGGGTGCCGCTTCCGGACCAGCCAACCGCCTTGGCGACGTGCACCGTTGGCAATAACGTCTTGACCGGCACGGGCAGCGTTGGATCGGCGCCCATGCCCTGTTTCACCTGCAGTTTTGCCACGTCGCCGCAGCCGTTCAGTGCAAGCGCGAGGCCGATCAGGCAGGCTCCAGACAGAAGGAGCTTGGTGAGGTCATGCATGGGGCAATTCCGCAGCGGGCAGTAGGTTTGATACTACTTGTACGCGAGTCCTTGTGCCGGATGGGGCTTTGGTGACAGCGCTACCACTGCAGCAGGAGTTTGCCGATGTGCGTGCTGCTTTCCAGCAACGCGTGTGCGTTGGCCGCGTCGGCTGCGGGAAACACCTGATGGATCACCGGACGCACGGTGCCGGCGGCCAGCAGAGGCCAGACCCTGGCGTACAGCGAGGCCGCAATTGCACGCTTGAACGCAGTCGGCCGCGAACGCAACGTGGAACCGGTGAGCGTGAGCCGGCGGCGCATGATCACGCTGGCGTCAATTTGCGCGTGGCGCCCACCCAGCGTGGCAATGAATACCAGCCGTCCATCGTCGGCCAGCGCATCGATCTCGCGCACGATGTAATCGCCGGCGACCATGTCCAGGATCACGTCCACGCCGCGGTCGGCCGTCGCCTGTTTCACCACGGCGACAAAATCCTCGTCGCGGTAATTGATCGCACGCTCAGCGCCAAGCTTGACGCACGCCGCACATTTTTCCGCACTGCCGGCCGTGGCAAAGACGCGGTGACCGAACGCATGCGCAAGCTGGATCGCGGTAACGCCAATGCCGCTGGAGCCACCTTGCACCAGCAGTGTCTCCTCGGCGCCGCCCGGGCCACGACCAAGTTGGGCGCGATCGAACACGTTGCTCCATACCGTGAAATAGTTTTCCGGCAGTGCCGCCGCCGCAGCCAGCTCCATGCCTGGGGGAATCGGCAGGCACTGTGGCAACGGCGCGACGGCATATTCGGCGTACCCGCCGCCGGTGAGCAATGCGCAGACCGCGTCACCCAGCTTGCAACCGAACGGGTTGTCGCCGTCCATGTCCCCGCCGACGAGCGTGCCGGATACTTCCAGCCCAGGCAGGTCCGAAGCCCCCGGTGGCGGCGGATAGCGGCCCTCTCGTTGAAACACATCCGGGCGATTGACTCCGGCGGCAGCCACCTTGATCAACCCTTCTCCGGGGCCCGCTTGCGGCACCGGGCGGCGAGTCAGGCGCAGCACTTCCGGGCCGCCCGGGCCGCTGATTTCAATCGCTTGCATGGAGGCCATGGCATCTCGCTCGCGTGGGTGTTGGCAGAAGCCGCACAGAACCTCAGGATACCGCTCTCGTTTCGATCCACATCAGAAAGCACCGAACGGTGGGTGACGAATCAAGCGTCGGCGGACGAGTGCGGCGCGCCAGAATCGTGCAACATGATGGCGCAGGGCAGGCACTGCACGGCGAAGCAGGCGTAAGCAGGGCGGTTTGGATGGCGTGACCGGGTCACCAATCGGTCGGTTGATAGTCCTTCAGGAATTGTCCCCACACGTGCTCGCCGGTATTGCTGCCGCTGATGATCGGATCCACGATCCGCGCCGCGCCGTCGATGATGTCCAGCGGCGGGTGGAAGCGTTCCTCGAGGACTTTCTTAGCCGCCAAGGCCGCAGGGTCTTCGTCGGTCACCCAGCCAGTGTCCACGCTGTTCATGTGAATGCCGTCGTTGTGGTAATCGGTGGCCGAAGTGCGCGTCATCATGTTCAGCGCGGCCTTGGCCATGTTGGTGTGCGGATGCCGGGTGGTCTTGAAGTTGCGGTAGAACTGACCTTCCATCGCCGACACGTTGACAATGTGCTTGTCCCGATTTGCGGTGCGCAGCATCAGCGGCTTCAGCCGCGCGTTGATGATAAACGGCGCGATGGCATTCACCAGTTGCACTTCCAGCAATTCTACCGAGGGCACCTCGGCCATCAACAGGCGCCATGAATTGCGCTCGCGCAGATCGATCTGTTGCAGGTCCTGATCGAGCCGGCCCACGGGGAACAGATGGCTCTGTGCCAGCAGATCCTCTGGCAGCAAGGGCAGTTGCGACAACCCGGCCGCGTGCGTCAGGCCGGAGAGCTGGGCTTTGGAGTCAGCCAGTGTGAGGGATGACGCGGCCGCTTCAGGCAAAAGGTGCGCGCTGCGCAGACCCTCGTAATGGCCGACCAGCATGCGCACGTGCTCGGGCATGCTCTGCAGGGCAGTGGTTTCGCCTTCCATCATGTGCGTGTAGAAACCGGGTGGGCGGCGCACGGTCTGGCAGGCGTTGTTGATGATGAAGTCCAGTCGCGGCCGCGTGGCCACCAGTTCCTGGCAGAACGCCTCGACGCTGGGGGTGTGGCGCAGGTCCAGGCCGTAAATCTGCAGGCGCGGGCCCCACTGGGGAAAGTCCGGCTCCGCTGCATAACGTGCGGCCGAGTCACGTGGAAAACGCGTAGTGACGATCAACTCGGCGCCTGCGCGCAACAGTTTCAATCCGGCCTGATAGCCGATCTTCACCCGCCCGCCGGTCAGCAGCGCCACGCGGCCGCTCAGGTCAGCCAGCTCGCTGCGCTTGGCGTAATTGAACGCCGCGCAGGTGGGACATAACTGATCGTAGAAAAAATGGATGTTGGAATATTTCTGCTTGCACACGTAACAGTGCTTGAGCTCGATCGATTCGCGCGGTTGTGTGGTGTCGACGTTCGGGTCGACGTCGTGCGCCGCGAAGCCCAGTGGTGGATGCACGTTCGGCGTGGTGAACACCGCCCGCCGGCGCAGCGCACGGATGCCCGTCCGGTCCAGTACGGCATCCTCGGCGCGGTTTCTCGCCGCATGCTGCGCCTTCTCGGCAGCTTTGAGCTTCATTCTGCGCACACCCGGATCAGGGTGATACACCTGCGCCACCGCCTGATGCAGCCGCTGCCGCACATCCGCCGGCACCTGCTCCAGCAATTGCCGATCAGCGGCGACTGCTTCCAGCAACTCTGCTGCAGCGCGCATGCGCCCCAGCAGGTCGGTGTCCGCGTCGGTGAGCAGTGGCGTGAGGACGGGCGTGATCGTCAAGTGCGGTATCCGTAGTCAATGGTTCGGCCGGTGCAATTGGCTGCACTACCAACTATCCATTTTGCCTGCTTTTTCGCCAGTCTTCCCGAATGCCGGACGCGCCTGATGAGCGAGGGCCGGGTCCAACCAGATGCGAGCTTCAATTATTGCGCGACGGCGCACACTCCCATTGCACTGGTGATGCAACAGTGGCGCCGTGGCTGTCCAGGCTGGACGGCGTAACTGATACCTGGACAAGGCGGCACGCAGGCAGAGTTGAGCCGCATGACCGCCCACAGCGATAAAGGTTGATTTGTGAGTGTATCGATCGTGACAAGTGCGCGTGCGCAAGTGGCTGCAACGGTCAAGTCTGGCGCTGTTTCCGCGCCATCGGTCGACGCCATGCTGGGGGACTTGCCTACTGCGCATCTGCCGTTTCCGCTCGGCGATCGACTTGCCGCCCAAAGTTTCCACGGCGTGCAAGCCGCCAGCCGCGTCCACACGAGCCTCCACAAGCCACGCATCCGCTTCGTCTATTTTCCACCGGTCGATGACGACGACTACCGTGGGCGGTATCACCTGCACCTGGTTACTGCGGAAATTCTTCTCGCGCGCATGCTGGCGGCCTGTGCCGCCGACCTGCGGCCGATGGCTCCCGCGCTCAATTATGCCGACGAGGCCCGCGCCACGGTGCGGCCGCCGCGGGGCGCGTTCCATCCGGCCACCCTCGAATATCGGCGCTGGCACCGCCCAGACGGCAAGGTGCGCGCACAGCCGCTGACGATGGAAGCACTCGCGTGGCGCCTGGCGGCGGCCGACGATCTGTCGATGAAGGAGGCACGAGTCCGCGTCGCACGGTACTCGCACGCGCTGGCGGCCACCGACCAGGCCTGGCTGATTGATCGCCGCAACACGCCGCTGTCACGGCGTCCACTCAATCAGGCGGAATGCCGTGAACTGGTCGATGCACTCGATGGCCTGTGGCAGGCCTCGGCCGGCACCTCCCACGTGGAACGCGCAAACCGTCAGATCGCTCTGCGCACAGTTGCGATGATGGGCAACCTGCTGGACGAATATGTGGCGTCGCCATTCACGTCCACTCGCCTGAGCGAAGTCTTCAACGAGTACCACCTGTCCCACTTGCGCCAGACCATCGAGGACTCGCGGCGGGTGGACTCCGCCCCAGTCAGCCTTCTGGCCGGCCCGAAAGCGTGGTTTGCGGCCAAGAAGGAACGGATGAGAGCCGAACATCAGGTCGGTCTGGCCATGTCGCGAGCGGTGTTCACTGCGATACGACTGACCGGGCGCGCTGTAGTTGCTGGAGCCGCCGACCGTCCGCACATCGGGCCAAAGCCCGGCACCAGTACGCCCGACTGGTTTCAGCCGAGCCGGCCGATGCCATGTTCGGCTGGGCGGTAAACAGCCCTTCCGCCAGGGAACAACTACAGCGCTGCGCAACCGCCACGGCTATCCGCAGCAGGTTGCAGGTAACGGAACAGGCGCTGGATCAGCAGCAGGGGCGGGGGAGCGTGCCGGGTGCGGAGACACGGCGCAAGTCTCGCGCGCAGCACCCCAGTTGAATGGATCTGACAATTTTTCTGCGGCGACTGCCGCCAAGCTACGGCCAGTCGTGACGGTCAGCCGCACACCATTGGCTCTCGCATGGCACGCCATCGCCGTCGCCATCCATCGTTGTGCCAGGACAATTATTGAGAAAATAGGTGGCCTCGGCACAAGACGTCATTTGTGGGCATCGTGTGCGGCCATCACAGTCGAACACTTGGGCGCGTGGGGTCGGGGAAGCAACCAGCGTGGCAGCCGGTTCTGGAGCCGCCGGTACCGCGTGTGGCCGGGAGAAATAAGCATAGGCAGCGATGCCTGCCAGCAACAGCGCAACGCCGATCCCGGGGAACGGGCTTTGCCGACGGCCGCCCCTGGCGATTGTCTGTGGTTGCCGGGGCTGATACGCCCCTCCTGGACGCATGATGCCTGTCGCCTGCGCTTTGCCATCCTTGCGGGCTTCCAATTCGTATGACACCAGCTCGCCGACCCGTGGCCGCACACCATCGCGGGGGAACTCGGAGACGTGCACGAAGATCTCGGTGTTTCCCACAGCCGGTTGAATGAAGCCGAAACCACGATCAGCGTTCCATTTGACCAAAGTGCCATGAGTGCGCATATGGGAGTGTTCACCTTCTGTTCGACGTGGCGTTTCAGTAGCAATGGTCGTGCGAAAGCACGTTGATGTCGACCTTGCTGCGCACGCGCATGCGGTGCCGACCACTGACACGAGACTCGCGGCGCCAATACGTTGCCCTGCGGCGGCCCGCGTCAGCGCGAGCGGCGCGGCGCAGCGGCATGCTCTGGCGGCGAACGGGCGAAAGGGATACCACAAGCCCTCGGTCGATGGCTGTTGTGTTGTGCTGCGTGGTCGCTGCCGGGCTGCAGCCCGGCGCCGCACGACAGCGCTCCACACACCGCGCCGCCCCACGCGGTGGCCGGACCAGACACGCGCCCGCTGCGCCCCTCCAGGTACCCGCTGGCATCGAAGTGGCCGTACTCAGCGCCACCATGGACACCATTTAGCGCATCTGCAGAAGCGCTGGGCGACAGATTGGCCGTAGTGGTCAACGTCGAGGGCGTGATGGCAACGACGCCGGGAGGGGCGGATACGCGGTCGCGAAACCGCGAGCTTGGAACAAGGCAGCGAGCGACGTTTCAGCAAAAGCGACGGGTGAATGGGCTGGAGCCGGAAATGAGGCGCGCGTTTCAGGCGCAGCAGTGGGCGAGTAAATGAACCTGACCGTTTTTTTGCACACACAACAAGGGCGCCGCCTTTCGGCCGGCGCCCTTGCAACCTGCAGCGCGGAAACTACAGGCCCGCGTTCAGTGCACTCACGATGCCGCTGCCGAAGCCGCTGGCGTAGTCCCAGCCCACCGTCGCCGTCTCGCCGCCGTTGCTGCCTGATGTAATGTCGTGATAGCTGGCCGTGGACACGGTGTAAAGGTGCGGACCCGCAAAGCCCAGCGTTGGGTGCGCGGCAAGCATACGCGCCCACGTGGCGGCAAACAGCGGTGCGGACAGGCTGGTGCCACCGTACTGCGCCTTGCTGCCGTTGACGATGATGATCGAGCCCGAATTCGGGTCGGCGTCGAACGCTACGTCGGATACGTCACGCGTTGTGCCACCGCCCTGGGTCTGCCAGCTCGGCTTCGGTTCCACGGTGCTGGGACTGCCGCCAGACCCGCTCCAGAGCGTCTCACCGACCCAGCTGTTGGAGGTGCCGGTGCTCAGCGAGGTGCCGCTGACTGCAACCACATATGGTGAGCTGGCCGGGTAGCTTGGGGTGGTGCCACTTGGACTCTTGGTGCATTCGTTCGACCCCGAATCGCCGGTCGAGATAGAGAACGTCTGACCCTGCGCCACGCCCAAGGCGAAGATCTGGTCGTCCGTCGCCATCGAACCGTCGTTATGGGCACTGGTTTCGCATTCACCCAGCGACACGTTGATGACCCGCGCCAGATTGTCACTGACCGCCTTGTTGTACGCGGCAGTGAGCGCGCTGTTACTCAGCGAGTTGGCGGCGTAGAACATCAGCTTGCCAACACCGCCAGACATGCCGACGATGTCCTGGCTGTCCAGATCCCACTCTGGGGTGCCACTGGTGTCAGTTCCCGGCGTACCCACCACGACCACCTGCGTATTTACCGCCGGTAGTCCATTGGTGCTGGTGAACTGGTTCAAATCCTTCAACGGCTGGGTCATGTCGCCGTCGCTGATGATGCCCACGGTGATGGTGGAAGCCGTTGGTGTGCTGCCGGCGCCGTAGATGGTGGAGAACGTGGTCGGGTTGTGGCCCACCAAGGTGGCACCGCCGCCGCCGCCGGGCTTGCCCTTGTACACGCGTCCTTGCGTCGAGGCCGCGACAATCATGGTGTGGGGGTGCGTCATGGTCTGCAGGCCACTCACCGCCAGCACGATATCCGCCAACGCGGCTGGTACCTTGGCGTCGTCGATGTTGGCGTACGCCGCATGACCATTCGCGTCTGTAGCCCTGACGAAGCGGGTACCGAACGCCGCCTGTGCATTGCTGGCGGTACCGTCGGCGGAAACCAGCAGGCGGTTGGCAGAGACGCTGATGTTGGTGAAACCGGCGTGGCTCAGATAAGCGACGACTGCTTGCGCCTGCGCCTCGCTCGGCAGGAAGTTTGCGGCGACGTCGCTCGACTGGAGTTTGGCATGGAACAAGGGATCGGCCGGGTTGTGTGCAGCGGTGATGAAATCATCAAGCGCCGCCTTGTTCTGGATTTTCAGCGCAACCTGCACGTGCAGTGGCATGTTGAATGCCACCAAGTCACTGCTGTTCACCGCCGCGGCAGGCACGTGGGCGTGTGTTGCCGTCGTCTTCCAAGTGGTGTCGACGCCAGCCGCCGTTGCGATCGTGGACGCCAACGCCCAGCTTGCGGCCATGGCCAGACACAGCATCGTTTTCTTCATCTGCATGGTTCATTCCCCGAGTTGATGGTGCGAACAAAACAATCCCGAAAGCGAACAGACCGGGATCCGGTGCCACGGCCCTGACACTGAAAAGATAATCGGTCTGGTCGCCACGGGACGCTACTACGCTGCAACCGCAATTAATACACGAACTCATGAAAAAATATGTGGCGACGGTCTGGTGCGAAAGTTCTTGCTGATAACGCAAGAACGTGCGCCACACTTCACGCTCGGTGGATTACCTGGCCTGAACATTTACGCCAATGACCGCGGGGATTCTGCTACTGCGAGCGATACGGCGATTGGTGGTTTGCGGCACTGGACGCGGACTCGCGGGAGGAGAGGTGGAGCGCGAGTCGTCCGCAACGGCCGGGGCGACCGAAGTTCAATGACGCGGTCGATTCAATTCCTGCCGGCCCGGTTTGAAAAGAAGTCATGATCTGCGCCGGGCGAGAATGGCGGGATACGAAAAATGCCAAGTGGATCACACGTCGCGAGAAGCAATGTCAGACACTGTTCATGGTGTGAATTTCATGCTGAACGAGCATGGTGAGGTTAATTGTGTGCCATGCACGCTTGGTGCAAGGATGCGTGCAGAAACATCGTGGCATGCAAGTCTGCCTGCAAGGAGTTCAGACCCGGGGAGTCCACAGACCTTGGCATGAAGCAAACACGCCACGTCGGCTCGTCAGGCCTTCCACCCTCGCTCCATCCCGTCACCGTCGCATCCTTCGGAGCCAGCCCATGAAATCCAGTCATTTAAAGTCCACGCTGATATGCATTGCGGTACTCGGTGCGCTGTCCGCGGCGCCGGTGATGGCGCAAACCGTCACCCCGCCGGATACGTCCGTCTCGACCAGTACGAGCAATCACGAGTCGACCCGGCTCAGCGCCGAGTTCGCCGAGTTCGCCGGTTCGGATGCCAATTCGCAGGCGCTGGTCGACGGGCTGCGCGACGGCACCGCGATCACACTCGACGAGGTGATCACGAATGCCGATGGCACCACGACCACGACGGGCACCACGTTCACGCCAGCCACCGCCAAGATGGGCTACGGCAACGTGAAGATCGCGCTGTCGCTGGCTGAAACCAGCCTGGCCCAGTCCGGCATCACTGACCCGACCGCAGCCGAGCTTGAGGCCGCATTGAATGGCGGCAGCTTGGTGCTGGCCGATGGCACCAGCATTGATCTCAACGGCGTGCTGGCCGCGCGTGCATCTGGCGAAGGTTGGGGTCAGATCGCCAACAGCCTCGGCGTCAAGCTGGGTGATGTGATGCGTTCACCGAAAGCTGCCGGCAGCGCCTCTGCGAACGCGCATGCGCACGTTCACGTGGACAAAGTCGAGTTGGCCAAGGTGCATGGTGTCAATCGTCCGAGCCGGCCGGAGCATGTGACCAAGGTGGATCGTCCCGATCGGCCCGATCGCCCGAGCCGGCCCGATCGCCCGGATCGTCCTGATCACTCCGGCCGCCCTGGCGGCTGAAGCCGTCTGTTCTCGCGTCTTGTAATCCATGCAGGCCCGGCGTGATGCCGGGCCTGCTGCCATGTTCTTCAAGCCAAGGAAAAACCTTTCATGCGTAACCCACAACACTGGATGATTGTCGGCGGACTGCTGCTGATTGGCGCGCCGGTGGCGCAGGCCGCTACGTCTGGCAGCGATCAATTCAGTCTGGCCGCAGGTGCCGACTACAGCAGCGGCAAATACGGCACCGACACCACCACTGACATCTGGTCGGTGCCGGTGACGGCGGCGTATCAGACCGATCGCTGGACCTTCAAGGTCGCCGTGCCGTACATCAACATCAGCGGTTCCGGCGACGTGATTCCCGGTGTGGGCAAGGTGAATAACGGCAACCCGAGGGGACGCGGGCACGGTCGCGGCAACGGTGGTGGTACGACTCCGCCGCCGGGCACCGCGACGAGTAGTTCGGCCTCGGGCTTGGGTGACGTTACGGCGTCGGCCGGCTACGCGCTGTTCGCCAGCGCCGATCACACGTTTGGCCTGGATCTCACCGGCAAGGTGAAGTTCGCTACCGCCGATGAAAACAAGGGTCTGGGTACGGGAAAGAACGACTACGGCCTTGCCCTGGACACCTACAAGGTGAGCGGTGCCTGGACTGCGTTCGGCGGTGTGGGCTGGATGAAGTACGGCAGCTCGCAGTACATCCAGCTGAAGAACGGCTTCAACGCGAACATCGGTGCCGACTACAAGTTGGACCCGAGTAACAACATTGGTGCGTACTACTACTACCGTGAGCGGATTGCCGATACCGGTGGTGCGCAGAGCGAAGTCACCGGCTACTGGAATCACAAGTTCAACGCCAGCCTGCGCATCCAGGCTTATGCACTGGCCGGCTTTACCAATGGCAGCCCGGATTACGGTGTGGGTGCGTCGCTGAAGTACAACTTCTGATTAAGCGGACTCCGTGCGCAACGTCGCGCGGAGTCTTCCCTTGGCGAGCACGAAGGCAGGGGCCCGAATCGTCGGGCGGAGTGAACGTCCAGAGTCGACCTTCTCCGTGACTCGCTCGCTGCAAGCGCACTCTCGCGCCCGTTTTCACAACATCTCTCCTCAAGATCGTGCCTGAGTCGTCCCAGCGTCGTAATACATGACGACGATCGCGCCTTGTCGCGTACCATGTCGGGTGAAACGCGGTTGCGAGAAGCTCGGCAGGGGAGTGGTGAATGTCCAGGATGCTGGTTGCGCAATATCTGAATGAGCTGTCGCGGCTGAAGCAGGTCAGCGGTACGCATCGGGAGTCAGTGGTACGCGAAGCCTTCAAGGATTTGCTGAAGGGCTACGCACGCAGCAACGAACTGGTGTTTGTACCCGAGTACGAAATCGAGTCGCCGGCGAAAGAGCGCCGCTATGTCGATGGCGCGCTGCTGCACGCATTGCGCATGCCGTTCGGCTACTGGGAGGCGAAGGACGACAAGGATGATCTCGACGCCGAGATCGCGCTGAAGTTCAAGCGCGGTTATCCGCGTGACAACATCATCTTCGAGGATTCCACCCAGGCGGTGCTGATCCAGAACGCGCAGGAAGTGATGCGCTGCCCGATCGATGACGTCAATGAACTGGAACGCCTGCTGGGCCTCTTCTTCGGCTACCAGCGGCCGGAGATTGCCGAATTCCGCAAAGCCGTCAAGCAGTTCACCGCTGATCTGCCGGCGGTACTCGGCGCGCTGCGCGAGATGGTCGATGCCGCGTATGCGAACAACGCCGCGTTCGGCAAGGCGGCGCAAACCTTTCTTGACCACGCGCGCGAAACGATCAACCCGAATCTGGTCAAGGAGGACGTGCGCGAGATCCTGATCCAGCACATTCTTACCGATGAAATCTTTGATCAGGTGTTTCCCGGTCAGCCGTTCCACAAAGACAACAACGTCGCGCGCGAGCTGTACAAGCTGGAGGGCACGTTCTTTACCGGCAACACCAAATTCCAGTTGCTGAAGAGTCTGGAGGTTTACTACCGCGCCATTCGCGGCGGTGCTTCGCAGATCGGCAGCCATCAGGAGAAGCAGACCTTCCTCAAGCTGGTCTACGAAAACTTCTACAAGGTCTACAACCCGAAAGCGGCCGACCGCCTCGGCGTGGTCTACACGCCCAACGAGATTGTGCGTTTCATGATCGAGTCGGCAGACTGGCTGTGCGAGCAGCACTTCGGGCGCAACCTGATCGACCGCGACGTGGAGATTCTTGATCCCGCGTGCGGCACTGGCACCTTCATTGCCGAGCTGATCGAGCACTTCCGCGGCCAGCCGGCCAAGCTTGAACGCAAGTATCTGGAAGAGCTGCACGCCAACGAGGTGGCGATCCTGCCGTACTACGTGGCCAACCTCAACATCGAGGCCACCTATGCCGCCATCGCCGGCGAGTACCACGAGTTTCCCGGCTTGTGTCTGGTTGACACGTTGGACAACGTCGCTGGCCTGGACAAGAAAACCGGCGACCAGATTGCCGACCTGTTCGGCATGGGCGAGGAAAACATCGAGCGCATCAAGCGCCAAAACCGCCGCAAGATCAGCGTGATCATCGGCAACCCACCGTAGAACGCCAACCAGCTCAACGAGAACGACAACAACAAGAACCGCGAATACCCGGAGATCGACCGCCGCATCAAGGCCAGCTACATCAAGGCCAGCACCGCGCAGAAAACCAAGCTGTATGACATGTACGCGCGCTTCTTTCGCTGGGCATCGGACCGGCTGCACGACGACGGCGTGCTGGCGCTGATCACCAACCGCAGCTTCATCGACTCACGCACGTTCGACGGCTTCCGCGCCGTGGTCGCGCAGGAGTTCAACGAAATCCGCATCGTTGATCTGGGCGGCGACGTGCGCGCCAACCCGAAACTTTCCGGCCCCAAGCACAACGTATTCGGCATCCAGACCGGCGTGGCGATCAGCTTTCTGATCAAGCGCCACAGCGCGACGCGTGGAGTGAAAGGCGGAAAGGGCACGAAGGGCGAGCACGCCTGCCGCATCTTCTACACGCGCCGGACAGAGTTCGAAACCGCGGAAGAAAAGCTGTCGTGGCTGAGCAGCGCGCGCTTGCGCGAGCTGTCGGCAGAGGAGGTCCAGCCGGACGCGAAGCACAACTGGATCAACCTGACGCACAACGATTTCGAGGAGTTGCTGCCGATCGCGAGCAAAGCGGTGAAGGCGGCGAAGAAGCCGTCGCAGGAGAAGGCGATCTTCAAGTTGTTTTCGTTGGGGGTGGTGACGAATCGTGATGACTGGCTCTACGACGTGAGCCGTGAAAGTCTTGAGGCAAAAGTCCACACCTTCATCGATAAGTACGAAAGCGAAAGACTGCGTTGGCGGGCCGAGGGATGCCCTGCGGGTATATCTGATTGGGTGAGTCGTGAGATTAAATGGACGTCTGAGTTAGAAAGCAGCTTGCGTCGAAATGTTGTGCTCTCCTTCGACGTGACTCGTGTGCGGAAGGCTATGTATCGGCCGTACAGTGAGGCATGGACCTACTTTGATCGTGTGATCACACATCGCATTTACCAGCAAGACTCAATATTTCCGATAGGCAAGCCAGAGTCAAACAAATGCGTCATCGTCACAGATCCTTCGGCGATGAAGCCTTGGCTTGCTTGTTCAGTGGATCAGTTGCCTGATCTTCACTACGTTGGTGCTGCTGCGGGTGCTGTTTGCCTACCGCTCCAGTCCGTTGGAATAGATGGGTATCAAGACAACATCACCGACTGGGCGCTCAAGCAGTTCAAGGATCGCTACAAGTCAGGAAATTCCGAGACCGACGCGCTCTCCACGCCGTCATCCCGGCGAACGCCGGGACCCAGCGCCTCCGCCACGGCCAAGGCACTGGCTCCCCGCTTGCGCGAGGATGACGAGCCGAAAAGTGGCAAGTTGCGAGCGCGTGCTATCACCAAGCAGGCCATCTTCCACTACGTCTACGCCGTGCTGCACGACCCGGTGTATCGCGAGAAGTACGCGCAGAACCTCAAGCGCGAGTTTCCACGCATTCCGTTTTACGGGGACTTCTGGCAGTGGGCGGCGTGGGGCGAGCAATTGATGGCGCTGCATCTGGGCTACGAAACCCTCGCGCCGTGGCCACTCACGCGCACCGACATTCCCGATGAAAAGGCGCGACTCAACGGCGGGGCGCCCAAACCCATGCTGAAAGCCGACAAGGACGTCGGTCGCATCGCGCTGGATTCGGAAACCACGCTCGCCGGCATCCCGCCCGAAGCATGGACCTACAAGCTGGGCAACCGCAGCGCGCTGGAATGGATCCTCGACCAGTACAAGGAAAAGAAGCCGAAGGACCCGACTATCCGCGAGAAATTCAACACGTATCGTTTCGCCGATTACAAGGAACACGTCATCGACCTGCTGGCCTGTGTCACTCGCGTCAGCGTGGGCACCCAGACCATCGTGGCGGCAATGCGCGTAGCCGCGCGATGACCGCCTTCCGCTGCACCGCCAAGTTGCTGAAGGCGATGAAGGAATTGCCTGAATCTGATCTGGCGCCCGCCAGCAACCGCTTGGGCGAATGGACGGCTACGCTGGTGCGGATTGGACGCATCCAACTGGTGCTGGCGGTGAGCGAGCCAACTCGCTTCGCGGTCGCGATCGACGCCGCACCTTATGCCACAGCGCCACAGCGGTTTGCCGGCGCTTTGCTGACGGCGTTGCTCGATCTGGAGATACCCGCTGAGCTGGCGTTGGCCGAGATCGAGGCGATGCTGCCGCTGCAGGTGGCGGCCAGCAATTCGCGTTCGGTGCTGGGTAGCCTGAACCAGTTTGCGTGGCAGGCCGATTGTGCGCTCCATGGCCGGAAAGCGATCTCAGCGCGCGAGGTGACCCGCGATCTGACGCGCATGATTGTACTGAACCCAAAGATATCGACTTCCCGGCCGGCCGCGTGCGCGAGGCTTTCGGCCTGACGTTGATCGATCGTCGCGCGCAATGGAGCGGGGTGCGGTAAGAGATGTCTGCGGTAAAAAATGTCACGGAGGATTTCAATCTCCCGTGAGTCGAGAGTTACCTGGTGAACGAGTGTCAGGGACAAGTGGATCGCTTCGGTAGTCATCTAAATTGTCCCTGACAACTTTTCCTTGGGCGCCGGCAGATCAAACGCGAGCACAGCGCGCTCAGTCATACTGCCCAGATAAACCGTGTTCCCATGCTGGCAGACCCCGGTAACCATGCTGTAGCAGCCGTCTTTCCAGCAATAGTCGCGCGCGATCGATCCGTCCGGATTGAGCGCCATCACCCAGGCAATCTTTTCGGGCGCGGGCTGCAGCGACTCGGGCAGACGCGCAATCAGCTTGCGCAGGAACAGTGGCAGTTGGTGGATCTTGTCCCGCAGTGCATTGTGCGACGAGACCAGGGCGACCCAGACCAGTCCATTCGGACTCATCGAAAGGTTGTCCGGATACCCGGGCAATTCGGCGAAGACTTCGTGCTGTCCGGCGCTCGGGCCTTTCAGCCAGTAGCGCAACAGCCGCGCGGCATTGGTCTCGGCGACGATAATGAAAGACTCATCGCGCGCCAGCGCCAGTCCGTTGCCGAACTGCAGCCCATCGAGCAGCATTTCCACTCGGCCATCCGCATGCCGGTGTAGCAGCACGCCACTGGCAATATGCTCGACGATATCGCGGCGCCAGTGCGCGAACGTGTAGCGTGCGCTCGACGTGCTGACAAAGATGCTGCCGTCGGCCGCGGCCACAACGTTGCTGCAAAACGCGAGCGGCTTGTCTGCGAACGAGCTGATCAACGACACGACAGTGCCGTCGGCCGGGTCGATGCGCACCACGCCGCCTGGGCTGACGCAGGCCAGGATATTTCCATCGGCGAGTATCTCCAGACCGAGTGGCCGACCGTCCAATCGGGCGACTACATGCACCTCGCCAGCGCGCGGATCGACCTGCAGCAATCGACCATCTTCCACCCCCGCGACCAGCCGACCCTCGGCATCCACCACCACGTCTTCAGGCCCACTGCCGGGCAGAGGAATCAGGCGCGCGTCAGGCGGTGGCATGGACATGGGCGTGGCTCCGGGACGATCCACACAGCATAGGGCACCGGCGTTGGCGGCAGGCAAGCTGAGTCGAGAGCCTTTCAACATCCGTGGCACGTCCACGAACAAAGGTTTCAGAGACATGCTTCAGGTGCGGCTACGTCGCTGCACCACCTCAGCGCCTGCACGACGCAGTTGGGTGTCACGTTCGAGCCGATGCGCGGCCGATTCCGACGCATGACCTGGCCCGCCTACGACGCGATCCACCGGTCGCGCAACATCGCGAGGCCTTCAGTCCACATCACTGCGCACCTGGGCGTGACTGATCAGCGCAAATATCAGGCTGCCACCGACGATATTGCCGATCAGGGTGGGCAGCGCGAAGTGCGTGATGCAAGTGACCAGCGCCAAGTGTCCGGCAAACACCAGGTACATCGCTTCGACGGAGCCAACGATGATGTGGGTGAATCCGCCGATGGCGATGACATAGGTGGTTAACACAATCACCATGAAGCGCGACCGCTCGGTGGCAGCCAGCATCCATACCATTATCGAGATCAGCCAGCCGGCCAGGATGC
>JBDSWR010000011.1:0-14285 GCA_039926605.1 Rhodanobacter sp. | reverse complement strand
TTGGAAAGCGTGTGTACGTGAAAGCGTACCGAGGGTTCGAATCCCTCCCTCTCCGCCAGATACGCCGAACGCTCCGCAAGGGGCGTTTTGCGTCTCTGATGAGGGTGGTCATACCGCGCGCGGCGGGCAGCACTGTGACTCGCGTGCGCCGCAATATCGGGTGCAGGCCTGCTCCCGCCAAATCCGCTTTGCACCCGCCCCATACATCCGCCATGCTGCACGCATTCGTATACCTGACCACCATGATCGAATTTGGACACGGCACCCACGTCGGCCTTCGGCGCGCACGCAATGAGGACACCTACTACGCGGATGCCGCGTTGGGATTGTTCCTCGTGGCTGACGGTATGGGTGGCCATCAGCACGGCGAGGTAGCTGCAGCGCTGGTGCGCGACGCAGTGGTGGATCTGGTGACCAGCGGGTGCGATCTGATTCAGGCGGTGCAAGGCGCCGCAGAGCGCCTGCTGGCCCACCCACGTCACGGTGTGGACGTGCTAC
The DNA here is from genome assembly GCA_039926605.1 of Rhodanobacter sp. GTDB lineage: Bacteria > Pseudomonadota > Gammaproteobacteria > Xanthomonadales > Rhodanobacteraceae > Rhodanobacter. Next base: position 13,787 of record JBDSWR010000011.1, on the reverse strand, counting down.
CCATGGGCACGACGATCGCCGCGCTGCGGCTGACAGCAACTGATTACGAGGTCGCGTGGGTTGGCGACAGCCGCGTCTACTTGTGGCAGAAAACGCTGCACCAGATCAGTCATGACCACTCATTGGTCCAGGCGTTGGTGGAAGCTGGCAGACTGAGCCCGCAACTGGCAGCGCAACACCCGCAACGCAATGTGCTCACGCAAGCTTTGGGCGTCACCGCCAGCGTGCAGCTACGCATCGGCATGGCGCGCGGAAAACTCGCGGCGGGCATGGGCTTCTTGTTATGCAGCGACGGGCTGACCGAGGGCGTCAATGATGCGTCCATCGCGCACATTGTCGGGCGTACTGACTTGGCCCCGCAGGAGTGCGTTGATCAATTGTTGCTGAGTGCGCTCGATTGCGGTGGTGATGACAACGTCACCGCGCTGCTTGTGCGCTCGGCCTGACCGGCGATCACGGGCTCATCAGGCTCCGCCCTTCGCCACATACTGGGCGCATGAGTCGCTGCGTCCAACGCGTCCAGTCGCAGTTCGTGCAGTGCCAGTTCGGCGGGTGTCGCACGCCGAATTGCTGGACGCACCGCCAATGTGCAGGTTGCAACACTCGCAGCAGTACGTTGCCTGGGGCCAACCTCGAAGCCCAGATCAAACGCCACTTGGCCCGAAGTCATGGCCAGATACACGTCGGCAAGCAACTGAGCGTCGATCAGCCCGCCATGCACATCACGCCGTGTATTATTCACTCCCAACCGTCGGCACAGGGCATCCAGGCTATTGCGCTGGCCTGGATAGTGCGCGCGCGCCATGCCCAACGTATCCAGCACCGTACAATGGTCGGCAATGCAACCACGCGACACAACCAACATCGCCAACTCGGCGTCCAGAAAGCCGACGTCGAAACTGGCGTTGTGGATCACCAGCTCTGCTCCCTGGACAAACGCCAGAAACTCATCAACCACGTCGACAAACAACGGCTTGTCGAGCAGAAATTCGTCAGCAATACCAGTTACCGCTCGCGCGCCCTCATCGATGGCGCGGCCCGGGTTAAGATACGTCTGGTATTCGCGCCCGGTGATTTGACGCTCAATCAGTTCAACGCAGGCGATCTCGATCAGACGATGGCCCTGGCGGACTTCCAGACCCGTTGTCTCCGTATCCAGTACCACCTGCCTCATTTCGCATCCCTGAGCAACTCTGCCTGCTCGCGTGCAGCCTGATCCACACGCTCGTTTTCGGCATGGCCATTGTGTCCGCGCACCCAATGCCAGCGCACTGCATGCACGGCGTTGGCAGCGGCCAGACGTTGCCACAAATCCTGATTCTTCACTGGCTTGCGATCGGCGGTCCGCCAGCCATTTGCCAGCCACTTGGGGACCCACTGTTCGATGCCCTGCATGACATAGCGGGAGTCCGTTGTCAGCGCCACCTGACATGGGCGCTTGAGCGCCTCCAACGCACTGATCGCTGCCATCAGCTCCATCCGGTTGTTGGTCGTGGCCGGGTTGCCACCTGCAAGCATGCGCTCCGTCCCACTCGCGCGGAGCAACGCGGCCCACCCGCCAGGCCCCGGATTGCCCAGACACGCACCATCAGTAAACGCCTGCACTTCACTCATTGTTGAACGCACACCTTGGTAAAATTCACGCGGTTGCACCACGCCGCGTACTGGGTGAAAGACGACCGCTACCCGGCATGCGCAATGGTGCAGCACGAATACGCAACGGCGTCACCAGACACTGCCGCTTGCGCGCCAGCAGGACGTAGCCACCGCCCCATGGCGTGCAACCCGCTGGTGGGTCCTTCATTGCTACTGGCCACAGCTTGCCAACTCGACGCGTGCTGACGACGTCCAGACCAGCGATATGCAACGTACGCGCCAGTTGCAGCGGAGTGTGCAGTCGACGCCCAGCCCCGCGCGTCGACCAGTAAAACCACGGCGCCCATGCGCCGAGCGGGTGCAGCCCGGCAATTACCAGCGTCCCGGCCGGCGCCAAGACGCGGATCGCCTCCTGCAGCCCGTCCGCGGCGACCGGCATGACCTCCAACGCATGGCGCAGCCAGACGACGTCAAAGGCATCATCAATGAACGGCAGTGGTTCGTCCGTCGCACCGTCAAGATCGCCCGAATAACGCCTGCCATCCACATGCAATTCAGTCCAGCACGCAAGTAACGGCAGCGCCGGCGGCGATTCACCCCCCGCCGTGGCAATCAGCAAAGCATGATCGCCTGCGCAACGTTGCAAGTCCGGGAGCAGCGCGCGCAACTGCGCATCTTGCAGACCACGCAAGGAGGCTTGTGCATAAACGTTCCAGTCGCGAGATGCGTGCATGCCAGCAAAATTCAACAGCAATGACGTGTCGAAGTGTACCGGCTGTGGGTGCCCACTGACATCGCTGAAGACTGACTGGCATGGCAACAAGCTGAACGGAAGGTAGAGTTGGTTAACCTTTTACTAACGAGTGCAGCATTTATAGTCGACCGCTTGGCGCCGCTGTGGACAGCAGCGGCGATGGTCGCGCCCACAGTGCGATCCGTTTCTGCTCCGCAGTGGATACCCCCATGCATCTCATCGCGCTCCCGGCCTTGGCTGACAACTACATCTGGTTGTTGCACGACGACAGCGGCCACGCGTTGGTCGTCGACCCCGGCGATGGCGACGTGGTGCTGCACGCATTGGCGACGCGCCAGTTGCACTTGGGTGGAATCTTGCTGACGCACCATCACCAGGACCACATCGGCGGCGTCCACCGCTTGCTGGCGCAACAGCGCGTTCCAGTGTATGCGCCGCCAGACACGCGCATCAGTGCAACAACCCATCCCGTCAATGATGGTGACACGATTGATCTGCAGCTCCCACGCGCACGATTTTCCGTTATCGACGTGCCCGGCCATACACGCAGCCATGTCGCGTATGTTGGCGAGGGGTTGCTGTTGTGTGGCGATACCCTGTTCAGCCTCGGCTGCGGACGCTTGTTTGAAGGCACGCCAGCGCAAATGCTCAAGTCGCTCGATCGCCTCTCGACGCTGCCGGCCAGCACTCAAGTGTGTGCCGCGCACGAATATACTGCCGCGAACGGGCGCTTTGCCCACACCATCGAACCACGCAACGCCACGTTGCAAGCGCGCCGTCGACAAGTCGCGCGGCTGCGCGCAAAGAACCAGCCAACACTGCCCGTGACATTAGGTAGCGAACTGGCCAGTAACCCGTTTCTCCGCGTGGACGCCAAACCGGTGATGGATTGGTGTCAACGCGAGCATGCCATCGACAACGATCGCGTTGCCTGCTTCACCGCGCTGCGCGCAGCCAAGGATGGGTTTCATTGATGGCGCGGCTCCTGCGAACGTTACCGCTCGCACTGTCGCTCGGACTGGGCGCCTGCGCCAGCGCACCGCCCGTCGTGCCCAACACCCCCCAGCAGCTACCCGCCATTACCGTTGCAGCGCCACCCAGCGTGCAAGAATCACCGATGGATCCCGCTGTCATGGCGCCTGAGGCCACGGATCTGTGGGAACGGTTGCGTGGCAGCTTTGCAATGGCCGATTGCGACGCCGACCCATCGGTAGGGGTCTGGGCCAAACGGTACACGCGCAACCATGCGCAATTTGAAGGCAAATTGCGCACTGTGCTGCCACGGCTGGTATACGTGCAGCAAATTGCCGAGCAATACAATGTCCCGGGCGAGTTTGCCTTGCTGCCGTGGGTCGAGAGCCATTTTCAGGCGGTGCCCGGACGGCGCGGCCTCCCTGCCGGCATGTGGCAGATCATGCCAACCACGGCAGGCACCATGGGCTTGCGCGTCGACGGCCACTATGACGGTCGCCTCGACGTACCTGCAGCCGCAAATGCCGTCATGAAGCTGCTCCGCGGATACCACGATCAGTTCGACGACTGGCGCGTTGCGGACTACGCCTATAACGCCGGCGCCTCCGCCACCGCCCGCTTCATCAGGCGGCACGGCCTGCCTCCCGCGCAGCCGGCGATCCCGACATGGCCAGTGCGCAGCGTGACGCGCCAACACCTTGTCAAGCTGCTGGCGATCGCGTGCGTGGTGCGCGAACCGGAACGCTTAGGCGTCACTTTGCCCACCTTGCCGCGAGAGCAGCACCTCGTGCAGGTGCCAATCTCGCACTCCATGCCGATGACGCTGGCTGCCGACCACGCCGGGATGTCAGTGGATGCGCTGAAGGACTTCAACACCGGGTTTCGCAGCGACATGATCGACAGCCACGCCGCAGCATATCTGCTGCTACCAGCAAACCACGCCCGGCAATTTCGTGCGGCGTTGCTGAACCAGACCGCTACCGCAACCGCAACGTTGAACACCACGGCGTGGATGAACACGTCGTCTGCCGCGATGGTCACGACACCAGTTCCCAACCGCACACGACGCGCACGCACACACACGGTGCGCAGCGGCGATAGCTTGTGGCAAATCGCACGCCATTACTCGGTCGACATCGACCAACTGCGCCAGTGGAACGACCTTCAGGGCCCCTCATTACGCCCTGGCCAGGTACTCCAGGTCGGCGCCGCGAATTAAAGCATCTGAGCGCCGACGGCGCATAGTGCAACATCCACCGTCGTGCCTCCGGTACACGGTCACTACCGTCGTCGCTGGCACGCAACAGCGCACGATCCACGTGGCCTACAGCAAAGTCTTGTTGTACTTGATCTTGGCCTTCGAGCGCAGCATGTCGACCATCTCGCGCGTGGCTTCCACGGCGTAGGCCTGCGCCATCTGCTGGCGCAGTGCTTCGCGCTGCTCGCTCGTTACGGTGGACAGGTCACCTGTCTGCACCTTGTCCAACGCCAGCAAGGCGTAGCTGCCGTCGTGCATGTCGACAGCGGCAAGTACGGCTTTGCCAGCCGCTGGATGTGGCAGCAAGAACGCCTGCGCAAGCAGCGGCGCGGACACACCGGTGGCGTTGCGTTCGGTTTGAGCTGCAGACTGCACACTCGCGCCAGCCTCAGTCGCTGCGGCATCCATCGTCATACCTTGGCGGACTCGTGCCAGCAGGGTATCTGCGGTCTTCCTGGCGGCGGCAGCGATGCGCTCATCCAGCAAGCGTTTGTCCACATCGGCACGCACCTCGGTCAGCGGACGCGCCGCAGCCGAGACGTGCTTGTCGACACGCACGACGACCGAATGATCATTGCCCAGGTCAATCAAGCCCGAGTTGTTGCCCTGCACCAGGACGTCATCGCTGAACGCGGCAGCGATCAACTTGGGGTTGGCCGTGATGCCTGCGCCGCCTTCGCGTGAAAACATCCCGGTGGTCTTGACGGGCAGGTCCAGAGCGGTTGCCGCCGTCTCCAGCGATGAGGGGTTCTGATAAGTGTCGTCCGCCATCTTGCCGGCCACTTCGTTGTACTTGCGGTCACGCTCGGATGCCGACACTTCCTTGACCAACTGCTCGCGTACTTCGGCAAACGGCTTCGCCGCGCCGGCGCGGACATCGCGCAACCAGATGATGTGATAACCGTCCGAAGACAACACAGGTTTGGATATCCCGCCCTTGTCCAATGCAAACAACGCACTGTCAAACGCCGGGTTGGTCACGCCTTTTTCCAGCCAGCCAAGGTCGCCGCCTTGACGCTTGGAACCGGCATCCTGCGATTCCTTGGCGGCCAGCGCAGCAAAATCCGCCGGGGTAGCTTGCGCAGCAACTTTATCCGCTTCAGCCAGTGAGGCCTTTTGCTGCGCCGGCGTGGCGTTCGCAGGTACATCGAGCAGAATATGAGAAGCCAGGCGCTGCTCGGGCTGCACAAAACGCTGCTTTTCGTTCTCGTAGCGCTTCTGCAGCTCACTGTCGTCGGGTACCGCATCCAGTTTGAGGTTGGCGCCGTCTACCTCAATGTACTTCACCGAGACCTGCTCGGGGTTCATGTATTCAGCGAGGTGTGCCTTGTAATAGGCTTGGGCCTGCGCGTCGGTTACTTGCTGATCAGCCACGGTCGGCTTGGGCAAGATGATGTAGCGCAAATCGCGACGCTGGGCGATCAGGCCGAGAAATTGATCCACCTGCGCATCGCTGATGATCGTGCCATCGCTGATCGCGTTGGGCAGCAACTGCGCAGCCAGCGAACTGCGAATATCGTTTTCAAACATTTCCGGGGTCTTGCGCTGGCCCGCAAGAAATGTCCGATAGGAGGTCGGATCAAACTGGCCATTCAACTGAAACTCCGGGATCGCGGCGATGTACTCGCGAACGGCCTTGTCGCTTACGCGCATGCCCCAGTCGCCGTTGGCCGCGAGCAGCAAGTGCTGGTCAACCATCGAGTCCAGGATCTGCTTCTTGACCTCAGGTTTTTGCAGCACGCTGGAATCAAACTTGTCGCCCTGCTCCGCCGTCGCCTGCTGACGCAGCTGGTTCATGCGGTCCTGGAAGTCGGTCTGGCTGATCTCTTGCTTGCCGACCTTCGCCACATACGTGGCGTCAATTGTCGTGAGGTAGCCCTCCATGCCAAAAAAAGACATGGCAAACACGCTGACGCCGAGCAAAAGAATCGACGGCCAACCGTGCATCTTGTTTCGCATTGCCTGCAGCATTGGAATCTTCCCGCAATGTGGTGAACACGCGTGTCGGGTGCGGCGTTACCGCCGTGGACACCGCAAACGACGTACCCCGGTAGAATCAAGACCAGCGCAGACACCGGCCCGGAACCACCTGCCCTCTCCAAATGACAAGGGCGCCACACGGGCGCCCTTGCGAACTGTGGCGGAGCGGACGTGACTCGAACCCGCGACCTCCGGCGTGACAGGCCAGCATTCTAACCAGCTGAACTACCGCTCCGCATTCTTTCTGGTGGGTGCTGTAGGGATCGAACCTACGACCACCGCCTTGTAAGGGCGACGCTCTACCGCTGAGCTAAGCACCCCGAACTAGGCGAATAGCTGATCAGTTTAGGGCATCTTTCAGGGTCTTGCCAGCCTTGAAAGCAGGTACCTTGGACGCCTTGATCTTGATCGCCTCATTGGTACGTGGATTACGGCCGACACGTGCGGCGCGCTTGCGCACGGTAAAAGTGCCAAAGCCGACGACGGAAACATCCTCTCCCTTCTTCAACGATTTCTGCACGGTAGCAAAAAACGCCTCGAGTGCACGACTCGCGTCAGCCTTGGTCAATTCAGCAGCTTCGGCGATAGCCTGGATCAGATCAGTTTTATTCATTGAAAAACTCCCTAAGTTTGTTTTCAACTCACATGCCGCGTCGCACGACGCGGGCAGATGCAAATGGATGGGGGACTTCTGCCAGATGCTTGATGCAACGCCGCGTCACTGCGCTTTCAAGCAACGCCGGGACCACGGTGGCACCCTTTATACCAGTGCCTTGCCGGGGTCCGCAACACAAGCTGCAGCAACGGTTCCGAGAATTCTGCCGCGAACAAAAAGTGCTTGCATTATCAACGCAGAGAGACTACGTCAAACGCAGACGTTATCCACCACTAAATGTGCACCCTCGCGTCGGCAACCACGTGACGAATTCCCCTGACTCACGCAACCGCAACTCAATGTGTCAAGGCGTGTGGGTCTGCATCCTCCTCTGCACTGACGGCGGGCAGATCACTGCCTTCGCGCGGCAGGTTCGGCTGCAGGGGCCGCGCCAGCGCAATACCCAGTGCCTCCTCGATCCAGCGCACGGGATGGATATCCATCGACGAGGTAATGTTGGCCGGCATGTCGGCCAGATCTTTTTTGTTTTCTTCGGGAATGATCACCGTGGTGATCCCACCGCGATGCGCGGCAAGCAGCTTTTCCTTCAACCCGCCAATGGGCAGCACGCGGCCACGCAATGTGATCTCGCCGGTCATCGCCACCTCGGAACGCACTGGAATCCTGGTGAGCACGGACACCAGCGCAACGCACATGGCGACGCCGGCACTGGGGCCATCCTTGGGTGTCGCGCCTTCCGGCACATGGATGTGCACGTCCAGCTTCTGGTGAAACTCCGGATCAATGCCAAACTGGTCGACGCGCGCCCGTGCGACGGACAACGCTGCCTGGATCGATTCCTTCATGACATCCCCAAGCTGTCCGGTATGCAGCAGGCGACCCTTGCCCGGCATGACTGAACATTCGATGCTCAACAGTTCACCACCGACCTGGGTCCACGCCAGACCCGTGACGAGGCCAATTTCGTTCTGGGACTCCTTGCGGCCGAAATCGAAGCGACGCACCCCAAGATAGTGTCCGAGGCTGGTGGAATCGACTGCGACACCTGCGTGAACCTTGGTTCTGGCTTTGATCATCTTCGCCGGCCGCTTGGTCGAGACCGACTTGGACTTCGCCTTGCGCACCTCTCCAAGCGTCAGCTCCTTGACCACCTTGCGACAAATCTTGGATATCTCGCGTTCCAGATTTCGCACGCCCGATTCACGCGTGTAATAACGCACGATGTCACGCAACGCGCCTTCATCGACAGACAACTCGCTCGGCAACAGGCCATTTGCCTTGAGCTGCTTGGGCAACAAATATTTTTGCGCAATACCCAGCTTTTCGTCCTCGGTGTAGCCGGGGATGCGGATGACCTCCATGCGGTCAAGGAGCGGGCCGGGGATGTTGAGGGTGTTCGCCGTCGCCACCCACATCACCTCAGACAGGTCGAGGTCGACCTCCAGATAGTGATCGTTGAACGCGTGGTTCTGTTCCGGATCAAGCACCTCGAGTAGCGCCGACGACGGATCACCACGGAAGTCCATCGACATCTTGTCAATCTCATCGAGCATGAACAGTGGATTGTGCGTGCCGACCCGATTGATGTTCTGCACGATGCGTCCAGGCATCGACCCAATGTAAGTGCGCCGGTGACCGCGGATTTCTGCCTCGTCACGTACGCCACCGAGGCTCATGCGGACGAATTTTCGATTGGTGGCACGCGCAATGGACTGTCCCAGCGAGGTCTTGCCGACACCGGGCGGCCCGACCAGGCACAAGATCGGGCCCTTCATCACTTTCACCCGCTGCTGCACAGCCAGATACTCAAGAATGCGGTCCTTGACCTTCTCCAGCCCGAAATGATCAGCGTCCAGAACTTCCTGGGCCACCCGCAGGTCCTTGCGCACCTTGCTGCGCTTCTTCCAGGGCACACCCACGAGCCAATCCAGGTAATTGCGCACGACCGTGGCTTCCGCTGACATGGGAGCCATCTGCTTGAGCTTGCCAAACTCCTGACGCGCCTTCGTCAAAACGGCTTTCGGCATGCCGGCGGCGTCGATCTTGCGCTGCAGTTCCTCGACTTCATTGGGGCCATCCTCGCCGTCGCCAAGTTCTTTCTGAATCGCCTTCAACTGCTCGTTGAGGTAATACTCGCGCTGACTTTTCTCCATCTGCGACTTGACGCGACCGCGGATGCGTTTCTCGACCTGCTGCAGGTCAATCTCGCTGTCGACCAAACCAATCAGCAGTTCCAGACGCGGTCCGACCTCAGCGGTCTCCAGCACCTTCTGCTTGTCCGCCATGCGCACTGACAGATGCGCTGCAATCGAGTCGGCGACGCGCGACGGATCCTCGATTCCGGCCAACGTAGCCAGCACTTCGGGAGGCAGCTTGCGACTTTGCTTGACCAACTGCTCAAACAGCGAGATCAAGGTGCGCGACACCACGTCCAACTCGCGATCTTCGGCGTTGTAGACCGGCTCAATCACGCGCGCTTGCGCGGTGAGCATGCCATTCACCTCTTGCAGTTGCTCCAGTGCCACGCGCGACTGACCTTCGACCAGCACCTTGACCGTGCCGTCTGGCAATTTGAGCAATTGCAGCACGCTGGCCGACGTGCCGATCGAGTGCAGATCAGCCACCTGCGGGTCGTCCGTGTCAGGACTCCTCTGTGCTACCAACAATATCTGGCGCTCGCCCTCCATGGCGTGTTCGAGTGCGCGCATGGATTTGTCACGCCCGACGAACAACGGGATCACCATGTGTGGATAAACCACGACGTCGCGCAGCGGCAACACCGGCAAAGGAGTTGCTGCGAGGGGAGAACGGGTGTTCCTGGCCATAACAGAGGATATCCTCGAAGAAGCGGGTCAAGGTACGTTCCGACACCACGCCGGCCTTGTCACTATCTCACATGGTGTCTGCAACGCTTGCCGTCAAGCTGCGCCGGGGCAAAAAGCAGAACGGCCCCGACGCAATGCGCCGGAGCCGTCATACCGCCCGGAATAACTGGCGGTGTTCAGGCTGCGCCGCTGCCATCACTGGCAATCCGCTGCTGCAGGTTGCCGCGGTAGATCAGGTATGGCTCGGCCTTCCCTTCAATTACCGCATCGTCGACCACGACCTTGCTGACGTGCTCCAGCGACGGCAGTTCATACATCGTATCAAGCAACACCTGTTCCAGAATCGTGCGCAGACCGCGGGCGCCGGTCTTGCGCTTCAGCGCTTTGCGGGCGATCGCCTGCAGCGCTTCAGGACGAAACTCGAGTTCCACGTCCTCCATCTCGAACAGCTTCTTGAACTGCTTGGTCACGGCATTTTTCGGCTCGACCAGAATCTTCACGAGCGCTGCGGCGTCCAGCTCTTCAAGTGTGGCCACTACTGGCAACCGCCCGACAAACTCCGGGATCAAACCAAAGCGCACGAGATCCGCCGGCTCGACATCGGCAAGCACCTTGCCCAGATTCTGCGTGCGTTCCTTGCTGCGCACCTCCGCGGAAAAACCGATACCGGTATTTTCCGAACGTTGCTGGATGATCTTCTCCAGACCGGAGAACGCTCCGCCGCAGATAAACAGGATATTTTTGGTATCCACCTGCAGGAACTCCTGTTGTGGATGCTTGCGTCCCCCTTGCGGTGGCACGGAAGCCAGCGTGCCCTCAATCAATTTCAGCAGCGCTTGCTGGACGCCTTCGCCCGAAACGTCGCGGGTAATCGAAGGGTTCTCGCTCTTGCGCGAAATCTTGTCGATTTCGTCGATATAGACGATGCCGGACTGCGCCTTGTCCACGTCGTAGTCGCATTTCTGCAGCAACTTCTGGATGATGTTTTCGACATCTTCGCCAACGTAACCGGCCTCGGTAAGCGTCGTCGCATCGGCGATCGTGAACGGCACGTTGAGCAGGCGCGCCAGCGTTTCGGCAAGCAAGGTCTTGCCCGACCCGGTCGGGCCAATCAGCAGGATATTCGATTTGCCCAGCTCGACTTCGTCGCTTTTCTGGCGTGACTCGATGCGCTTGTAGTGGTTGTAGACAGCCACCGAAAGCGCTTTCTTTGCGCGTGTCTGACCCACAACATATTGGTCAAGCGACTCACAAATCTCGCGTGGCTTGGGCAGTTGCGTGTGTCCGGAGGCAGCCTTTTCCTCCAGCTCCTCACGGATGATGTCATTGCACAGGCCGACACATTCATCACAGATGAACACAGACGGGCCCGCAATCAGCTTGCGCACCTCATGTTGGCTCTTGCCACAAAAGGAGCAATAGAGAATTTTCCCGCTATCGCCGGAACGCCCCTGTCGGTCGTCGCTCATACGTTTGATCCCGCTGATGAATCCAAGTGCGATGCGAGAATAACACAGGGCTGCGCCGCTGCCTGCAGCCTTGCGACCGCCCGAAGCACGGCATCCAACAGGATGTCCGTCAGGCGGATTTGACCGTTTCCACGGGGCGTCTGTCGAGCACTTCGTCAATCAAGCCGTAAGCCTTGGCCTCAACCGGATTCATGAAACGATCCCGCTCCAGATCAGACTCGATCTTTTCCAGAGGCTGGCCGGTGTGATCGACGTACAACTGGTTCAGGCGCTTGCGGATGTACAGGATTTCGCGCGCCTGGATGTCGATATCCGTGGCCTGACCCTGCGCGCCACCGGACGGCTGGTGGATCATCACGCGCGAATTGGCGAGCGAGTACCGCTTGCCCTTGGCGCCAGCGGTCAGCAGCAACGAGCCCATGCTGCAGGCCTGGCCGATGCACATCGTGCTGACATTCGGCTTGATGAACTGCATGGTGTCGTAGATCGCCAGGCCAGCGGTGACGGCACCACCGGGACTGTTGATGTAGAAGTTGATGTCCTTGTCCGGATTTTCCGACTCAAGGAACAGCATCTGCGCCACGATCACGTTGGCCACCTGGTCGTTGACCTCACCCACCAGGAAGATCACGCGCTCTTTCAGCAAGCGCGAATAGATATCGTAGGAGCGCTCGCCGCGAGCAGTCTGCTCGACGACCATCGGTATCAAATTGAGGTTCTGGATCGAATCCATGGCCATGTTTGCAGCTCTCCGTTGAAGTATCTGACGCCAATGCCCAAGCGGATTGCCTGGTCCAATCACTCAGGCCAATGCTCAGCCGTTGACCGGACGCATCACCTCGTCGAATGTGAGATCCAGCTGAGTGCTCTTGGCATGTTCTGCCACCCACTCTGCCACCTGATCTTCCATCACGCGATTTTGCAGCCCAGACATCAGCTGGGGGTCGCCGTTGTACAGTTCAATGACCTTTTCCGGCTCTTCATAGGTCGAGGCAATCGCAGCCAGCTGCTCGGCCACGCGTTTGCGATCAATCTTGATTTCCTGCTTGCGCGCGATTTCGCCCATCAGCAGGCCGGCAACCACCCGCTGGCGCGCAACCGGCATGGCAGCCTCGATCAACTGCGGCGGCGGCTGCTGGCCCTGCGGCACACTGCCGGCGGCCATGTTGCGGGCTTCGGACTGCACCATCAGCTTGGGCACATCCAGCTCGGCGTGGGCAACGGATAGCTTCTCGGCCACTTCGGACTTCAGGCGACCCATCAGCGCGGCCTTCAGCTCACGCTCGAGATTCGCCCGCACTTCCTTGCGGAAAGTCTCCAGGTCGCCGTCGGCAATACCGAACAGTTTGGCGAACTCGGCGTCGATGTCGGGCAGCTTCGGCGCCTGCACCTTGAGGATGCTGAAGCTGACTGTGGCGTTCTTGCCGGCCAGCTCTTCATTGCGGAAATCTTCCGGGAACAGCACCTCGGTATCGAAGCTGTCAGCGGTCTTGCGGCCAGTCAGGGCCTCATCGAGCGCCTTGAACAAGGTACCCGAACCAAGCACGCTACCGGCACGTTCCAGGCCTTCGGTCGGGAAACGGTAGTCACCCGCGCTGGCGGCATATTCGAACATCACGAAATCGCCTTCGGCCGAAGCACGCTCGACTTCGTCGAAGCTGCGGCGCTGCTGGCGCAGGGTTTCCAGCATCTTGTCGATATCGGCGTCGCTGACCACGGCCACGGGACGGTTGATCTCCAGCGCGGCGACGTCGACCTGCGGAAACTCCGGCATGATTTCGAACGTGGCGGTGTAGGCGATCTCACCATTTTCCGGCTTGCCGGTGGTGTCGATGGCCGGATTCGCGATCGGCTGCAGCTTTTCCTGGGCCACCGCCTCGCGCAGCGTGCTGCCGATCAGGTCGGACAACACTTCGCCGCGAACCTGGTCGCCGAAACGCTGCTTGATCACCGTCGTCGGCACCTTGCCCGGACGGAAACCCTTCAGGCGAACCGTACGGCCCATCTCCACGATGCGCGCACTGAACTGCGTCTCAAACCGCTCCGCCGGAAATTTCACCGTGAGCTTGCGCTCGAGCGAACCGATGTTCTCAACCGAAACCTGCATGACGTCTCCTGGTACTACCTGATTGTTGTGGGCCCACACAGGCGCCATGGCGGCTGCGCCGCCCGAAAAACCAAAGAAATCAACGGGGCATGGTGCGAAAGGGGGGACTCGAACCCCCACGGGGTTAACCGCCAGAACCTAAATCTGGTGCGTCTACCAATTCCGCCACTCTCGCCTTGCCACCCTTGTCAAACGACCCTAACCAACTGA
>JBDSWR010000010.1:0-39023 GCA_039926605.1 Rhodanobacter sp. | reverse complement strand
GCCATGGATTGGGCGAGCTGCGCGTCATGCGTCATCACCGGCACGATGGGATGTACGCCAGGCTTGATCTCGAAGCCCGCAGCGGTCATCCGCTCGCGAAAGTATGTGGTGTTTTCTTTCAGCTTGGCGCGCAGGTCACCGGCGCTGCTGAGCATGTCGAATACCTTGATCGCGGCGGCTACCACGGAGGGTGGCAACGAATTGGAGAACAGATACGGCCGCGAGCGCTGGCGCAGCATCTCGATGACTTCCTTGTGGCCGGTGGTAAAGCCGCCGATGGCGCCACCCAGGGCCTTGCCCAGCGTGCCGGTAAATATGTCGATCTTGTCCATCACCCCGTGCACTTCGGCCGAGCCGCGGCCGGTGGCGCCGAGAAAGCCGGTGCAGTGCGCTTCGTCGATATGCACCATGGCGTGATATTTCTGCGCCAGCGCGGTGATCTGGTCCAGTGGGGCGATATAGCCGTCCATGGAGAATGCGCCATCGCTGGTGATCAGCTTGGTGCGCGCGCCGGCGGCAGCGGCGGCCTTGAGTTGGGTTTCCAGGTCACTCATGTCGCGATTGGCATAGCGGTACCGCTTGGCCTTGCTCATGCGCACGCCGTCGATGATGGAGGCGTGGTTGAGCGCATCGGAGATCACCGCGTCCTGCTCGCCCAGCAGCGGTTCGAACAAACCGCCGTTGGCGTCGAAGCAGGCTGCGTAAAGGATGGAGTCCTCGGTGCCGAAGAACTCGGCGATCTTCGCCTCCAACTGCTTGTGCAGGTCCTGGGTGCCGCAGATGAAGCGCACGCTGGCCATGCCGAAACCATGGCTGTCCAGCGCGTTCTTCGCAGCCTGGATCACCTCGGCATTGTCGGCCAGGCCGAGATAGTTGTTGGCGCAGAAGTTCAATACCTTGCGCCCGTCCTGCAAGGTGATTTCGGAGGACTGCGGTGAAGAGATGACCCGTTCGCTCTTGAACAACCCTTGCTGGCGAATGGATTCGAGCTCGGCGGCGTAGCGTGCCTGGTCGGGATAGCTCATCGGGACTGCTTCCATGGGGTGAATGTTGATATGGGGCGATTGGCGCCTGTGCAGGGCGGCGCCAGCCTTGCCGCTCAGCTCCAGTTGCACACGACCTTGCCGCAGTTGCCCGCATCCATCAGGTCAAAGCCTTTCTGGAAATCGTCGATGGCGACCTGGTGGGTAAGGACCTTCTGCAGCGGGAATCCGCTCAGTACCATCTGCGTCATCTTGTACCAGGTCTCGTACATGCGCCGGCCGTAGATGCCCTGCACGGTGAGGCCCTTGAAAATTATCTTGTCCCAATCGACGCTGGCGCCGTTCGGCTGGATGCCGAGCATGGCGATCTTCCCGCCGTGGTACATGCAGCCAAGCATGTCGTTGAACGCACGTGGGTTGCCGCTCATCTCCAGGCCGACATCGAAGCCTTCCATGTGCAGGTCCTTCATCACGTCGTGCACCGACTGATGGGCGACGTTGACCACGCGCGTGGCGCCCATGTCGGCTGCCAGTTTCAGACGGTAATCGTTGACGTCAGTGACTACCACGTTGCGCGCACCGATGTGCTTGCAGATACCCGCAGCGATCACGCCGATCGGGCCGGCACCGGCGATCAGCACATCTTCCCCAATGACGTTGAATTCCAGCGCGCAGTGTGCGGCGTTGCCGTACGGGTCGAAAAATGCAGCCAGTTCCGAAGGAATCTGGTCGGGAATTGGCCACAGGTTTGACGCCGGCATGTTGATGTATTCGGCGAACGCGCCGTTGCGGTTCACGCCGATGCCGACCGTGTTCGGGCACAGGTGCTGGCGCCCGGCACGGCAGTTGCGACAGTGGCCGCAGACGATGTGGCCTTCAGCGGACACCCGGTCGCCCACCTTGTACCCGGTGACGCCGGGGCCAAGCTTGACGATATGACCAACGAATTCGTGGCCAATCGTGAGGCCCGGTTTGATCGTGCGCTGGCTCCACTCATCCCACTTGTAGATGTGCAGGTCGGTGCCGCAGATCGCCGTCTTGCTGACCTTGATCAGCACCTCGTTGGGACCGATTTCCGGGACCGGCACCTGTTCCATCCAGATGCCTGGCTCGGCTTTGCGCTTGACCAGGGCTTTCATCGTTTGTGGCATGAAGGATCCATCTGCAAGCCCACACGGTGGGCGGGAAGGCCTTGATTATAGATCGCCGCAGCCCGAATCACGGCAGCTCCACCGCGGGCGTTAAGCCAGGCAAGCGCGATACGCTGAAGTTGGCGGCAGATTCGCTTAAGCTTGGCCGATGTCAATCATCCGCGTGTTGCCCCCTGAACTGATCAACCAGATCGCTGCCGGCGAGGTCATCGAGCGTCCGTCATCGGTGGTGAAGGAACTGGTCGAGAACAGTCTGGATGCCGGTGCCTCACGCGTCGAAGTGGACATCGAGCTCGGCGGCGCACGCCTGATCCGCGTGCGCGACGACGGCATCGGCATTGC
Source organism: Rhodanobacter sp. (assembly GCA_039926605.1). Taxonomy (GTDB): domain Bacteria; phylum Pseudomonadota; class Gammaproteobacteria; order Xanthomonadales; family Rhodanobacteraceae; genus Rhodanobacter. Next base: position 36,547 of record JBDSWR010000010.1, on the reverse strand, counting down.
GCTGGATGAGTTGCCGCTGGCAGTGGCGTCGCATGCGACCAGCAAGATTGGCAGCTTCGCGGATCTTGAACACGTTGCCAGCATGGGTTTCCGCGGCGAGGCGTTGGCGTCGGTCGCGTCAATATCACGCTTCGCCATGACTTCGCGAGCGCGCGGGCAGGACAGTGCATTTCGTATCGAGGTCAATGGCGGCCAATTGCAGGACGCGCGCCCCGCGCAGCATCCGGTCGGAACCACCGTTGAAGTGCGTGACCTGTTCTACAACGTGCCGGCCCGACGCAAGTTCATGCGCGCCGAGCGCACCGAATTTGCGCACATTGATGATTTGCTGAAATCTCTGGCACTGGCGCGCGACGACGTGGAGTTTCGGCTGTGCCACAACGGCAAGCCGGTACGCACCTGGAAGGCGGCATCCGATGTGCAGGCCACCCTGCAGCGTGTCGCGGGTGTGCTGGGTGAGGATTTCCCGGCGCAGAGTTTGCGGGTCGACCATGTCGCAGCCGGTTTGCAGTTGGCGGGTTGGGTCGGGTTGCCCACCGCTTCGCGCGCGCGTGCCGACGCCCAATATTTCTACGTCAATGGGCGCTTGGTGCGCGATCGCATCGTCGCGCACGCAGTACGCCAGGCGTATGCCGACGTATTGTTCAATGGTCGCAACGCGGCGTTTGTGCTGTATCTGCGGCTGGATCCAGCGCTGGTCGACGTGAACGTGCACCCGGCCAAGCATGAGGTGCGCTTTCGCGAACAGCGGCTGGTGCACGACTTTCTGTTTGGTACGCTGCACGAAGCACTGGCACAAACCAGCGCGGGCCACCATGGAATGGCGGACATTCCGGCCGTCACGGAGCCGGGCTCCACACCAGCGCCTGCGGCAGACTTCGGCTATGCGCGCAGTGCTTCGCCAGCGTTCACGCAATTCAGTCAGAACCGGTTGAGTTTGGGGGTGCGCGATGCCCCGCTGGCGGACTATGCGACGTTGCTTGGCGACTCGGCATCTGCTCGTGCCGAACCAGCAGCGGAGGCGGAGAACGGTGACATCCCGCCGCTCGGCTTTGCCATTGCTCAGCTCAAGAACATCTTTGTACTGGCAGAAAATGCGCAAGGATTGGTGTTGGTGGACATGCATGCCGCGCATGAACGCATCACCTACGAGCGCATGAAGTCCGGTCACGCGCAAAACAGCCTGCGCTCGCAGATGCTGTTGGTACCGATGTCCGTAGCCGTCAGTGCGACCGAAGCAGCGGCAGCCGAAGAACATGCCGAGGCGCTCGCGCAATGGGGGCTGGAACTGTCGCGTGGTGGTCCCGAGGCAGTTGTCGTGCGCCGCGTGCCGGCATTGCTGGAAAATGCCGATGTCAGCCAACTGTGCCGTGATGTGCTTGCCGAGTTGGCGCGACACGGCAGTTCGCGGCGTCTGCAGGAGCTGGAAAACGAGTTGCTGTCGACCATGGCCTGTCATGGTTCGGTGCGTGCGGGGCGGCGGCTCAGCCTGCCCGAGATGAATGCCTTGTTGCGCGAAATGGAAGCTACTGAACGCTCCAATCAATGCAACCATGGACGTCCGACCTGGGTGCAATTGAGTCTTGCAGAACTGGACAAGCTGTTTTTGCGTGGGCGCTGAGCGCGCACGTCATTCATCGCACTGGAGAATCGCGTCATGCGTGCCGGACTCTGTTTTCTCGCCACTGTTCTGGGGACTGCCACCGTGCATGCGGCTGATATCCACCCTGATGCTTATACGCAATCCGTCGTACAGTGGCGCGCCGATCGGGTGACGAAACTGACTGCGCCGGACGGCTGGTTGAGTCTGGTCGGCCTGGCGTGGCTGCAACCTGGTGCCAACACCATTGGCAGTGCAGCGGACAACACGATCGCCCTGACTGGCGGGCCGGCGCACGTTGGCGTACTGACGCTGAGTGCGGATGGCACGGCGCGGCTGGCGGTTCAGGCCGGCGCTGGCGTGTTGATCGATGGCAAGGCATTGCCTGAAGCCACCCTGGTGGACGATGTGCAGGCGGGAGCTGGCGAACCCACGCTGGTCAGCATCGGCACGACCAGCTTCTACGTCATTGATCGCGAAGGCCGCAAGGGTTTGCGTATCAAGGATCCGCAGGCACCGAGTCGCACCGGGTTTCTCGGCATCGACTATTTTCCGATCGATCCGACGTGGCAGGTGCAGGGCGATTGGGAGGCGGCGGTTGCCGGCGAGACTCTGGAGATGGGTACCGTGATCGGGACCACGGAGACGTATCCAGTGCCGGGCAAGGTGCGCTTCACGCGCGACGGCAAGACTTTCGAAATCCTGCCGGTGCTCGAAGTGCCTGGTGACAAGCAATTCTTCGTCGTGTTTGCCGATCGCACGAGCGGCAAGGAAACCTACGGGGCAGCCCGCTTCCTGTATATCGACCCGCCGCACGATGGCAAGGTGGTGCTGGACTTCAACCGTGCTTACAACCCGCCGTGTGCGTTCACCGCCTTTGCCACCTGCCCATTGGCACCGCCGGAAAACCGGCTTGATCTACGGGTGACGGCGGGCGAAAAAAAGTACCGCGGGGAACACGATTGACCAGCGTTTCTGGCATCGGCTTCAGCCGTGATGCTTCCGGATTGAATGCGCCGCTGATCCACCAGCGTCGCGATTGAAGCCGGCCGCGCGGTGCGGTCTATTTCCCCGTGAACCTGGCCTTGCGCTTTTCCAGGAACGCGGACGTGCCTTCGCGGCCATCGTCGCTGGCGAAGGCCAGCGCAAAGCCCTGAGTTTCGAACGCGAGGCCCTGGTCAAGTGCGGTTTCGCCCCCGTTGAGGATCGCATCGAGGACGCATGCTGCAGCCACCGGCGCGGCCTCCGCCAGGCGCGCTGCAAGAGTATCCACCGTCGCATCCAGGGTTTCGGCCGCAACCACCTGCGTCACGATGCCCAACTCGTAGGCGCGTTGCGCATCGATCATCGCACCCGTCAAACACAGCTCGAGTGCCGCGCCGCGACCGGCTAGCCGCAGCAGGCGCTGAGTACCACCGAAGCCGGGGATCAATCCGAGCGAAATTTCCGGTTGGCCGAAGCGTGCCCTGGCGCTGGCCACTCGCAGATGACAGGCCATCGCCAGCTCCAGTCCGCCGCCCAGCGCGAAACCCTGGATGCGTGCGATGACCGGCTTGCGCAGGCGTTCAATCGCAGTCATCAGATGCTGGCCGCTGCGTGAGAAATTCTGCGCCTGCAGTGGTGTGGAGTCATGCATTTCCGCGATGTCGGCGCCGGCCACGAAGGCCTTTTCACCAGCGCCGGCGAGCACCACGACGCGGACGTCGTCATCAGCGGCAGCCTGCGCGAACGCGATCGTCAGCTCGTTCAGCGTGTCGCGGTTGAGTGCGTTCAGCTTGTCCGGGCGATTGACGGTAATGCGGCGCACGCCTTCGTGATGCTTGATTTCCAGATTGCGATAGGCCATGGGTGATCCTTGTTCGGGCAACGCGGAAAGGATGGCTGCGGGAACCTTTGTTGCCGCCGGGTTTCTCACCGCTTGGGGGTGACGCATTGGATGTCACCAGTTCCGCGCAGAGTACTTCATGGAGTGTGTGCGCGTGGCAATCACCCGCCAGTGTCGGAGGGAAAACAGCATGATCAAACTGCGTGGCTTGCTGCTGGGATTGTTGGTGCTTGGCGGTGGTGTCCACGCGCAGAACCCCGCAGCGGCGTCGTCCACTGCTAAAGCCCCGGATACCGCGAAGTTGTCCTACGCGATTGGATACCAGATTGGCAGCCAGTTTGCCGGCGGCAAGCCGCAAGTGGATCTGCCCACCCTGCAGCGTGGCATCCAGGATGCCTACGGCAAGCGGCACCCGAGCGTGCCGATGCGCGAAATGACTCAACAGTTGCAGCGCCTTGAACAGCAGATGCACGCCGAAGCGTTGCGCGAGTTCCGGCAGATTGCCAAGACCAACGCGAACAAGAGCCACGAATTTCTTGTCCGCAATGGACGCCTTCCGGGTGTCGTGCGACTGCCGTCCGGTATCCAGTATGTCGTGTTGCACAAGGGCAGTGGAACGGCAAGCCCGACGGTCACCAGTCGGGTCACTGTGAACTATCGAGGCATGCTGGCGGACGGTACGGAGTTTGATAGTACGTGGGCGCATGGCGCGCCGGTAAGTTTCACCGTGGACAAGGTAATTCGTGGGTGGCAGGACGTAATCCCGCGCATGCATGTGGGTGATCGCTGGAAGGTGGTGATTCCACCGCAATTGGCTTACGGCGAGACTGGCGCCTTGCCGCGCATCGGCCCGAATGAGGCGCTGGTGTTCGAGATTGAACTGCTGGACATCAAGCCCGGCGGCAGTTGATCCTCGCGCGCGGAGCGCCGGAAGCTTGCGCGCCCGGCGTTTTCCGCGAGTCAGCGCATATGCCGCCGTCGGATGCGACCCTCGTTGTCGTCGGGCTGTTTCCGCGCCATCGCATCAGCTGGTCATGCCGTTCGCCCGGCACCGCAGTCAGCGCTGGCTGGCTTGCGTGGAAAGGTAACCGGGCGCGCTGTGTGCGTGCCGGGACTACGCGAGTGTCAGTGGTAACATGGCAGGCCATGAGCATTCCTCTTCACACCGCCGCCGCATTGCCCTTGACTCCGTGTATTGGGGTGTGCCGTCTGGATGTGCGTGGGTTCTGCATCGGGTGCCAGCGTACCGGGGCGGAAATTGCCGTGTGGCGCACGCTGCCGGATCAGGATCGTCTGCGTTACATGGAAGAAATCCTGCCGGCACGCGAACAGCCGTGATGGACTCACTGGCGACAGCCTTGCTGCCGCTGTCGGCACCGCCATCAAAGCCAGGCTGGAACCACGCGGAAGTCGCGGACCTGCTCGGTAGCACCGTGCGTCGACCCGCGGCTGTGTTGCTGGGCATTCGAGACGGCGTGCAATCGCGTTTGGTGTTCACCGTGCGCAACGGTCAGCTACAGGAGCATGCCGGGCAGGTTGCCTTTCCTGGCGGTGGCAGCGAGCCGGTCGATGGTGGCTGCGCGATGGCGACGGCGCTGCGCGAGAGTCAGGAAGAAATCGGTCTGGATCCTGCGCTGGTGACCCCGTTGGGTTATCTCGACTGTCTGGAGACGATCAGCGGTTACTGCGTGACCCCGGTGGTTGCCCGCATTGCGGAACGCGCACAGTTGTATCCTGCGCCGGACGAAGTCGCCGAAGTGTTCGAGGTGCCGCTGGCGTTCTTTCTGGACGCGCGCAATCTGCGCCGTTACACGATGGAGTTTCGCGGCCTGGAGCGGCCCATGGTGGAGTTCGTGCATGGCGGTCATCGCATCTGGGGCGCCACTGCTTCGATCGTTGTCAACCTGCTGCACAGGATGGGTCAAGCATGAGTCTGCATACCACGTTGATTGACGCGTCCGCGCTGGCGGCGTTGGCGGAGGATCAGGTGCTGGTGGTTGACTGCCGGCATGACATGACTGATGCAGGCAAGGGTGAGCGCGAGTATCGCGCTGGCCACATTCCCGGCGCGGTGTATGCCAGCCTCGATCGCGACTTGTCCGATCTGTCGCGCCAGGCCGAGGGTCTGGGGCGGCATCCACTCCCCTTGGAGTCCACATTCAACCAACTGTTGTCGACCTGGGGTTGGCGGCGAGGGGTGCAGGTGGTTGCCTACGATGCGCACGGCGGAGCGCTGGCGGCAGCGCGGTTGTGGTGGTTGTTGCGTCTGGTCGGTGTGCCGGCGGCGGTGCTGGATGGCGGTTATGCGGCGTGGCTGGCGGCAGGGTTGCCGGTGGCCAGGGGCATGGCGGCGGGCCGTACGGCGACTTCAGTTGCGTTGCATTACGACATGAGCCAGGTCGTGCTTGACCACGCGCGGCTGCTGGATCCCACTACCGGTCCGGTGTTGGATGCGCGTGCCGCGCCGCGCTTTCGTGGGGACGTGGAGCCGCTGGATCGCGTCGGCGGGCATGTCCCTGGCGCGTTGAATCGGCCGTTTGGCGACAATCTTGACGCAGACGGGCGGTTCAAGAGTGCAGGGCAGCTACGCGAAGCATTTGCCACCGCTCTGGGGGGCAACGCGCCGGACCGTGTCGTGCATATGTGCGGCTCCGGAGTCACCGCATGTCACAACCTGCTGGCGATGGAACATGCCGGGATGCATGGTTCGCGACTGTACGCGCCGTCCTGGAGCGGCTGGGTCAGCGATCCGTCACGACCCATCGCAACCGGTTCCTGATCGTCGCGTAGCCATGGGGTCGAGGCCTTCCGCGCCGGGGTGGTGCGGGCGGCCTTCAATCAAAACGCTTGGATGCGGCAACGCATGGCGCACGGCTTGGGGCCACTGATGGATCAGCCTGAGAGTTGCAGGGAGCGGGAGCCGCGCCATGGAACCCATCCACAGACCCGCACGACCGCCGCGAATCGCGCAAGCTCCTAAGACTTCTTCTTGCGCGCGGCCATCCATTGTTGCAGCACGGTCTGTGTCGCGGGATGCATGAACGCGTCGCTGAATTCATCCACCCGCAGTGCGTCAGGATCGGCAAAGACACTGGCCAGGTCGTGGCGTGCCACTTCCCGCGTCGCCAGCATGGCGTGTTGCGGGTAGGACAGCAGTTCCTCCAGCCAGCTTGTCGCGCGCGCCACCACCTTATCGACCTCAACCAACTCGTCGACGTAGCCACACTCCAGCGCGGCGCCGGACTCCAGCATGGTGCCGGCCACGAGCAGTCGCTCGGCGCGATGGCTGCCCACCACGCGGCGCAGCGCGAACTGGATGCACTCCGGCACCATCAGCCCGACCTGGACTTCATTGAGGCCGATCTTGAATGCGCCTTGCGCCATCACGCGGTAATCGCAAAACAAGGCCAGTACCGCACCACCTGCCGGGCTGTGACCGGTGACGGCGGCAACCAGCGGTATCGGCGCGCGCGCCAGGCTTGCGCACACCGCAAAGAACTCCTTCCAGTAGGTGCGCACACCTTGCAGATCGCAGGCGAGCAGCGCCGGGATGTCGACGCCGGCGGAGAACAGTCCTGGCGCACCGGACAGTACGATCCCCTGCGCGCCACCGCGCACGTTGTCGTCAATCGCCGCGCGCAGCGCCTGCAACAATTCGAGGTTCAAGGCGTTGACCGGGGCCCGCGCAAGATTGATCTCGCGGATGGCGCCGTGGGCGATGATATTCAGCATGAAAGTCTCCGTGGGTCAGCGTGGTTGTTCGGCAGCGGTCCACTGATAGCGTACGGCATAATCAAGATTGGCGGTGCCGTGTGCCGGCACGCTGATCCGAAATTCCAGCACGTCGGGGGTTTGCTCACTGGGTTTGCTGCTGGAAGACACCAGGGTCCACTGGCGCCAGCGCTGCGGGTGTTCGCGCACGGTGACCACGCGCACCGTTTCGCCGGCGTTGCTCAACGCGATGCGGAATGCCTCGTCCATGGTGTGCGCTGCGGCGTCGGCACTGAAGCTGATGCGGGTGCGTTCGGCACGCAGATCGAACGCCGTGCCGAGGGTGATCGTCGCATCGCTGCCCTTGGGAGTGTCGTTGATGCGCCCTTCGCCGATGAATTGCGGCACGCCATTCTTGTCGGCAGTGAGCACGCGAAGATAGCCGGCGGGAAGGCTGTCGAAGGCACGCAGCTTCAGGGTACTGATGATTTCGCTACCGCTGTTCTGGTCAAAGTCCGGATTCAGCATCGGTTGGGGCGGGCGGTAGCTGCTGCCGTTGGCATACAGCGCTGTGCGTTCGCAATCGAGCGTGCGTGGCGCGTAGAGCGGCACTTGGCTGACACTGTTGTCGGGAAGATTGACGGGGGTGGGGAGGGTATAGCTGCGATAGTCGGCGAGGCTGGCCTGCTCCGGCAGTTCGCTGCTGTCCGCTTTGGCGCTGTAGCCGCGCGCCATTGCCATCATGGGCCGGGGCGCCGACGCCTTGGCCATGTTGGGCTCGCCGGCAATCAGGGTCAGGTCCAGGTCGCGCCAGTCGCGGCCGCTGCGATTGGCGATGCTGGCACGTGATTCAAACTGCATGCGGCAAGCGCTTCCCGGTTGCAGCGTTGCCACATACGCGGCGCGCCAGCCGATGCCGCTGGTGGCGTAACTCAGTGACGCCGTGGCCGGTCCGTTACGCGCGGCGTCCAGTCGCAGGTTGAGGCTGGAGCCGGTGGGGAAGTCGGTGCCGCTGCTACGCACTGCGGCGTACTGCGTGACCAGCGTGGTGCGGCCCGCAGTGTCGCGGACCACCAGCCCGTCGCCAACCCGCACCAAGCCGCCGCTGGCCAGCACCTCACCAGTGCCGCCCAGCACGTCCACATGGTGGCCGGTCAGCGCGGCAAGCGCGGCGTTCTGGCCTTGCGCCAGGAGCAAACGCTGCGAGATGACTGTGGCGTCGTTACGGGGAAAGCTGAGCGCCAGCGCCTCGGGGTCGAGTTGCGTCGGTAGTTCACCGAGGGTGACATCGTGCACACCCGCCGCCAGATCGAGCGTGCGTTGTTCACGCACCACTGCGTAGCCGGCGTTGCTGTCAGTGTCGCCGGTGCTGGCGTACAGCCCGGCGTTGTCGCTGCGGTAGACGGTCAGCTCGGTGTTGCTGGCGGCGTGTGCCGGCGACAGTGCACCCAGCCCGAAAGTACCGGCGATGGCAAGGGCAAGCAAAAAAGGGTGCGTCGACATGTGGGTATCTCCGGTGAGAGGTATCGGCCATGATTACCAGCACAGGTGTGTGCAGGGCGTGCGAAGCGGGAGGGGTCAGCCTTCGGTCGGTGCACCGAAGGCTGCGCGGACGCTCGCGGGCAACGAGACCGGCTTGCCGGTGACCGGGTCCATCCACACCATGACCACGTGGCCATCGCAATACAGGCGGGTATCGTCGCTGGCATCGACAATGCGATGCGCCATGGTGATCGAACTGTTGCCCACGCGCGTGCAGGACAAATGCACCTGCAACGTAGCCGGCCAGGCAATCGGGCGTCGGTAATTGAGTACCGAGGCAGCGAGCACGGGCATGGCCGATGCGCTGTACCAGTCGGACAGCGTCAGCAGCCACTGCAGTCGGGATTCCTCCAGGTACGTCAGGTACCTGGCATTGTTGACGTGGTTGAACGTGTCCAGATCGCCCCAGCGCACAGCAAGCTGCGCCACAAACACGGGCGCCTCCGATGTCGCTGGCGGCTGGTTGGTTTGCGATGCAAGGGTCTCGATCTTGTTCATGCGACAGACTTCCGATCGTCGGGCTTGGTCTTGGCGGATGCTTTGGTGGTACGTCGAGCCTTGGTCTTGGGACGCGCCTTGGGGCGGGCCTTGGGTCCGGATGCGAGATGCGTGGCGAGGAACTGCCCGGTGTAGGACGCCGGAGTGGCCGCTACGGTTTCCGGCGTGCCGGTGACGAGAATGCGCCCGCCGCCGGCGCCGCCCTCGGGTCCAAGGTCGATGATCCAGTCGGCGGTCTTGATCACGTCGAGATTGTGTTCGATGACCACCACGGTATTACCTTGGTCCACCAGTTGATGCAACACGTCCAGCAATTGCTCGATGTCATGAAAGTGCAGGCCGGTGGTCGGTTCGTCCAGGATGTAAAGCGTGTGGCCGGTGTCGCGCTTGGACAGTTCCCTGGACAATTTCACGCGCTGGGCTTCGCCGCCGGAAAGCGTCGTCGCGCTTTGCCCAAGCTTGATGTAGTCCAGGCCCACCGCGCGCAACGTTGCCAGCTTGCGTGCGATGGTGGGCACGTTTTCCAGCAGCTTCAGTGCTTCTTCCACGGTCATGTCCAGCACATCCGCGATGGTGTAACCCTTGTACAGAATTTCCAGGGTCTCGCGGTTGTAGCGTTTGCCGTGGCACACATCACACGGCACGTAGACGTCGGGCAGGAAGTGCATCTCCACCTTGATCAAGCCATCGCCTTCGCACGCTTCGCAGCGACCGCCGCGCACGTTGAAACTGAAACGGCCAGGCGTGTAGCCGCGGGCTCGGGCTTCCGGGACCTGCGCAAACATTTCGCGCAACGGAGTGAACAGACCGGTGTAGGTCGCCGCGTTGGAGCGTGGCGTGCGCCCGATTGGCGCCTGGTTGATTTCAACCACCTTGTCGAACAACGTCAGACCGCTGACTGCGTCGTAGGGCGCCGGCTCTGTGGTCGCGCCGTTCAGTTCGGCCGCTGCGAGTCGATACAACGTGTCATTAATCAACGTGGACTTGCCCGAGCCGGACACGCCCGTGACGCAAACGAACAGGCCAACCGGGAAGGCCGCATCAATGTGTTGCAGATTGTTGCCGCTGGCGCCCTTGATACGCAGCCACGATGCGTCATCCGCAGGCTCGCGCCGCAGCTTTGGCACCTCGATCTCGCGCACGCCGGACAGGAACTGTCCGGTGATGGACCGAGGTGCGTCAAGGATGTCCTGCACACTGCCCTGGGCGACGACCTCGCCACCGTGCACTCCCGCGCCTGGGCCAATGTCGACGACATGGTCGGCACTGCGAATGGCGTCTTCGTCGTGTTCCACCACAATCACCGTGTTGCCCAGATCACGCAACCGGATGAGCGTGCCGAGCAGGCGCGCGTTGTCGCGCTGATGCAGTCCGATGGACGGCTCATCGAGCACGTACATCACCCCGACCAACCCGGCACCGATCTGCGACGCAAGGCGAATCCGTTGCGCCTCGCCGCCGGACAGTGTCTCGGCGTGCCGATTCAACGTGAGGTAATTCAGCCCTACATCGTTGAGAAAGATCAGCCGCTCGCGGATTTCCTTGACGATCTTCGCGGCGACCTCGCCGCGCCAGCCCGGCAGCGTCAGCGTTGCGAAAAATGCGATGGTGTCTTCGATTGAACGCGCAGTCAGCGTCGGTAGCGCGACATCGGTAACGAACACGTTACGTGCGGAACGATTCAGCCGTTCACCGTGACAGGTCGCGCACGGTTGCTCGCTGATGTACTTGGCCAGCTCTTCGCGCACGGCAGCGGATTCGGTTTCCTTGTAGCGCCGTTCCAGGTTCGGCAGGATGCCTTCAAACGCGTGCTCGCGGGTGACTTCGCCGCCGCGTTCGGTGAGGTAACGAAACGCGATCTTCTGCTTGCCACTGCCGTACAGGATCGCCGCCTGGACGTCCGCGGGAAGATCACACCAACGAATGTCCGCGTCGAAGCCATAGTGTTTGGCCAGAGACAGCAGCATGCGATAGTAATGCGGGTTGCGCCGGTCCCAGCCGCGCACGGCGCCACCGGACAGCGGCATTTGCGGATGCGCGATAACGCGCGCGGGATCAAACACCTCGTTGACGCCCAGGCCATCGCAGGTCGGGCACGCGCCCACCGGGGAGTTGAACGAGAACAGGCGCGGCTCCAGCTCGGGCAGCGAGTAGTCGCAGATCGGGCACGAAAAGCGTGATGACAGCAGTTGCTCGGCGACCGACGAGTCGTTCATGTCCACCACGATCACCAGGCCGTCACCCATGCGTAGTGCAGTTTCCAGCGATTCGGCCACGCGCTGGCGAATGTCCTCGCGTGGACGGAAGCGGTCAATCACCGCTTCGATGGTGTGCTTCTGCCGCAGCATCAGTGGCGGCACCGCGTCAAGGTCGTACACCGCGCCATCAATGCGTGCGCGCACAAAGCCCTGCGCACGCAGTTGGTCGATGATTTGCACGTGCTCGCCTTTGCGCTCACGCACGACGGGTGCAAGCAACATGTAACGACGCTCCGGGTCCAGCGCGAGGACGGCATCGACCATCTGGCTGACAGTCTGCGCCTGCAGCGGGGTGCCATGATCGGGGCAGCGTGGCGTTCCGACCCGTGCATACAGCAGGCGCAGATAATCGTAGATCTCGGTGATCGTGCCCACGGTGGAGCGTGGATTGTGCGAAGTCGACTTTTGTTCAATCGAGATCGCTGGCGACAAGCCTTCGATGTGATCGACGTCTGGCTTTTCCATCACCGACAGAAACTGCCGGGCATACGCCGACAACGACTCGACGTAGCGACGCTGGCCTTCCGCGTAAATCGTATCGAACGCGAGAGAGGATTTGCCGGAACCGGACAGGCCGGTGATCACAATCAGCTTGTCGCGCGGCAGATCGATGTCAATGTTCTTGAGGTTGTGGGTGCGTGCGCCGCGAATTTTGATGGTGTCCATGGCGCTCGGATATGGGGTGAATCGCCCATTATACCAAGGCGTTTTCATTGCCCCGGGCGCGTGCCAAGGGCCACGTTGCAGGATGTCAGCGGCCGTACCGACTAGCGTCCACGGCACACGAGCGGCGGCGCTTGACTTTTCGCTCTGGCGGGGATTTGACCGAAAGGGGTCAAAATCACTACAATCCCCGGTTCGTCAGACTGTGTCTGGTCTTGGCGATACCCAAGAGAATAACTACAGAAGGGCGTGGACATGAGTTATGCAGTCATCAAGACTGGTGGCAAGCAGTATCGCGTGCAACAGGGAGACGTGTTGCGGGTAGAGCTGCTGGTCGCCGAAGAAGGCGCCACGATCAGCTTTGACCAGGTGCTGCTGGTAGGTACGGGCGAGTCGATTGTGGTGGGCGCGCCGCTGGTGGAAGGGGCGACAGTCAGTGCCACGGTGCGTCAGCACGGTCGCGCAGACAAGATCCGCATCATCAAATTCCGCCGCCGCAAGCACTACAAGCGTCAACAGGGTCATCGGCAGCACTTTACTGAAATCGAAATCACGGGCATCAACGCCTGAGCATCTGGAGCACTTAAGTCATGGCACACAAGAAGGGCGTAGGTTCCAGCCGCAACGGTCGCGATTCGAACCCGAAATATCTCGGCGTCAAGATGTATGGCGGTCAGGCCATCTCGGCCGGCAACATCATCGTGCGTCAGCGCGGCACGCAGTTCCATCCGGGCACCGGCGTGGGCCTGGGACGTGATCACACGTTGTTTGCACTGGTCGATGGTACCGTGCAGTTCAAGATTCGCGGCGACAAGAGTCGGCGTTTTGTCGATGTCGTGCCGGCGTAAGTTGTACGCGGTGCGATGACGAAGGCCCCGCCCCGGCGGGGCTTTTGTTTTCTGGCGTTGGCCAATCCGTGCCGGGCAGAGTCGCTTGCGGTCATGCCGACCCTACTCCGGGACGCTGTTGCAGTTTGCGCTGCATGGATTTCCGTTTTCCCACCCAACTGGTTCCCAGCCCATGAAATTTGTCGACGAAGCCAGTATTACGGTCCAGGCGGGCGATGGCGGCAATGGCTGCGTCAGCTTCCGCCGCGAGAAATTCATTCCGTTGGGCGGCCCCGACGGCGGTGATGGTGGCGATGGCGGGTCGATCTGGCTGGTGGCCGATGAAGGCTTGAATACGCTCGTCGATTTCCGCCATCAGCGCCAATTCAAGGCCCAACGCGGCCAGAACGGCATGGGCAGCCAGATGTATGGAAAGGGTGGAGAGGACACGACGATTCGTGTACCCATTGGTACCGTCATCACCAATGTCGATACTGATGAAATGATCGGCGACCTCGTCCGCGACGGCCAGCGCATGTTGGTGGCCAAAGGCGGCAAGGGTGGCCTGGGCAACATCCATTTCAAGACGTCTGTCAATCGCGCACCGCGCAAGGCCACTCCGGGCACACCCGGTGACTTGCGCCAGTTGCGGATGGAGCTGCGCGTTTTGGCCGACGTTGGTCTGCTCGGCTTTCCCAATGCCGGCAAGTCCACGTTCATTCGCGCCGTTTCTGCGGCGACACCGCGGGTGGCGGATTATCCGTTCACGACGCTGCATCCGTATCTTGGCGTCGTGCGCCTGGGCAGTGATCAAAGCTTTGTCATCGCCGATATTCCGGGCTTGATCGAGGGCGCTGCCGAAGGCACGGGGCTCGGTATCCAGTTTCTGCGTCATGTTGCGCGCACCAGCTTGCTGCTGCATCTGGTGGATATTGCACCGCTGGATGGCAGCGATGCCGTCGCCCAGGTGCGCGCGATCGAACATGAGCTGGAAAAGTTCAACCCGGAGCTGCTGCAGCGTCCGCGCTGGCTGGTGCTGAACAAGGCGGACATGCTCGCTCCCGAAGAACGCGACGCCACCGCCAGGAAACTCATTGCCGATCTGGGCTGGACCGCGCCGTGGTTTCTGGTTTCTGCGTTGGCGCGGGAAAACACCATGGAAGTGTGTCAGCACGTGCAGCGCTTCTTCGAGTCCACGCGTGAGGCTGGCGCGGATCGGGTGGACATGGTGCCTGACGATATCCGCTTGCGCGGCAGCGACACGCAAGCCTGAACCGGGGCAAATGGCGTGGCTTGTGACGGTTCGTGAGAATGACTATCATTCAGGCGAATTACTGCGCGGATGTTGCTCATGAAGTTCGCTTTGCCCTTGCTGATGGTGTTGGTGTTGCCACTGGTTGCGGTCGCGGCTGATGTGCCGACGTATACCTTGGTGCTGAAAAACCATCGCTATGTGCCCGACGAGCTGAAGATTCCGGCGAACACCCGGGTGAAACTCGAGGTGATCAACCAGGATCCGACGCCGGAAGAATTCGAGAGCACCGATTTCCCGGCGGAGAAGATCGTCATGCCGAACAGCCGCACAAGCATATTCGTTGGTCCGTTGAAGCCTGGTCGCTACGGTTTCTACGGTGAATTTCATCAGCCCACAGCACAGGGCACGCTGGTCGTGGAGTAGTTGCCATGTGGGGTATTGCGTTACTGGTTTTTCGTGAGGTGCTCGAGGCCGCACTGATTGTCACCGTGGTGGCCGCAGCGACCCGTGGGGTAGCGCGGCGCGGCGTGTTCATCGGGGGCGGGATCACGCTGGGCGTCGTTGGCGCGCTGGTGGTTGCGGCATTTGCCGGAGCCATATCGCAAGCACTCAGTGGCGTCGGCCAGGAGCTGTTCAACGCCACCGTGCTGCTGGCGGCGGTGGTGATGATTGGCTGGCATGTGATCTGGATGTCCAGCCACGGTCGCGAGATGGCGCGGCAGATGAAAACGCTCGGCGGGGCGGTGCAGACAGGCAGCAGTTCATTGGCATTGTTGCTGGCGGTGGTCGCGCTGGCAGTCTTGCGTGAGGGTTCGGAAGTCGTGTTGTTTCTCACCGGCATGCTGGCCGGTGGCGCCGGTGGGTTGATACCCGGCTTGGCCATCGGCATCCTGGCGGGTACTGCGCTCGGTTTTGCGTTGTATTTCGGCTTGTTGCGCATTCCCGTGCGTTACTTCTTTACCGCCACCAACTGGATGCTGGTGTTGCTGGCCGCCGGTCTGGCATCCACGGCCTCGCGTTTCCTGATCCAGGCCAACTTGCTGCCGGCGTGGGGCAACCAGTTGTGGGATACCTCGTGGTTGCTCGGCAACAATTCACTGGTTGGTCAGACGGCGCACATCCTGGTCGGCTACGACGCGCGGCCGGCAGGCATGCAGATGGTATTTTACGTTATCACCCTGGCACTGCTATGGATGGGCACACGCTGGCTTGGTCACGGCACCGGGCAACCGCGCGCCGCTACCTCTGCGACCGCGGTGCTGGCGGGAACAGCCAATTCGGGTAACTGAGCCCGCTCGTGCGCGCTGGTCCGTGGCAAACCGGCCAGGTCCTTGCATCGCGATTCGTGCTTATGGGTCAGGATGGCTCCCGGTGTCCGACGGCTTCGGCTTTGTCGAGTCGGTGGCTTCAGCAGCAGTTACCGGGGTCAGGGGACCGACGGTCGCGGTGCCCGTCACCGTATTGAAGTTCCGGTCGTAAGGGTTGTCGCTGGCGGTCAATTGTTGATACGACTCCGCGCCATCGGAATTCTGCCCGCCGGTCGCATCTGCCCCATTCGTGGCGACCACCGCGCCGATTGAAAACCCGGGGTTGGGTGTCGCCGGGTGCGGCGTGGGCGCACTGGAGACCATGGCGCTGGACATGCTGCCCACGCGCGATCCGGTCATGGACGAGCGCACCTGAGCCCAACGGTTCTTGGCGCGGCGCAAAGCCACCTTGTCACCGTAACGCGGAGTCAACTCCTGCACGATGGTTTCCGCCTCGGCAACCTGTTCGGGTGTCAGGCTGGCGCGAACGACATTCCGCGCCCGCGTATAGTCGGAATTTCCGCGTTCCGCGGCCAGCGTCATCCACGCCATGGCACGCGGCAGGTCAACAGGTATGCCCTGTCCGCGGGCATACATCACGCCGAGATTGTACTCAGCCGGCTTGTACGCCCACGATGCGGCAACCTGGTACATGTTGATCGCGTATGAGTAGTCGCGATGGGTGAACGCCTTCGCGCCAATGCCAAAGTAGTACTGGCCAGGCCTTCCCTCGGCTTCTGGCGTGCCCGGATGGTAGGCCGGCAGTGGCTCAGTGAACGCTGGGGCTCCCTCGGCGGACGGCGGGTTGCCGGGCTGCGCAGCCGCCGGCATCACCAAACCTGACGAGATGCAGAACACACACAGTGCCCAAGCCATTCTCTGGTTCATCACAGCCATCCTGGAAGTGGTAACCCAACGCTACACCCGAAGGAACCCATGCCGCCAGCGGGCACACCGGCCTGTGTTCGGTGGGCCGCGACTCACATGCGGGATACGCCGAAGCACTGCGGCTCGATCGGTGCGTTCATTGCCGCGGAGATCGCCAGACCCAGTATCCGGCGGGTGTCGGCAGGTTCGATGCTGACGTCGTCCGACAACCGCACTGGCGTCATACGGGCCGGGGCGACCATTGCTCTCGGGCGTCCCGGAAACATACTCTGGAAGGCTGCCTTGCCTGACTTCGGAATCGCGAACGGGTGTCTGGTTGGCGGTTGGGGCCGCGACCGCCGCCATGGCTGTCGTCATCAGGCAGAGCGCGCACACGCGATGCTTACTTGCATAGCCATGTCGATTCGTCCTTGCGTGGATGGGGCACCAACCTTGCGCCCGGGCAATTCGCGCAAACAAGCCCCGCGGGGAACGGTGTCTGACATGCTCGGCCGCCACCCCTGCGAAATGCTCCATGGCGCTGCCGTGCGCGACGCCGCAGATGCCTTTTGAACTGGCTGTCAGAAGCGGTGGAGCTTGCGAATGGTAACGATAATGATTATCATGCACCGTCTTTTCAGGGGGCTATTTGAATGCGACGAGTTCTGATGATTGCCGCTCTGGCGTTGGCGACGTTCGCGGTGCAGGCGGCTGACGTGCCGGAATACCAACTGGTAATCAGCGACCACCGCTACGAGCCAGTAGAGCTGAAAGTGTCAGCGGGCGTGAAGTTCAAGTTGCTGGTGGAGAATCGCGACTCCACCCCCGAAGAATTCGAGAGCAACGAGTTCAATCGCGAGAAAATCATTCTGCCGCACAGCACCGCACAGATTTACGTCGGTCCGTTGGCGCCGGGGCGCTACAAGTTCTTCGGCGATTTCCATCAGGACACCGCGCAAGGCGTGCTGGTGGTGGAGTAGGTCCATGCCCGGTATTGCCTTGCTGGTTTTTCGGGAGGTGCTGGAAGCTGCGCTGATCGTCACCATCGTCTGCGCAGCAACTCGCGGCGTGGCGCGCCGCGGCCTGTTCGTCAGTGGCGGACTGGCGCTCGGCGTGCTGGGCGCCTTGCTGGTGGCTGCGTTCGCTGGCGCGGTGGCGGGTGCTTTCAGTGGCGTGGGGCAGGAGGTGTTCAACGCCTGTGTGCTGTTTGCCGCGGTGCTGATGATCGGGTGGCATGTGTTGTGGATGTCCAGCCATGGACGCGCGCTGGCCACGCAGATGAAGGCTCTGGGCGGCGCGGTTCACAGTGGCTCCAGTTCCCTGATGATGCTGTTGCTGGTGGTGGCACTGGCAGTGCTGCGCGAAGGTTCGGAGGTCGTGCTGTTCCTGTATGGCATGGTCGCTGGCGGCGCCAGCGACGCATTCGAGGGCCTGGCGTTGGGCGTGGTGGCCGGCGTGGCAACGGGTTTCGCGCTTTACTTCGGGCTGTTGCGGATTCCTCTGCGGCATTTTTTCACGGCAACCAACGGCTTGCTGGTATTGCTGGCCGCAGGCTTGGCATCCTCGGCCGCGCGCTATCTGGTACAGGCCGATCTGTTACCGGCTCTGGTTGACCCGTTGTGGGACAGCTCGTGGCTGCTGACAAACGGCTCCATTGCGGGCGAGGCCTTGCACATCCTGATTGGCTACGACGCGCGGCCGTCGGGAATCATGCTGGTGTTCTACCTGGGGGTGGTGACGTTGTTGCTGGGTGGCATGCGGCTGCTGAACGCGCCGGCAAACCGGCGCGCCGTCCAGACTCCGGCCGCGGACCCGAGCTACTGATCGAACAATCTTCATGCCGTTGCCCGGGCTCTCGGTGCAACATTTTCCAAGGAACGCATCCATGTTGAACAAACTACCCCGCCGGGGACTGGTCCTGGCCGCTGGGCTGTTGTCTGCCGTGTCCATGTCGGCCGCATTTGCCGGTCCAGCCCGCACCGTCTACACCCCGATTGTCAGCTACCACGAGTGGGAGTTCGAGTTGCGCGGCGGCATGCAGGATTGGGCCCAGCGCGACGACGGCGAGCAGGCGATGGTGGTTTCGGTCGGCTACGGCATCGCGCCGCGCTGGTTCACTGAAGTAGCCGCCGAATATTCGCGCGCGCCCGGTGAGTCGGCACGGGTGGAGGAACTGGAATGGGAGAACGTCATCCAGCTGACCGAGCACGGTCGTCACTGGATGGATGTGGGCCTGTTTGCCGAGTACGCCTACAACCGGCTCGAGCGCACCAACAGCGTCGAAATCGGTCCGATGCTGCAGAAGGAAATCGGCCGCTCGCAGTTCAACCTCAATGTGCTGCTGGGCCGCCGCCTGGACACGCGCCTGCCGGGGGAAGATCCAATCCGCACTGAGCTGTCCTACGCCATGCAGTGGCGCTGGCATGGCTCCAATGACCTGTTCCAGCCCGGCGTGCAGGGCTTTGGCAGCCTCGGCGACACACAGCATGTGCACTCTGAAAAATTGAATTTCGGACCGGCGTTGTTTGGCCAGGCCTCGCTGGGTGGCGGACGCAAGTTCGTTTACAACGCGGCCGTGCTGGCTGGACTGACCCAAGCAACGCCGGGCCTCACCGTGCGCTTCCAGCTCGAATACGAATTCTTCTGAGCAGGGGCCCAGGCGCTACATGCGGAACACGCCGTAGCGCTGTGGCTCGATGGGTGCATTCATCGAGGCCGAGATGGCCAGACCCAGTACCCGGCGGGTGTCGGCGGGGTCGATGATGCCGTCGTCCCACAGCCGGGCACTGGCGTAATACGGATGACCCTGACGTTCGTATTGCTCGCGCAGCGGGGCCTTGAAGGCTTCTTCCTCGGCCGCAGACCATTGACCACCGCGTGCCTCGATCCCGTCGCGCTTGACGGTGGCCAGAACGGAGGCGGCCTGCTCGCCGCCCATCACGGAAATGCGCGCGTTTGGCCACATCCACAGAAAGCGGGCGCCGTACGCGCGGCCGCACATTGCGTAGTTGCCAGCGCCGAAGCTGCCGCCGATTACCACGGTGAATTTCGGTACATGCGAACACGCCACGGCGGTCACCATCTTGGCACCGTCTTTGGCAATCCCGGCCTGCTCGTATTTTTTGCCGACCATGAACCCGGTGATGTTCTGCAGAAACACCAGCGGTATGTTGCGCTGGTTGCACAACTCGATGAAGTGCGTGCCCTTGAGCGCACTTTCGGCAAACAGGATGCCGTTGTTGGCAATGATGCCCACCGGGTAGCCATGAATGTGCGCGAAGCCGGTGACCAGGGTCTTGCCGTAACGCGCCTTGAATTCGTGCAATTCCGAGCCGTCGACGATACGCGCAATGACTTCGCGAATATCAAACGGGCGGCGCGTATCCTGCGGAATCACGCCGTACAGTTCATGCGCCGGATATTTCGGTTCAACGGGTTCGCGCAGCGCCAGCGGCATGACCTTGTGCCGGTTGAGGCTGCCAACGATATCGCGGGCAATGGACAGCGCGTGTGCGTCGTTTTCGGCGTAATGGTCCGCGACGCCGGACATCGTCGCATGTACTTCAGCGCCGCCGAGGGTTTGCGCGTCGACGACTTCTCCGGTGGCGGCCTTGACCAGCGGCGGTCCGCCCAGAAAGATCGTGCCGTTGCCACGCACGATGATGGTTTCGTCGCTCATCGCCGGCACGTAGGCACCGCCAGCGGTGCACGACCCCATGACCACGGCAATCTGCGGAATGTTCAGCGCCGACATGCGCGCCTGGTTGTAGAAAATCCGCCCGAAGTGTTCCTTGTCCGGAAACACCTCGTCCTGCAGCGGCAGGAACGCGCCACCGGAGTCCACCAGGTAGATGCACGGCAAGTGATTTTCCAACGCCACTTCCTGTGCGCGCAGATGCTTCTTCACGGTCATCGGAAAGTAGGTGCCGCCCTTGACCGTGGCGTCATTGGCCACCACCAGTACTTCGCTGCCGTTGACCCGGCCGATGCCGGTGATCAATCCGGCACCCGGCGCCATGTCGTCGTACATGCCGTGGGCGGCCAGCGCAGACAATTCCAGAAATGGAGAGCCCGGATCGAGCAATGCGCGGACCCGCTCGCGCGGCAGCAGTTTGTCGCGGGCAATGTGTTTCTCGCGCGCCTTGGTGCCACCGCCCGCGGCACTGTGCAGCAACTCACGCTGCAGGTCTTCCACCAAAGCGCGCAGATGTGTGCTGGCTGCCTGGAACTCGGGTGAACGCGGGTCGATCTGCGTGACAATCATGCTCATTGGTACGGGCTCATTGATGCTGGCGAGGGGGTATGGGGCAGGCTTGATGGTCGCATGCGTAAAGTCACGATCGCGACCAAGACCAAGGATGATAGCCGGCTGTCCCGATCAACCGAAATGACGCGAATCGCAGACAAAAAAACGGCCGCACGAGGCGGCCGTTTTTTTTTGGAACGTGCAAGAGCGATCAATGGCCCTTGTTGGCATCCTTTGCAGCATCTTTCGCGTTGGACGCGGCGTCTTTCGCAGCGTCGGCAGCCTTGCTGGCGGCATCGGCTGCGTTGGAAGCAGCGTCGGTCGCAGACTCAACAGCCGCGTCAGTAGGAGCAGCCGCCGTGGATGCAGCGCCGGCAGCCTGCTGAGCCTGATCGGCAGCCTGGCCGGCTGCATCTGCAGCGGTCTTGGCCTGATCAGCAGCCTGGGTTGCCTCTGTGGTCGGAGCCGTGGCCGCAGCTTGCTGCGCGGTGTCAGCAGCCTGCTGAGCTGTGTCAGCAGACTTCTGAGCGTCCTGCGCGGAATCCTGCGCGCCATTGCTGCAGGCCGCCAACAGCGCGACGAGCGCGGAGGCGAGTAGGGTACGCGTAAACTTCATGGTGAATCTCCTTTGCCGTGGATTGCCGTATGGCCGTGCATTATTAGCGCTTTCCTTGTGGAGGTGCCACATTTTTCGCCATCGTCTTCAGTGTGCGTTATGAAGCTGTTTAGCGCATTGTCAGCAAGGTAGGAGAACCTGCAGTCCGCGCGCACGCTTTCAACCCGCGTGCTTCGCAGCTTTCCATGGGACCTGCCGCTGACGCACGCGGCGCGATCTGGCCGCGATCGGGGTATTTCCTGGCAGGGTGAAGTGCGCTTGGCCGCGTTGCGTGGAGAGCGCACAAGTTCCCGGTCGGCATTGTTGTCGAACAGTCGACAAGTTGCGCCTGCCACGGCCCTCACCGCGCAGTTCGTGACGTCCTGAAGACCCGTTGTCGAACGCCGAAGTCCAGCGTCAGCCGCGATGGCTTCAAAGATGTTCGCGCGAGTTGCGAGTGGCCATTGGCCCGTCCTGGCGGTTGCCGCGACCTTGTGAAGACGTGGTGCGATCCCTCATGCAAACACGGCGTGGATCGATTGGATCGATCCACGCCGTGCGCCGGATAACCGGTTTCTCAAATTATCCAGAGCGTTGCAACAATCAGTGCAGCGGAGCGAGCTTGACGTCCTTCATGCCCAACGCCTGTGCCACGTCAAACATGGCCTGGTTGAGGATCTTGTGGGTGCTCTCGTCAGCGGCATGACCGACAGCCTGGTCGATATCCACCATCACTGCCACGTGGATCTTGTTCGACAAAGCCTGGTCGAACATGTAGCCAGCCCAGAACGTACCGTCCGGCGCAGTGCCAGCCTTGACCAGAGCCTTGGCAAGGTCAGCGCCCTTCAAGTCGGCCGGTGCTTCGGGCAGAGTGATACCCGCATCGGTCACTTGCTTGATCGCGGATTTGACCGCGAAGGTCATGCCATCCACAAAGCCTTTCACTTCCTCAGCGCCGTACTGCTTGGTCAATTTGGCCACTTCGGCGTTGACTGTCTCTTCGCCCAACATCGACACCAGCGCGGTCTGGAAGCTGAAGTTGTCAGCACCACCACCGGCCTTGATCAACGCGGCGGTTGCCGCCAATGCTGGCTCACCGGTGTAGATCGGACCACCGAACCAGTTCATGCCTTCTGGAGCTGCAGCAACTGTTGACGCGGCAGCAGGTGTCATCGCCGTGGCAGCCGTTGCCATAGCAGTTGCAGTTGCAGCTTCGGCTGGCTGTGCAGCAGTGTCAGCGGCTGGCTGAGCGTCCTGCGCGCCATTGCTGCAAGCAGCCAGTAGTGCAACGAGCGCCGAGGCGAGTAGGGTACGCGTAAACTTCATGGTGAATCTCCTTTGCCGTGGAATGCCGGTTTGGCTGTTTATTTGGAATGAAACGTTTGCGGAGCATTTAGTACTTTCGTGAAACGATGCCTCTGCAACTATGACGTCTGCTGTGTGCAGGTTTGGCCGGCTGTCGGAAAAGTGCCGCCCGCAATGTTCAATTCGGCCCCCGGCTCAAGCCCCACATTCTAGCGCAATCGCTGTAGCTTCGCCGCCACCGATGCAAAGTGTGGCTATCCCGCGCTTCTTGCCGCGGGTGCGCAGGGCGTTGATCAGAGTGACCACCAGGCGCGCGCCGCTGGCACCGATCGGATGACCCAACGCGCAGGCACCACCGTTGACGTTGAGCTTGTCGTGCGGAATACCGAGTTCGCGCATCGGCGCCATCGCCACCACCGCGAAAGCCTCGTTGATTTCGAACAGGTCAACGTCGGCGACCTTCCAGCCGGCCTTTTCCAGCACTTTCTGGATCGCGCCTACCGGAGCAGTAGTGAACCATTCCGGGGTTTGCGAGTGGGTGGCGTGCGCGACGATGCGAGCCAGTGGTTCGATGCCACGTGCCTTTGCATCCTCGGCGCTCATCAGCACGACCGCAGCGGCGCCATCGGAGATGCTCGACGAACTGGCTGCGGTGATCGTGCCGTTGTCCTTGCGGAACGCCGGTTTCAAACTTGGGACTTTCTCGATATTGGAACGACCGGGCTGTTCATCGGTATCCACCTGCACGTCGCCCTTGCGGCCGTGAACGGTCACCGGGACGATTTCGTCAGCGAAGGCGCCGCTTTGCTGCGCGGCCTTGGCGCGGGTCACCGATTCAATTGAAAACGCGTCCTGCTCTTCGCGTGTGAAGTGGTACTTGTCGGCACACAACTCGCCAAATACACCCATGGCCTTGCCGTCGTACGGATTGGTCAGGCCGTCCCACGCCATGTGATCAACCAGCTTGCCATCACCGTAGCGGATGCCGCTGCGCGCGTTGACCATGTGCGGCGCGTTGGTCATCGACTCCATGCCGCCTGCCAGCACGACCGTGGCCGAGCCGGCCTTGATCAAGTCATGGCCGAGCATGATCGCCTTCATGCCCGAGCCGCATACCTTGTTGATGGTGGTGGCGCCTACAGCGGCTGGCAGGCCGGCGGCAAACGATGCCTGGCGCGCAGGGGCCTGCCCGAGGTTGGCGGACAGCACGCAGCCCATGATGACCTCGGTGACCTCAGCGGCAGGTACACCGGACTGCTCCAGCGCTGCACGCAGCGCGGTGGCACCCAACTCTGGCGATGGCACGCCGGTGAATTGGCCGAGGAACGAACCGATGGCCGTGCGCTTGGCTCCGGCAATGACAATGCTGACATCCGACATGATGGCTCCGCGTAAACGCCACAGGGCGAGTCGCCCCGCAAGCAATCCGTGGATTATCGCTGGACAGCTCAATCACGGCAAATCGCTGGGGCCGGCGTCACAGTGCCGACAGAAAGGCGTTTCATTGCATTTTTGTTGTGCGAAGATGAATCCGGCGACGACGAATTATCGCTGCCGCAGATCGCCGAAGTGGACACGCCCGGGGCATCACATAATGTTGAAGATCTTGCATTCGCAACTCCTGCTCCGTCAGGTGACGTTGTGCGTCGCGATAGCGTTGGGCCTGGCTGCCTGTGGCGGGGGTGGCGGAAATGTCAGGCCGGCACCGTCCGCACCGATCCCGCCGCCAGCTCCACCACCGCCGCCACCGCCACCAGCGCCTCAGCCGCCGTTTGATGCGCAGTTGTCCATCACCAATACCTACGCCGCGCACGACCAGGGTTTCACTGGCAAGGGGATGGTCATTGGCGTGGTGGACAGCGGAATCATGCGCAATCACCCGGCATTGGCCGGACGGGTTGTGAAAGAACTGATCTACATCGATCGGGCGACGAACAACCTCAATGTTGATGACGTGGTGGGGCATGGGACGTGGGTATCGGAAATTGCTGCCGGCGTCCCGGTGCAGAGATTCGCTGGTGGCATCGCCCCGGGCGCGACCCTGGTTTCCGCACGCATCATCAGTGATGTGGAACCCAAAGACGATGGTTCAGGTCAAGGCAACCGGGTCAACAGTGCGGATCCGCTGGGGGCGATCAACAATGACTTGATCGCCAATGGCGTCAAGATCATGAACAACTCGTGGGGTGGCTTGTATTGGGACGCCAGTTCCACTGCCACCACACGGAGCTTTCACGACGCCTACAGCCCGTTCATCAACAACTGGGGCGGGATCGTGGTGTTTGCCGCGGGCAACAGTAGCGAGGCCAACCCAAGTGACGTCGCCGCGTTGCCCTCGCGCGCGCCCGATCTGGAAAAAGGCTGGCTCACCGTCGTGGCCGTCGACAGCAATAACCCGACCGTTCTGGCCAGCTACTCCAATGCCTGCGGGATTGCCGCAAATTACTGCCTGGCCGCACCCGGTGACGTCATCGTCAGCGGCAAGGACGATACCGTGTCGAGCATGTCGTACTTCATTGTCAGGGGTACGTCGCTGGCCACGCCGCAAGTATCCGGCGCAGCCGCGCTGGTCTGGGAGGCGTACCCGTACTTCAACAATGACCTGGTGCGGCAGACGCTGCTGGGCACGGCCGATGACCTGGGCGCGCCCGGTGTGGATCCGGTGTTCGGTTACGGTGAGCTCGACGTGGGCAGGGCCGTCAATGGACCGATGCAGTTCAACTGGGGCGATGTCACGGTCAATTTCACCGGCAGCTCAAGCTGGAACAATCCGATCTCTGGTGCCGGCGGGCTGATCAAGCAGGGCACGGGCACATTGATCTTGAGCCAGCCGTCGACGTTTACCGGCCTGACCCAGGTGCAGGCTGGCACGCTGGTTGCGTCGTCGCTGGCTGGCGGCGCCAGCATTGCTAGTGCCGGGACGTTGAATGGCGCGTCGAGCGTGACGGGTAATGTGACCAATGTCGGCGTGCTCGGCGTCGGCAGCTCCGACACCACCATCAGCGGCAATTACACGCAGTCGGGCAATGGCCGGTTGGCCCTATCCCTGGGCTCGGAGTTGCGCGTCACCGGCACGGCCACGCTGACTGGCGGTGACCTGTACGTCACCGGGATCAACAACGGTTACGTGGCCAACACACACACCGAAGTCCTCAATGCGGCGCAGGGCCTGACCGGCACGTTCAGTGGTTTGAACAAGGCCGACAATGTAACGCTGCTGACGGCAACGCTGAACTACGACCCGAACAGCGCCTGGCTGAACGTGTCCCAGGTCCAGGCTACGGCAGTGCAAGGCATGGTCTACACGCCGGCATCGTGGGGTGCGGCGCAGCGCGTTGATGGCGCGTTTGCGCTG
Organism: Rhodanobacter sp.; assembly: GCA_039926605.1. Classification (GTDB taxonomy): domain Bacteria; phylum Pseudomonadota; class Gammaproteobacteria; order Xanthomonadales; family Rhodanobacteraceae; genus Rhodanobacter. The sequence continues at coordinate 10,693 of JBDSWR010000010.1, read as the reverse complement.
ATCAATACGCAACTGGGCGCACCCGGTGCCTCGGCGGGCGCACCGGTTGGCGCTGGTTTCATCCAGGGGGCAGCGAACCTGCAGCACTCGACCAGCGTCGGCACCGTACAGCAATCGCTGGACAGCTTGTCTGGGCAACTGCACGCGGCCAGCGCGGCAATGACGTTCGAAGCCATTGATGCCGGCACGCGGGCGTTGTCCAGCCGCTTTGACGCGCTGATGGATGCCCCGCAGATTGGTGGCTGGGCGCAAAACCTCGGCTATCACGGCGGCATGGCCCGCAGCGGTTACAACAATGTGGGCTTCGACCTCGACGGCTGGCTGGTTGGCCAGGATTACCGCGTTGGCACGAACGGCATTGCCGGTTATGCATTGAGCCGCACCGAGGGCCTGGGTCGCCTGGCCGAGAGTGCGGATCAAGGCCGCAGTCATGCTTCCGAGGGCATGCTTTACGGCGGCGTGGTGCGCGGTCAGTGGTACACCATGGGTCGCTTCGGCGTGGGTGATTACCGCGAAACCATGCGGCGCCAGATCCAGCTCGGCAACCAGTATTCCGGGGTCGCCAGCAACAGCACCGGGCGCTACGGTGTGGCGTATGGCGAAAGTGGTTACCGGCTGGCGCTCGGGCACACCCGGATTACCCCATACATGAGCTTGCAGTACGCGCAGATCAATCGCAGCGGCTTTGACGAGTCCGGCGGCAATGGCTTCGGCCTGAAGGCCGGGGCCCAGACCACCGCACGCTGGCAGGCCGGTGTCGGCGTGCGCGCCGCACATGACTGGACGCTGCCCAATGGCGGCACGCTGAGCCTTCAGGGACGCATGGCCTGGCAGCAATCGTTCGGTTTGCGCGGCGAAGTGTTTGACGCCAGCTTCAGTGGCATCAACCAGTTTGCGCCGATCGGCGGCATTGGCCTGTCACGTTACGGTGGCGTCGTGGGCACCGCGCTGGACTGGAAGTTGACACCACGCGCCAGCCTGCAGGTGGGCTACGACCAATATGTCAGCCAGCGTCAGCATGCCCGGACGGCCACCGCAAACTTCCGTTGGGCGTTCTGATCCAGCTTGCTCTGGACGACGCGCATACGGGGGCAGTGCCCGCCGTGGTGGCTTGAGACGTGAGCGGGGAGGCCAGTGCCGGCGCGGACTGGCTGGCCCGCGTCACTCGTCAGGCCGTGTTTACACCTTGCCGTGAAACAACTCGCGGCCGATCAGCATGCGGCGGATCTCGTTGGTGCCGGCACCGATCTCGTACAGCTTGGCGTCGCGCAGCAGGCGCCCGGTGGGGAAGTCGTTGATGTAGCCGTTGCCGCCGAGCGACTGGATGGCTTCCAGCGTCACCTTCACCGCGTTGGTCGAGGCGTTGAGCAGGCACGCCGCTGGATCGACGCGTGATTTCACGCCTTGGTCGAACTGCTGCGCCACCATGTAGGCAAACCCGCGCGAGGACTGCAGCGCGGTGTACATGTCGGCGATTTTGCCCTGCATGATTTCAAACGTACCGATCGGGGCGTTGAACTGCTTGCGCTCGCGCACGTACGGCAAGGTGATGTCGAGTGCCGCCTGCATCAGTCCGATCGGCCCGCCGGACAGCACCAGGCGCTCGGTATCCAGCCCGTTCATCAATACGCGCACGCCTTCATTGACCTCGCCGACGATGTTCTCGGCGGGGATTTCGCAGTCCTCGAACACCAGCTCGCAGGTGTTCGAACCACGCATGCCAAGCTTGTCGAGCTTTTGCGCGGTGTGGAAACCGGGCATGCCCTTTTCAATGATGAACGCCGTCATGCAGCGGCTGCCGGCAGTGCGCGGCGCGGTGCGCATGTAAACCAGCAGCACGTTCGCATCCGGGCCGTTGGTGATCCACATCTTGGTGCCGTTGGCGACCCACACGTCGCCCTTCAGCACCGCTTTGCAGGTCATGGAACCGACCACGTCGGAGCCGGCGCCCGGCTCACTCATGGCCAGCGCGCCAACGTGTTCGCCGCTGCACAATTTGGGCAGGTACTTGCGTTGCTGCTCCGGGCTGCCGTTGTGATAGATGTTGTTGACGCACAGATTGGAGTGCGCGCCGTAGGAGAGACCCACGGAACCCGAGGCGCGCGAGATTTCCTCCATCGCCACCATGTGCGCGAGAAAGCCCATGCCGCTGCCACCCAGTTCCGTCGGCACGGTGACGCCAAGCAGACCCATGTCGCCAAACTTGCGCCACAGATCCGCAGGGAAGGTATTGTCGCGGTCGATGCGGTCGGCGCGCGGGGCGATTTCCTTGTCGGCAAATGCGCGCACCGTGTCGCGCAGCAAGTCGATGTCTTCGCCCAGTGGAAACGGATACATGAATGACTCCTTGGGGTCTCAGGTGATGATGGTAGCGCTTTCGCGGGCCGCTGCCGGTGGCGACTCGCGCGCCTGATACGGGCCGTGGCCAGGTGCGGAGCCGGCTCGAGGAGCCTTCAGCTTGCAAAAAAGCCGCCATGCAACTGGCGGCTTTTTTTGCTTGCAACGCGGTGCAGCTTACTGACCGCGCATGCGGCCCTGGAAACGCGTGCCGTTGTTGCCCATGTGCGGCAGTTTGATCTTGCCGATCGCGCTGATGCGCTCTTCGGCCAGACGGTCGGCCGCCAGATAGGTCGGGATGTTCTGCGTCCTGGCAATCTCGTAGATGCGGCCCAGGTTGTAATAGATCGTGCGCATCATGCGCATTGCGCGCTCGCGGTTGTAGCCGTCTATCTCCAGCGACACGTTCATTACGCCGCCGGCATTCACTGCGTAATCAGGTGCATACAGCACGCCGCGCTTCATCAACTCATCGCCAACCTCGTCGGTGGACAACTGGTTGTTCGCCGGTCCGCAGATGATCTTGGACTTGATCCGGTCAATGGTCTGTTCGTTGATGGTGCCGCCCAGCGCGCACGGCGAAAACACATCAGCGTCGACGTCGTAGATGGCTTCGGGGTCAACTGCTTCGCAACCGAGCTCGTCCACGCAGCGCTGTACGGCAGCCTTGTTGATGTCGGTGACAAACACCTTGGCACCCTGTTCGCGCAGCAGCTTGATGAACTCGCTGCCGACGTGTCCGGCGCCCTGCACGGCGTAGCTGTACTTGCCCACGTCCTCGTTGCCGTATTTCTCGTGGAGCGTGGCCATGACGCCCTGCAATGCGCCAAACGCAGTGAACGGTGACGGGTTGCCGGAGCCCCCATGCACCTGGTGCACACCGGTGACATATTGGGTTTCGCGGAACACATATTCCATGTCGTTGACGTCGATACCGACGTCTTCGGCGGTGATGTAGCGGCCGTTCAACGAGTTGACGAAACGCCCGAATGCGCGAAACAGCGCCTCGGACTTGTCCGTGGCCGGATCGCCGATGATCACCGCCTTGCCGCCACCCAGGTTCAGCCCGGCGACCGCGTTCTTGAACGTCATGCCGCGCGACAGGCGCAGTGCGTCGTTCACCGCTTCCTGCTCGGTCTTGTACGGCCACATGCGCAGACCGCCCAGCGCCGGGCCAAGCACGGTGTTGTGGATCGCGATGATGGCCTTCAGGCCGGCGTCCTTGTTTTGACAAAAGACGACTTCTTCGTGATCGGTCTTTTCGATGATTTCAAAGATCATTGCGACGGTGACTCCATGAAATTTGCCGGGTCCGAGGTCCCGACGGCGAGTGCAGCAGGGGAGCAACCCGCCTGCTTGCAGTAAACGAGCGCGAGATGCGCGGCCATGACGACGCACCGACGTGCGCCAGACAAAACGGGCAGTTTAATACCTTCGCCCGCACACCGCTGCGGCAGCGCAGCACCGGACTGATCAACGCGCTGCATCGACGCACGGCATGCGGCAGCATCCATGCGCCGGACACTCGCTGGTCAGCGCGCCGCTCCATTACATTCGACACGTCGGTGAGTGACCACTGGCGCGCGCTTGCTGGTACATCGGCAGCAACTGGTGTGCCTGCTGCGTCAGCGTCTGCACACGACTTCCCGAGGAAGGATGCGTGGACAGGAACGGCGGTGGCTTGCTGCCCCCTTGTTGATCCATTTTCTGCCACAGCGTCGCCGCCGCGCGTGGATCAAAACCGGCTTGTGCCATGTAGCGTTGTCCCAGCGTATCGGCCTCGCTTTCCTGCATGCGCGAAAACGGCAGCAGCACGGCGAGCTGGGTGCCGGTGCCCATCAAGGCGGACACCTGGTTCGGGTCCATGCCGCGGCTGCCGGCATACGCCGACGCGCCAGCGGTCACCGCCTGCGCGGCCAGGTTGTCCGAGACGCGCTCGGCCCCGTGCCGCGCCACCACGTGTGCCAGTTCATGCCCAAGCACCACGGCCAGTTGATCCTGATTGGTGGCGACCTTGAACATGCCCTTGTTCACGCCGATGCGGCCGCCGGGCAGGGCGAACGCGTTGGCGCTGTCATCGCCCACAATTTGCACCTCCCATTGCTGCCCATTCCATGGCGGCGGCAACGCGGCAACCAGCGCTTGGGCAACGCAGGTGGCGTAGGCGCGCTCGCGCGGTGCCTCCACAAACTTGCCCTGCTTGCGCATGTCGTTGAACGCGGTCAGCCCCATCTGGCTCATCTGGCTGTCCGACACCACCATCAGTTGTGATCGCCCCGTAGGAGACGTCACGCAGGCGCTCAGGCCGACGGCAAGCAGGAACGGTATCGCGGAATAAAGGCGCATCGGTAGCTCCATAAGCGGGGTCCGCCGGGGAGGATAGCTGCGTATATGACAGCATGCCGTGTAGAAGCCGATTCCGTGGCTGGCATGCGCCGGCACAGTGATGCCACTAGAATCGACCAGTCAGGTACGTTCGCTTCTGGAGTCGCTCATGAGTTCCCCCGCCAGCCATATCCCTGCCGCGCTTGCGCCGGGTGAGACACCACCGCTGCGCTTCGTCACCGCCGCCAGCCTGTTCGATGGTCACGACGCGGCAATCAACATCATGCGCCGCATCATCCAGAGCCTGGGCGCGGAAGTGATCCATCTGGGCCACAACCGCTCGGTGGAAGACGTGGTGCGCGCAGCCTTGCAGGAAGACGCCGACGCGATCGCGCTATCCAGCTACCAGGGCGGTCACATCGAGTACTTCAAGTACATGGTGGACATGCTGAAGGAGCGCGGTGCCAGTCATATTCGCGTCTTTGGCGGCGGTGGCGGGACCATCACGCCGGATGAAATTGCCGAGCTGGAAGCGTACGGCGTCGAGCGCATCTACCACCCCAACGACGGCATGAAGCTGGGCCTGGTGCACATGCTCGAGGACGTCACGACGCGCGCTGCCGCTGGTGCGGCGGAGCGGCGCAAGACGGAAACCGGCGGCGTGCCGAAGGTCGATGTCGACGATGAAATCTCCATCGGCCACATGCTCTCGGCGCTGGAACAGCAGCACCTGACCGATGCCGAGCTGGGACGCTTGCGCAAGGAGTGGGCGCTGGCCGGCAGGCACACGCCAGTCATCGGTTTCACCGGCACCGGCGGCGCGGGCAAGTCGTCCGTGGTCGATGAGCTGTTGCTGCGCTTCCTGCACGCATTCCCGAAGATGCGCATTGCCGTGCTCGCCGTCGACCCCACGCGCCGGCGCTCCGGTGGCGCATTGTTGGGCGACCGCATCCGCATGAATGCGTTGCGCAGCCATCGCGTGTTCATGCGCTCGATGGCCACGCGCCGCCAGCATGCGGCGACCAACATCGTGCTGCACGACTGCATCAATTTCCTGAAAAGCCAGCCCTACGATCTGGTCATGGTGGAAACCGCCGGTATCGGCCAGAGCGATTCGGAAATCGTCGACCTGGTCGACTTCCCGATGTACGTGATGACCAGCGATTACGGCGCCGCCAGCCAGCTCGAGAAGATCGACATGATCGATTTTGCCGAGCTGATCGTGCTCAACAAGTTCGACAAGCGCGGCGCCGAAGACGCGCTGCGCGACGTGCGCAAGCAGTGGAAGCGCAACCACACCGCGTTCACGGTCGACGATGCCGACGTGCCGGTGTACCCGACCATCGCCAGCCAGTTCAACGACCCCGGCGTCACCTGGATGTTCGTCAACCTGTGCCGGCTGATGCGTGAGAAGGGGAAAAGGGGTCAGAGTCATTTTTCCAACGAAGATGCACAGAAGAATCGGGACGCCGGGTCGAAAAATGACTCTGACCCCTTTTCTTCCCCCAACTGCGACTGGAACCCGCAAGTGGACACCACCCTCAAGGAACCGCGCGCCACCGTCCTCATCCCCGGCGCCCGTGCACGCTACCTGGCCGAGATTGCCGAGCAGGGCCGCGCGATCAACCGCAGCATCGACACCCAGGCCGAGTTTGCCAGCAAGGCGCAGCACTATTACGAAGCGCTGAAGGAGCTGGCCGATCCGAAGCTGCCGCGCGCGCTGGACCGGTATCACAGCACCGATCTGCACCCGCATTCGCCGGCCGCTGATGCCACTCCCGCAGGCGAGCTGGCCGTCGACCGTTCGTTGCTCACCCTGCGCCAGCGCTACAACGAAGCGGTAAAAGAGCTTTCCAGCGAAGCCATCCAGCAACTGCGAGAATGGCCTGCGCTGTACGAATCGGTTACCGCCGACGTCAACGAATACAAAGTCCGCGACAAGGTCATCCGCGTCGAGAACTATCGGTTGTCACTCAGCAACGAGAAAATTCCGAAAGTCGCCCCACCGCAGTCAAAGGACTGGGGCGAGCTGCTCGGCTTCTTCGGCAAGGAAAACCTGCCCGGCCATTACCCGTACACCGGTGGCGTGTACCCGTACCGCCGCAGCGGTGAAGATCCCACCCGCATGTTTGCCGGCGAAGGTACGCCGGAGCGAACCAACCGCCGCTTCCATTACCTGAGCCAGGGCGGCGCCGCGACGCGCCTGTCCACCGCGTTCGACTCGGTCACGCTGTACGGCGAAGACCCGGCACTGCGCCCGGACATCTACGGCAAGGTCGGCAACTCCGGCGTCAACATCGCCACGCTGGATGACATGAAGAAGCTGTACTCCGGCTTCGACCTCAGCGCGCCGCACACGTCCGTGTCCATGACCATCAACGGCCCGGCGCCGATGATCCTGGCGATGTTCATGAACACCGCCATCGACCAGAATGTGGAGCGGTACCTCAGGGCCGATGACGCCCGCTGGGCTACCGCCGAAAAGCGCATCGCCGAGATCTATCCGAACGGCACGCAGCCGAAGTATCACGGCGACCTGCCCAAGGGCAACGAAGGCCTCGGCTTGGCTCTGCTCGGCGTGTCCGGCGACCAACTGGTGGATGCGGAAACCTACGCGCGCATCAAGGTGGAAACCCTGGCCAAGGTGCGCGGCACCGTGCAGGCCGACATCCTCAAAGAGGACCAGGCGCAAAACACCTGCATCTTCAGCACGGAATTCGCGCTGCGCATGATGGGCGACATCCAGCAGTATTTCGTCGACCACAAGGTGCGCAACTTCTACTCGGTGTCGATAAGCGGCTATCACATCGCCGAAGCCGGGGCCAACCCGATCAGCCAGCTCGCCTTCACCCTCAGCAACGGCTTCACCATCGTCGAGTACTACCTCGCCCGCGGCATGAGCGTGGATGACTTCGCGCCGAACCTCAGCTTCTTCTTCTCCAACGGCATGGACCCGGAATATACGGTCATCGGGCGGGTTGCGCGGCGTATCTGGGCGCGGGCCATGCGCGAGCGCTATGGCGCCAGTGCGCGCAGTCAGATGATGAAGTACCACATCCAGACGAGTGGTCGGTCACTGCATGCGCAGGAGATTCAGTTCAACGACATCCGCACCACGTTGCAGGCGATGTATGCGCTGTTCGACAACTGCAACTCGCTGCACACCAATGCCTATGATGAGGCGATCACCACGCCGACCGAGGAAAGCGTGCGGCGCGCGGTGGCGATTCAGATGATCATCAACAAAGAGCTGGGCCTCAACTTCAACGAGAACCCGTGGCAGGGGAGTTATGTGGTCGAGGCGCTGACTGACCTGGTCGAGGAGGCGGTGTACAAGGAGTTCGAGGCGATCAGCGAGCGGGGCGGGGTGCTCGGCGCGATGGATACGATGTATCAGCGCGGGAAGATTCAGGAAGAGTCGATGTATTACGAGCACAAGAAGCATGATGGGTCGTTGCCGCTGATTGGCGTGAACACCTTTTTGCCGAAGGATCATGGGGGGGAGATTGCCACCGAGATCGAGTTGATTCGCTCGACGCCGGAGGAGAAGGGCGCGCAGATTGCCAATGTGAAGTTGTATGGTGAGGCGCGGAACTCACTCGTGCCGGGGAGCTTGCGGAGGTTGCAGGAGACGGCAAGGGAGCGGGGGAATGTGTTTGAGCGGTTGATGGAGGCGGTGAAGTACAACTCGTTGGGGCAGATTAGTCATGCGTTGTATGAGGTGGGGGGGGAGTATCGGAGGAATATGTAGGGCATGTTCAACGTAGATGCATGCATGCGGCAAAACTTGATGGACCTTTTAGCCCATGGATTGGCAGAGATGAGTAAGCAGATTAGCCTTGTTCATCTGACTCACAATCGCCTTGGAAATATCGTATGAACATGGAAGATAAAAAGAAGTCGTTAAAACTTCCTTCAAGCCAAAATGGCAATGCGGGAGTGATCGTCATATCTAATGTCGGGAAAATTAAATCTGTCAGGATAGCCCCTGGACGCCTAACGATATTCTCCGGCATAAATGGAAGTGGTAAGACTTCTGCGCTTTATACAATTTACGGTGTACTAGCGCAGCGCATTGCTCATTTTAGAACATCCTTGTCTGATAAGTTGGCAAAAACTATCATTAGTGGCGGTGAGGCTTCGCTAGCCTTGCCTGAAATCAGTTCAAAGGATTTCGATGAAATCCTTGAGAAGGCTTCCGATTGTTTCAGTAAAATAATTCCAGACGTCTTAAATTGCGATGCTTCGCTATTAGCCAATGCGAGGGTCGATATTACGATCGACCGGAAGTTGGTAGTTGAAAATTATTGGTCTGGAAAATGGAGTTTTACTAACGAAACTACGCGCGGTAACGAAATAATATTTGAGGTAGTAAAGGCTGAAGATAGTAACGTTATTATCTTTAAATCTAACGCAAAAAATAATAGAGAGGCAGCCGCTTCTGAGTTCATTGCTAATATTCTCTTTGATCTAATTATGTTTCCATATCAAGGAAGGGCATTCTTATTGCCATCCGAAAGGGCTGGTATAAATCTTTTTTATCAAGAATTGAATTCGAGAAGAACAGCTTTAATAAATAATTTACAAAAAAGCAAAATTGATCCGCTGGAGCTGATGCGTGAAATGATGGTCTCCAGGTATGCAAAGCCCGTCGCAGACTATATTGAATTGCTTAATCAATTTCCTGCGGTAAAGAAAGTGCCGGGCAAGTTTGCGAACGTTGCAGATGCGTTGGACAAACTTGTGCTTGGATCATTTGATGTATCCAAAGATGGAGCCATATACTTTCGCCCAAATGGCGCAAGAAAGAATAAATTGAGTTTACATTTAGCGGCGTCTTCAGCGAAATCGCTTTATGGCTTATCCTTCCTTTTGCGATACATGCTTTCTGAAAATGATGTGGTTATGATAGATGAGCCGGAGCTGAATCTGCATCCTGATGCGCAGCGCGGCTTTGCTAGAATCGTCGCGCTCATGTTGTCGGAAGGGCTTAACGTAATGCTTTCGACGCATAGCGATTACATAGTCAGGGAAATTAATATTCTCATGATGTCAAAGGATGCGGCGCCAATGTCGATACGTCCATCTGCTGTCGAGCTCTATGTTTTTGATGGAAAAGGTGGGGCGAAAAGAGCAGCCAAGGATAAGCAAGGTCTTTTTATTGATGACCCCTTTGAGTCGTCGATAAGGGCAATGAATGATGCTTACCTTTCAGCATCTTTCGAGCAGGCATAATGGCCGCCACGTTGAAACAGGCTGCCGTCGATGCGATAAAGAGCGACTTTCATTTCAAGCATACTGGCGGAGGCGTAAAGATAGTAGAGTCAGGCGCTGATACGAAGAACAGCAGTCTAATTATAAAGCCAGGTCACGGCGGTGTTGCTGTTCTATCGTTCGATAAGCCCCGTACGAAAGGTGGTGGCGATCCCGTCTTTCCATACTTTATCGAAGGCGTTCCTGGTTTATGTCGAAAATGCGACGCGATTGCAATATTTCAGCACGAAGATATTTCTTGGGTTATAGCAATTGAGCTTAAAAGCAGGAATTTTGGCTCTGCTGCGGAACAGTTGAACGCGGGTACGATCTTTAGTCGCTTTCTTGCCCACCGTTTGTCTTCTTTGGTCAACGCGAAGCTAGATATCATGGTGGGTGCTGTTTTGTTCGCGATATCACCCATTGTACAGAAGAGAGCGAAGCAGAATGTTCTCAATGTGCGAGATATTGAAGGCGTCAAAGCTGCCGTGGTTTATGACAAGCTCGAAATTCATATGCCTGAATTGTTGAAGTTTGTAATAGATAATAAATTGGCCAGAACGCTCTAGAAACAAAAAAAAGGTGTCAGGGACAATTTCAAAAGGCAAAAACGGGGTCACCATTTCGCCGCCGGAGTCAATAGACGCGCACTTGCTCTTCCCCGGCGCTGCCGAAGAGTATGTGCCCGTCTTGCCGCTGACCACCAGCCGCTGTGTTTCATGCGGCGCCAAGATCGCGCCAGTCACCGTTCTGGTTAAAGTCGCATCTGCGACCCTTG
>JBDSWR010000009.1:0-86314 GCA_039926605.1 Rhodanobacter sp. | reverse complement strand
TCCGCGCATGTCTTCGATCTCACCCTCCAGGTCGGCGCGCAGCAGGCTGCGTGCAGGTAGCCAGTCGGGGTCGAATGACAAGGTGAGGTGATCGCCATCGACCTGCAGTTTCAGTCCAGGCGAAATTTCGCCGTCGCGTGCGCGATTCAGCAACACCGCCAGCCGCAGCAACGCCGCGCTGCGCCGCGCGTGCGCCAGCAGCCGATCGGGAATCATTTCGAACGCGGATTTCGGCACGCTGCGCCGATGCGTGCGCACCAGCACGGCCACGAAGCGCTGCTCCTGCTGCGAGAAACCAGCGATATCTGAATGTGCCAGCACGTAGGCGCCATGCACGTGGTAGCCGCTGTGGGCGAGGGCTAAACCAATTTCATGCAGGCGCGCCGCGCGAACCAGCATCTGTCGATCGTCCGCATCCAGCGCCCATGCCTTGGCTACCTGGTCGAACAGGCGCAACGCGGTGGCTTCCACCCGCGTGGCCTGGATTGTGTCGATGCCGTAGCGATGCATCAATGCGGCGACCGAGGCATCACGCGGGTCGTCCACGCCGCCGCGGCCAAGCATGTCGTACAGCACGCCTTCGCGTAGCGCGGCCTTGCTGACTGCCATCCGCTGCAGTTCCAGTGCGTTGAAGACCGCTTCCAGGATCAGGATGCCGCCGGCAATGATGGGCCGGCGTTCGGCCGACAAGCCCGGCAGGTCGATGTCCTCGATGCGCTGCGCCTGCAACAGCCGATCACGCACGTGCGGCAGCGCTTCGGCGGTGATTGCGCCCTTGGTGAGGCGCATCTCGGCGCAGATCTCGCCAATCGCCTTGTTGGTGCCGGCGGCGCCGATTGCCTCATCCCACCCCAGGCTGCGGTAGGTCGCGGCAAACTGCTGGAACTCGGCGGTGACTTCGATCAGCGCCTCTTTCCAGCGCTTGCGTGAGAGCTTGCCGTTGCCGAAGAAGCGTCGCGTGCTGGCCACGCAACCGACCTGCAGGCTCTCGCGCTCGAGCGGTTGCATGCCTCGGCCGATGATGCATTCGGTGGAGCCGCCACCGATGTCGATGACCAGCCGCAGTTGGCCTTCCTTGGGCGGTTGCGCGTGGGCGACGCCGAGATAGACCAGGCGCGCTTCTTCGCGTCCGGATACCACTTCGATTGGTCGCCCCAGCGCCGTTTCCGCGGGTAGCAGGAAGGTCTGTGGCGCACGCAGACGACGTACCGTGTTGGTCGCCACCGCGCGCACGCGATGCGCCGGGATGTCGTGTACCCGCTGGCCGAACCGCGACAGGCAATCCAGTGCGCGTGCCAGTACATCGGGTTTCAGCCCACCGAAGCCGTCCAGGCCTTCAGCCAGGCGCACGCTCTCGCGCAGGCGATCGACCACGCGCAATTGCCCAAGCACCATCTGCGCCACCACCATGTGGAAGCTGTTGGAACCCAGGTCAATCGCGGCCAGCATTTCGCCGTCCTGCAGCGGCGTGAGGCGCGTCATCCGCGAGGTGCCCAAGCGGCGTGGCGCGGCCATCATGCGGCCGCACTCAGCGGCTGGATGGCAGTGCGCTGCGGGCTGGCGAGGGCTTTCATTCGTGGATTATCGCGTGCGCTCATACATACAGGCCATCGAGCATGGCCAGCTGCGCGGAGAATGGCCGCTGGCCATCAATCGGCGTGAGTTTGTGGTACTGCCCATCGCGCTGCATTTCCCAGGCGTTCTGGTTGTCGTCCAGGTAGTTGAGCAGGCCTTCATGCTGCACGCGCGCGGCAATGGCCGGATCCAGGATCGGGAACGCGGTCTCGACCCGGCGCAACAGGTTGCGTTCCAGCCAGTCGGCCGAGGAGCAGAACAGGTCGGCATCGCCGTCATTGCCGAACCACCAGATGCGGTGATGCTCGAGGAACCGGCCGACGATCGAGCGCACACGGATATTGTCCGACACGCCTTTGATGCCTGGCTTGAGCGTGCAGGCGCCGCGCACGATCAGATCGATCTGCACGCCGGCTTGTGATGCCGCGTACAACGCATCGATCACCTGGATTTCGTTCAAGGCGTTCATCTTTGCCACGATCCGCGCCGGCTTGCCGGCACGGGCCAGCGCAGCCTCGCGCGCAATCCGCTGCAGCACGCCGCTGTGCAAGGTGAACGGCGATTGCAACAGCCGGCTCAGGGTCAGCGGTGCAGCCAGTCCGGACAGTTGCTGGAAGATCAGGTGGACGTCGTTGCCGATTTCGGCATTGGCCGTCATCAGGCTGAAATCGGTATAGGCGCGCGCGGTGCCGCTGTGGTAATTGCCGGTGCCGAGGTGCACGTAGCGCTTCAAGACGGCGCCCTCGCGACGCACGATCAGCAGCATCTTGGCGTGGGTCTTGTAACCGACCACGCCGTACACCACTTGCACGCCAGCATCCTGCAAGCGGTCCGCCAGGCCGAGGTTGGCTTCCTCGTCGAAGCGCGCGCGCAGCTCGACCACGACGGTCACGTCCTTGCCGTTGCGCGCCGCCTGGATCAGGTGCTCGACGATCTTGGACTTGCTGCCGGTGCGGTACAGGGTCTGTTTGATCGCCAGTACGTTCGGGTCTTCCGCTGCCTGGCGGATCAGTTCCAGCACCGGCGCGAACGCATCGAACGGGTGGTGCAGCAGCACATCGCCCTGGCTGATCCGTTCGAACATCGTCTCCACCTCGCGCAGCAGGCGCGGCTGGAACGGACGGAATTTCAAGTCAGGCCTGTGCACCAGGTCATACACCTGGATCACCCGGTTGAGGTTGACCGGGCCATCGATCTTGTACACGGCGTTCGCCGGCAGTTCGAAGTTGGCCAGCAACATCGTCACTACGTCGGGCGGGCACTGCTCGGCGATTTCCAGCCGCACCGCGCGCAGGTAGCCGCGTCCCACCAGTTCGTCGCGCACGGCCAGTGCGAGGTTGTCGACATCGTCCTCGTCCACGATGAGCTCGGAATTGCGGGTTACCCGGAACTGGTAGGCACCGTTGACCTGCATGCCCGGGAACAGCTCATGCACGAAAGTCGACAGCACGCCGCTGAGGAACACGAAATTGTGGAAATCGTCGCCGTCGCCATCGGCGTCCGGCAGGCGGATGATCCGCGGCAACGAACGCGGCGCGCGCACGATCGCCATGTGGCCTTCGCGGCCGAAGGCATCACGGCCCTCCAGCAGCACCACCACGTTCAGCGATTTGTTGAGGATTTTCGGGAACGGATGCGCGGTGTCCAGGCCAAGAGGCGACAGCACCGGCATGATCTCGTTGCGGAAATACTCGCGCAGCCATTCGGTTTGTTCGACGGTCCAGTTCCGGCGTTGCAGCAGGCGGATGCCCTGCTGGGCCAGTTGCGGCCGCAATTGCTCGTCGAAGCAGCGGTATTGCGCGTCCACCAGTTCGGCGGCGCGATCGTGGATACGGTTGAGCAGGGCGGCCGGCAGCAGGCCGTCGGCCGCCAGCGGCCCGCCAAATTCCATCGCGTGCCGCACCGAACCGCCGCGAATCTCGAAGAACTCATCCAGATTCGTGCAGGAGATGCACAGGAAGCGCAGTCGTTCCAGCAGCGGTACTGCCGGATCCTGTGCCTGCGCCAGCACGCGGAAATTGAAGTCGAGCTGAGACAGCTCGCGGTTGGCGTATAGCGAGGCGTCGGGCACGGAAGCGAGCGCGGGCATCGTCGGAGGTGGCTGCTGGATGTTCATGGCTGCCGGTCAGGGTAACTCTTTGCCGTTGCAGCAATATGTCGGCCTCGCGATGCGCTGGCCCAGGGCTGCGCCCTCGGCGTTCCTTGTCACCGGTCTTTGCTGCGTCCGCCCGCGCGCAGGTCAAACCCCAGCTTGCCGCGGGTGGCATCTTCGTCGCGGATGCCCTGGCGGCGCAGTTCCAGCACGGTTGGGGTGATCGCGGCGATTCGCGCGTCGATCCGGCTGCGTGCGTAGTAGTCCAGCGTCTCGCGCTTCTTGAGGTTGTTGAGCTGGACCAGGGCTTGCTCGGGGCGGCCATTGAGATAGGCCGCCTCAGCCCAGGCTTCGCCGGCACGCACGTCATCGCCGGCGATTTCGTTGGCGCGGGCATAGGCCTGCTGGAACAACAGGTCGTCGGCTCCCGTCCCCAATAGCGGGCGCAACACGGCGACTGCGCGCGTGCCCGCAGCGGGCGTGTTGCGTTCGGCCAGGACCTGCGCATAGCTCAGCACCAGCGCACGGTGGGTTGGCCTGCGCGCAAGCATGGCCTCGAAACGACGGTCGGCATCAGCACTGCGGCCGGCCTTGGCTTCGGCCACGCCCAAGCTGATCTGCAGCCACAGGCTGTCGGGATGCGCCGCCTGCACGACCGCCATGCTGCGCATGGCATCGGCCATTTGGCCGGCCTGCTGCTGGGCGAACGCCATGCCGTAGCGCTGGGCGTCATCAAGCGGCTGCTTGGCCTGCATTTGCTGGTATTCGAGGATCGCCTGGGTGGGCGTATTTGCACTGAGTACGCGCAAGCGCTCGCGTGCCCAGCCGAAATCACCGGTCGCGCCGCGCGCGCTGGTGGTGGCGATTTGCATCCCGGCTGGCAGCAACGGGTTGCTTGCCACGCGCATGGTCGCGGTGGGCGCGGCCTTTTCCAACGAGACAGCGCGTTCGCGGGCCTCGCTGACCCGGGTCAGGGTAATCGGGTGGGTTTGCAGGTATCCGGGCGTGCGGCTGCGCTCGTCACCCTGGTTGGTGCGCAGGACAAACTGGAGTTTCTCGAAGAAATCGGCCATGCCTTCCGGGTCATAGCCACCACGCGCCATCGCCCGGATACCGATGCGGTCGGCCTCGGATTCGTTGTCGCGGGTGTAGTCGATCTGCCGTTGCTGCATCAGCGCCAGCCCACCCATGACCGCCGCCGATGTGGCGTCGCCGCTGGAATTTCCACCTGCCTGCTGTGCCGCCATGATCGCGCCCAGCATCGCCAACATGATCGGGACGCTGTCGCGTTGCGCGCGCTCAGCGCCACGCAGGACGTGTTGCTGGGTGACGTGAGCGACTTCGTGCGACAGCACGCCGGCTACCTCATCCTCGCGGTCGGCGGCCAGCACCAGCCCCGCGTTCATCGCGATATAGCCGCCAAGCGTGGCGAAGGCATTGATCTGGCGGTCGCGCAGCATGAAGAAGGTAAATGACTGCTGCGGTTGGTCGCTGGCGCCGCCCAGCCGCTGGCCGACCTCACTCAGCCAGCCGCCCAACAGCGGATCGTCGAGCACATAGCCTGCATGGCGTAGCTGGGCCAGGGTCATCGCGCCGTATTCGGCCTGCTTGGCCGGCGACAACACATTGCCGGCTGAAGAACCGATATCGGGCAGTTTCGAATCCTGCGCCGTGGCAGCGGATGCAAACGAAAGCACCGCGGCAATGGCCATGGCAAGGATCGACGTTGAAGCGGGCACTCGAATCTCCATGTCTTCAGGATGGGGCCGGACGGGGCTTGTGGCGTGAACCGGGGTTGAAGCCACTGCAACCAGATGCATCATGGCTGGAAATCGGCTGCCAGCGCCCGCATATTTGTCGAGACATCGGTTCGACACCGAGTCGGCGGCTATTGTTCCCCTGTAATGGCTGCCCATCCTTTCATCCCGGAGAACGCCTTGAGCGACACCACATCCCCCCGCATCACCCTCTACAGCAGCGCGAGTTGCTCGTACTGCGTGGCCGCCAAGAATTTCCTGAAAAGCAAGGGACTGGACTGGACCGAGATCCGGATCGACCTTGATGTGGCCGAACGCCAGCGCATGGTCGCGCTTGCCAAGCGCACCAGCGTTCCGCAGATTTTCGTTGGCGACGTCCACGTCGGTGGCTATGACGATCTGATGGCCTTGCACCGAGCAGGTAAATTCGAGCGACTGCTCGGTGCAAGTGCAGAAGGTGCACAGGCCGGTCAAGACCCACTGGAGTGAGCCGCAGCGGGCTTGCCCGCTGCTCACGTTGCCGGTCGAGATGCACCGCGTGGCATAATAGGCGGCTAATTTTCCCGTGTTGCCGCGCACTTGCGTGCGCAACGCCAGCCAGGAACAGACCCTTATGACCACAACGATCACCGTTATCCGCGGCGATGGCATCGGCCCGGAAATCATGGATGCCACCCTGCACGTGCTGGACGCGATGCAGCTTGGCTTGACCTACGAATTCGCCGACGCGGGCCTGGTGGCACTCGAAAAGCATGGTGAGCTGATCCCGGCGGCAACCATGGATTCGATCACGCGCAACCGCATCGCGCTGAAATCGCCGCTGACCACGCCAGTGGGTGGCGGGTTCTCGTCGATCAACGTCGAGTTGCGCCGCCGTTTTGATCTGTATGCGAACGTGCGTCCGGCCAAGTCGTTCCCCAACACCAAGTCACGCTTTCCTTCAGGCGTGGACGTGGTCACCGTGCGCGAGAACACCGAGGGCGCTTACACCCAGGAAGGCCAGGAAACCTCGGCCGATGGCGAGTTCGCGACCTCGGTCATTCGCACCACCCGCAAGGGCTCCGAGCGCATCGTCCGCTACGCCTTCGACCTGGCGCGCCGCACCGGCCGCAAGAAAGTCACCGTGGTGCACAAGGCCAATATCATGAAGTCGACGTCGGGCTTGTTCCTGAAGACCGCGCGCGAAGTGGCCCAGCAGTACCCGGACATCGAATGCAACGAAATGATCGTGGATAACACCTGCATGCAGCTGGTGATGCGTCCCGAGCAGTTCGACGTGATCGTCACCACCAACTTGTTCGGCGACATCATTTCCGATTTATGCGCTGGGCTGGTCGGTGGACTGGGCTTGGCGCCGGGCGCGAATATCGGTGTCGATGCGGCGATTTTCGAGGCCGTACATGGCTCTGCCCCGGATATCGCAGGCAAGGGCGTCGCCAATCCGTGCGCACTGCTGCTGGGCGCGGCGCAGATGCTGGATCATCTTGCACTGTCGGAGCAGGCCGAGCGCTTGCGCGCCGCGATCGTGGCCACGCTCGAAGCCAAGGATGGGTTGACCCCGGACCTGGGCGGGCAGGGCAACACGATGGGCTTTGCGCACGCGATCGCCAGCAGGATCTGATTTCCGCCTGCGCCGGCTTGGTGCAGGCATGAAAAAGGGCGCCAATGGCGCCCTTTTCCGTTGCATGGCGGATAAAAGCCTAGTTGCGTGATTGCAATTTCGACAGCAGGCGCAGCAGTTCCAGATACAGCCAGACCAGTGTGATCATCAGGCCGAATGCGCCGTACCACTCCATGTACTTGGGTGCGCCGGCGTCGACACCCTTTTCGATGAAATCGAAGTCAAGTACCAGGTTTAGCGAAGCAATCACCACCACCACCAGGCTGAAGCCGATGCCAATCAATCCGGATTCGTGGATATAGGGAATCTTGATGCCGAAGAAGCCGAGGCCGATCGTCGCCAGGTAGATCAAGGCCACGCCGCCCGTTGCCGCCACCACGCCGAGCTTGAAGTTCTCGGTGGCCTTGATCATGCCGGAGCGATACGCGAAGAGCAGCGCGAACATGATGCCGAACGTCAGCATAACGGCCTGCAATACGATGCCTTGGAACTGTGCGTTGTAGATCGCCGAAATTGAGCCGAGGAAAAAGCCTTCGACGATCGCATACAGGGGCGCCGTCACCGGTGACCATGTCTTCTTGAAGACCGTCACCAACGCCAGCACCAGACCGCCAATCATGCCGCCCCACAGGTAAATACCCGCGCCTGGCGCCACTTCGCCAGCCGGCGTCATGGTTTGCGACCACGCATACGCTGCCGTCATTACCGTCAGCAGCAACAAAATACCTGTCTTGTTCACTGTGCCATTGAGGCTCATTGCCCCGGCGTCGTTGCGCACGACGGTGCCGGTGCCGAGGTCGAGGAAGGTGCTTTCCTTGAGTGCGGGATTGCCGCTGCGCATGATCAATCTTTCCTGTGCGTGATCCGGCCAGATGCCGTGGGTTGAGCATAACGCAAGCTGCATAAACGGCAGCCTGAATGACTGGTGCGAAAGGGGGGACTCGAACCCCCACGCCTTGCGGCACTGGCACCTAAAGCCAGGGCGTCTACCAATTCCGCCACTTTCGCGAGGTTGGATTGTAGCTGCTGGCAGCAACAAGCTGGCGCAGCAGCCAAAAGAAAACGCCCGGCTTCTGGCCGGGCGTTTCGGGTGTGGTGGGCCGTGAAGGATTCGAACCTTCGACCTATTGATTAAGAGTCAACTGCTCTACCAACTGAGCTAACGGCCCCAAACAACAAGTTTGCAACAACAACGTCAAAGCTGGGGTGGGTGGAGGGATTCGAACCCACGACAACCGGAATCACAATCCGGGACTCTAACCAACTGAGCTACACCCACCATAAATCTTCAAACTGGTGCGCCAGACAGGACTCGAACCTGCAACCGTCGGCTTAGAAGGCCGATGCTCTATCCAGTTGAGCTACAGGCGCCAACTCGGCCAGCAGAACGCATGTGGTCGGGGTAGAGGGATTCGAACCCCCGACTTTTGCGTCCCAAACGCAACGCTCTACCAGACTGAGCTATACCCCGCAAATCTTCAAGCCATCCGAGTCTCTTTTGCCACCCACGATGTCCGCACTACCAAACCAGCGAAGTCATCATGAGCGAACTTCCACTACCGCTCACGACGCTCCCGAGTAAAGCCGACGGCAACGCAAACATCCTGCGCCGCCGATTGTAAATGGTGCGCCCGGAGAGATTCGAACTCCCGACCACCTAGTTCGTAGCCAGGTACTCTATCCAACTGAGCTACGGGCGCACTGGTGAAACTTTGCCGGCCATATCGATGCTGGGAACATCGAACGTCGAAGCAAGGACGGGAATTATTCAGACTCCACGCGCTTGCGTCAACACCTTTCGCTGAATAACCCCTGCCCAGATGCGTCAACGCATCGCCAGCAAAGTCGAACATGTGGCACGAAACGAGGGGTTGCAGGGCGCCGAAACAACACGCGCGCACATGCACGCTTTGCGTTCCCGGCAATGCAAACAGCCGTCCATTCCACAATCAACCAGGCAACTGATCACGATTCTGCGTTGCCGGGTCACCCACCTTGCCCACGGTTGATCCGGAGTCCCCACGCGGCGGCGGTGGCGGCGGCATACCGTTCTTCGCGGCATCCTTGACCCAGTCTGCCGGTGGACCTGGCTGCCGGCCGGCCATGATGTCGTCAATCTGATGCGCGTCAATGGTTTCGTATTGCAGCAGCGCCTCAGCCATCGCGTGCAGCTTGTCGATGTTCGCCGTCAACAACTCCCTGGAGCGTGCGTAAGCGCGATCAAGGATGCCCCGCACCACTTCATCGATCTTGCTCGCCGTCTCGTTGGAGATGCTCTTGTGCTGGGTCACCGAGCGACCGAGGAAGACTTCATCCTCATCTTCGCCATAGGTAATCGGGCCAAGCTCGTCCGACAAGCCCCACTTGGTTGCCATGTTGCGCGCCATTTTCGTGGCGCGCTCGATGTCGTTGGACGCGCCAGTGGTGACCTTGTCCACGCCGAAGATCAGCTCTTCAGCGACGCGACCGCCATACAGCGAGCACAACTGGGATTCGATCGCCACGCGATTGATGCTGTACTTGTCGCCCTCGGGGAGAAACATGGTGACGCCCAGTGCCCGACCACGGGGGATGATGGTGACCTTGTAGACCGGATCGTGCTCCGGCACCAGGCGGCCGATGATCGCGTGCCCCGCTTCGTGGTACGCAGTCAGTTTCTTCTCGTCCTCACTCATCGCCATGGAGTGACGCTCGGCGCCCATCAGAATCTTGTCGCGAGCGCGGTCCAGATGGCTCATGCGCACTTCGCGCGCGTTGTCACGAGCGGCATACAACGCCGCCTCGTTGACCAGATTGGCCAGATCGGCACCGGAGAAGCCCGGCGTGCCACGCGCGATCACCATGGCGTCTACATCATTGGCCGTTGGCACCTTGCGCATGTGCACCTTGAGGATTTGCTCCCGGCCGCGAACGTCCGGCAAACCAACCATGACCTGGCGGTCGAAGCGACCGGGGCGCAGCAAAGCGGGGTCCAGCACATCCGGGCGATTGGTGGCGGCGATGACGATGACGCCTTCGCTACCCTCGAAGCCATCCATCTCGACCAGCAGCGCGTTCAAGGTCTGTTCGCGCTCATCATGCCCACCACCGAGGCCGGCACCACGATGACGACCGACGGCATCAATTTCGTCGATG
The DNA here is from genome assembly GCA_039926605.1 of Rhodanobacter sp. Lineage (GTDB taxonomy): Bacteria > Pseudomonadota > Gammaproteobacteria > Xanthomonadales > Rhodanobacteraceae > Rhodanobacter. The sequence goes on along the minus strand of JBDSWR010000009.1, from coordinate 76,134 downwards.
AAAATGATGCACGGTGCGTGTTTCTTCGCCTGCTCGAACATGTCGCGCACGCGACTCGCACCCACACCAACAAACATCTCGACGAAATCGGAACCGGAGATCGAGAAAAACGGTACTTTCGCCTCGCCGGCGATGGCTTTGGCCAGCAAGGTCTTGCCGGTGCCCGGCGGGCCCACCATCAACACGCCACGCGGAATCTTGCCCCCAAGCTTCTGGAAGCGACCCGGATCCCGCAGAAACTCGACCAACTCGCCGACCTCCTCCTTTGCCTCATCGCAACCGGCGACATCCGTGAAGTTGACCTTGATCTGATCCTCGCCCTGCAACTTGGCACGCGACCGTCCAAAGCTCATCGCCCCGCGCCCACCACCGCCCGATTGCATCTGGCGCATGAACCAGATGAATACACCCACAATCAGCAACACTGGCAACCAGCTTATGAGCAGCCCCATCAACGAGAAACCCTCGGACGGCGTCTGCCGCACTTCAACACCCTTGTCCTGCATCTGCTTGACCACCGCATTGGTGGAAAAACCGAGCATTGGGGCGACCGTCCGGAACGCGCTCCCATCCTTCAGCTTGCCGGTGATGGTAGCGGGCTGATCCGCGCTGATGACGGCGGTGGCAATGTTGCCGTTTTCCACGCTCTGCACGAACCCGCTGTATGGCAAGTCCGCCGAGCCGGCGCTGCGCGGGCTGAAGCTGTTGAACACGGTAAACAACACCACCGCGATGATGACCCAGAGCAACACATTTTTCGCTGTTTCGTTCATGCACGGTTCTCGCCGGGTGGCATGGCAGATGGCTTGCGACCAACGGCCAAGGCATATACCTCGCGTGAACGTGCGCGCGAGGCCTTGGGTTTACGCATGGTTACGCGGGTAAACTCCATACGCAACCCACGCAGGTAATCATCAAAGCCCACTCCCTGGAACAACTTGATCAGGAACGAACCGCCGGGCCTGAGCCACTGTCGACTGAAATCCAGCGCCAGATCAGCCAACGCCATGGCACGGATCTGGTCAGCAAGACCCACACCACTCATATTGGGGGCCAGATCGGACAGTACAAGATCAACCTTCTGGCCCTGCAACCGCGCCTCCAGCGCGAGCAGGACCGCCTCTTCACGAAAATCGCCTTGCAGGAAGTCCACTCCGGCAATGCCCTGCATCGGCAGAATATCCAGCGCAATGATCCTGCCAGTGTCGCCCAGGCGTTCACGCACCAATTGTGACCAGCTTCCCGGTGCGGCACCGAGATCAACGACGGTGATACCCGGCTTGAGCAGCCGGTCGCGCTCAATCAACTCTTCCAGTTTGTAAACCGCACGCGAGCGCAAGCCTTCGGACTGCGCCTTTTTCACAAACTCATCATTGAAGTGTTCGCGCAGCCAGCCAGCACTGCTTTTGCTGCGGGTCATGGAAAAGCCACCGTGTTGCGAAGTTGCAGGATACCGGTAAAGCGCCTCGGGCATTGCTGACTGGCGGACTACCAATCGCAGCGGCGGTCTTTTTTTCGTGCCTGAACCGCGTGCATGATAATCTTGGCGCCAGATAAACATGCGTGAGCAAACTGTCACATGCCCCTATCCGCTTCACAGAACCGCTATCTGCGCGGACTGGCACACAGCCAGAGTGCACTCGTTCTACTGGGCGCCAAAGGCGCCACCGCCGCGGTGGTCAAGGAGCTCGATCTGGCGCTGAGTCATCACGAGCTGGTCAAGGTGAAGCTCTCCGGTGGCGACAAGGACGCACGAGCGCTTCAACTGGACGCTCTTGCCGCTGGCACCCATGCCGAGACCGTGCATCAGGTTGGCCACGTTGTGGTTTTGTTTCGCCGCAACGACGACGAGCCGAAGATAGCGTTGCCACGCTGATGGACCTCGCGCTGGACCGCCCCGAAGGTTACTTGTTTGTGCGCCGCGTCGAGGCGCATCACGTGACGTTGGCGGATCGTGACCTGACCCGAAGCTTCTTGCTGGCCCCGGATCGGGCCATCGAGGACTGGCCTGTCGACAACGCGGCCATGCTTGATGAAAGTCATGTCGCCGCCTTGCTCGAATTGCAGCCGGAACTGGTCGTACTGGGCACGGGCGAACGTCAGATCTTTCCCGCCGCAGCGTTCATGGCCGGCTTTTTGCGCAAGGGCATCGGCGTGGAAGTCATGGACAACGCGGCGGCCGCGCGCACCTACAACCTGCTGGCCAGCGAGAGCCGGCACGTCCTCGCCGGGTTCATCCTGCCCAAGGCGTGAATCCCCTGCCGGGCCAGCGGCACGCGCCGGCGCCCATGTCGCGCGGCCGACTCGGGAGCCTGTTGCACGGGTACGTATGCTGCGGATGTGCCAATTCATGTAGCTCCGTGGCCTCGAGCACGCAGGTGGTGGACCAAGCTGCGGAGTCGCAGGCAGCCCGACCAAAGTCCGACAGTCTTCTAACGCGGCGGCAAGTAAGCCAGGGGATCGACCGGATTGCCATCCTTGCGAATCTGGAATTCCAGCCCATTGCGGGCAGCGCCAGTGGAACCCATCTCGGCAATCTTCTGCCCGGCACTGACGTGCTGACCTTCCTTGACCAGCCGCGTGCGATTGTGACCATAAGCGGACAGCAGGCTGTCGCTGTGCTTGATGATTACCAACTCACCATAGCCAACCAGCCCGTTCCCGCTGTAGACCACTACGCCATCGGCCGCCGAACGCACGGGTTCGCCCGGCTTTCCGGAAATCTCGATACCCGGGATCGCGTCCGTACTGCGGAACCCCTTGACCACCGCACCCGCTGCCGGCCAGCGCCACGCCAGACCGCTCACTGCGCGTGATGGGGCAGTTGGTACCGCTGTCTGTGCTGCTGGTGGCGGTGCTGTTGCCGGTGGCGGAACGCCCGCAACGGGCACCACACCAGCCGAAGCGCTCGCCGCTACGGGCTGCTCGTCCGATGGGGGAGGATTCGCCGCCTGCATCTCAGGGCTCGATGCCGTCGATGACGCCGGCGTTGCATCGGCGGGATTGCGAGTCGGTGCAGACGGCACGACTGGTTCAAACACCGGTGCGCTTGCAGGAACCGCGGGAGTTGCCGGTGGCGCGGACGCAATTGCGGGAGGGGCGCCGGCGTACGCGGGCGACAAACGCAGGCGTTGACCGGGCCAGATCGTGTATGGCTCGGCTACCTGGTTCCAGTGCGCCAGATCACGAAAATCCACGCCGTTGCGAAAGGCGATTGAATACAGCGTGTCGCCCTTGAGCACCGTATACATGCCGCCGGGAATCGGCGTACGTGCCGTAGTCGTTGCCGAGGTCAGCGCGGGCCGAAGCGCAACCCCGGGAGCTGGCTCGACAACGACGGAACTGCGCATCGTGCCGCACGCAACCAGTAACCACGACGCGGCTGCCAACAGCAGCCATTGAAAATATCGATCCATGCACGACAGCATACCGATGCAGCGCGACTTTTTCATACGCTGACTGCGCAACTCACTCAGCGGAACCAAAGCCAGCTTGCCAACACGCCGAGCAACACCAGCGCAGCCCAGCCAAACCATTCAATATTCTTGCGCAGCATGTGCTCGGCGCGTTCGCCGAACAGGCGAATCAACAATGCCAGCAGCCACACACGCTTGCCACGTCCCACTGTCATGCACGCCAAAAATGGTAGCAACGGAACGCCGACGATGCCCGCAGCCCAGGTCACGAACTTCATCGGGATCACCGGTTGCAATGCCGCCAGCGTCAACGCACCCAACATCGTCAACCAGTGCTGGTTCATATCCAGCCGCAGCGTCTCCACCCAGGTGGTGATGACTGTCTGCATATGCACACTGAACAGCGGATGCACCCACTCGTACGCCCAATGTCCCAACGCATAGCCGACCAAGGCGCCCAACAGCGAGAACAACAGCGAGATGTTCGCGTAGAAAAACGCCTTGGCACGCTTGGCCAACATCATCGGCGCGAGCATGACCTCCGGCATCACCGGAAAGATGAAAGCCTCGACAAAACTGAGCCCACACAGGTAATACACGGCACGTGGCGCGCTTGCCCACTGCAGCGCGCGGGCGTAAAGCGTTCCAAACACCTGCATCAGCCAATCCCACCCAGCAGAGGTACGAAGCTGACCGCGCCAAGCTCCTCCTGCACAAAGTCGCCGTGGCCATCGCCGCGCATGCGTATCAGGGTTTGCCGACTCGGCGAGCCGACCGGGGCCACCAGCACGCCGGTCGGGCTGAGCTGGTCGAGAATGCGGCTGGGAATGGTATCGCCTGCCGCAGTCAGAATGATGGCGTCGAACGGCGCCTCACCGGCCCAGCCGAGCTTCCCATCATCGTGCCGCGTGCGCACGTTCGTAAGTCCGAGCTGGCGAAAGCGTCGGCGTGCTTGGCGCAGCAACTCCTCGATGCGCTCCACTGTAAACACCTGGGGCACCAAGGCTGCCAGCACCGCTGCCTGATAGCCCGAGCCGGTGCCGATCTCCAGCACTTTCTCTGGCACCCCGAACTCCAGCAACGCCTCAGTCATGCGCGCCACTACCCAGGGCTGCGAAATAGTCTGGCCATGCCCAATCGGGAGCGCGTTGTTCTCATACGCATGAGAGTGCAATGCCTGATCAATGAAATGATGTCGTGGCAGGTTGCGGATGACATCCAGCACGCGCAGATCGGCGATGCCGGCTTCCTGCAAGATAAGCGCAAGACGGTCGCGTGCGCGCTGGGAGGTTACGCCCGCCCCGCGCAGCTGCGCCGGCGGCAGTGGATAGACGCCGTTCATCGCTCACCTACCCCACTACCGGCGTCGCATTCGTCAACCATGTCGTCACCCAGACCCTGCATCCAACTGCTGACTTTCTCCAGGGCCTGGAAGCGGGTCAGATCAACATGAATGGGGGTGACCGAAATGAAGCCCCGGCGTACAGCATTGAAATCCGTGCCGGGGCTCGCATCGTCCACCTCACCGGCGGGTCCGATCCACCATATAGGGCGTCCGCGTGGATCAGTCTGCTCGATGGACGGTGCCGAACGATGCCGGCGGCCGAGGCGAGTCACTTCGAAACCACGGATTTCAGCCCACGGCCGATCCGGCACGTTTACATTCAAGATGGTATCTGCAGGCAGGGGATCAACCAGCAAGCGACGCATGAGCAACAGCACGGCCTGTGCGGCGGAGTCGTAGTGCACCCCAGTGTGGTCTGTGCTCACCAGCGATACGGCAATCGCCGGAAAGCCGAGAAAACGCCCTTCCATCGCCGCGGAAACGGTGCCCGAATAGATCACATCATCGCCGAGGTTGGCCGAGTTGTTGATGCCAGACACGACGATATCCGGCTCCTTGACGAGCAGACCGGCGAGTGCGAGATGAACGCAATCGGTCGGCGTGCCGGCGACACGAAAGTATCCATTGCCCATCGGCAGCACGCGCAAAGGTGCATCCAGAGTAAGTGAATTGCTTGAGCCTGACCGATCACGGTCGGGTGCGACCACCGTCACTTCGCCGACCGCACGCAGGCGCTCGGCGAGCACGTGGATGCCAGGTGCATCCACGCCGTCGTCATTGCTGACCAGAACTCGCATGTTGCTCCGCAGGGAATCGGGCACGACTGCGCTGATGACCAGCGCATTGCAAAGCTTGAAGTCTACTCGACGGAGACACTGCTTTCACATACAACGGACACGGGTGAGGCAGGGCGCAAGCGATTTCGGATTGGTTAACATGGGTGGATGAAACCGGCCCCGCCCCCGCCCGTCGCCAACGAGGACCGCAAGCTGTTTCGCGCTGCGGTCGGTGCCGTGCGCCCCCTCGCCGTCACTACGCCGCCGCAGGCGCGCCCGCGCGCACTACCCCGGCGGCGGCGCAACGAAGTCGACGACGTACCGAACGCGTGGGCGGACGTGCCATTCGACCCCAGCCTGCCCGAAGTCGCGGAACATCTGGATTACCTGCGCGCGGGCTGTGGCGCAAAACTGCTGCGCCAACTTCAACGCGGACGCTATCCAGTGCAAGGTGACCTGGACCTGCACCGGATGACGGCAGCCACGGCGCACGCCAATCTCCTTGCGTTTCTCACTTGCGCGCGGCAATACGGGTGGCGTTGTGTGCGTATCGTGCACGGCAAGGGTATGCGCTCCGGCGCACGGGGCCCGATACTGAAGAAGCTGACCGACCGCTTCCTGCGTGAAGACGCCGGTGTGCTGGCATTTTCCTCGGCGCCGTCGGCGCTTGGCGGAACGGGTGCGGTGCTGGTCCTGTTGCGTGCGAGTTACGCTACCAACTCGCGCACGACAACGGTCGCGTAGCTGCCCGCTGGCAAATCAAATGCCAGCTCCAGCGTACCGACATCAAGCCAACGCGATTGCAAATTGCGAGGCAGCAGGCGCAACGCGCGCCGCTCCTGATCCATGCGTGCCGCCGTCAGCCCCTGCACCAGATCGGCGTGCACCGTGCCGATCGCACGTTCAAGCACAGCAACGGCGCCGGTGCTCGGTGGCTCGCCTTGACCCCATAACGGACCCGACGGATGAATATCTCCGCGCGCCAGACGCTCGGCCAGAGCGACAGTGTACGGCTCCGGACCAAACCATGAGTGCGAGCCGGCCAGCGACCAGACCTCCCCGTCCAGTGCGGTGTCCCACACTTTTTGCTCCACCCGGGTTGCCAGCACGTCGTTGAAGATCTGCGAGCGGGCGGCGGACAACAGCAGCGAGCGCGTGTTTCGCTCCACCCGGCGTCCGGCAAACATCGCGCGCGCCTGGGCCACGTTGTCACCCGCGCGACCAAAGCGTTGCTCGCCAAAATAATTCGGCACGCCGCGGGTAGTGATTTGCGGCAGCAACCCATCCACAGCAGCAGAATCACCCTGCACGTCACGCAATACCAGCACAAAGCGATTGCCGCGCAGCGCTCCACGCTTGAGCTTGCGCGAATGCCGGGTTACCGCCAGCACCGTGACGCCGGCACAGGCGAACTTCGACCAGTCCGGATCCGGCTTTCCCGCAAGCTGCACGGAAAACGTCTGGCGCGTCACGGCGTGTCGATCCTTCAACCCGGCATACCCAACGGCAACCGAAGGCACACCGGCAAACTTCGCCAGCTCACGCGCGACCCAGGCGGTGTTGGCGCCACGCTTTTCCAGCCACAGCAGCACGTGCTCGCCATGGCCATCAGCATCGTAGCCAAGGATTTCCTCGACGCGAAAGTCCTCCGCCATCGTCCGCAGTTTTGCGCGCAGTGGCGGCCCGCCGTACGCACGCGGCAGTTCGCCGGGAGGTGCACTCGTTGGTTGCACTCCGGGTTCGTCCATCATTTGCTCCACCGGTTACGCCAGGATCCGCACCCACCACAACCGCCATGTCGCTGCCTACGCTACACCAGAAAAATGGTGGCCAAGCCGAGAAAGATGAAAAAGCCGCCGCTGTCGGTCATGGCTGTAATCAGCACGCTGGAGCCGATCGCCGGATCGCGACCAAAGCGGGTCATAAGCATGGGGATGCCGACGCCGCAAAATGCTGCAAGCAGCAGATTCAATGCCATCGCTGCCGTCATCACCAGTCCCAGTGACCAGTTGTCATACAGCAGCCATGCGGCCACACCGATCACTCCGCCCCACACCACGCCGTTGAGCAGCGCCACAATGAGCTCCTTGCGCCACAGTCGCCGCGCACTGGCGATGCTGATCTGCTTGAGCGCGAGCGCACGCACAATCATGGTGATGGTCTGGTTGCCGGAATTGCCGCCGATACCGGCCACGATAGGCATCAATGCGGCGAGTGCCACCAGTTCCCGGATGGAACCTTCGAACACGCTGATGACGCGCGAGGCGATGAATGCGGTCATCAGGTTGAGCGCCAACCAGGCCCAGCGATTGCGCAGTGATTTCCATACGGAGGCAAAAATGTCCTCTTCCTCGCGCAGACCGCCGCGGCTGAGCACTTCGCTTTCGCTCTGCTCGCGGATCACGTCGACCATCGCGTCAATCGTGATGCGCCCAAGCAGATGTCCGCCGGCATCCACCACTGGCGCGGTCACCAGATCGTAGCGTTCGAACGCCTGGGCAGCTTCATAGGCGTCATCATTGGGATGAAACGTGTTCACGTCCGGCGCCATGACGGCGCTGACCATGCGTTCGGGGGAATTCACCAGCAGCCAGTGCAGTGGCAACACGCCAGTCAGCAGATTATCCTGATTGACCACGAACAATTTGTCAGTTTGCGGTGGCAACTCGTCAAAGCGCCGCAGGTAGCGCAACACCACTTCCAGGCTGACATCCTCACGAATGGTGACCATCTCGAAATCCATCAACGCGCCGAGCTCGTCGTCCTCATAGGACAGCGCTGATTGCACCTGCGCACGTTGCTGCGTATCGAGCCCTGCCATCAACTCCGGCAGCATCGCGCTGGGCAGATCGTCGACCAGATCCGCCAGCTCGTCCGCGTCCAGCGTCTCGGCCGCGGCCAGAATCTCGTGGTGATCCATGTCCGCAATCAGCGATTCACGCACCGCGTCGGACGCTTCCAGCAGGATGTCGCCGTCGTCGTCCGCCTTCACGAGTTGCCACGCGGCCAGGCGTTCCTCGAGCGGCAACGCTTCAAGGATGAACGCGATATCTGCCGGGTGCAGATCTGCGAGCTGTGCGCGCAACGCAGCTTGAGCTGGCGGCAGCAGCGCGTCGCCCGTACGGGCGGCAAACAGCGCGGTGACGGCTTCCAGTTGCTCGCGAAGGCGCAAGACGGCCTGAGTCTCCACTTCAGTCATGCGTGCTCCAGCAAAACGCATGCTTGCGCCGCGAGGCCATCGCGGCGCCCGAGAAAGCCGAGGCCCTCAGTGGTGGTCGCCTTGACGCTGATGCAATCCGCCGCAACGCCGAGGTCAGCTGCCAGACGCTCGCGCATCAGTACGGCGTGGCCAGCGAGTCTCGGGGCTTCACCTATCACCGTGATGTCGGCATTACCCAGCTGGTAGCCATGCTCGCGCATCAACGCCGCCGCATGCCGCAGGAAGCCGCGACTATCGGCTTCACGCCAACGTTCATCGCTCGGCGGAAAGTGGGAGCCGATGTCGCCCAGTGCCAGCGCGCCGAAGATTGCGTCGCACAGCGCATGGATCACCACGTCACCATCCGAATGCGCCACCAGTCCGCGCTCGTGGACAATGCGCACGCCGCCCAGGGTGACGTGATCACCCGCGCCAAACGCATGCACATCGAACCCGGTGCCCACTCGCATCACGTCATCCTCGCCAACAGAAATTCGGCCAGCACAAAATCCGCCGGTGTGGTGACTTTGAGATTGTCCTCGGCACCTTCTACCAGCAACGGCGTGAAGCCGGCACGTTCCATCGCCATGGCTTCATCGCTGACCACCACTCCCTCACGCGCCGCCGCGCGCAGTGCGGCGACAAGCTGCCCACGCCGAAAAAGCTGCGGTGTAAAAGCCCTCCATCGCAGCTCACGTGGTTCAGTAAGGACACTGCAATCATGCGCGTTTGCGCGTTTCAGCGTGTCGCGCAGCGGTGCACCCAGCAAACCACCGTCGCCATGTGTGGCCAGATTGATCAGACGCGTGATGTCGGCGGCCCGCACACATGGTCGCGCAGCGTCGTGCACCAGGACGAAATCCTTGGCACGGACGCTGTCCGGCAGCGCCTCCAGCCCGGCCAGTACCGAGTCACAACGCTCAGCGCCACCGATGACGGTAACCACGGGCTTGTCGGCGCACGTGATCCAGCCCGGCCAATGTTCATCGGTGGCGCCCAGCACGACGAGCAAACCGGCTATCTGCGGGTGGGCGGCCAGACGCTGCAAGGTGTGCCAGAGCAGCGGCTGGCCGGCCAGTGGCAGATATTGCTTGGGCACCTGTCCGCCGACACGTGTGCCGCGACCGGCCGCCGGCACCACGCACCACAACGCTGCCGCAGTCATGGCTTGCTGCTGGATGCTGCAGGTGGTGGCGCCAGCACCGTGGAGGTGCCAGCCGGCCGCTCCACCACTTGATAAAACACCTCACCGGGTTTGATCAGGCCCAATTCGGTGCGTGCGCGCGCGTCGATGGCCTGATCCCCGTGTTTGAGATCGAATACATCGGCAGCCAGTGCTTGATTGCGTTGCTGCAATTTCATGTTTTCGTCAGCCTGTTTCTGCCCTGCAGCGCGCAGGCTGTCGACTGCATGCATGCTCCCGCTGCCCGACCACAGCTTGAACTGCAAGGCGATCAAGGCGACGAACAGAACCACGGCAATCCAACGCAACATCGGGTCGCACCCTCCCCGTTCAGCCGGGTAAACGCGCCAGATTGGGAAACGCCTGACGACCGGCGTAGCGGGCATCGGCGCCCAATTGTTCCTCGATCCGCAGCAACTGGTTGTACTTCGCCACGCGATCGGAGCGGCACAGCGAACCGGTCTTGATCTGGGTTGCGGTGCTCGCCACGGCAATGTCGGCGATGGTGGTGTCTTCCGTCTCACCGGAACGATGCGAGATAACGGCTGAATAATTTGCCGCATCCGCCATGGCGACGGCTTCCAGCGTTTCCGAAAGCGTGCCCACCTGATTCACCTTGATCAGGATGGAGTTGGCAATATGTCTGGCGATGCCTTCACGGAAGATGGTCGGGTTGGTGACAAACAAATCATCGCCAACCACCTGTACCCGTTCGCCGATTGTCGCGGTGAGCAACTTCCAGCCGTCCCAGTCGCCTTCGGCCATGCCGTCCTCGACGCTGACAATAGGGTACTGTCTGGTCCAGCCCGCGAGCAATTCGACGAACTGTTCCGACGTGTACTTGCGCCCTTCACCCGCCAGATCGTACTTGCCGTCCCGATAAAACTCGGAGCTGGCCGCATCCAGGGCCAGCAGGATGTGACTGCCTACTTTGTAACCGGTCTGGTGAATCGCCTCAAGCATGGTGTCGAGCGCTTCAACGTTGGAACGCAAGTTCGGTGCAAAGCCACCTTCGTCACCCACCGCCGTGCTCAGGCCGCGCGTATGCAGCACGCTCTTCAACGCATGGAAGATCTCCGCACCAGCACGCAATGCCTCGGCAAATGTGGGCAAACCGACGGGCATTATCATGAATTCCTGCACGTCGATATTGTTGTCCGCGTGCACCCCACCGTTGATGATATTCATCATCGGCACCGGCAGGACACCGGGCTTGCCACCTGAAAGGTATGCCCACAGCGGCTCGGCTCGTGCGTCGGCGACTGCTCGGGCAGCCGCGAGTGAAACCCCCAGCAACGCGTTCGCGCCGAGGCGCGCCTTGTTCGGCGTGCCGTCCAGAGCAATCAACTTCGCGTCCAGACCGTTCTGGTCAAGCGCATCGAAACCCTGCAACGCATCGGCAATGGTGCCGTTGACGTTCGCTACCGCCTGTCGCACGCCTTTGCCGCCGTAGCGCGACTTGTCACCGTCGCGCAGCTCCACGGCCTCACGTGAACCAGTGGAAGCACCGCTGGGCACTGCAGCACGGCCGAAGCCGCCGTCAGCAAGCATGACCTCGGCTTCCAGCGTCGGATTGCCACGTGAGTCGAGAATTTCCCGAGCGTGGATGCGAGTGATCGTTGTGGTCATGTTCATCCGTTATCGATAGTTGACTGGTCGCGGTACGAGATCGCGCTCATCGGCAATGTTCTGGCCCCGATCTTCCATCGTGCGTCGGCAGCAGCGGCATTACCCACCAGCGGGTTCCTGCAACGACAACAAATCCTGTTCGAGGAAGCCGTGCCGTTTGGTCACCGCGTCCAGTTCCAGCAAGGTCTCCAGCAGCGCTTCCATCTTACCCAACGGCCACGAGTTCGGCCCGTCGCTGAGCGCCTTTTCCGGGTTTGGGTGCGTTTCCGCAAACAACCCGGAAATGCCGACGGCCACGGCAGCGCGAGCAAGCACGGGGACGAATTCACGCTGTCCGCCAGAGCTTGCGCCTTGCCCGCCTGGCAGCTGTACGGAATGCGTAGCGTCAAACACCACGGGACAACCGGTCTCGCGCATGACGCTGAGCGAGCGCATGTCGGACACCAGATTGTTGTAGCCAAAGCTCGCGCCGCGCTCGCACACCATGATCTGGTGATTGCCAGCGGCGACAGCCTTCGCCACCACGTGCTGCATGTCCCACGGGGCGAGAAACTGACCCTTCTTGATGTTCACCGGCAAACCGGCGCGGGCGACTTTCTGGATGAAGTCGGTCTGGCGGCACAGAAACGCCGGCGTCTGCAGTACATCGACCACGGCGGCCACCTCGTCCATCGGTGTGTATTCATGGACGTCAGTCAGCAACGGCACGCCGACCTGCCTTTTCACCTCGGCCAGCACGCGCAGGCCCTCCTCCAGTCCCGGACCACGGAAACTTTGGCCCGAGGAGCGGTTTGCCTTGTCGAAACTGGACTTGAAGATGAAATGGATACCCAGGCGATCCGTCATCTCCTTCAGCGTGCCGGCGGTATCCACCTGCAGCTGTTCGGATTCCACTACGCACGGTCCGGCGATGAGGAACAACGGCTGGTCGAGCCCAATTTCGAAACCACACAGCTTCATGGTCGCGACATCCCGCAACGCGCCGGCCGGGCGGAAGCTGCTGGCGTCATGCAGTTGCCTGCGACCTGGCGGCCAGCGCTGGCGCCTGGCGCACGGCTTGATATTCGCGTGCCGCGCGAACAAAGCCACTGAACAAGGGATGGCCATCGCGTGGCGTGGAGGTGAACTCCGGATGGGCCTGGCAAGCGAGGAACCATGGGTGCTGCTGTTGTGGCAACTCGATCATCTCCACCAGCAGGTCGTCCATCGACTTGCCGGAGATGACCAGCCCCAGATCCTCGAATGCCTGGCGATAATGGTTGTTGAACTCGTAACGATGCCGATGGCGTTCGCGAATCACATCCTGACCGTACAACTCGCGGGCCAGGGTTCCCGCCTTCAATCGGCACTCCTGCGAGCCAAGACGCATCGTGCCGCCCATGTCCGAGCCGTCGTTGCGCTGCTCGATGTCACCCGCCGCCGTAGTCCACTCGGTGATCAAGGCGATCACCGGGTTCGGCGTATTGCGTTCGTTCTCGGTGGAATTGGCATCGGAGAGGCCAGCAACATTCCGCGCAAACTCGACTACCGCCGCATGCATGCCGTAGCAAATGCCAAAGTACGGCACGCGGTGTTCACGCGCGTAACCGGCGGCCAGGATCTTGCCCTCGAAACCGCGCTGGCCAAAACCACCAGGCACCAGAATGGCGTCGACATTGGCCAGGACTTGCGCCGCGCCGACAGACTCGATCTGCTCGGAATCGACCCATTCCAGGTTGACCCGGGTGGCCTGCGCGATGCCACCATGACGCAGTGCTTCAGCAAGCGATTTGTAGGCGTCCTTGTGCTCGACATACTTGCCGACAATGGCGATGGTGATCTCGCCCTGCGGATGCTCCATCGCATCCACGGTGCGTTGCCAACTGGACAAGTCCGCCGGCTGGGCATCGAGCCCCAGTTGCTTGACCACGATGTCATCGAGCCCCTGCTCGTGCAGCCACAGTGGTTGCTTGTAGATGATGTCCACATCCGCCGCGCTGATCACCGCGTTTTCCGGCACGTTGGTGAACAGCGCGATCTTGCGGCGCTCCATCTCCGGCAATGGCTCCTCACAGCGGCACAATAGAATGTCCGGCTGGATACCGATCGAGCGCAGCTCCTTCACCGAATGCTGGGTTGGCTTGGTCTTGATTTCGCCGGCGGCCTTGATGTAGGGCACCAGAGTAAGGTGCATGAACAAGACTTTCTGCGCGCCGTGCTCAATGCGCAACTGGCGTATCGCCTCCAGGAATGGCTGCGATTCGATGTCGCCGACCGTACCGCCAATTTCCACCAGCGCCACGTCAAACCCGCGGGTCGCTTCGTGGATGCAATGCTTGATCTCATCGGTGATGTGGGGAATCACCTGCACGGTGGCCCCCAGATAGTCGCCGCGACGCTCCTTGCGAATCACACTTTCGTAAATCTTGCCGGTGGTGATGGAGTTCTTGCCGCTCAGGCGCGTACGCACGAACCGCTCGTAATGACCAAGGTCCAGGTCGGTCTCGGCGCCATCGTCGGTGACGTACACCTCGCCGTGCTGGAACGGGCTCATCGTGCCCGGATCAACGTTGATGTACGGGTCGAGCTTCATCATGGTGACGGAGAGCCCACGCGCTTCGAGGATAGCCGCGAGCGATGCTGACGCGATGCCTTTGCCAAGCGAGGACACTACGCCGCCAGTGACGAAAATCAGGGGTGTCATGAAAATCAGCCATGCTGGAAATGTCCATTTTAGCGGCAGATTCCGTTCACTGCGCGTTGTTGCGGACAATTCATTGCTTTCATCGCCGCCGCATCGCCTCGCACACGCCAAAAATGGCCGTTGCTGGCCAATCGCAGCAACCACCCGCACCGCGCAAACACTCACCTCTGCTAGCATTTCCGCATGAACCCAGCGATCCCTGACCGTCTCGACAGGTTGCGCGCCGGCATGTCCCAACATGGGGTCAGCGCCGTGCTGATCCCCAGCGCCGACCCCCATCTTTCCGAGTATCTGCCCGAACACTGGCAAGCGCGCGTGTGGTTCTCCGGTTTTGACGGCTCGGCTGGAACGCTCGTGGTCACGGCGAGCGCAGCCTGCTTGTGGACCGACTCGCGCTACTTCTCCCAGGCCGAGCAACAGCTTGAGGGCAGCGGCATCACCTTGATGAAGCTGCGCGTACCGCACGCTGCCGAGCATCTGGCGTGGCTGCAACAGCATCTGCATGCCGGCGACGTCCTGGCCGTGGCTGGTGACAGCTTGTCATCGGCCACGCAGCAGCGCCTGCAACACGAGCTGGACGAATGTGGCGCCACGTTGCGGATCGATCTCGATTTGCCCGGCTTGGCCTGGACCGAGCGCCCAGGGCTGCCGCAAGCACCGGTCGTTGCTCATCCTGCGGCCTATGTCGACGCCGCGCGCCGTGACAAGCTCGCCCGCGTGCGCCGCTTGATGCACGGGCACGGCGCGACACTGCATCTGCTGTCGAGTCTGGACGACATTGCGTGGCTGCTGAACCTGCGTGGCAGCGATGTGGCATGTAATCCGGTGTTCCTCGCGCATATGCTGGTAGGCGCGGAGCAGCAGGCAACCCTGTTTGTCGACTATGGCAAACTCGATGACGCTCTGGCGGCTGCATTGGCGGCCGACGACGTCGACATTGCACCGTACGCAGGCATCACTGCGGCGTTGTCGGCGCTGTCGTCAGGGACGACCCTCCTGCTGGATCGCGCACATGTTGCCGGCGCCATCGCCGCGGCGATCCCCGCGGGAGTCACGTGTATCGACGCGGTGAACCCCAGCACCGCATTCAAGGCCGTGAAAAGTCCGGCAGAACTCGACCACATCCGCTCTGTGATGCGCCATGATGGCGCCGCACTGGTGCGCGCGTTCCGGCGCCTGGAACAACGTCTGGCGGCCGGGGTAGTCACTACCGAAATCGATGTCGACACTCTTTTGCACGAAGAGCGCTCAGCGCAACCCGATTGGGTCGGAGAAAGTTTTGCAACGATCGCCGGTTATCAGGCGAACGCGGCTTCGCCCCATTACCAGGCTACACGCGAACAGCACAGTACGCTGCAGGCCGAAGGCCTGCTGTTGATCGACTCAGGTGGTCAATATCTCGGCGGCACCACCGATATCACCCGAGTGCTCGCGCTGGGGCCAACAACGTCCGAGCAACGGCGCGATTGCACGCTGGTGCTCAAGGGCATGATTGCACTGTCGCGCGCGCGTTTTCCGCAAGGTGCAAGTGGCCCACAACTGGATGCGCTCGCGCGAGCGCCTCTCTGGGCGTGCGGAATGGACTACGGACATGGCACGGGTCACGGCGTAGGCTACTTCCTCAACGTGCACGAAGGCCCGCACGGAATCCGGCCGCCGCTACCTGGCGGCGCGTTGATTCCACTGCAGGTGGGCATGATCACGTCGATTGAACCGGGCGTGTACAAACCGGGGCGTCATGGCATTCGTCACGAGAACCTGGCGGTCGTGACTGCGGTCGAAAACTCTGAATTCGGCGAGTTTCTCGCGTTCGAGACGCTGACCCTGTGTCCTTTCGACCGCCGCGCGCTGGAGCCTGGCCTGCTCAGTCCGAATGACCGCGCGTGGCTGGATGACTACCACGCACTGGTGCGCGCCGCCCTCGGTCCGCTGCTGGAAGGCGTGGATCTGGCATGGTTGGAACGACACTGCGCCCCGCTGTAGCTGGCCGGTTACACCGAGCTGAACAGGTGCAGCGACGCGACATCCCGCCGAAAACCTCAGCGGAAATGCTTGGGGCCGACGTCCACCGCGTCAGGATGCATGAAGTACTCCTGCAGATACTTCTCACCCTCATCGCAAAATGCGGTCACGACCGTCTTCAACTCCGGAAAGTTTTCGCGAATGCGCTTGGCGGCGATCAAATGTGCGCCGGAGCTTGGTCCACAGAACAAGCCGTAGCTGCGTGCCAGACGCTTCATCTCGCTGACTGCGTCGGTACTCGACACGCTCAACACCTCGTTGATCAGTGCGGAATGACGCTGGAAGATCCCTGGGACAAAGCCGTCGGAAATGCCTTCGATATTATGCATTGCAATTTCGCCGCACAGGATCGTGCACGATTCTGACGGCTCCATCGCAAACAGGCGTACATTCGGATTGACCGCGCGAAAGGCCTGCCCGGTACCGATCAACGTGCCACCCGTGCCCACGCCAAGCACCAGCGCATCCGGTAACTGGCCCGCTGGCAATTGCGCCAGGATTTCCGGCCCGAACACGAGACGGTTCTCCTCCACGTTCCACTCTGATTCGAATTGACCCGGCGCAAAATAGCCAGGCTGCTTGCCGAGCTCACGCGCGCGCTTCAGCGCTTCATTGACGTGGAAGTTGCCGCAGAACAACACTTCTGCCCCATAGGCACGCGAGATCGCCACGCGCGCACTGGACAGACCCTCGGGCATGACCACCAGCATCCGGTAACCCTTTACCGCGGCGACCATCGACAGCGCGTTGCCGGTATTGCCACTGGTCGCCTCGACGATGGTGTCGCCCGGTTTGAGCAAGCCTTCCTGCTCGGCCCTCTCCACCATGTACTTGGCGATGCGCGCCTTGATCGAGCCGGACGGATTGAGAAACTCGGCCTTGGCGTACACCCCTTCGATATGGATCAACGGGGTGTCGCCCACGGCATCGAGAATGTTCGCGGAAACGCTGGTGAAACGGGCAACCATGGTGCAACGCTCCCTGATCCGGACGGATCCAAGTTGAGCGGGCACCCCGATCTGAGTGTCCGCTGGTGTGCCGCAAATTGAACGCGTACGCTACCTCGCGAAACCTAGCCCGCTGATTCGGCGTGCACGTGTTGCATGGTGTCCAGCGCCAATGTGGAGTGCGCGTATGCACCACCCGCGCGCATCTCGGCCGCCACCCAGATCGCCTCCATGATCTGTTGTTCGGTCGCACCTTGCTTCAGCGCTTCGGCCGTGTGGCCCTTGATGCAATATGGGCACTGCGTAACATGCGCGACTGCCACCGCGATCAGCTGTTTGGTGACATTTGGCAACGCGCCGTCGGCGAACACCGCGGCACTGAACGCTTTGAACGCTTTCAAGGGCTCGGGTGCCAGCTCGCGGCGCTTGCGCGCTATGTCGACGCCGGACTGGGGGTACATGGGTGCATCCATTGCTGTCTCCTTGATGATCAGCGGCTGAGCCGAACGACTTCGTCGCATTAAAGCGGAAACCCGACTTCGGTCGGGACCGTGCTCATGATGCCACTGGCGCCCGCGCTGCGTACCGACCATGGCGAGGGCGAACACGCTGCGACGCGTGTGTTGCCGTTCTCGCGCGAGTCCGGCACGCCTCTACAGACCCAGGTTGTTGTGCTCCAGCACGCGCTCCGCCCGATAGCTTGAGCGTACCAACGGCCCAGCCACTGCTTCCATGAACCCCATGCCGAGCGCAAGCTCACGGTAAGCATTGAATTGATCGGGCGTGACGAACCGCTCTACCGGCAAATGGTTCGGGCTCGGCCGCATGTACTGGCCCATGGTGACCACGTCCACGTTGGCTGCGCGTATGTCGCGCAGGGTCTGTTCGAGTTCTTCATCGGTCTCGCCAAGGCCCAGCATCAGGCTGGTCTTGGTCAATGTTTTCGGCGCATGCTGCTTGGCGAACTGGAGCACACCGAGAGTCTGCGCATAGCCGGCGCGTGGATCGCGCACCGGATGGGTCAGCCGTTCCACGGTCTCCACATTCTGTGCGTAGGTGACCAGACCCGCATCCAGCACCCTTGCCACCGCTGCAAGGTTGCCGCCGAAGTCGGGCGTCAACGCCTCCACTGCAGTCTTGGGCGAACGGGCATGAATGGCTGCCACGCATGCCGCGTAATGCGCCGCGCCGCCGTCAGGCAGGTCATCGCGATCAACTGAAGTGAGCACGACATACTTCAAGCCCATCAGCGCCACGGCGTCAGCGACCTCCAGCGGTTCCAGCGGATCGAGCCAGCCGTTGGGATTGCCGGTGCTGACGGAACAAAATCTGCACGCTCGCGTACATACCGACCCCATCAACATCAACGTGGCAGTGCCGCGGCCCCAGCATTCAGCAATGTTCGGACACTTGGATTCGGCACAAACCGTGCTCAGCCGGTGGCTGTGCACGATGTGTTTCACCTCTTCATACTGCGCACCGCTGGGCAGCTTCACGCGCAACCATGGTGGCTTGCGACTGACGTCCGGCACAGCGCTCAGGGCGTTCGGCTTGATGCCACCCTTGACTGCCCGGGTGCCCTGCGGGCTGGTGAACTTGGTTCCATCAGGAACCCGTGCTGGGGTCTCGCTGACACCGGTATCGCTGCTCGCCATAAGATCAAATTCCAAGGGTACTGGCAGTTTCGTGTGCGCTCTGGCCGGCCGCAATGACGTGCGTCAACTGTTCCGCAAACATGTCTTGCACCACCGCCAACCAGCATGACCCATGGTGGTGTTCAATTGCGCTTGGGCGGAACCAGCCGGAGTTTCGCCGGGGCATGAGCATAGTTGCGGCACAGCATACGCTCGATCTCCACCGGTGCCAGCGGGTAAGCATACAGATAACCCTGCCCTTCCATGCACCCGGCCTGCAACAGGAAGTCGTGTTGCGCCTCGGTCTCGATGCCTTCGGCGATCGTGCTCAGGCCCAGGCTCTGGGCCATCGCCAGCATGGCCCGGGCAATGGCTACATCATTGGCGTTATCCGGCAAACCGACGACAAATGAGCGGTCGATTTTCAAATGTGCAACCGCAGGCAGCTTGAGATACGACATGGAACTGTAACCGGTGCCGAAATCGTCGACCGCCACACCAATGCCCAATTCCTCCAGCGTCTGCATGGTGCGCAGGACTTCATCGCCCAGATGCAACATGGCGCTTTCGGTGATTTCCAGCAGCAGCCGCGCAGAAGGCACCTGCATGCTTTGCAGCGCCCGCGTCACCCGTTCAACAAACGCGGGATGGCCAAACCAGCGCGCGGAAATGTTGATGGCAACGCGAATCGGCGACACGCCGGCGCGATCCCACGCCTGGATCTGCGCGCACGCTGCATGCATCACCCACTCATCGATGCGACGGATCAGCCCAAGACTCTCGGCGACCGGGATGAAGTCCGCGGGCATGACTTCTCCACGGGTGGGGTGTTGCCAACGCAACAGGGCTTCAACCGCGACGATGCGACCAGTACTCATCTCGACACTTGGCTGATACACCAGGTGAAACTCTTCCCGCGCCAGCGCCTGTCGCAACTCCGTGGCCAACTGCAGCCGCTTGCGCGCTTGCGCGTGCATCATCGGCGTGTAGAAACGCAGCGCATTGCGCTCCTCGGTCTTCGCCGTGTACATCGCCGCGTCGGCGTTGGCGATCAGCGTGGCGGGGTCGGCGCCATCGAGCGGGTAGCCGGCTATGCCGATACTCGCGCTCAACACCACCTCGCAATCATCCACATGCAACGGCTCGGACAACGTGGCCAACAGCCTGTTGGCCAACGAGCGCGCATCCTCGCGCATACCGATACGCCGAACCAGGATTGTGAACTCGTCGCCGCCAATCCGACCAGCAAGATCGTCCACCGACAACTGCCGTTTGATGCGCTCGGCGACCTTGATCAACAAGCGGTCACCCACGGCATGGCTGTAACTGTCGTTGACAATCTTGAACGCATCCAGATCAATGAACAGCACCACCGCGGCACCACGCTCGGCAACAGCTTCGGCGATGGCATCAGCACAGCATCGCTCAAACTCCGCACGGTTGACCAGCCCGGTCAGCGGGTCATGTCGGGCCAGATATTCTAGATGTCGCTGGTGCGCTTTGCTGGCATAAATATTGGTAAATACCGCAACGAAGTACTGAACCTGATTGTCCGCATCGCGAATCGCGCTGATGCTCAACTGCTCAGGATAAGTGCTGCCGTCGTGACGACTGCTGCGCACCTCACCAACCCAGTTGTGGCCAGCGGCAACATCCACCCAGATTGACGCCGGCAACGGCTTGCCATCGGGCAGCGTGCGGTGTTGGTCAAGCGGCTTGCCCTGGAGCGCCTCGATCGGCATGCCGGTGATGCGGAACTGGGCTCCGTTGGCGGATATCACCCTACGGTCGGCATCAGCTATGAGCACGCCTTCAACGATGCTGGCCAATGCCTGGGCGGCGACACGTCGCTCGCTTTCCATCGCCACGCGCTCGGAAACGTCGCGGATAATTGCCTGGCGTACCGGACGATTGCCCCACGTCGCCAGGCTGCTCTGCATTTCCACTGGCCGCTTCTCGCCCGCAGCGTCGAGCAGGCCATTGGCTGCAGCCACTCCAACCTTGCGCGGTACGGGATGCTGAAACAAATGCGAAAAGCGGTCACCAAGCAAGTCCTGGCCACTGCGTCCCGTCCACGCCAATGCCTTGCGATTGGCATCCAGAATGCGACCACTGCCTTCGTCAACCATGACGATGGCATCGGCCGCGCTGTCAAACAGCAGGCGGTAGCGCTCCTCACTGCCGCGGATGCTCGCCAGGATCCGGCGTGCCATCACCAACCACAGCAGAGTCGCAATACATGCCGCGCTCAACACCCCGGCAAACAGGACGCGTCCCAGCCAAACTGAGCCCGCCGCAACCTGCAACGAAAACACTTTGCTGCGCGGTTCTATGAAATCATTAATCTTGTTGATCCGTTCGCGCAGGCTGGTGACTTGCCCAGACGACAGAGGCCCATTGGCGTATTCCTGCTGCAGCTCAAGGGAAATCGCGCCCAGTTCATCAATCGATGCATCTACAGAGCGCCATGCCATCAGCGCGTCGCGCATGTGCGGGGCAGCGGAGAAATTGCGAAGTATGAAAATCACGCCCGGGATCGCCGTGGGTATGGCATCACTGCGACGCAGCGCGCTAACCACTTCGTCGTAGTCGTACTGATTGGCCGCAATCGCATCACGCGCCCAGCGATCCGCGTTGAGAAGGTTGTAATTGCGACTAAAGCGTTCCAGATCGGAAGCGCGCCCCGTCCCCGCATAGGTAGTGAGATCGACAACAGCCTGCTTCTGCGCTTTGGACCAGACGCTCTCGCCGTTGAGAAAACCGCCGAGAGCAACCTGAAGCTGCAGAGCCACCCAGGTCAGGCTCAAAATCAAGCCCACCATCGCCAACAACCCATATCCCAGCGGCATCAATCGTCGCCACAGGGGTTGATTCAAATTGGAAACTGGCGCCTGCATGGCTCCGCTTACCTCGCAATCAACGCACCGACACTCTTAATCGGTGCGTGTTTAATCGAAGACCAGCAGCCTCACGCCACGGCCTCGCCCGCACGTTGCAGCGCGTGCCCTGTCTGCACGCATCGATCAGCCAGCAGGCGCATGCTCGTGTAGCTGCGCCGGATACACGCTGAAATATGGTTGACCTCCTCGCTCGTCGGCGTGTTTCCCAACAGTGTGCAGACGATTTCCAGTGCCTCCCACGGATGGGTATCGTCATATGCCGCATGTAACTGAAGCCAGCGCAATGAACTAGCCCGTGACTTGGTCGCGAAGCCGTCAGCGTACTCCTTGCTGTCGTAGATCAATTGCGACCATTCCCCGGTGGCTCCTTCGACCGCGTAATTGGACGCAGCTATGCCCGCCGCCAATGTGCCATTGGTGCACACGTCTTCGCACCAGTTGGCGAGCATCTCGGTACCGCGCACGGGTACGCCACGAAGGACCTCATCGCGAGCAACACCGGCACCTTCCGCCCAGTCCAGCCAGTATTGGGCGTGATTCTGCTCAACGCGGATGTTGCGCACCAGCCAGCGACGAGCGAGGTTGTCACCATCGCTGCGGCCATAGCGAGTCTTCAGCAGGCTCAGAGCCATGTAAGCAGGGAAGCGCTCAATCACCGGCCAGATCCCGGTCATGAACGTGGCTGTGCCGGCGTAGCCGATTGAACCGTCCTTCATCATCTCCCACAACTCGTGACCGACCACGCTTTGCTTGGTGCTTTCACACTCGGCGACCATCTCCTGTGCCCAATTCGGATAGCTGCCCAATT
The DNA here is from genome assembly GCA_039926605.1 of Rhodanobacter sp. Taxonomy (GTDB): domain Bacteria; phylum Pseudomonadota; class Gammaproteobacteria; order Xanthomonadales; family Rhodanobacteraceae; genus Rhodanobacter. The sequence goes on along the minus strand of JBDSWR010000009.1, from coordinate 53,592 downwards.
CAGTCAATGGGCCGGTACGTTCAAAACGAATATCCACTTCATTCTCCTTAGGGTTGGATATGTCAATCACACCTACTCAGCTACTCACTTTCCCGCCGCAGCGTCGCCACGGTCGGCCTGCACGAACGTCTTCTACGCCCCCTGTACCAGACAGCCGTCTGTCAACGGACTTTGCCACGCCACAGCCTCTAAAACTGCCAAACCGCGCCCGCTAACGACACTGCCAACGCATTCGATCCCAAATTCGGCGCGGTCGCAAACTTCGGATCATTGGCAGAACTCCGAGCCCTGTAGCGTGTCTTGTATCAGGATTGGCCCGATGAAACGGCAACGCTCTGCACAGCATCACCCACGTAGCAGTGTCGCGCACCATAACCCGGACACCGGTCGCACGCACGCGGTTGGATGCCCGATCGATTACTTTGGTCCCCACGCGCCGGACTATACGGCGCATCGGCAGGCTTCCGAACTGGCTGCTCAAGCGCAAGCCGGCCATCGCCCACGCGTCACGCGGGGCATCGAACTGCCATATCCCACACCGGCAATCGTCAGCCCATGCAGGCGACGCAACATGACGTGCATGTGCTTGGTCGCATCGTCGTTGCTCACAGCCGCACTGCCTTGCAACGGCGGGAAAGCGTGCGGCAAGCCTTCGCCGGTCGCTTGATGGCAGGACGCGCAATTGGTAGTGACCAACGCCGCACCCCTGATTGCATCGTGAGCCGCAGCTGCTGCAGGCGCTGATACCCTCGTTTCACCCGCAGTTGCCACGGCAATGGCAGGCGCCGCCGGCTCCGGCATGGCTTCCATCGAGCGGCCCTGTGGGCGATGTCCGCCGCTGTCAGCGCCGACCGCTTCAAGGAGGCAAGATACGCCATCAGAACCTCGGCGTTGTGCGTCAGTGCCACCACACCTTGCGCCGGCGCCCAGGCGTTCGGCAACGCCACCACGGTTGCGCCTGCGGGTGCTTTCGCTAGCACGTCAAACAACCAGCTGAACGAGGACATGATTTACGCCGGCACCACGGCGCGCCGGGTGTACAAAGGAATGTACTGCCAACACCGCACGCGGCTGGCGCACTCGATTTTGATCAATACGGCCCGTGCGCTCGGAACCGACCAATTCCGGACTCTGCTACTTGAAATCGCCAACCATGGACGAACGTCCAGACACCTTGGCCTGCTGCAGCGAACGCACCTGCTGCGTGTGGCAGTAGCTGTCAGGTGGCAACGAAACGAAACGAGACGCGACGCGACGTGACGCGATGTGAGGCCTGGAACAACGGCAATGCACCGGCTGTGCATCGCCAGGCAGTTCACCAGCGTGTCCCGCGTCTCATCCCCGACCACCGCTCACCGACCGAAGATGATTTCGTCGCCTTCATGGTCACGATCCCAACTGCGCAATTGGTCGCGAATGTGGGCGACGCATTGGCGACCCAGTGCGTTGCGCTCCTCGTCCAGCACCAGTCCGTCGAGCAGTTCGGCCATGCGCTGCGCCGTCGGCAGCATGGCATCCCATGCATCCAGAGCCGGCAGCGGCGCGGGCAACGTCATGAAAAAGCTTACGCCTGGCGTATGCAGCCCATCCAGATCGGTCAGATCGAAATTACCTGGTTTGAGCATGTTGGCGACGCTGAAGATCGGCCCCAGCTCACGCTTGCCGTCCAGCAGCCGGTGATAAATGCCCATGTCGCCAAATTCCAGCCCGGCTTTTTCCGCAGCAACGATCAGGTTTGGCCCATTGAATAGCGCCCCGTCGCGCGCGACCACGAACAACGAGACGATGCGCTCCACCGGCAAGTGCGCCGGGCGACGACCGATGTCAGAGTGCAGCGGCGTGGATGTCGACGCTGGCGCTGCCAGTGAGTCGGTTTGAGCCACGGTGACCGTTGCCGCAGGCGCGGACGGCAGCGCGACCCGCCCGTGGTCGGGCGGCGCACGCAGCGCGTTGACAATCGAGGCAACGTGCTCGGCCAACCGCGGCTGTGGCCTGGACACGGAAGCGGGTGCGGGTGCGGGTGCGGGTGCAGGGACGTTGGATGCGGCATGGTCCCCAGACAGCGTGGCGCCCAGACGTTCCAACTCGGCACGCAAACTCATATCCAGCTCACCCTGGTGCATCTCCGCAGACGCGCCAGCGGGGGAGTGGGACATGTCTCGCGCGCTGAAGGACAGCCCGTCGGTTCCGTCGGTACGCTCGCCCAGCACCGGCTCGACGCGCTCGCCCTTGTGCACACTTGGCGCGGGGCGGCGGGTGCCCTGCTCTTTGTGCGGCTGACCAAACAGCCAGAGCAAAGCCAGCACTATCGCCCCGCCGATTGCCATCGGCACGCCGATGGTGGGGTTCCACGCAAATGCGAGCACGAACGATGACGGCATCATGTGTTCCTCAGGCGGCCCCGGCTAGTTTAGCTGCTTCAGCCAGGTCCACTTGTACCAACCGCGATACACCCGGCTCGCGCATGGTCACGCCACACAGTTGGGTCGCCGCTTCCATCGTGGCCTTGTTGTGGCTGATGAAGATGAATTGCACCTTTTCGCTCATCTCGGTGACCAGCTTGGAGAAACGCCCGACGTTGGCCTCATCGAGCGGCGCATCCACTTCATCGAGCAGGCAGAACGGCGCCGGATTCAGGCCGAAGATGGAGAACACCAGGGTAACCGCCGTCAACGCCTTCTCGCCACCGGACAACAAGGTGATGTTGGATACGCGCTTGCCCGGGGGCCGCGCCATGATCGACACACCGGTGTTGAGCAGGTCGTCACCGGTCAATTCGAGATAGGCGTGACCGCCGCCAAACAGCCGCGGAAACAACTCCTGAACCCCAGCATTGACCTTGTCGAAGGTTTCCTTGAAGCGCTGCCGGGTTTCGCGATCGATCTTCTTGATCGCCCGTTCCAGCGTCTCCAGCGCGCTGACCAGATCGGCCAACTGGTTGTCCAGGTAGATCTTGCGCTCGCTCTGCTCGGCGTGTTCCTGAATCGCGGCCAGGTTCACCGGCTCCAGCCGTGCGATCCTCTGTGCAAGCTCGGCAAGCCGGGTACGCCACTGATCAGCATCGACGTCCTCGGCCAGTTCGGCCAACAACGAGTCCAGCTCCAGGCCGGAGGCAGCGATGGCGCCAGCAAGTTGCTCGGCACGCAATTGCAATGCCTGGGCTGCCAGACGTCGGTCGGACAAGCCTTCACGCAGAGTGGTCAGCGTCTGTTCCAGCGCTTGACGATCCTGTTCCAGTTGGCGGATGGCATTGTCGCAGTCTTCCAGCGCACGCCGCGCCTCGACCAACTGCTTGTCCACCAGCAAGCGTTGTTCCAGATAGGTCTGGCGCTCGCCTTCCAGCTCCGCGATTGGGTCCGAGCCAGCCGCGAGTTGCTCGTTGATCTCGTCGCGCCGCGCAGCAATCTGCTGCAACTGGTTCTCCATACGCGCCAGCGACTGCTCCAGCGATGCCAATGACGAGCGCCGGGATTCCAGGGCCAGGGCGAGCGCGTGTGACTGATCCGCTGTCTCGCGCGCGTTCATGCGCGCTTCCTCACGCGCTTCAAGCAACACCCGTCGTTCGTTTTCCAACTCGCGGCGTTGATCTTCCATGTCACCCATCACGCCGACGGATTCGTCCAGGCGGGCGCGCGCGTCGCGGGCCTGACTGTGCATTTCCGCCAACTGGCCGGTGAGCTCAACCAGCTCGCCGGCCACTTTCTCCGCCCGCGCGCGCGCCGTCTCCAGCTTGCCACGATGGCTTTGCAACTGTCCAGCCAGCTCCGACTGCAGGCGATGCGCCGCGTACAACTCGCGTTGCGTGTCATCGCGCGCACGTTCGGTCTCGAATTTGCGCACGCGCAGTTGCTCCAACTGCCCGCCGGCCTGCTCCAGTTGCGCATCCAACGCGGCGATCTGTTCGCCCAACGTGCGCAGCTCACGCTCACGCGCCAGTACACCGACGTGATTGCCCTGTGCGCGGCGCACGCGCGCCCACTGCGGCGCCAGCCATTCGCCGCTACGGGTAATGATGGATTGCTGCGCACCAAGAGCACCAACGCGGCCGCGCGCGGCATCCAGTGTTTCAGCAATCTGCACGTTGGCGAGCAGGTTCAGGGCCGCGGCAGGGCCGCGAACGTGCCCAGCCAGCGTGTCACTGGCGCCTGGCTCAGCCGTGGTGGATGACAACAGCGCAAGGTCGGCTGCACCGAGGTTGTCCAGTTCGGACGTGGGACCGTGCAGGTCGTCGACGAGGACGCCGTCGAGCAACCCCGCCAGTACGGTCTCCACCGCAGACTCCCAACCCTCATCCACCTGCAGCACGGCACCAAGGCGGCGCGCGGTATCCAGCCCCAGCCGCGTCAACCAGCCGCTGGCCGCGCTTTCTTCCTGACCAAGCGCGGCATGCTGCAGGGCTTCCAGCGAGGCCTGTCGACCACCTGCGGTCTGCAATTGCTGGCGCGCCTCGTTGAGCTGCGACTGCAACTGTCGCTCTTCCTCCAGCGTTTTTTCGTGGTTGGCCTTGTGCTGGGCCAGCAGCCCGCCAAGGGTTTCCACGCGCTCGTGCTGCACCGCGTGATCGGCGAGCAATTTTGTGCCTGCCGCATCGAGAGCGGCAACATCGACAGCTTTTTGTTCCAGCTCCAGGGTCTCACGCCGACGCGACAAATCCACGCCCTGGCGGTCCAGATAATTGAGTTTCGTGCGCTCCACTTCGGCCGCGCGATTGGATTCGCCGGCGTTGCGTGTGTGCGTGTCCCAACGCTGTTGCCAATCGGCCAATCTTGTTTCCGCATCACGCTGCGCTTCGGCAGTGGCGTCCTGCATCTCCTGCAACGCCTGCAGTTTGGGTGCGCCTTCGGCCAGCGCGTCGCTCAGCGTTGCCTGCTGCTCGCGGTCCACAACAAGCTGCGCGGAAACCCCGGCATGCTCCTGCTCGGCACTACCCAGAGCGCGTTGCAGGCGTTCACCGGTCTCCCGGTTGTGTTGCACTTGCTGCTCCACGCGCGCGATCTCGGCGCCCACGCGATAGACCTGCGCCTGCACCGCATTGAGGTGATCATTGGCTCCGGTGTGTCGCTCGCGCAAAGTCTCGATCTGCGCCTCGATCTGGCGTTGGCTGGCGAGCTGCTTTTCAATCTCGGTCTCAGCCGCTGACAAACCGACGCCTTCGTCGGCATGCCGGGTTTTCAGCGCACGATATTCCAGCGCCTGCAAAGCAGCTTCCTGGTGCGCCTGATCAGCCTTCAATGTTTTCCAGCGTTCCGCTGCGCGCGCCTGGCGATGCAAATGCTCCAGTTGCTTGTCCACCTCGTCGCGTACGTCCCGCACCCGGTCGAGATTTTCGCGAGTGGACTTGATCCGGCTCTCGGTTTCCTTGCGCCGTTCCTTGTACTTGGAGATACCGGCGGCCTCCTCCAGATGGCTGCGCAGCTCATCCGGATGCGCCTCGATGATCTGGCTGATCATGCCCTGCTCGATGATCGAGTAGCTGCGCGGGCCAAGGCCGGTACCCAGAAACAGATCTGTAATGTCGCGTCGGCGACAGCGTGCGCCATTCAGCAGGTAGGCAGACTGACCGTCGCGACTGACCTGACGTTTGACCGAAATCTCCGCGTACTGCCCGTACTCGCCCTGCACCGCGCCATCGCTGTTGTCAAAGATCAGCTCGACCGTGGCCTGCCCCACCGGTTTGCGCGCGCTCGAGCCGGAGAAGATGACGTCGGTCAGTGAATCACCACGCAAGCGGCTCGCCGCACTTTCGCCCATCACCCAGCGGATCGCATCGATGATGTTGGATTTGCCGCAGCCATTGGGGCCGACGATGCCAATCATGTTGCTGGACAGCTCCAGCACGGTCGGGTCGACGAACGACTTGAAGCCGGCAAGTTTGATGGTGGTCAGGCGCATACGGACTTCATTGAAAGGTTAGCGAGCTTGGCAGCCTGGACAGTGCAGCACTGTGCCAAACGCCACGTATGGGTACAACACGCGCCAGCGTGCGGCAACCGGATCAACGGCCACTCACGGTGCGCTCCGGGCGTCGATAGCCAGCGCGTGGATGCCATGATCCATCAGGTCGGCTACCACTGCGTAGACCATGCGATGGCGCTGGAGCGGCGTAGTACCGGCAAACGCGGTGCTGACAATGCGCACGTGAAAGTGGCCCTTGCCTTCTCCGGTGTGGCCGATGTGCTTGTGACCCTCGTCCCGTACCTCAAGGATCGTTGGAGCAAATGCGGAATCCAGGCGTTGGCGGATCTGTTCGTCCATCTGTTCGCTCACGCCGGGAGTGCCTTGCGAAACGGTTTGATTTGTACGTCGGCATACACGCCGGCAGCCACATACGGGTCGGCGTCGGCCCAGCGTTGGGCGTCGGCCTGCGACGGAAACTCTGCAAGGATCAGACTGCCGGTGAAGCCGGCAGGTCCGGGGTCTGGTCCTTCGATTGCCGGAAATGCGCCGGCCACAAACAGTCTGCCTGCAGCCAGCAAATCCTGCAGGCGCCCGATATGTGCCGGCCTGACGCTCTTGCGCCGCTCCAGCGAATCAGGGACATCCGTTGCGATGATGGCAAACCACATGATGCGAACTTCCTGCGCAGAACTAACGTTGAGTTCGGGTAATTGCTGATTCTAGCTTGCAGCGCGAGCGCATTTAGCCGCCATGTGCTGCCGTAGCGAGTTGCGCGGGGTCCACGCGCACGAACATGGAATCACCCAGGGCAGTCAGCACCTCGCCGGCGTATACCTCGCACACGACGCGAGTCTTGCGGCTCACATCGCCCTCGACCCGGGCGCGCAGTCGCAGCGGCACACCCAAGGGCGTGGGCTTCAAATATTTCACGCCAAGGTTGCCGGTAACGCAGTCGATGCGCGGTTTGCTGTCCGGCGTGCGTCCTTCGGCGCGATAGTGATACGCCATCGCGGTCCAATTGGAATGACAGTCCACCAGCATGGCGATCAAGCCGCCATAAACCAGCCCCGGCCAACCGTTGAAATTGGCATCGGGCGTGTGCGTGGCAATGACGTGTATGCCATCGTCGTGCCAATAGCTCTTGATGTGCAGTCCGCCCGGATGAGCAGCGCCGCAGCCGTAGCAAACGCCATGCGGGGCAGCCAGGTCCTGGAGTGCAGCGGTGGCCACGCTCACGTTTCCGGGCGCATGTACGGAAACAGCAGTACGTCGCGGATGGACGCCGAGCCGGTCAGCAGCATGACCAAGCGATCAATGCCGACGCCGAGGCCGCCGGTGGGCGGCAAGCCGATTTCCAATGCGCGGATATAGTCGGCGTCGAAATGCATGGCCTCGTCGTCGCCGGAGTTCATCGCGTCGACCTGACTCTGGAAGCGCGCGGCCTGGTCTTCCGGGTCGTTCAACTCGGAGAAGCCATTAGCGATTTCCTTGCCGCCGACAAACAGTTCAAAACGGTCGGTAAAGCCCTTGTGGGTATCGCTCTCACGCGCCAGCGGGGACACCTCCACCGGGTGATCGATGATGAAGGTGGGCTGGATCAGCGTCTGCTCCACGGTCTTCTCGAAAATCTCCAGCAACAGCTTGCCCCAGCCATAGCCTGGCTTGATTTGCGCTACACCGAGGCGTTTTGCGTGCGCCGCCATGGCGTTGCGATCGCGCAGATCTTCGCGGCGAATCTCCGGATTCAGTTCCAGCACCGCATCTTCCATGCGCCAGCGCCGGAACGTCGGTCCCACATCGATGTCGGCACCATCCCAGGTCACGGCCGTGCCGCCCAGAACGGCCTGTGCCGTCTCGCGGATCAAGGCCTCGGTCAGATCCATGATGTCGTGGTAGGTCGCGTAAGCCTGATACAACTCGAGCATGGTGAACTCGGGGTTGTGTCGGGTCGATACGCCTTCGTTGCGAAAGTTGCGATTGATCTCGTACACGCGATCAAAGCCGCCGACCACCAGCCGTTTCAGGTACAGCTCCGGCGCGACACGCAGGTACAGATCCAGATCCAGCGCGTTGTGATGCGTGACAAACGGTCGTGCCGTGGCACCGCCGGGAATCAGGTGCATCATCGGCGTTTCCACTTCCATGAAACGACGTGTCGGCACCTCCAGCCACTGACGGATGAAGCCAATGATTTTCGAGCGTTGCGCAAAAGTGCGGCGCGACTGCTCGGTGACGATCAAATCGACGTAGCGCTGCCGATAGCGCTGCTCCACGTCCGCCAAACCATGAAACTTGTCCGGCAGCGGGCGCAGGCTCTTGGTGAGCAAACGCAAACTGTCCACGCGAACGGTCAGCTCGCCGGTGTGGGTGCGCATCAACGTGCCTTCGGCGCCCACGATGTCACCGACGTCCCAACCCTTGAATGCACCATAGACGTCTTCGGCCAGCGTCCCCAGGCGCACGAACAACTGGATGCGTCCGGAAAAATCCTGCAGTTGCACGAAACTCACTTTGCCCTGCACGCGCTTCAGCACCATGCGCCCGGCGACCTTCACCCGGCGCGCGGCTGCTTCAAGCGCCTCTGTCGTGTGCCTGTCCTTGTCGGCAAATTCCGCCTGCAGGTCGCCGGCAAAGTCAGCGACGCGAAAATCGTTGGGAAACGCGACACCTTGCGTACGCAGCGCCTTGAGTTTCTCGCGGCGCTCGGCAATGAGCTTGTGCTCGTCTTGCGCTGTTTCGGCGCTGGTTCCGGAAGAAGTAACGTGGTCACTGGTCATGCGGGTTTCCAACTGTTGCTGCAGCAAGGGGCAAGGTCACGCATCAATGCGCTTGGCCCCGGCTGCAAGGCCTGATTTCAAGCTCGCTTCAATGAATTCGTCAAGGTCACCATCGAGAACTTTCTGTGTGTCGGTGCGTTCAATGCCGGTACGCAGATCCTTGATCCGGCTCTGGTCAAGCACGTAGTTGCGAATCTGGCTGCCCCAACCGATATCCGATTTGGTGGCCTCGACCGCGTCGCGCTCGACGTTGCGCTTGCGCACTTCCAGCTCGTACAGTTTCGCCGCCAGCATCTTCATGCAGCGCTCCCGATTGGAGTGCTGGCTGCGCTCGACCTGACACGCGACCACAGTGCCGGTGGGGATGTGCGTGATGCGCACCGCCGATTCGGTCTTGTTGACATGCTGCCCACCGGCGCCGGATGAACGATAGACGTCCATTTTCAAATCGGCCGGATTGATATCGATGTGGATTTCGTCGTCCACTTCGGGCGAGACGAACACCGACGTAAAGCTGGTGTGGCGCCGGTTATCCGAGTCGAACGGTGACTTGCGTACCAGGCGATGCACACCGATCTCGGTCTTCAACCAACCGTAGGCATAATCCCCCTCGACGCGGAATGTGGCGGATTTGATACCGGCCACTTCACCACCGGAAACTTCCATCAACTCGGTTGTCCAGCCGCGGTGTTCACACCAGCGCAGATACATGCGCAACAGCATTTCAGCCCAGTCCTGCGCCTCGGTGCCGCCCGCTCCGGACTGGATGTCGACAAAGGCATTGCAAGTATCCATCGGGCCGGAAAACATGCGGTGGAATTCCAGCTTGCCCACCTTTGCCTCCAACCGTGCCAAGTCACCGGCCACGGCATTGGCGGTGTCATCGTCGGCATCAGCCATGGCCAGTTCCAGCAGCTCACTGGCCTCGCCGAGGCCGGCGGTCAGGGTATCAAGCCCTTCCACAACCGTATGCAGGCGCGCACGTTCGCGACCCAACTCCTGTGCGCGCGCCGGATCATCCCAGACCTTCGGGTTCTCCAGTTCGCGGCTTACCTCTTCCAGACGGTCGCTCTTGGTAGCGTAGTCAAAGGTACCTCCGCAGCGACTCGACACGCTCACGAATGTCGGTGATCTGCGCAAGGATGGGATTGGTCTCGATCATGGCAATGAATCAAAGAAAATGACCGCTCATCTTAGCAGAGGGGCTGCCCTGTGACTTCGCCAATCACCGCTCAGGGGTGCCATCAGTCAGGTGGCTGCTCGTCGCGGCTTGGGCTACGTTGCACACTCTGCAGCCGGGGAAATCTTCGATGAAACGGTATCTTGCCATCTTGTTGGTGGCCGCACTGACCTTGGGCGCCCCTGCGGCGGGGACTGCAACCGCGACCGAGCCCACTCCAGTGCTCAGCACTGCGCCAGCCCTTGCGCATACCACCCCGTTCAATGTCGAAGCCGCGACCGACGCCTATATGGCAAAGCTGTCGCCGCAGGCGCGCGCAAACTCCGATGCCTACTTTGAGGGTGGCTACTGGCTGATCGCCTGGGATCTGCTGGTGGCACTGGCGGTGGCGTGGCTGTTGCTGGGCACACGATTGTCCGTGCGCATGCGCGCCCTTGGCGAGCGCATTACCCGCGTCAAGTGGCTGCAAACGGCGATCTACGTCGTGCAATACATCGTGCTCACGGCGGTGCTGACGCTGCCGTGGCATATCTACGAAGGGTTTGTCCGCGAGCACAAATACGGCCTGTCCAACCAGACCTTCGGTCAATGGCTGGGCGAGGCCGGCACGGGCCTGCTGGTCGGGTTGATCCTTGGCACCATTGTGCTTGTGCTGATTTATGCAGTCATCCGCAGAGCTGCAAAAACATGGTGGTTGTGGGGCGCTGGGGTCACGCTGGTGTTCATTGTGTTCGCCGCCACCATCGCGCCGGTGTATATCGCACCACTGTTCAACACCTACAAGGCGTTGCCGGACAGTCCTCTCAAGGGGGAAATCCTGTCGATGGCGCGCGCCAACGGCATACCTGCCACCGACGTCTTCTGGTTCGACGCCTCACGCCAGAGCAAGCGCATCAGTGCGAACGTCAGCGGCATGTTCGGCACTACGCGGATCAGCCTCAACGACAACCTGCTCAAGCGCAGTAGTCCGGGCGAGGTAAAGGCCGTGCTCGGTCACGAGATGGGCCATTACGTACTCAACCACGTGTACAACGGCATCATCTTTTTCGGCATCATCATCGTGTTCGGCTTCGCCTTCGTGCGCTGGGGATTTGCCTGGGTGGAACGTCGCTGGGGCGAGCGTTGGGGTCTGCGCGGCATCGGTGACGTGGCCGGGTTGCCATTGTTCGCCGCGTTGTTCAGCATCTTCATGTTCGTGCTGACGCCGATCACCAACACCATGAGTCGCAGCATGGAGGCCGAAGCCGATGCGTTTGGTCTGAACGCGGCCCGGCAGCCGGACGGCTTCGCCGAGGCTGCGGTGCAGCTTTCCGAGTACCGCAAGATGCATCCCGGTCCCATCGAGGAATTCGTGTTTTTCGATCACCCCAGTGGCTGGAACCGTATCCACCGCGCCATGATCTGGAAGGCGGAGCACCTGCATGACGCTTGTACAGACACTCCACCAGACCCTGCGCCGACCAACGCCAGGTGAGCGACTGGAGTCTCGCCGCATCCCTTGCCATACGCGGCGCGCGGCGTCTGCTCAGGCCAGCGCCTGTCGATGCACGCCTTTGACCGCCCGTCCGGATGGATCGGCGACGCTGGCGAACGCCGGGTCCCAAGCCAGCGCTTCCGGCGTTGAACAAGCGATCGACTTGCCGCCGGGCACGGTGGCGGCGCAAGCCACTCCGGGAAAATGCCGTTCAAAGATGCTCCGGTAGAAAAATGCCTCCTTGCTGGCCGGCGTATTGAACCGATAGCGGCTTGCTGCGGCAGCAAACTCCCGGTCACTGACACAGGCCTCGGCATGCGCCTTCAGGCCATCAATCCAGCCGTAACCGACGCCGTCGCTGAACTGCTCTTTCTGGCGCCACAGGATGGCATCGGGCAGCACGCCGGCAAACGCTTCGCGCAACACGGCCTTCTCCATGCGGCCGTTGCCAGCCATCTTGCATTGCGCATCCATACTCATTGCCACGTCGATGAATTCGAGATCCAGAAACGGCACGCGCGCCTCGACGCCCCAGGCCATCATCGCCTTGTTTGCGCGCAGACAATCGTAACTGTGCAGCGCATCGAGCTTGCGCACGGTTTCTTCATGAAATGCCTCGGCCGAGGGCGCCTTGTGGAAATACAGATAGCCGCCGAAGATCTCATCCGAACCTTCTCCGGAGAGCACCATCTTCACCCCCATCGCCTTGATCCGCCGCGCCAGCAGATACATGGGCGTGGCGGCACGGATGGTGGTGACGTCATACGTCTCGACATGCCGAACCACCTCCGGCAGCGCGTCCAGTCCTTCCTCGAACGTGTACACAAAAGCGTGATGGACCGTACCCAGCGCCTCCGCGGCGACCTGCGCCGCCGCAAGATCCGGCGAGCCGTCCAAGCCGATCGCAAACGAATGCAGGCGTGGCCACCAGGCCTCGGTGAGATCGCCTTCCTCGATGCGCTTGCGTGCGAACTGCGCGGCACAGGCGGCAACCAGTGAGGAATCCAGGCCACCGGAAAGCAGCACACCATAGGGCACATCCGTCATCAACTGGCGATGCACCGCCTGCTCGAAAGCCTCGCGCAAGGCAGCCGGGGCGATGTCGTGTCCGCGCGTGCTGGTGTAGTCGCGCCAGGGCTTGGCGTAATAGCGGCGCAGCTCGCCGCTGGCGCCATCGTAGACATGCCCAGGCGGGAACGCGGTCACATCGGCGCACACACCAACCAGCACCTTCATCTCGGATGCCACGCACAAGCGGCCCTGGGAGTCGTGCCCCCAATACAGCGGACATACTCCGATGGGGTCGCGCGCGACTACTACGCGCTGCGCGGCACTGTCCCACAAGGCAAATGCGAAAATCCCATTGAGCCGGTTGATGAAATCCCCGGCAAATCCGGCACCCATCTGTTGGCGATACAACGCGTTGATGACCTCGCAGTCAGAGCCGGTGGTGTAGTCATAATCCGGCGCAACCGACGCGGGCAGCGCAGCCACCCCGGCCGAGGTTTCCTTGCGCAGCGCGCGATGGTTGTAGATCTCGCCGTTGACCGCCAGCACCAACGTACCGTCACGCGATCGCAGTGGCTGCGCACCACTCGCCGGATCGACAATGGCCAGGCGCTCGTGTACCAGGATCGCACCAGCGTCGACATGCACCCCGCTCCAGTCCGGACCGCGATGCCGTTGGCGCTGCGACAACTCCAAGGCCTGGCGACGCAATGCCGGCAGGTCATCGCCCGGTTGCAGATCAAACATTCCGAAGATTCCACACATCACATTTCCCCTTGCCGCAGATCGAAAAGCACCCAGCCAAAACGACGAAGACCCGCTCTGGGCGGGTCTTCGTCACGTATGTTGCAGAAACTTGAAGCTACGCGAAGACCCACCTGAAGCTGGCGTTAGTGTTCGCGTTATTGGTGTTGCAGCCGCCCAGCCCGACGCCGCGCGCTGAGCGCGCAGTGACAAACAACGAGAGGGCGTTCAACGATGGCATGGACTGACTAAAGCAGATTCATCGCGCCGGCACAAGGGGCGCCTCATGCGTATGCACCGGCTGCGCACGGCAGCCGTTTTCATCAAGCCTCGACTGCTTCACCGATCCAGCGTTTGGCTTCGGCCAGATCAGCTACCGGGAAAAGGCGAAATTTGCCCGGCACCAGGAAGCCCATCGTGCCCGCAGCCAGTTGCAGCCAGGGCACGTCCGTGACCAACGCGACCCGCTCCCAACCGCTGAAATGCCGCGCGCCCAGCTTGGCGTCATTCCACATTGCGCCAGGATCAAAGCCGACGAAATCCTCGGCAGTGAGATACAGCAGGCGCAACTTGCGATTGAGTGCAAACGCGGCTTCCACGTCCGGCACGACAACGCGTTCGTAATCTTCGCTGGTCACCTGTCCATGCGCGCGAAAACCCACGGTGCCGGGCGGAAGGCCGGGAATCAGTTCGATCATCAACATGCTCCGCAGTGGCGATGCCGCAGTCTGCAGCGCCAAACGTGAAGAATGCGCAAGAAGACTCGCGCGGCGTACTCAAGCCGCACAGGGCGGCGAACACCACCACGATGCGCTCATGCCGGCTCGACGTGGCGCACCAGCAGGCGCGCACTTTCGCGGCCCTGCCACTCGTTGACGGTCAATTCGTACACGGCGCGCAGCCGCGGCGGGGGCACTTGCAGTGGATCAACATTGAACATCACTGCATCGTGCATGACACCATCACGCGGGTCGCGCAACTGCAAGCGCCAATGCGCGGCACCCATGCGCTTCCAGCCTGCACATTCAAACACGTTGTCGAACAACGGCGGCGGAAACGCCTGTCCCCATGGCCCGCCGTCGCGCAACTGGCGTGCAAGTTGCAGCGTGCATGCCGCCACCGGCAGTTCGCCGTCGGTGTACAAAACGTCTTGCAACTGTTCCGCATTGATCCATTCCCGTGCCACCGCGTCAAACGCAGCAGCAAAGCGCGTGTAGTCAGCACGTTTCAAACTCAAGCCCGCTGCCATGGCATGCCCACCAAAGCGTTCGATCAAACCCGGATGGCGTGCATCGACTGCAGCCAGCGCGTCGCGAATATGGAAGCCGGGGATTGAACGCGCCGAGCCACGCAAATCCTCGGGAGCGTCGCCGCTGACCGGCGCAAACGCGATGACCGGCCGATGCAGCCGATCCTTCACTCTGGATGCCACCAAGCCAATCACGCCGGGATGCCAACCGGGCTCATACAGCGCGACGCCGACGGCGTCGCCGTATTGCACTGCCGCCACCATCTGCTCCGCCTCGGCCACCATCGAGGTTTGCAGTTCGCGACGCTCGCGGTTGATCGCGCTGAGCTGCTCGGCATGGCGACAGGCCTGCCCGACATCGTCGCTGAGCAGGCATTCCACGCCAACGCGCATGTCCTCCAAACGCCCGGCAGCGTTCAAGCGCGGGCCGATGGCAAAACCCAGATCACTCGCACCCAACGTCGCCACGCTGCGTTTTGCCGCGTTGATCAAGGCGTTGATGCCGGCACACGCACGCCCGCTGCGAATGCGTTGCAACCCCGCCGCGACCAGCACCCGGTTGTTGAAATCCAGCGGGACGAGATCGGCGACGGTACCCAGCGCCACAAGATCCAGCAGTGCCGACAAATCGGGTCGAGCACCCTTGTGCGCCGGGCGCTCATGGGTGTCCGTCGCTGGATTTCCGGGATCAGCAGTGGAGCCGGGGTACAGGCGCGCACGCAGCGCCAACAGCAGATAGAACATCACGCCGACGCCAGCAAGTGCCTTGCTCGGAAAGGCATCACCGTTGAGATTCGGGTTCACCATGGCGTCTACCGCCGGCAGTTGCACACCCGGCAAATGATGGTCGGTGACAATCACGCGGATCCCCAGCGCCCTGGCGGCAGCAACCCCGGCCACGCTGGATACGCCATTGTCTACGGTGACGATCAGCTGCGGCACGGGCTGCAGTGAAGCGACGAGGGCCGGCGTCAGCCCGTAGCCATGAATGAAGCGATTGGGCACCGCATAGGTCACATGGCTTGCGCCGAGCATGCGCAGCCCGCGTACGGCGACCGTGGTTCCGGTCGCCCCGTCGCAATCGTAATCACCGGCAATCAGGATCGACCAATCGTCGCGCATCGCCGTGACCAGCAAATCGACCGCCTTTGACATGCCGCCCAGCAGCGCCGGTGACAGCAGATGCGCCAGCCGGTGCTCAATTTGCGCGGGTCCGAACACACCGCGCGCGGCGTAGATCTGCTGCAGCACCGGATGCACCGAGTCCGGCCAGCCGCCCGGCGTGACCTGCCCGCCGCGCCAACGCAGTTGCAGCGCACTCAACGCGATGCCCGCCGCCATACGCGCCAGCGCTGCCACGGTCGCCACCGCCAGCGTTCACCGCTGGCAAAATTGAACGCCAGCGGATGCCGTGCCAGCAGCGGTGACAGCACTGGCCACCATTGGGTTGCGATGTCGTTGGCCGCCAGATCCTGCAGGTCGATCAGCCAGCCAGCGCCGGCGTGAGCAATGCTTTCGGCGGTACGCAACTGCGGCTCGAGTCCCGCGCGCTGCGCCACTGCGCGCAGCAATATGTCGTCGCTTATGACGCCGCGCAAACCGGTGTTTACTGCTCCGGGTAATCGTCCACCGCCCCACAACCACAACGTATTGACCGGCGCCAGCCGATGCGCATGACGCGCGGCATTGAGCGGGTTCTGGTGCAGCGCAACTTGCACGTCGTTCAACAGCAGGCGCCAACTCTTGCCTTCCGGTCCTTGCGGCAGGTGTTGTGACAGGTCCTCGCCCATGCCCTGCTCTGGCGCAGAAAAAGCCGGCAGCCCGGTGTCCGCCGGCACGCGCACGTGCCAGTGATCAGGCGAGGAAACCCGCAGTTGCATGCCGGCCTCGGCAAACAACGGCAGCAAGGGAGCGGCAAATGCTTGCGCCTGAGCCATCTCCAGTTGCAGGTGGCCGCACGCCATCAGGCGAATGCCATTGATGTCCGCGCGCACCCAGGCCGGGTCGGCAGCGAGCCAGAGCGCGTCACCAGCATCGTGGGCGACAAACTCACGGGTCAGCGCGCCGGCTGGAACCGGCGAGCCGAGGTCGGGAAAATACTCATGCAAACCGGCCAGGAAACCGCTGGCGGCATCGGGCTGACGATCCGCGCGCAGCAACAGCGTGCGCAGCGGGCCGGCGACGGCAAAGTGGGCCAGTGCTGGCAACCACAACTGCAGCGGCGGCTCGCGTCCACGCATCATGAAATTCAGGCCTCCAGGCGTTCCGCCAGTTGCAACCATTCGGTGTCCAGCGTGTCTTTCTCGTGGCGCAACTGCGACTGACGCTGGGTCAGCTTCATCAGCTCCTGGGTGGGCCCATTGTAGGTTTGCGGATCGGCCAGCCGCGCTTCCAGGGAAACCAGCTCGCTGTCGATCTTTGCGCTACGCGCCTCAATGTGTTTGACCCGCTGGCGCGATGCTTTCTCGCTCTCGCGGCGAGCCGCCGCAACGCGACGGCGCTCCTCCGCAGTCAGCTCCGGTAGAACGGTCGCAGGCTTTTCTGCGCGGCCGGGCTTGCCCAGTTTCCTGGTGGTGCTGCGCGCACGCAGCCAGCCCGCGTAGTCGTCCAGATCGCCATCGAAAGTCTCCACCACGCCGTCAGCAACGCGCCAGAAGCTGTCACACACCAGACCCAGCAAATGGCGGTCGTGCGAGACCAGCACCACCGCGCCGGCAAAGTCGGACAACGCATCGGCCAACGCCTCACGCATGTCCAGGTCCAGATGGTTCGTCGGTTCGTCCAGCAGCAACAGGTTGGGCTTGTCCCAGGCGATCAACGCCAGCGCCAGGCGCGCGCGCTCGCCCCCGGAAAAGCCGTCTACCACTTCAAACGCGCGCTCGCCGCTGAAATTCCAGGTACCGAGAAAATCGCGCATGGCTTGCGTGGCAGCGCCCGGAGCTTTCTCCTGCAAATGCTGCAGCGGAGTCGTGCCATCCCGCAGGCTTTCCACCGTGTGCTGGGCGAAGTAGCCGATTTTCAGATCCTTGTGCGCCTTGCGCTCGCCGCTGAACGGTTCGAGTTCACCCACCAGCGTCTTCACCAGGGTTGATTTACCCGCACCGTTCGGCCCGAGCAGACCAATGCGCTCGCCCGCCTCGATGCTGAAACGCACGTCGCGCAACACCACGTTGCGCGCTCCTGGCGATGCCACCGCGTCGTCCGCCGGATAACCCGTGATGATGTCTTCCAACTGCAACATCGAGTCGGGCAGCCGCCCGGGCGTGCCGAATTGGAAACTGAAAGGACGCTCAGCGCGGACCGCCTCCGTGCCGGCCAGTTTTTCCAGGCGCTTCATGCGCGATTGCGCCTGCTTGGCCTTCGTCGCCTTGGCCTTGAAGCGGTCGATGAACGATTGCAGGTGCGCGCGCTCAGCCTGTTCGCGCTCGTGGGACAACTGCTGCTGGCGCAACTGCTCGGCGCGCAGTCGCTCGAACGCACTGTAGTTTCCGGCGTACAGCTTGGCGTGGCCGTCATCCAGATGCAGCGTATGGGAGATAACCCCGTCAAGGAATTCGCGATCATGTGAAATGATCAACAGTGTGCCTTGATAACGTCGCAGCCATTCCTCCAGCCACAGCACCGCGTCCAGATCGAGATGGTTGGTCGGCTCATCCAGCAGCAGCAAATCGGATGGACACATCAGCGCCTGGGCCAGGTTCAGCCGCCCGCGCCAGCCACCGGAAAATTCGCGCACCGGGCGTTCATGAGTGTCCGCGGCAAAACCCAGACCGTGCAGCAACTTGCCGGCGCGGGCACGGCCGTCGTAACCGTGCAGTTCTTCAATGTGCTGATGCGCACGCGCCAGTGCGTCCATGTCGCCACACTCGGCAGCTTCGGTTTCGGCACGCAGGGCTGCGGATAACTCCTCATCGCCAGCGAGCACGTAATCGATCGCCGCATCCGGCAATGGCGGCGTTTCTTGTGCAACGGCAGCCAGACGCAGCTTGGCTGGCATGTCGAGTTCGCCCGAATCGCCATCCAGTTCGCCCTGCAGGGCAGCGAACAAACTGGATTTGCCCGAGCCGTTGCGCCCGATCACTCCCAACCGCCAACCGCGCTGGATGACCAGATCAATATCCGCAAGCAGCAGACGGCTGCCTCGGCGCAAGGCAAAATGGCGAAACGCAATCATGGAATGGTGGGGTCCGGACACGGGCGCAGAATCGCCACAGCCGCCCATGATAGCGGGCGCGGCCCGTTGGCTGGCAGAATGCGTGTTCCGCCCGATCCCCGACAAATGCGTCGAGCATCGCACTTGGTGCACTCTGGCGTGGCGCTCAGCCGGCCATTCTGCTACAACGGCGCGGCATACTTGCGTTCAGCGGGGGAGAAGAAAGCGATGGTCAAGTTCACGAACATGTTGCCGGTCATTGCCGTCCTGGCTGCCGGGCTTGGCTTCGCCAGCGTGCAGCCAGCCTGGGCGGCACAGTCCACGCGCGGCGACAACCTGCTGATCCATCGGGTGCAGCAGGAAAAAGGCATGAACCTGCCAACACGCGGCATGACCATGGCGCAAGTGGAGCGCAATTACGGCGCGCCAATGCGCAAGTTGGCGCCACGCGGCGGCGATACGAAAAAGCATCCGCAGATCAACCGTTGGGACTACTCGAAGTTCATCGTGTACTTCGAACACAGTCACGTGATCCATTCGGTGCTCAACACGCCAGCCGGCAACAACACGAATCCCGCCGCGGTCAACTGATTGGCCGTTCGCATGCCGCGGCCTGTGGCGACACGGGCCGCGTTCCCGTGTGGGCGGCAGGCAAACAGGTCAGCGTAAACTGCGTGCCTGCCACCATTGCGCCCGCCCCTGGATTCCGCATGACCGCCAACCGTTCTTCCTTGCGCCTGCCAGCCGAATGGGAACCCCAGGCGGCAGTCCTCATTGCCTGGCCGCATGTCGATACCGACTGGGCCGAGCGCCTGGCCGCCGTGGAAACCACATATATCGCACTGGCCGTTGCGATCACACGCTTTCAACCACTAATGGTGGTCGTGGCTGACGATACGCTGCAAACACACGTTGCCGCTGCGCTGCGCCGCGCTGGCGCCAACGTCCAACGCGTGCGCTTTGTGCAATTGCCGTATGACGATACCTGGTTGCGCGATTCCGGCCCGCTGACCCTGTGTGCGGCGGACGGTCACTGCCAGTTGAACGACTTTCGTTTCACTGGCTGGGGCGGCAAGTACGACGCTGCGCAGGACGATGCGCTGGTCGCTGGCCTGGTCGCGGCCGGCGTGTTCGGCCACGCACGGCATCAGCGCATCGACTGGGCACTGGAAGGCGGAGCCGTCGAAAGCGACGGTGCCGGGACCTTGCTCACCACCTGGCACTGCCTGACGCAGCGCCACCCGGAACTGTCGCGTGCCGACATGGCGGCGATGCTCATCGACAGCCTGCACGCCGACCGCGTGCTGTGGCTGGATCACGGTTACCTGCAAGGCGACGACACCGACGCACACATCGATACGCTGGCGCGCTTCGCGCCGGACAACCGCATCGTGTATCAAGCGTGCGACGACCCCAACGATGTGCATTTCGGCGAGCTGCAACGCATGGCTGCGGACCTGGCCGCACTGCGCACAGCTGGGGGTCAGCCCTACCGACTGCAACCGTTGCCATGGCCGCAGCCGATTGTGGAGGACGGTCGTCGCCTTGCCGCGTCCTACGCGAATTACCTGATCATCAACGACGCCGTGCTGGTGCCCGCGTACGGCGATGTGGTGGATGCCGAGGCGGCGCGCCGTATCGGCAGCGCCTATCCGGGGCGCGAGGTGGTGTCGATTCCCTGCCGTCCGTTGATCTGGCAAAACGGCAGCCTGCACTGCATCACCATGCAGATGCCCGCCGGGAGCATGTGCGCGTGAGTAACAGCGCTTGCAGCATCCCCATCCGCTAAACTGGCTCGTCTGCCATACCGGCAGGTTGCAGCGAGGAGTGCGCGCGATGGCCCGCCCCATAGTGAAAGTTGCACTGCTGCAGGAAACTGATCGCGGCAGCCGTGACGCCAATCTGGATGCGATCGAAACCGGCTTGCGGGAAGCTGCTGCGGCCGGAGCCGAGCTGGTTCTGCTGCAGGAACTGCACAACGGCCCGTATTTCTGCCAGCACGAGTCGGTCGAGGTGTTTGATCAGGCCGAGAGCATTCCCGGCCCGGGTACCGCTCGCATTGGGCAACTCGCCGAGGAACTGCACCTGGTCGTGGTGGCGTCGCTGTTCGAGCGCCGCGCCGCCGGCCTGTATCACAACACTGCCGTGGTATTTGACCGGTCGGCAGCGATTGCCGGCATCTACCGCAAAATGCACATTCCCGACGATCCGGGCTTCTACGAAAAATTCTATTTCACGCCCGGCGACCTCGGCTTCGAGCCGATCAACACGTCGGTGGGCCGACTCGGCGTGCTGGTGTGCTGGGATCAGTGGTATCCCGAAGCCGCACGCCTGATGGCGCTCGCCGGCGCCGAAGTGCTGCTGTACCCGACGGCAATCGGCTGGGACCCGAACGACGCACCGGAGGAGCAGGCGCGCCAGCGCGATGCGTGGATCACCGTGCAGCGCGGACACGCCGTTGCCAATGGCTTGCCGCTGCTGGCCTGCAATCGCACCGGCTTCGAAGCCGACCCGACCGGAGTGATGGCAGGAGTGCAGTTCTGGGGCAGCAGCTTCGTCACCGGCCCGCAAGGTGAATTCCTGGCGCAGGCCGGAACCGCCGCACGCGAGCTGTTGCTGGCCGACGTCGATCTGGCACGCAGCGAGCACGTGCGGCGGATCTGGCCATTCCTGCGGGATCGCCGCATCGATGCCTACGCTGACCTGCTGCGGCGTTTTCGGGATTGACGGCGCGCATGCCACAGTCTGCCGACTTGTCCGATCGTTGCTTTGTCCCCATCCTTGAACGTCCTGCCACCGCCTGCCGAGCGCATGAACCTTCCTGATCCTGATACTGCTGATGTGGCCTCCAACGCCGACGCGGACTCCATACCCGCGATGCAAGGGCAGCCGGTTGAACGCGTGCAACGCGACGGCGTGGAATACGTCATTCTCGGCACCGCCCATGTGTCGCGCAGCAGCGTGGACGCGGTCGACGCGCTACTGGCCAGCGAACACTTCGACGTCGTGGCCATCGAGCTGTGCGAAAGCCGCGCGCAAAGCATGCGCGATCCGGAAGCATTCAAACAGATGGACTTGTTCCGGGTCATCCGCGAAGGCAAAGCCGGGATGGTGGCGGCCAGTCTGATCCTGTCCACGTTTCAGAAGCGCCTGGCCGACCAGTCCGGCATACAGCCCGGCGCCGAAATGAAAGCTGCCATGGATGGTGCCGAGCGCCACAACGTTCCGCTGTGGCTGATCGACCGCGAGGTCGGCACGACGCTGAAGCGCGCATGGCGCAGCGTGAATTTCTGGCAGCGCTTCGCCCTGCTCGGCGGTCTGCTTGCCAGCGTCTTCGAGCGCGAAGACATCGAGCAGGACGAGATCGAGAAACTGAAACAGGGCGACTTGCTCGAAGGCGCGTTCAAGGAATTTGCGAACGACTCCAAGCCGCTGTTCCAGAGCCTGATCAGTGAGCGCGATGCATTCATGGCCGCGCGCCTGCGCCAGGAAGCGGAAGACGCCGCCGGCATTGCACCGGCAACGGAACGCCGCGTTCTGGTGGTGATCGGCGCGGGACATCTCAAGGGTTTGAGCGAGCAGTTGCGCACTCAACACGACAATCCAGCGGAGATCGTCGCCGACCTCGCGAAGCTGCCAGCGAAGGCACGCTGGCCGAAATGGCTGGCCCTCGGCCTGGTGCTGCTGGTGTTCGCGGCCATTGCGTTTGCTTTCCACCGCAACACCGAGCTTGGTGCGCAAGCGCTGCGCGACTGGGTGCTGTTCACCGGTGGCTTTGCTGCACTCGGGGCACTTTTAGCCGGTGCGCATCCTTTGAGCATCATTGCCGCGTTCATCGCCGCCCCGATCAAGCCCTTCCGCCCGGGTATCCCCGCCGGTGGCATCAGCGCCATGGTTGAAGCCTGGGTGCGCCGCCCACGCGTAGTCGACTTTGACACGTTGCGTGACGACATCGTGCACTGGAGCGGCTGGTGGAAAAACCGCGTGGCACGCACGCTGCTCAACTTTTTTCTGGTCAGTCTGGGCACCATCATCGGCGAATACAGCGCCGGTATCCGCATCGTCAAGAGTGTGTTCTGAACGCGGCGCAGCAGTGTACCCGCGGTCGTGAAACCTGGTGCCCGTGTTAGGATCGCCGCCGCCGGCAACTCCTGCCTGCACGCTGCGCACATGCCCATGCCCGGGTGGCGAAACTGGTAGACGCAAGGGACTTAAAATCCCTCCGCCGCAAGGCGATGCGGGTTCGACCCCCGCCCCGGGCACCAATATAAACACTTGCGACCCGAACTTCTGCCGATGCCACCGGCGTTGTCGTGTCCTGAGTAACAAAGTGCGGTCGAGACCGACGACCGCACTCACTCCGGCAAGGGAATCAAGCAACACTATATCCTTCGACTAGAATTAAGAATCAGGCGAGGGGACTGCGAGAATGGCACTAATCAAATGCAGTGAGTGCGCGTCTGACGTGAGCGACAAAGCAAAGTCATGTCCGAAGTGTGGCGCGCCCGTTGTGCTGCCTCCACCCGTCCTGACTCGGACGGACACCGCGAAGATGTGGCTTATGTTTCTTGGCCTTGGTGCTGCCGCCGTGTGGTTCATTCACCACGAGTTGAACGAGGCACCCGCACCCGAGCCCACTGCTGCGGTCGCAAGCACAGCCCCGTATGAAATCCAAGCGCTGGCCGCGTGTAGTAAAGCGCTCAAGCGAGCGGCTAAGAATCCATCAGGTATCAACATTCCATACACGACGGATCTCGCCACGGCGGGCGGCTACATGTTCAATTGGGACAAGGGCGATGGTCTGACTATGCAGAACGGTTTCGGCGCAAAGGTCGACACACAAGCAACATGTGTTGTCGCAGAGGATGGCACCACCGTGATTGGGCTGGTTGTTGACGGCAAGAAACTGATTTACAACCTACCCAAACACAAAAAATAGCCGTTGGCTTACATCGTGGGACAAGTCAGGCGCAGCCCGATGAAACGGTCACTTAATACAAAGCCACTTCTAGCCGGGTGGCTCTTTATTTTGTGCGTCGTGGGACACTAGTGAGACACGCGCGCCAAGAAAAACCAACTTCCTGCCACAACGACGAACACCTAAGCCATTGTTCTCATTAAGAATAAACAATAGCCCACAACCACGAGCCCCGACTTAAAATCCCTCCGCCGCAAGGCGATGCGGGTTCGACCCCCGCCCCGGGCACCAATAGTGGCAAACGCGCCGACAACGCGCGGCGGAACGATCCTGGCTGCCGATTCTGCTGATGATGCGCCAAGTGCCAGATGCCCGGATCATCGGTTTGCTCCCACCCACGAATTCTCCCGTGCTCGCCCGGCTTGCTGGCTGCTCTCCGTGGTGCAACGCCACGCCTTGACTGCCTTCCGCTTTCCGCAACGGTGGGCCGCTCTGGATCGCCATTCCCACCGCGCATACGCCAGCGGGGATCAGGTACTACCGACATGGGGCAGCGCTGCAGGTGGCCGGATCGGCTCCTTGTCCATAAACAGCCGCACTGACGCACAAAAGCTGCGACAAAACGTGACGTGGATCACGAATAATGCTAGCGTTTCGGCCGTCCTTCTGAACGTGATCGCCCGTTCGACCTGACTCCTGCCGGATCGACCCGCAGATCCTGGATCCAACGCACCCATGGAGGGGTGCCAGGACTCGCACATGTCGGAGCCGGTCGCCAAGTCTGCGTTTGTCTACCGTGCCTTCCTCAGCTACAGCCATGCCGACAAACCGTGGGCGGACTGGCTGCACAAGGCGCTGGAAACGTATCGGGTGCCGTCGCGACTGGTCGGAACAGAAACCGCAGTCGGGATCATTCCGCGGCGGCTGGCGCCGATTTTTCGCGACCGCGACGAGTTGGCCAGCGCCACCGATCTCGGCCGCCAGGTCCACAGCGCCCTGGGCAAGTCCGAGGCGCTCGTGGTCATCTGCTCACCACGATCGGCAACGTCGCATTGGGTCAACGAGGAGGTGTTGGCGTTCAAGGGACTTGGCCGCACCGACCGCATTTTTTGCCTGATTGTGGACGGCGAACCGGGCACCAGCGACAAGCCGGGTCGCGAAGCGGAGGAATGTTTCTGCCCGGCACTGCGTCTCACGCTCGGCCAGGACGGTCAGCCGACCACCGAGCGCACCGAACCGATCGCTGCCGATGCGCGGCCGGGCCAGGACGGCAAGGCAAACGCCAAACTGAAGCTGCTCGCCGGACTGCTCGATGTCGGCTTCGACGCACTCAAGCAGCGCGAGCAGCACCGCAAGATGCGGCGCATGGTGGCGGTCACCTCGTTGGCGCTGGGAGTCATGCTGGTTACCATCACCCTGGCCGTGTTTGCGCTGATCGCTCGCCACGATGCACAGCGTCGTCAAGTCCAGGCCGAGAACATTCTCGGCTTCATGCTTGGCGATCTGCGCGGGAAACTGGCCACTGTCGGCCGGCTCGATCTGATGGTAGCGGTCGACAACAAGGCCACTGCCTACTTCAACACGCTGCAACCGCGCGATCTCAACGAGCACGCGCTGGAGCAACAAGCGCGCTTGTTGGCGGGCATAGGTCAGGTGCGGCTGGACCAAGGCCACGCCAATCAGGCCATGGCGGCTTTCCGCGACGCCTACGCACGCAGCAGCGAGCTGTACCGGCGCCAGCCCGGTAACGGCCAGAGGCTGTTCGACTTCGCGCAGGCCGAATACTGGATCGGATTCGCATTCTGGCGGCAGGGCCGCCTGGACGATGCCGAAACCTGGCTGCGCAGTTATCGCGACAGTGCGCTGCGACTGGCGGTCTTGGACCGAACCAATTTCGCCTGGCAGCGCGAGGTTGCCTACGGGCAGACCAACCTGGCCACGCTAGATCTTGCGCGCGGGCGGACCAAACAAGCTGAACACGCTTTCCACGACGCGTATCGGCTGTATCTCGGCTGGCTGCAAACCCATCCACACGACACCGGTTTACGCGACGAAGCAGCCAACATCGCCTCCTACCTTGGCACGCTGGCCATGCAAGACGGCCGGCTGGAAGAGGCGCGAGTCCGCTTTACGGAGCAGGTCGCCGACATCGCCGCAAATCGCGTCGCCGAGCCTGACAACGCGCAATGGAAGTCGGAATGGCCGGACGCACGCCTGTTCCTTGTGGAGGCGCAAGCCAACACCGGTCAAGTTGCAGCCGCTCGCCGCGGGGCCGCCGATGCGACCGCCCTGGCCGAAGCCCTGACCAGGCAGGACCCCAGCAACAAACAGTGGGAACTGCAACTGGGCAAGGACTACTGGTGGCAATCACGTCTGGATGCGCAATCAGCACCAGAGCAAGCCGCAAAGGAAGCCCGTGGCGCCGCCCGTGTCCTCGCGGCTGTGCACGCTGCCGAGCCCAAAGACACCCTGGCGTTGCACTGGCTTGCGAAATCCCAGATATTGCTGGGCGAGCTGGCGTGGCGCCGCGGTGCACTCAGTCAGGCTGCCGCCTGGCTGTCTCAGGCGGATGCCGAGCTGACCCCGGCATTGGCCAGCCAGCAAAACAAGGACGCCTACCGGTTACTGCCCGCGGAGTTGCGCTGGTTGCAAGGCAACGTCGCCGCACAACGGGGAGCTCTCGCCAGCGCAGATGCAGCGTGGTCGCACGCCGAATACCTGCTGCGCGACGGCGGCGATCCACCCGCCTTTGATCGCCTCGATCTGCTGGTGCGCGTGTTGCTGGCACAACACCGCGACGCTGCGGCGGCACCTTATTTGGCAAGGTTGGACGAGAGCGGTTACGTACCGCTGTACCCGTGGCAAGAGACGCTTCCCGACCCAGTGGCGGCTGCTTCGAAATGACCAGCTGGCGCCAGCCTGGATTTCATTGGACCGGCGGACCATGCGTCCGTCATTTTGGCCCGGAGTGGCCAACCCTCAAGCAGGAGCAACGACGATGTCTGACACGGCCAACAATGAGCTCGCCATCGATACGACTGTGACCCTGGATATTCGCGACGGCCACCCGAACGATGACGATTGGATACCCGTAACGTCTTCCAACGCTACTCGCTACTTCTACAAATTCATCGGCGGCAATCACCCGCACAACAATGGCCACGTGCAACACAAGACGGACAAGGTCCGGAGAACCGTCACCTTGCGCTTCCCCCCGCGGATCGATGACCGTTACGAGTTTGATCGAACCTTCTTCATCTTCGATGACGACAACCAGCTAAGTTGCCCCAGCGGCGACAAGAAGACCACCACGATCCACAACGAGTGCACCAAGGAGATGGATGCCCACTACGGCGTGAGGGTACGCGACTTGCAAGAGGGCGTGACCCTGCTGTGTGACCCGGCGATCAAGAACGTAAAGGTGTAGGGTCGTCAAGAGATATTGTCGAGCGTCCGGAAACACCGCATTTCATGCCGCCATGGGCAGACGGCACCTGCTTGCCGGGGGGCAGAACGACGGTGCGTGCAACGCACCGTCGGCTGCCATAACGCCCGGCTCGGAGTCGCGGCGGCTTCGGCGAAATCATGGACAAAGCCTTGAAGTTGTACTTGCCACTCGGTAGTGCACGGAAGGCAAAGCATGAACGCGGGAAGATGGAAGCGCCCGTGCCAGAGGTGGAGCTGCAGCCTTGCGGAGGTGCTGAGTGACGGTCTGCGTCGCGCCATCGGCAACATGATAGCGGTCATCAAGAAAATGCCTCTCGCGCCGTATTACAGATCAGGCGCCAGCGACCAGCAACGGCGCAAGAAACCTCGAAGCGGTTCCTTG
This sequence comes from Rhodanobacter sp., assembly GCA_039926605.1. Taxonomy (GTDB): domain Bacteria; phylum Pseudomonadota; class Gammaproteobacteria; order Xanthomonadales; family Rhodanobacteraceae; genus Rhodanobacter. The sequence continues at coordinate 26,362 of JBDSWR010000009.1, read as the reverse complement.
TCCATGGCACCACGGCTCCAGGCAGGGACCCGGACGAAAACGTGACGCGAATCCTAAATAATGCTAGCGTCAGGCCGTCGCTGTGATCGCGACCGGCCACACCGATCTGGCTGCTGCCGAATCGTTGCGCAGACCCTCGGCTCGATGCACCCACGGATGGGCGCAGGGACGTGCACATGCCGGAGATGGCAGCTAATTCCGAGTTTGCATACTGCGCCTGCACTAGCTGCAGCCAGCCCGGCAACGCTTGGGCCGTTTGGCTGAGCGAGGCAGCCGGAACGTTGCGGATTTCGTCCCGCATGGTGATCACGATTCGGGCTGGTGCAGCTCCCACCTTGCCCGGGCAGTCCGTGCCATGTTGACGCCGGAAACTTCCAGCGTGCCCATTGCCACACCCTTGGTGATCGGCGTTACCAGTCATCGCAATATCCCGGCGCGCGAGGCCGAATCCATCCGTCAGCGCGTGCAGGAGTTCTTTGCGCAGTTACAGCACGATTTCCCGGAACTACCCCTGGTGGTGGTGTCGGCACTGGCAGAAGGTGGTGATCAACTGGTCGCGCAGGAGGCGCTCGACGCCGGCGCACGCTTGATCGCACCTCTGCCACTGCCACTCGAACTCTATGCGGATGATTTCCACGATCCGCAGGTGCACGCCACGTTCACGTCGCTGTGCGCCCGCGCCCAAGTCATCAACTTGCCGCTACTGCCGGACAACACCGCCCATGGGATCTGCACCCCGGGGCCGCAACGCGACCGACAGTACGGACAGGCGGGCGTGTTCATCGCACGTCACTGCCATCTGCTGCTGGCGATCTGGGACGGCAAGCCATCGAAGCGATTGGGAGGCACCGCGCAGGTGGTGGAGTACTACCTCACCGGTACCATGCCGGGGCTGATTGAGCGCCGCGCCGATGCGCGCCGCCACCTGCTCGGCCTCGGTGACGAACGTCTGGTGTGCCAGATCGCGTGCTCGCGGGACACGCCTGATGGTGCACCGCGTGCGCCGTTGCACCCGGGGGAGATCGTATGGCGCACCTTGAGCAACACGTCACCAGCCAATGCCGCCATGCCGCCAGCGTTTCGGACAATGTTCAAACGCACAGCCGCATTCAATGCTGACTGGGCCAAATATCAAGCAGACATCGACCAGCGCCAGAACGAGACAGTCGCATCACCGCTGTCCGCGACGGATCGCCTGTTCCAGGCCGCCGACTGGCTGGCGATCCATTTCTCCCATCGCGTGTTGCTCGCCATGCGCACGATCTACACCCTCGCGGCATTGATGGCGATCGCGTTCAACATCTACGATAACGTGCCCGATCAGGACTCTTTCATCTACGTGTTCCTGCTGCTGTTCGCCGCCGGGGTATTGCTGAGCGCGATGGCCAAACGCCGCGACTGGCACCGCAAGTATCTGGACTATCGCGCACTGGCCGAGGGCTTGCGCGTGCAGTCGTACTGGCAGCGTGCAGGCATTTCGCTCACCGGGGATCCAGAATTCGCGCAGGACAGTTTCCTGCAGAAGCAGGACATCGAGCTGGGCTGGACCCGCAACGTCATGCGCAGCGTCCGGCTCGGCAGCACCCACACAAAGTCTGCGAACCCGGCGACTGACTTGCAGGCGGTCATCCATGAATGGGTCGGAGATGCAGACCACGCCGGACAGCTCGACTACTTTGCCGGCAAGGCCGCACAACGCACGCGTCAGCTGCACATTACCGAAGCCATCGGCCGGGCCAGCCTGTACATCGGCATCGGTATCAGCGTGATGCTGGCGGTATTGGCGCACTGGTTGTCCGCCGACACCAAGAACGCAGCCGTCATCGCCATGGCAACGTTCTCGATCCTGGCGGCGGTGCGCGAAGCATATGCGTACAAGAAGGCCGACAAGGAACTGATCAAGCAATACCGCTTCATGCAACGCATATTCACTGCCGCACGCAGCGCACTGGAGGATGCGGCGGACGCAACCGAACAACGTCACATCCTGCGCAGCCTGGGCGAGACCGCGCTGGCCGAACATGCCGAATGGGCCGTCATGCATAGACAACGGCCATTGGAGCATGGGAAATTTTGATCCTCACGGCGTGACCCGGCTCGCCACTGCAGCGTTCCGGTACGTTCCCACGATGCGTGACCGGGCCCGGCCTACCGAGCTGGGCGACTCATGTCCACACGCGTGCACCGAGCCGAGTGCCCACCCGACCATAACTTGAGTAGTGGCATCGGTAGCGGTTTGCAAGCGACCGAAGCCAGACTTTCTCGCCTAACGGCAATGGCACCCACAATGCGCTCTGTGCCCCTTCACGTTGTCTCGACCACGTCGGCCATACGGTTTCGTGGCAGATGGCTGGTGCCTGCGGCCCTGACAAACACTTGGCGGCCCTGGCAAACACTCGGTTTAATCAAGTCGGAGATGTCCCATGAAACGATCGTTGATACTCGTGTCAAGCGTGATGCTGCTGCTTTGGGCCTCCATTGGCTGGGCAGGCTCAACCAGCGATGCGGCGGCACTGTTCAGAGACTCCTCCCAAAGCAGTTCGTATTTTGCCAATTCCTACGGTTACGCCATCTTTCCGACGATTGGCAAGGGTGGACTCGTGGTAGGTGCGGCACACGGCAATGGTGAGGTCTACGTGCACGGCAAGCACGTCGGCAACACTTCAATGACACAGCTCAGCGTCGGTGCCCAGGCGGGTGGCGTGGCCTACAGCCAGATTATTTTCTTCGAGAACAAAGCCGCGTTCGAGACCTTCACCGAAGGCAATTTTGAATTTGATGCCGGTGCGAGCGCCGTGCTGATTACCGCTGCAGCGGGAGCCGACGTTGGTACCAAAGGCGCCAGCGGCCACGCGAGTGGGGACAAGCATTCAGCCAAAACCGCCGGCGGATACTACAAGGGAATGGCCGTGTTCACGATCGTGAAAGGTGGGGCGATGTATCAGGCCACCATCGCGGGCCAGAAGTTCAGCTACACGCCTCTGTAGCGCAAACCTCGGGTCGTGCCGAGCCAGCGCCCGCCGACCACGGCGGGCGTTGTCATATTGGTAACAAGCGTTGATAAGGCATGACGTTTACCAGGCCGCGAGCTTTGCCAAACGGGTGACGAAGGGAGAATCTGACGCAGTTGGGTCCGGCCATTGCTCTACGCGGCAAGTGCCAGCGACGGGTAGTCGATGTATCCGGCTGCACCCGCCGAATAAAGCGTGTCGCGGTTCGGTGTATTGAGTGGTGCATCCACGAGGAATCGCTGTACCAGGTCGGGGTTGGCCAGAAGCAGGCTGCCAAACACCACGCCATCAGCTTGGCCCCGCTCGACAAGTGCGAGCGCTGTTTCCCTGGTCAGACCACCACCGTGCAGATAGTGGCCGTGGAACAGCGGCTTCAGCAGCGCCGGGTAATCCAGCTCGCTCTTGCTGCGGGCCACGTGCAAGTAGGCCAGGTTGAGTAGATCGAGTTGCTTCACCAGGTAACGATAGGTGTCCGCTGGCGTCGCATCGCGGATGTCGTTGAAGTTCATTTCCGGCGAGATCTTGATGCCCACGCGGCCACTGCCCCCTGCGCTGGCCATTCCTGCGACCACCTCGAGAATGAAACGCGCACGATTGACCAAGGTGCCGCCGTAGCGATCAGTGCTGTGATTGGTGCTGGAAGACAGGAACTGTTCGGGCAGATAGCCAGAGGCCGCATGCAACTCGACACCGTCGAAGCCGGCGTCCAGCGCGTTGTGGGTCGCGTTACGATATTCGTCGACAATGCCTGCCACTTCGCCGGTATTTAGCGCACGAGGCATGCCCAGATCCTGTGGCCCGGATGCCGTAAACACCTTCCCTGCCGGTTGCACCGCCGATGGTGCAACCGGGGCTGCTCGATCGGGCTGCATGCTCGCATGAGAGACACGCCCGGTGTGCATGAGCTGCAGGAAGATGCGCCCGCCCTCAGCGTGCACCGCGTCAGTGACGGCCTTCCAGGCAGTGATCTGGGCCCCTGAGTGGATGCCGGGCGTACGCACATAACCTTTCCCTGCCGGAGATGGATAGGTGCCTTCGGTGATGATCAGGCCGGTCTGGGCGCGCTGGCGGTAATACGTCACGGCCAGTGCCGAGGGTACGCCTGTGGCATCGTCGGCGCGCGAACGGGTCATCGGCGCCATGACCAAGCGGTTGCGTAAAGTATAGGGTCCGATCTGGGTTGTGCTGAACAGCTTGTCCACGTTGAACTCCGGAATGACGAAACATACCGTCATGGTGCATTAATCCATAGCTGGGATAAAGCGCCATAATAAAAAACAGTGATCCGCTCGTGGAATAATAACTGTGGAACTACTCAGCTACATGCGTTTGTTCGTCGAGGTGGCTCGGGCGAAGAGTTTCCGCAAGGCGGCCGAGGCGTTGGATATGCCCAATTCAACCGTGTCGCGACATATCGCCGAACTCGAGAACGAAATCGGTCTGCGACTGTTGCATCGTTCCACGCGCAGGGTCGAGCTGACCCAGGCTGGCGAGGTTTACTTCAAGCGTTGCCAAAGCATCGTGGAGGAAGCCCGCATCGCGCACGAGTCCCTGCTTGAAGTGGTTGAGCGTCCGACCGGCGTCCTGCGCGTTTCAATGCCCACTGACTTCGCCACGGGATACCTCGCGCCGATCCTGAAGGATTTCGCCAATACCTATCCGTTGATTTCCTTCGAGTTCGACCTGACGCCGCGCCGCGTCGACCTGCAGACCGAGCCGTTTGACCTCGCCATCCGCATCGGGCCGCCACCCAACACGCCATCGACGCTCGTCGCCAGGCAAATCGCCCTGTTACCGCGTTATCTGTATGCGGCGCCGGGCTATTTGAAACATGCGTTGCCACTCAAGCATCCCGGAAACCTGGTCGATCACGTGCTGTGTGTTGGCCAGGGGACAACGAAACAGCACGAAGTCTCACGGAGGTTCCATCGTGGCGACGAACAGATCGATGTGACGGTGGATTCGCGCTTCGTCACGAACAGCGTGGGCTTGAGCCGCTCGCTCGCCATTCTTGGCGTGGGTATCGCCGTATTGGATACCGAGCTGGCGCGTGAGGATGTAGCTGCGGGGCGTTTGCGTCGCGTGCTGCCCGGGTGGAGTCTGCCCTCTGTGCAGGTACACGCCATCACGGAAAGCCGCCTGTTGCCAGCACGAACCCGGCTGTTCATCGATTTCATGACACAGCGATTGCACCGGATGTCCCTCGCCACGGTGCCTTCGCGCGCTGGCCGTACTGGTCAGACATGACGCGCGGCGCGGGCGCACTCTGAGTGGAAGCTGTAACGGCCATGTCCAGCGTGCGGTTGATTGCCGGGCAGAAGCCCGAACCCGCCCACTGCGCCGTGCAGTGCATCACGCCGACGAAGCGCGTTGCGCCACCGGCTACGGCGGTAGCGGCGGTAGGCGAATGCCCCGACGCGGACCTGCCCGGCCGGTGACATCCTGTTCGTCGGCGGTCACCAGCCCGACGTACCGTCATGACAGCAGCAATGGAGGCCAGGGTCGGAATCGAACCGGCGTACGCGGCTTTGCAGGCCGCTGCATGACCACTCTGCCACCTGGCCATTGCTCGCTGCGTCGGCAATCGAACAGATCACCGCTTGCTTGAAAAAACAAAACCCCGGTGACCCGAGGCTTGACGAACTGGAGCGGGAAACGAGACTCGAACTCGCGACCCCGACCTTGGCAAGGTCGTGCTCTACCAACTGAGCTATTCCCGCATTGGAGCGACGAATGGTAGCAGAACGTGTTCATCCGTGAATAGTCTTGCCACCCCGTGAAACCGTTCGCGGAGCGCACGCTCGACGGTTCTTTCAACGCATGACTGGAGCGGGAAACGAGACTCGAACTCGCGACCCCGACCTTGGCAAGGTCGTGCTCTACCAACTGAGCTATTCCCGCATGTGAGCCGCGCAGTGTAATACCCACGCGAGACACGTCAAGCCTGTTGCACCCGTATTTACGCGTCATGCCGATTGGGCTGCGCCTTCGAACCTTCGCGAAAATACGGCCACGCTGCGCGCAAGTAATGCAAGCCCGACCAGATCGTCAGCACCCCGGCAATGACCAGCAACCCTTCGCCAATGTGATACAGCCGCAACGCTTCGGCGGCCTTCTCGTGCTGCACGATGAGCACCACCAGCGCGACCATTTGCATCACGGTTTTCAGCTTGCCGATGAAGGCCACCTTGACCGTGGCGCGCATGCCGATTTCCGCCATCCACTCGCGTAGTGCCGACACGCTGATCTCGCGCCCGACGATGACTGCCGAAGTCACGGCCATGAGCACGCCCGGCCAGCCGCCACGATGCGACTCCACCAGCATGAACAGCGTCACCGCCACCATCAACTTGTCCGCCACCGGGTCAAGGAATGCTCCGAACGCCGAAGTCAGATTCATTCGCCGCGCGAGATAGCCGTCCAGCCAATCGGTGATCGCCGCCAGCACAAACACGATCGCTGCAGTGATGTTGTGACCGGCAAACGGCAGGTAAAACACCAGCACCATCACCGGCAGCAGGGCGACGCGAAACAGCGTCAACCAAGTAGGCAAATTGATGTGCATATGGGGATCCAGAAAGTTGTCACAGTGTCGCACGTCAACCCAGCAACGGTGACAGTCGCAACCCGATCAGCCGTGCAAACTCGCGTAGATGCGTTCGGCCAACTCGCGGTTGATGCCCTTCACGCGCATCAACTCTTCCACGCCGGCAGCCTCCACGCCCTGCATGCCACCAAACGTGCGCAGCAAGGCCGAGCGCCGCCGCGCACCGATGCCCGCCACGTCTTCGAGCACGCTGTGCTCACGGGCCTTCTCCCGCCGCTTGCGGTGACCACTTATCGCAAACCGGTGTGATTCGTCGCGTACTGCTGCCACCAGATGCAACGCCGGTGAGGAGGAACCCGGGTGCAGCTCGCGCCCGGTATCAGCCAACACCAGCGTCTCCTCACCGGTGCGGCGGCCGGGACCTTTGGCCACGCCGATGACCTGGATGTCGCGAATTCCCAGATCCCGCAGTACCTCCAGCGCCTGCCCGACCTGGCCCTTGCCGCCATCGATCAGCAGGATATCCGGACGCACACCTTCACCCTCGGCCACTTTGCGAAAACGCCGGGTCAACGCCTGATGCATCGCCGCGTAGTCATCGCCAGGCGTGATGCCAGCGATATTGAACCGCCGGTAATGTGATTTCTCCGGGCCTTCCGGACTGAATACGACACAGGATGCCACCGTCGCCTCGCCCATCGTGTGGCTGATGTCAAAACACTCTATGCGCCGCGGCGGTTCGTCCAGACCCAGCAGTTTGCGCAGGTCATCAAAGCGCGCCCCCAGCGTTTGTCGGCTGGCCAGGCGCACGGTCAGCGATGCCTGCGCGTTGCGTTCGGCCATTTGCAGAAACTGCGCGCGATCACCACGCACGCTGGTTTTCAACTCCACCATGTGCCCGGCCTGTGCACTTAGTACCTCGCCCAGAACAGTCAGGTCCTCAACCATCTCGCCAAGGATCAACTCGCGGGGAACGGGCCGATCGAGGTAGTACTGGGCGATGAATTGACCCAGCACAGCGCCGGGCTCGGCATCCAGCGGCAGGTGCGGAAAGAAGTCTCGCGTCCCCAGGCTGATGCCATCGCGGAAAAACAGCACGCTCACACAAGCCAGGCCCGATTCAATGCGACAGGCAATCACGTCCATGTCCGCGTTCGCCCCTTGCACATGATGCTGTGCCTGCAACTGGCGCAGCGCGGCGACCTGATCACGCAGCTTCGCGGCGCGCTCGAACTGCAGCGCGGCACTGGCCTGTTCCATCGTCGTGGCCAACTCGTCGATGACCGCGCTGCTGCGGCCTTCGAGAAACATCTCGGCATGACGCACATCGACCGCGTAATCGGCCACGCTGATCATGCCGACACATGGCGCGCTACAGCGGCCAATCTGAAACAGCAAACATGGTCGCGTGCGGTTGTGGAAATAGCTGTTTTCGCACTGACGTACCTTGAACAACTTCTGCATCAGGTTGAGGCTTTCGCGCACCGCGTACGTGCTTGGATAAGGGCCGAAATAGCGCCCCGGCTTGTTGCGCGCGCCGCGATGAAACGCCAGCCGCGGATAATCCTCGCCGCTGGACAGATAAATATAGGGATAACTCTTGTCATCGCGCAGCAGGATGTTGTAACGCGGCTTGAGCGATTTGATGAGCTGCGATTCGAGCAGCAGCGCCTCGCCTTCCGTACGCGTGACCGTGATCTCCACGCGAGCAATCTGCGCCACCATCGCCGCAATACGCGGCTCAAGATGCGGCTTGAGGAAATAACTGCTGACGCGCTTCTTGAGATTGCTCGCCTTGCCGACGTACAGCAACTCCCCAGCCGCATCAAAGTGGCGATACACCCCGGGCGACGAACTGAGCGTGTGGACGAAAGCCCTGCCGTCGAACGGTGGCGTTTGCGCAGACTGCATGCGCCTATTCTAACTGCGAGCTGCCACCCTTGCCGGCAGTCTGCGCGCTCCATTCATGAATGGGCGCGCAGCCATTTCTCCGCACGTTCCAGATCTTCGGCGGTATCGATGCCCGGCGGAAACGGCTCCGGCGTCAGGCGCACGGCAATGGAGTAACCGTGCTCAAGCACGCGCAACTGTTCCAGCGACTCGGCTTGCTCCAGCGGCGTGCGTGGCAGTTGCGTGTAGCGGGCGAGAAATCCGGCCCGGTAAGCGTAGATGCCGATGTGGCGCAGGAACGGAATGCCCACGGGGAGCTGATGCGGGTCGCGCGCCAGGGCATCACGCGCCCAGGGTATGGGTGCGCGACTGAAATACAGTGCATGGCGATCCGCGCTGCACACCAGCTTCACCGCGTTCGGATCAAACATTTCCTTGACGTCGCTGATTGGCGCGGCCAGGGTGGCCATCGGCGCAGCGTCCTCTGCCAGCGCCTGAGCCACGGCACGAATACCACTGGCCGGAGCAAAGGGTTCGTCCCCCTGCAGATTGACCACGATGGTGTCGGCGGCCCAGCCATAGTGCGCTGCGCACTCTGCGAGCCGATCACTGCCGGACGCGTGCCCGGCGCGAGTCATGCAGACATCAACGCCCTGCCCGGCCAGCACGGCAGCCACCCGTGCATCGTCGACAGCAACCACCACCTGCTGCGCTCCTGCCTGTTGCGCACGTCGCGCCACACGCAACACCAGCGGCACACCGCCCAGCTCGCGCAGCGGCTTGCCCGGCAGGCGGGTGGAGGCAAAGCGTGCCGGAATGGCAACGACAAAAGGCGAAACGATGGTGGGTGTCATGACCGACTCGTGGTGCACAGACCGGCAGCGTAGCGGCAACCTGGCGCAGCGGCGAGCATGTTGTCAGCGCAGCTCGCGGACATCGAACCCGCAACTGTTGGCAATTTCGCGGAAACCGGGGAACGAGGTTGCGACGGTGGCGCAATCACTGATGCGCACCGGTTCGTGCGCCACCAACCCGGCCACCACGAAACTCATCGCGACGCGGTGATCCAGGTGACTGGCCACGCTGCCGCCGCCCAGCCTGCCCCCGTGGATAATCACTCCATCCGGGGTCTCTGCAATATTTGCACCCAGCGCACGCAGACCGACGGCCATCGTGGCAATGCGATCGGATTCCTTCACGCGCAGTTCGGCGGCACCTGAAACCACCGTACGTCCTGCGGCCACGCTTGCAGCCACGAACAACACCGGCAGTTCATCAATCATGTCCGGCACCAAGGAGGCCGGCAAATCAATGCCATGCAACGGCGCGTGGCGCACGATCACATCGCCCACCGCCTCGCCATGGCCATCGCGCAGGTGCTCCACGCTGATGTCCGCGCCCATCAGGCGCAGAGCCTGCAACAGGCCAGTGCGTCGCGGATTGAGACCGAGCGCCGGCAAACGCAGTTCGGAGCCAGGCACGATGCTGGCCGCGACGATGAAGAACGCTGCTGAGGAAAAATCCGCCGGAACATCGACATCCATCGCATGCAACGCGTGACCGCCGGACAGACTGGCGCTGCCTGGGGTGAACTGGATCGGCCAGCCGAACGCTGCGAGCATGCGCTCGGTGTAATCGCGGGTCGGGTGGGACTCCACCACCTGCGTCTCGCCATCCGCATACAAGCCGGCCAGCAGCAACGCCGACTTGACCTGCGCACTGGCTACTGGCGGGGCATGGCACGCGCCGCGCAATGTTTGACCACCATGCACGAGCAACGGCGGCAGGCCATCGCGGCTGTCGATATGCGCACCCATGCGCGTCAATGGCTCAATCACCCGGCGCATCGGCCGAGTCGACAGCGAAGCATCACCGACCAGCGTACTGTTGAACGCCTGGCCCGCCAGCAGGCCCACCAGCAAGCGCATGCCGGTTCCGGCGTTGCCACAATCCAGCGCGAGCGGCGTGCCACGCAAACCGTGCAGGCCGACGCCATGAATCACGCGTTCGCCAGCAACGGGCGTATCAATCCGCACACCCAGTTGCACCAGCACGTGGGCGGTCGCTAGCGTGTCTTCGCCTTCAAGAAAGCCGCGTACATGCGAATCGCCTTGCGCCAACGCAGCGAGCATCAATGCGCGGTGCGAAACAGATTTGTCGCCTGGCACGCGCACACTGCCGTGCAGCGTTTGTCCGGGCTGGCTGCTCCACACGCAATGATCCGAATCGCTCACCGGGTGGGTACAGCTGCGGACAGTTTGCCGCTCACGGCAGGGCTACCGGATAGGAACCAAGCACACGCACGGATCCCGCCGACCCGTCAATCTCCTGCACCGCCGCCTGCAGCGCCTCGTCCTGCACGTGGCCGGAGACATCAATGAAAAATGCGTACTGCCACTTGCCGGTGTGCGCGGGACGCGATTCGATCCGGTTCATGCTGATCTCATGGCGTGCAAACGGGCTGAGTACGTTGTACAGCGCACCCGGTTTGTCATTCACGGTGACCAGCAAGGACGTACGGTCGTTGCCGGAGGGTGGAAACATCGTACGGCCGATGACGAGAAAACGCGTGGTGTTGTCGGCGCGGTCTTCAATTCCTTCGGCCAGCGTTTTCAGTCGATAGATTTTCCCGGCGGCTTCGCCGGCGATAGCTGCAGCATCGTCGGCATGTCGCACCAGTCGCGCTGCCTCGGCGTTGCTGCTGGTCGGCACCAATTCGACAGTCGGCAGATTCACCCGCAGCCAGGTCTTGCACTGCTGCAACGATTGCGGATGGGCATAAACGCGGCGAACTTCCTCCAGACGCCCGGTCATCGAGTGCAGACACTGGTGGACGTGCAGCTCTACCTCACCACAGATGATCGCCGTCGAGGTAAGAAACATGTCCAGCGTCATCTGGATCATGCCCTGACCGGAGTTCTCCACCGGCACGATTCCAAAATCCGCATTGCCCGCAGCCACTTCCTGAAACACCTCTTCAATGCTGCCCAGCGGTAAACCATACGCAGCATGGCCAAAATGCTTGAACACGGCTTGTTCGCTGAACGTGCCCTGCGGGCCGAGGTACCCAATCTTCAACGGGTCCTCCTGCGCCAGGCAGGAAGACATGATCTCGCGAAACAACCGCACCATCTCGGTGTCTGGCAACGGACCGTCGTTGCGATCCACGACCATGCGCAGTACGTGAGCCTCGCGCTCCGGACGGTAATAGTTGATCGCCGACAGTCCCTCGCCCTTCACCGTTGCCACTTCCCGGGCGCGTCTTGCCCGCTCGGAGATCAGTTGCTGGATCTGGCGGTCGAGGCTGTCGATGCGTTCCCGCATGTCGCTCAGTGGGTTTTTCTGCTCACTCATGGGGCGGCCACTCGAAAGTAAGAAGGTCCAGATGCGCGCGAGTCAAATCGCCATCAGCGGCTATTCATCAACCGTGACGCTGTGAGAAATCCCGCATGAAGTCAACCAATGCAGTCACCGCCTCCGGCGGTACCGCGTTGTACAGCGACGCACGCATGCCACCCAGCGCCTTGTGCCCCTTCAGCGCCATCAAGCCAGCAGCCTCCGCCTCTTGCACGAACAGCGGTTCCAGCAGGGTGTCATGCAGCCCGAAGCGGACGTTCATGCGCGAACGCGCTGCGCGCTCAACCGGGTTGCGGTAATAGTCACCAGAACTGTCAATGGCCGCATACATGCGCTCCGCCTTCAGCCGATTGCGCTCGCCGATCACCTGCAAGCCACCCTGCGCAAGCAGCCACTGGAAGGTGAGACCGGCGACATACCATGCCCAGGTGTTGGGCGTGTTGAGCATGGAATGGCTGGCCGCCTGTTCGGCGTAGCGAAAAATGCGCGCCATCGGTCGCCCTGCACGTTCCAGCAGATCACGGCGGACAATCATGATCACCAGGCCCGCCGGGCCAATATTCTTCTGCGCGCCCGCATAGATCAGTCCAAAACGTGACACGTCCAGGGGGGCGGACAGGATGTTGGACGACATGTCCGCCACCAGCGGCACATCTCCCACGTCGGGCGTAGTGGGAAACTCCAGACCGTGGATCGTCTCATTGGACGTGTAGTGCACATAGGCGGCGTGCGGATCGAGCTGCCACGACGCACGCGGCGGCAACTGACGGTAGTCGCCGTCGACCTTGCTGTCGGCGGCTACGTGCACGCCGACGTAAGGCGCCGCCTCGCTTGCGGCCTTCGCCCCCCAATGGCCATTGACGATGTAATCAGCAGTGTCGCCCGTCCCTGCCAGGTTCATCGGGATCTGCGCGAAGTGTTGGGTGGCACCGCCTTGCAGAAACAGCACGACGTAGTCGCCAGGAATCTGCAGCAAGCTGCGCAAATCGGCTTCGGCCTGTTCAGCCATCGCGCCAAAGCGCTGCCCGCGATGCGATTGTTCCATCACCGACGCGCCACTGCCGTTCCAGTCCAGCAGCTCGCGCTGTGCGCGCTCGAGTACCGCCAACGGCAACGCCGCCGGACCCGCGCTGAAATTCCACACTCTGTTCATTGCCACGCCCGCCCCTGAAAAGCCCTGCCGCATTATGCCGCGATGCAACACGCGGCAGTCAACCGGGATCGGTGCCTTGCGCTCAAAAGCGGATAAGCAATACCAGGCCGATGCCCAGCGCCAACACGGCGGCGGTGAGGATCAGCCACCAAGCGCCACCGCTCGAGTGAGACCGGACTTCATCGACGGGCGGGGATGCCGCCGCAGAGACAACGATCTCAGGCTCCGGCTTCATCCCCGGTGCCTCCACGACGAAGCGGTGCATGGCCACGCCGATCTGGTCCCCCGGCTGCAGTGCAACGGCCTGCACGCTCACACCATTGACGCGCACGGGATGACTGGCGGATGGCTGAAGCACCTGCAACGCCAGCCGATCGTCCCGCCAGGCGATGCGCAACGACACGGCGTCACCCTGTGGCAAATCCAGCGGAAACTGGCCATGCAGGCCGAGCTCAAGATGCTCACGCACGGCCAGAACCTTGCCTGACAACGGGCCGGCGACGGCGCGTAGCGCTACCGTGCACGTTGCACAGTCGTTCACTGCAGCAGGTTGACGCTGATTCGGGTCCTCATCAGCGCACAACAGCAGGCGGCAATCACCCACGCTGACCACATCGCCGGCACGCAGCAAGGCCTGCTCGTGCACTGGTCGTGCGTTGACATAAATGCGACCCGCGCCAGGAACTACCTGTAACACCCAGCCGCGCCGATCATGCTGGATGCACAGATGGCGTGGTGCAGCCTGGGTCACCGCCAGCACCAGGTCATTGTCCGGGGCGCTGCCAATGCGCAATTGCGCCTGCGACCAGTGGAAATCCTCGCGGGCCGCATGGGGGAATTCAATTCGCATCAATGAGTCAGCCAGGTAACGGCGGAACTTTACCACGCACCACCATCGGGTCGACCAACTCAACGTCAGGCAATGCGCCGCGCCAGCCTGCGCGCGCAGCCGGCAACCGGCAGGGACTGCCACTCGTTCGCCGACAGCAAGCGCTGGCATATAAGATGTGCGCCAGTCCGGGAGATCAGCATGGCGAAAATCGACATCGAGCGAGTCCATCATCTGGATCCCGCAGCAGCGCGCAGCGTCGTCGAGCAAGTGGCTGCCGACATGCAACGAAAGTTTGGCGTGGTCAACCAGTGGCACGATGATGTGCTGCAATTTTCCGGTCCCGGCGTAAACGGGGCCATCGCCGTCAGCGACCGGGCGATCCATGTCACCGCCCAATTGGGCATGTTGTTGAGCCCGTTGCGCGGCAAGATCGAGCAGGACATCCGCGAAAAGCTGGAGCAGCATTTCGCCTGAGCAAGGCACCGGAAGTTCTTCAATAAAATCCGCGTTCGTGGCATACTCGACGGCTTACGCGGCTGCAACGGCCGCGCGTGAACACCGAGACACATGGCCAAAGACGACGTTATTGAAATGGAAGGCACGGTCCAGGAGACCCTGCCCAACACCATGTTTCGCGTGCAACTGGAGAACGGGCACGTGATTACTGCCCACATTTCCGGGCGCATGCGCAAGCATTACATCCGCATCCTCACTGGCGACAAGGTGAAGATCGAGATGACCCCGTACGACCTGAGCAAGGGACGTATCACCTACCGAATGAAGTGAACCAGTCCGCGCGTGGTAGGCGCGAGCTTGTTGACTGCGGTGTTCGCGGCCAGTAAATCGGCAGGCCCCGACACGGACCGGTTGAGCGCTGAAGCCGTCGGCTATTCAACCACAACCGGCAGCTTTTCTGACGCTTCACTGTCTACCTGTAGTTCGCCATCGCGGACACTCAAGCGCACCACGCCGCCATCGGCCAGCTTGCCGAACAGCAACTCGTCGGCCAGTGCGCGTTTGACCTTGTCCTGGATGACGCGCGCCATGGGCCGCGCGCCCATCTGAGCGTCGAAGCCATGCTCGGCCAGCCAGCGTCGCGCATCGGCATCCACGTCCAGGGTGACGCGTTTCTCCGTGAGCTGGAGCTCCAATTCGATCAGGAACTTGTCGACCACGCGCAGGATGTGCTCAAAGCCAAGCGCGCTGAACTGGATGATCGCATCCAGCCGGTTGCGGAACTCCGGCGTGAACAGGCGGCGAATCACCTCCATTGCGTCGGATTCATGCTTCTGTTCGACAAACCCCATGCTGCGTCGGGCGGCGACCTGGGCACCAGCATTGGTCGTCATCACCACGATGACATTCTTGAAGTTGGCCTCGCGCCCGTTGGTATCGGTCAGCACACCGTGATCCATTACCTGCAACAGAACGTTGAACACGTCCGGGTGCGCCTTTTCAATTTCGTCAAGCAGCAACACGGCGTGGGGGTGCTTGACCACCGCCTCGGTCAGGAGTCCACCTTGATCGAAGCCGACGTAACCCGGAGGCGCCCCGACCAGGCGTGACACCGAATGCCCTTCCATGTATTCCGACATGTCGAAGCGGATCATTTCGATGCCGAGCTGCAACGCCAACTGCTTGGTCACCTCGGTCTTGCCTACCCCGGTGGGCCCGGCAAGCAGGAAACAGCCAATCGGTTTTGTTGGATCGGCCAGACCCGAGCGGGCCATCTTGATTGACGCCGCCAGAGCTTCGATCGCCGTATCCTGGCCAAACACCACCATCTTCAGGTTGCGCTCCAGGTTGCGCAGTACGTCCCGATCGGAGGCCGATACCTGCTTGGCGGGAATCCGCGCCATCTTGGCAACGATGTACTCCACCTCGCCGACGTCGATCTTGCCGGTGCGTTGATCCTCAGGCAGCAAGCGTTGGCGTGCGCCCGCCTCGTCAATCACGTCAATCGCCTTGTCCGGCAGCAAGCGATCAGGGATGTGCTTGACCGACAGATCCACTGCCGCCTTCAACGCCTCGTTGGTGTAGGAAACGTGGTGGTGCTCCTCGAAGCGCGAGCGCAGGCCCTTGAGGATTTCGATGCTGTCCTCGACCGTCGGCTCCACGACATCGATTTTCTGGAAACGCCGCGCCAGCGCACGGTCCTTTTCGAACACGGTGCGATATTCCTGGAACGTCGTCGAACCGATGCAACGCAGTTCGCCCGACGCGAGCATCGGCTTGATCAGATTGCTGGCGTCCATGGTGCCGCCGGACGCCGAACCGGCACCAATGATGGTGTGGATTTCGTCGATGAACAGGATCGCCCCCGGCTGCTGCTTGAGCTGGGAGATGACACCCTTCAGACGCTTCTCGAAGTCGCCACGATATTTGGTACCGGCTACCAAGGCACCGAGATCCAGGGACCAGATGGTGGCATCTTCCAGCACCTGTGGCACTTCGCCGTCGACGATACGCTTGGCGAGACCTTCCGCCAGCGCGGTCTTGCCCACGCCAGCGTCACCGACATACAGGGGGTTGTTCTTGCGCCGGCGGCACAGAACCTGGATGGTGCGCTCGATCTCGTCAGCACGGCCGATCAACGGATCGATCTTGCCTTGCAGCGCAAGCTCGTTGAGGTTGCTGGCGAACTCGTGCAGCGGATTGCCCTTCGGCTCTCCGGCGTCGTCACCTTCGCGTTCGCTCCCACCGGTCGTGCCCGGCGCCGGATCCTCACCGATCTTGGCGATCCCGTGCGAAATGTAATTGACCACATCCAGCCGGGTGATTTCCTGCTGATGCATGAAGTAAACCGCGTGCGAATCCTTCTCACCGAAGATCGCCACCAGCACGTTCGCGCCCGTGACCTCCTTGCGGCCGGACGACTGCACGTGATAGACGGCGCGCTGCAATACACGCTGGAATCCGAGTGTCGGTTGCGTGTCGCGCTCGTCGTCCTGCGGCAATACCGGCACGGTCTCGGAGATGATCCGTTCCAGTTCCTGTGACAGCCGCGGCACATCGGCCCCGCACGCGCGCAACGCACCAAGCGCGGACTGGTTTTCCGTCAACGCCAGGAGCAAATGCTCGACCGTCATGAACTCGTGGTGTTGCTCGCGAGCCCGCTTGTAACAGTGGCCGATGGTGACTTCCAGATCCTTGCTGAACATGTGGATCGACTCCGCTAGGTGATGAGCGGCTTGCTATACCGCACTGTACACAAAATGGGGCTGTTCAAAGCTTTTCCATAGTGCACAACAACGGGTGTTGATGCGAACGTGAAAATTCATTTACGTGAACCACTTTGGTTTCAGCAACCTCTCGCGTAAACACCCCGCACACCCCGCGACCTCGAGTATGCACGTGCAGCATCACCTGCACAGCCTGTTCCTGGTCAAGGTTGAAGAATGCACGCAACACCTCGACCACAAAGTCCATCGGCGTAAAGTCGTCATTAAGCAGCAACACCTGAAACAACGGCGGGCGGGCTACTTCGGGCCGGGCGGTCTTGAGCGCCAACCCGCGATCGTTATCGTGTTCTTGATCCTGGGACATGGTTCTGACGACGTGTACCTGCTGCATCTGATTATACGCTGCGACCTGTACATCCCGGCAGCGCGCCCGTTACCTGATGTGATGGCACAATGACGTTTTTTCCAGTGTTGATGCAGCACATGTCCCAAGCAGACTCGTTCGCCACTGTCTGGCGTCCCCACGCCACCGTGGCGTGCATCGTTACCCGTGATGCACGCTACCTGATGGTGGAGGAGACAATCAACGGCCGGGCCATGTTCAACCAGCCGGCGGGTCATCTGGAAGACAGCGAAAGCGTGTTTGCCGCTGCCGTGCGCGAAACCCTGGAAGAGACTGGCTGGAACGTCGAGTTGCAGCACCTGGTCGGCATTCACCAGTGGCGCAGCTCCGAACACGGCGACATGGTGCTGCGTTTCAGTTTCGCGGCGCGCGCCCTTGATCACGATGTACAGCGCCCGCTGGACCCGGATATCACCCGAGCGTTGTGGCTGACGCGCAGCGAGATTGCCGCACTCGGGGAGCGCCTGCGCAGCCCACTCATCCTGCGCAGCATCGACGCATGGCTGTCTGGGCAGCGCTTGCCACTGAGCGTCATCGATTGCCTGAGCACGGGACCGGTCGCGTGAAAGTGATGCTCGGTGTCTCTGGTGGCGTCGATTCCTCGGTGGCAGGCTTGTTGCTGCAGCAAGCCGGTCACCAGGTCGAAGGCCTGTTCATGCAAAACTGGGAAGAAGACGACCGCTCCGCTCCGTGTTCCGCGGATGTCGACCGCAAAGATGCGGTGACAGTGTGCGGTCAGCTCGGTATTCCGTTCCACGCGCGCAATTTTTCCACCCAGTACTGGGATGGTGTCTTCGCCCACTTCCTGGACGAATACCGCGTCGGACGGACGCCAAATCCGGACGTCATGTGCAATCGCGAGATCAAGTTCAAGACCTTTCTGGATGCCGCCCGTGCGCTGGGCGCCGACCGGATCGCCACCGGCCACTACGCACAGGTCGGCGAACGCGATGGCGTCTACCAACTGCTGCGGGCCGTCGATACGGCGAAGGATCAAACCTACTTCTTGCACACCCTGGGCCAGCGCCAGCTCGCGGCCACACTGTTTCCCATCGGCGCGCTGCAGAAGCCCCAAGTACGCGCACTTGCGCGCAATGCGCAGTTGTCGACTTCGGCGAAGAAAGATTCCACCGGCATCTGCTTCATCGGCGAGCGCGACTTTCGCAGCTTTCTTGCGCGCTACATCCCCGCCCGGCCCGGCGACATGCGCACGCCAGCGGGTGAGCGGATCGGAACGCATCAGGGCGCGATGTATTACACCCTGGGTCAGCGCAACGGCCTGGGCATTGGCGGTCGACACAACACCAGCGGCGCGCCATGGTATGTCGTGGGCAAGGACGTTACGGCGAACGTGTTGTTCGTCGCCCAGGGCGGCGAGAATCACTGGCTGCAGTCGCGGCGGTTGCGTGCTGAAACACCCAGCTGGGTGTCAGGTACCGCTCCGGCCCGGCATTTTCGCTGCACCGCACGCACCCGCTATCGTCAGGACGACCAGAGCTGTACCGTCGACAGCGTAGACAACGGTATCGAAGTGTATTTCGACGAACCACAACGCGCGGTGACGCCCGGTCAGTCCGTCGTACTCTATGCCGGTGCCGTCTGCCTTGGCGGCGCTGTGATCGCCGCGACCGACGCCGCGTTTGGCGGACTGTCACCAGCATTTGCACCAGCGGCAGCGAAGTGAACCCGATCCAGCGTCCGATCTGCACCACTGCTGTGGCACCGTTTTCAGGAGAACCGCAACATCGTGCTTGAAATTTTTGCGATGAATGAAGAACGCGTGATTGCGCTGGCCGGATTGTTCCAGGCTTGCACCTTGACCCAGCAGCTCGCCACCGGCGGCCGCTGTGACGAGGCGGCGATGGAAGCGGGCGTGGCCAGCGTGTTTCGCATCGATGCGCCATCAGTGGTGGCGGTGTATGGCAATGTCGCCGACCTGCGTATCGGCCTGCGCTCGCTCGTGGCGCAGCTCGATGAGAGCGACCGCGACATGTCAGTGACCAAGATGGTGGTCACCGTCATGCGCCTGGAACGCAGCCTGATGGGTCGTCCCGACCTGCTGGAGAAGTTGCAGACCGGCATTGTCGCTGCGCAACGGCAGGTTGAACACTTCGGGCTTTCCTCCTCCCAGGTCACCGGACGGTTGGCGGAGCTGTATACGTCCATACTTTCCAACCTGCGGCCGCGGGTGATGGTCAGCGGCAACCCTGAGCAGCTACAGCAAGCGGCGATAGTGGAGAAAATCCGCAGCAACCTTCTGGCCGCGGTTCGCTCAGCGGTGCTGTGGCGACAGATCGGCGGACGCCAGTGGCAACTGCTGCTGTATCGACGCCAGTGCTCCATGCTGGCGCGCGGATTGCTGACTGGCGCCACCCTGGACAACCGCTGAGATGAGCGCGCTTGCCACGCCGCATGCAACGCACTGATATGCTGCGGCAATGGAAATATCTAGCAATAGCGCAACGCTGCACATGGCGGAGCGGTTCAGGGGGTTTTTACCGGTGGTGGTAGACGTGGAGACCGGCGGTTTCGACGACGAGCATGATGCATTGCTGGAAATTGCCGCCATCCCGCTGACGATGGATGCAGACGGCTACATCAGCTCGCTGCCCACCTTGTTCACGCATGTAGAGCCGTTTCCAGGTGCAAACCTGGACCCGCGGTCGCTGGAAATCACCGGAATCGATCCGTACAACCCGTTGCGTGGTGCGCTGGACGAACGCGTGGCGCTGGATCTCATCTTCGAGGGCGTGCGTGAGGCCGTTCACGCGGCCAACTGCCAGCGCGCGATTCTGGTTGGACACAATGCAGCGTTCGATCTGGGCTTTATCAACCAGGCCGTGCGCCGCTGCGGACACAAGCGCAACCCGTTTCACCCGTTCAGTTGCTTTGATACGGTCAGTCTCGCTGGCCTGGCGTACGGACAGACCGTGTTGAGCAAAGCTGTGCTCGCTTCCGGCCACCCGTTTGACACTCACGAAGCCCATTCGGCGGTGTACGACGCCGAGCGCACGGCCGAGTTGTTTTGCACGGTCGTCAATCGCTGGCGACAGCTCGAAGTTTTCGCACGCGCCCACAGTGGGTTCGACGCGGTCTGAAGTTGAGACGCGAGCGGGGCGGCAACTCATGGCTGCAACGCCGCGCCCGGTCAATTTGCACGGCCGCAACGCTACATCAAGGCCGCGGCGCTGGCTCATGGCGCAAGCGCCAGCCGCGCGCGATGCCATACAAGCTGATCGCGAGCCACGCCGCTTCCATGGTGAACGCGGACAAATTGAAACTGCCAAACAGCAGCGACAACAGCACGCCCAGCGCGCCGAACAGGTTCAACAACTGATACGTCAGGCCATTGCCGTGCAGCTTGCGCGCCTGCAGTAACAAGTAACCCAGCAACACCAGCGCCACCCCGACATATCCAGCCCAGTCATGCCAGAACAGTGTCGTCATTTTCCTGCACTCCGTTGACGCAGCGCCTCGAACAAAACAATGCCGGTAGCGACCGAAACGTTGAGACTCTCCATCGGCCCAGGCATCGGAATCCCTGCCACGAAATCACACAGCTCGCGCGTCAGGCGGCGCATTCCGTCGCCCTCACTGCCGAGCACGATCGCAACCGGCCCGGTCAGATTCACCGCGTAAATCGATGTCTCGGTAGCACCAGCCAGCCCGGTAATCCACACTCCGGCGTCTTTCAACTCGCGCAGGCTACGTGCCAGATTGGTGACCGCAATCAGCGGTACCCGATCGGCGCCACCGGCTGACGCACGGCGCACCACCGGCGTAAGGCCCACCGCGTGATCCTTGGGCACGATCACCGCGGTGACCTTGGCCGCGGCGGCGCTGCGCAGACAAGCACCGAGATTGTGCGGATCGGTCACGCCATCCAGCACCAGCACCAACGTGTCGGCACCATCGCGCGCAAGCAGGCCGGCCAGATCACTCTCGTGTGCTGCCGGCGCTGCATCGTAACGGGCCACGATGCCCTGATGGCGCGCACCTCCAGCAAGCCTGTCAAGCTCCGCACGGGGACGATGTTGCACCGGGATAGTCAACTTCTGCGCACGTTCCGCCAGTTGCAGCACGCGCGTGTTGCGCTGGCCGTTCTCGACCAGCAATTCGCGTACGCGCTCGGCATCGTTGCCCAGTACACCCTCAACCGGATTGATGCCGACGACCCAGCTCTCGGTCATGACTGGCCTGCGGGTTTCGGGCGGCGGTTGCGGCGCTTGTGCTGACCCGGCGCAGCGGTCACGGACTTGGTCGCGCTCGTTCCTTTTGCCGACGTCGGGCTTTGCGCTTGATCCTTGCCCTTGCGTTGCACGCCGCCAGTTTGACCCTGGTTCCCGGTCCTGGCGCGCTTCGGTTGAGTCGTCCGCGTGTTGCGCGTGGATGAGTCTGCCGCCTTGTTCACACGCGGAAATGACGAGCGCCGGCCGCGCCCAGCACCCGCAGCCGGAGACTTTTGAGCATGCTGCGACGACAGTGCTGGCTCAGTCGGGGTGGCGATGACCTCTTTCTCCGCTGCTTTCGCGCGGTGACCAAATACCCGACCGAGCGCCTGGCTTGCACGATTCAGCATGCTCGGCCGCTTCACGGAAGTGGCAGCCGGCTTTGGTAGCGAATACCGCTCACCGCTGGCCGCGTAGTCATACGCCTTGCTGCCAGCAGGTGCCGGCGCGTTCGAACCCGGACGCGGCGCGACCAGCCGGAAGTCGATCTTGCGATCTTCCAGGCTTGCGCGGAGCACCTGGACCCGCACATGGTCACCAAGCCGGAATTGCATGCCGGTGCGCTCACCTTTGAGCAACTTGCGGATCGCGTCGAAATGGTAATAGTCGTTGACGAGCTGGCTGATATGCACAAGCCCGGACACCCTGGACTCATCCAACTCCACAAACAAGCCGAACGAAGTGACGCCGGCGACAACGCCGTCAAACTCACTGCCGACGTGCTTTGCCATCCATGCGCACTTGAAGCGATCGTCCACGTCACGCTCGGCTTCTTCAGCACGACGCTCGCGCTGCGAGCAGTGCACTGCCATTGCCGCCATCTCGCTGGGGCTGTAGTTGTAATCGCTGGGCTTGCCGCCGGTGAGCGCGTAGCGGATGGCGCGATGCACCAGCAAGTCCGGATAGCGGCGAATTGGTGAAGTGAAATGAGTGTACGCCTGCAATGCCAAGCCAAAGTGCCCACGGTTGTCCGGCTGATACGCCGCCATGCTTTGCGAGCGCAGCAAGACTGACTGGATCAGCTCGCGCTCCGGGCGGTCCTTCACCATGCGCAGGATTTCCGAGAAATCCGCCGGTGTCACTTCGGCCACTGGTGGCATGCGCAGCTTGAACTCGCGCAGAAACTGTTGCAGATCCTCATACTTGTCAGCGGGCGGTGGCTCATGCGCGCGGAACAACGCGGGAATCTTTTTCTTCTCCAGAAACAGCGCCGCCTGCACATTGGCGGCGATCATGCATTCCTCGATCAATTTGTGCGCGTCGTTGCGTTCGGTGGCGCCCATGGACTCGACGCCGCCTGTCTGATCGAGGCGAAACTTCACCTCCGGCGTCTCGAAATCGATCGCGCCGCGACGCTTGCGCTGTTGCGCCATGGCCTTGTACAACGCATGCAAATGCTCAAGCTGCGGCAGCACATCAGCCACTTCGTGCAACGCGTCTTGCTCGCGCAGACCAACAGCCTGCCAAACCTTGTCGTAGGTGAGGCGCGCATGCGAGCTCATCACCGCGGAGTAGAACTTCGCCTTGGTGACGGCGCCTTCGCCGTCCACCTGCATGTCGCACACCATGCACAGACGGTCGACTTTCGGATTCAGTGAGCAGATGCCGTTGGACAGCGTCTCGGGCAGCATGGGTACCACGAAGCCGGGAAAATACGTCGAGGTACTGCGCTCGAATGCCTCCTGATCCAGCGCGTTGCCGACCTGCACGTAATGTGACACGTCGGCGATCGCCACGATCAGGCGCCAGCCGCCGCCGCGCTTGGGTTCAGCATAAACTGCATCGTCGAAGTCCCGGGCGTCGGCACCATCGATGGTCACCAGCGGCAGCTTGCGCAGGTCGATGCGACCTTCGCGCTCGGCCGCGGTCACCGCGCCTTCCACATTGGCCGCATCGCGCAGCACGGCAGCCGGCCATTCGTGCGGCAGATCGTGGCTGGCAATGGCCATCTCCACCACCAAGGACGGCTCCAGGCGTTCACCGAGCACTGCGCGGATGGCCCCCAAGGGTCCGCGGCTGGTCGTCGGCGGGTCGGTGATCTCGACCACCACGATCTGGCCAGAATGGGCACCCTGCTCCTGTCCCGGCGTGATCATCACGTCCAGATGCAGGCGGCGATCATCCGGCGTTACCAAGGTAACGCCATTTTCCACCACCACGCGTCCGACCAGCCGTGGTGAACGGCGTTGCAGCACTTCGGCAATCGCGCCTTGACGGCGACCGCGACGATCGATACCGACTACGCTGGCCAGCACACGATCACCATGCATCACGGCGCGCATCTGCTGCGGTGACAAATACAGATCGTCGCCGCCTTCGTCCGGGCGCAGGAAGCCGTACCCCTCGGCGTTTGCCAGCACGACACCAGCAATCAGATCAAGCTTTTGCGTCGGCGCATAGCCGCCGCGCCGCCCGAGCAGCAACTGGCCGTCGCGTACCATGGCTGCCAAACGCTTGCGCAACGCTTCGAGGTCAACCGGGTCGTCGAGCTCCAGCGCTGCAGCTACACGCGCCTCAGTCAGCAGCTCACCACGTTCCTCCAGCAACGCAAGAATGGCTTCGCGACTGGCGATGGGATGCGCATAGCGCTGTGCTTCGCGTGCAGCTTGCGGATCGCGCACGGCCGGCACGCCACGCTTCGCCGGCGGTGTGGAGCGCCGCTTCGGACCGGCTGATTTTGCAGCACCGCTACCAGGCTTCTGGGCTTTGCGGGTGCCGGGCTGTGAGGGGGTTTTTCTGGTCACTGAATATCCTGATGGTGTGTGCGACGCGCAGAATGGCACGGCACGGAATATGCGGCGTAAAGGATTGACAACCCGGGAATGGATGCCTACATTACGCGGCTCACGTTGCTGGTACAGCGCCGTGATCCCTGCCCGGGTGGCGGAATTGGTAGACGCACTAGCTTCAGGTGCTAGCGGGGGTAACTCCGTGGAGGTTCGAGTCCTCTCCCGGGCACCATACAATGGTTCGCAGGCGTCCCCACGAGTCCATGCGAGACACAGCAAACCCCGCTCCGGCGGGGTTTTTTTGTGGCCTCAAGCTGGTTGGCCTGGCCTGCCTGAGTGCGTCGACCATGCCTTGCTTCAGCGCGACTCGCGGCCGCGCGTAGATCGCCGCAGTGATCGTCTCGTGGCTGATCCAGTGGGTCGGATCCCCGGTGTGCATAAGCCGCAGTCTGGCCGCAGTACGCTGCGGGGACCACGCCAGCCACGCGGTCATGCAGAGCTGGCCCCGAAAAGTTGAACAGCCCGATAGTTGCAATGCCTGCTCACTGAGGCGATCTCGCTCGACGTTCCAGCACCGTTCGTGGTTCGTCGCTCAGCAGGATCGCCGTGGCTTACTCCATCGCCTTGGGCGTCTCGTTTCGTAGTTGAACTCGCCTGTCCTTCTCGCCCGGCCGCAGCAGCCAGCGGCACAGGGCCGGCAGGAAGACGATGGCGGCGATCATGTTGACCACGAACATGAAGGTCAGCATCACGCCCATGTCGGCCTGGAACTTCAGGTCCGAGAAGATCCACATGGCCACGCCCGCCGCCAGCGTCAGCGCGGTGTAGAAAATGGCGATACCGGTGGTCTTGAGGGCGATGAAGTAGGACTCGCCGATCGTTCGACCCTGCTTCATGGCCTCGTTCATGCGCGCGTAGATGTAGATGGCATAGTCCACGCCGATACCGACGCCCAGCGCCACCACGGTCAGGGTATTGACCTTCAGGCCGATGTCGAGCTGCACCATCAGCGAGTGGCCGAGCTCGGTCACCAGCACCAGCGGCAACACGATGCACAGCGCCGCGCGCGGACTGCGGAAGCTGATCAGGCACATCACGAATACCGCGGCATACAACAGCAGCAACATATAGCGATCAACCGCGCGCACCTCGTCGTTGGTTGCCGCCATGACGCCGACATTGCCGGTGGCCAGTCGCAGGTTGACCTGGTCGCTCTGGAAGTCTTCGCCCTTCGCTTGTGCAGCGGCCTGTTGTTCGGAGAGCTGCATGCGCAAGTTGACGTCACCGCCGGACCAGACGCCGTTCTTTTCACGGAACTCCTTGACCGCCGCGACGACGCGATCAATCGTTGTGGAACGATGGTCGACAAGGAAGATCATGATCGGAATGGCGCTGCAATCGGCGTTGAGCAATCCGGAATCGGTTTCGAATCCTTGCGTGTCTTGGCGCAGCGTATCGGGGCCACGCGGCAGCACGCGATAGCGCAGGTTGCCTTCGTTCCAACCGGCGTGAACGATCTTCGCGGCCATTGGCAGTGTCATCACCTGGGCGACACCTTCGACGTTGCGCATGTGCCAGGCGAAGCGGTCGATGGTTTCCATCGCCGGATAACTGGTGATGCAGGCTGACGGTGCGGCTTCGGCAATCACATTGAGGATGTCGACGCCAAGAGCGAACTTGCTGCTGATCAGATTGGCATCCTGGTTGTAGCGCGCGTCGGGCCGCAGCTCGGCCACGCCCTTCTGCGCATCGCCCACCATGACCTGCTTGCCCTGCATCAGCGCGACAAACCAGATCAATACGCCGATGACCAGGATGATCGCCGCCGGTATTGGCTTGCTGAAACGGGCAAGCACCGTCCACATCTTGTCGAACTGGGTCAGCTGGCGCAGCCGATAGGCGCGCTTGCGGTCAAGATTGCGAAGCTTGGTATAGGACAGCAGCACCGGCAGCAGGACCAGATCGGTCAGGATCGTCAAGGCGACACCGATGGTTGCGGTGATCGCCAGTTCCTTGATCATCTGGATCG
>JBDSWR010000008.1:0-4450 GCA_039926605.1 Rhodanobacter sp. | reverse complement strand
CCGGCAAGGCCCGCCGCGTGGATATGCGCACGCGCGGACAGCAATTCGCCTACGTCAATCAGAGTGCGCCGCAGGAATGGCGCGATGATCATTTTCCCGAGATCAAGGCAAGCGGGGATTCGAGTGGCGACAGCTATTGAGTCCTTTGCTGCGGATTCCCGGCGTGTTGAATATCTATTCTCAATGCGGTTGAACAAGCCTGGCGCGCGTCTTGACCGGGATCACCAGCCGGATATCAAGGTGACCGACCATTGGATATCGACCGGAAGTGGCCGATCCGCTCCGGATTGAATACCTCGATTAATTACCTTCGTCCCCTTATCCTCCCTCCTTATCCTCCCCTTATCCTCCCCGCCGTGGGCAAACTGACTGATCGTTGCTTCTCGACCCGAAGCGGCGGGCCGGCTCGGGATTAATTACCTCCGTCCCCTTATCTGATCAATGCAGATCGGCGAGCAGGGCATGGAACCGGGGGGTGTCACGCAGCGATGTCAGGTCACTGTCGCTTTCCATCCATGCCCGATCGCCCCAGCCCAGTTCAACCGCGCGCTGCAGAAGTTCCAGGGCACGTTCGCGCTCGTCCAGCACGGCAAATGTGCAGGCCGCGTTGTAGTACACCATCGGCTCATCCGAGCTTGATTGCAGCGCTAGGTCGGCCCACTCGATCGCTCTGGCCTTGTTACCCATGGTGGCGAAATTGGCCGCCCCCATGTAGCGGGCGCGCGCGTCGTGCGGATTCACTTCCAGAGCTTGTTGAATCAGCACGGTGGCGCGACGGCGCACCTGCATTTCCTCGTCCTTGCGAAGCATGGCGCTGTAGGCCTGCGCCAGGTAGATCAACGGCAGATAGTCGGCCGGGCTGATCTCCGCAGCACGCAGGTAGAGTCGTGTGGCTTTCAGATAATTGCCTTGCGAACTGGAGCACGCCCCGTACAGGAAGTATGGCTCGAACGCGTTGGCGCTTATCAGGATGGCGGTTTCGAAATGTTGCTCGGCCTCAGTTGAGCGTTTGTTGATGTATAGCGCCAGACCTCTGGAGGCGTGGGCTTCGGCCGACTCCGGATTCAACTGCAGCGCCTGTTCGCTGGCTTGCAGGGACTTTGCGGCATATGCCGAATCGGCTTCCAGAAAGCGATAACGCATGGAATAGGCATCCGCCAGTCCGGCCCAGGCCACGGCGTACTCTGGATCCTGTGCGATGGCACGCTGATACATCTCGATGGCGCGCAGCGAGTCGCGTCGAGTCCATGCGTAGAAATATTTGCGTCCCCGCAGATAGTTGTCGTAGGCCTGCACGTTGCCCGTGGCAACGCACTGGATGGCGCGTCGCTGCTTTGGGTTCAGTGTCACCTTGAGCGCATCGACGATACTGCTGGCGATATCGTCCTGGATGGCGAACACATTCTCGAGGTCGCGATCATAGGCTTCCGACCACAGGTTCGAGTCCGTCTCCACTTCGATCAATTGTGCGGTGATGCGCACACGATTCCCCGACCGGCGCACGCTGCCCTCAAGAATGGTGCCGACATGAAGCCTGGCGGCAACCATCGGAATGTCGATCTCCTTGCGCTTGAAGTAAAACGAGGAGGTACGCGAAGCCACTTTGAGTTGCGGCAGCTTTGTCAGCAGGTTGAGGATCTCCTCGGAGATACCATCGCTGAAGTACTCGTTGTCCGGATCACCGCTCATGTTTACAAACGGCAGCACCGCAATGGTGCGGCGGTTGTCTTCCGTGATCGGCAGGGGCTTTGGAGATTCCCGCGGCGCAATTGCGCTGGACACCGCCTCCGCGGCGGTGACGGCGCCTGCCACGGAATCATCGGCATCGGAACGGGCACGGGTGCGTTCCACGCCATGCGGGCCAAGGTCGAACATCCAGGCCATGACCACGGCCAGCGGAAACCCCAAGGCGACCAGCACGATGACCAGTGTGACGGTCCACGGCGGCAGGTGCAGCGGTGGCAGCACCGTGGAGCTCACCTCGATGATGACCCAACTGATGACCACGTACACTGCGGCGACGCGCATTACCCGGCGGCGCAGCAATTCGTCGAAGAAGCGGCGCAACGCTGACGGCCTGGCAGTTGGCTCGTTCATCGATACGTGGTGTCGTGCGGGGCGCCAAGTGTGCGCAGTCTACACCCACCATCGCCGTAACACGCCGGCAGTGGCCACCGTCAAAGGTGTCGGAAAACAGGCGGAAAAGGTGTCAGGGACAATTCCCGGCGGCTATCTTCGCAGCGCAATTACCCGCAACCCGGGTCAAATTGCACTTCCGAATGACTGCTACTCGCCGCGACCTACATCGACGTCGGCTGCATCCGGTTAGTTAACTGTATCCGCTTGAGCCCACGTTTCGTTGCGCTGTGGCTGCGGCTTTTGATCCTGATCTTCACTCCCCTGTGCGGCGGTGAGGCGGGGAGGACAGGCCGCGAAGCGGGAGTCGACATGGCGAGGGCATGGCGAGGGCGTGGATGCCCGAGTTGAGGCAACGCAGGAGCAGTTGCCCGATGTCCGAGTTGAGGCAACGCAGGAGCAGTTGCCCGATGCCCGAGTTGAGGCAACGCAGGAGCAGTTGCCCAAGGTGGACTCCTTTTCGCCAGCCCAGGCGACGGCATGGATGGGGGAGTCAGAGCAACGCGGGAGCAGTTGCCGGAGTGCTTTCGAAAAGCCTGGCCACGGCTCACGGACTTGGCGGGCGCAGTCCGGCAAGCGCCAAGTGGGGTGGCCTCCCTTTTACTCCGGGCGTCCTGCCCTGCGCCCTTCGGGCCGGCTTCGCCGTTCGCGCCGCGCCTGCGGCGCAGTGGTGACTTTTCTCTAGACACGCAGAAAAAAGCCACTCGGCGATCGCAGGTGGACGAAATGCTCTTGACTCTCGTTCCAGGACAGAAACGGTGATAGAAACATTTTCTGCACAGGCTGCGTCGCAGCGCAACCAATCAGGCAGCGATGGATACACCCTTGCGATTTCGCCTGGATCTCACGAACTCATCAGCAGGCTTTGCCTGCAAAGGATCCGCTTCTCGAGAGCACCGCCTTTACTCCCGCGCCTTGATCCGCAGCCCGCGTGGCGTAAGCGAACGCTCGACAAGCTCGAACAAGCCTTGCACCAGCAGCGCCAGCAGCGCGGCGGGTACGGCGCCCTCCAGGATCAGCCCGATATCGTCGAGGCGAATGCCGGTGAGGATCGGCTGGCCGTAACCGCCGGCCCCGATCAGCGCTGCCAGCGTAGCGGTACCTACATTGATTACGGCGGCGATCTTGATGCCGGCCAGGATCGAGCGCATCGCCAATGGCAATTCCACATCGCGCAGGCGCACTGCCAATGGCAGGCCCAACGCCGCGGCAGACTCCAGCAGCTCCGGGGCAATGCCGGTCAAGCCGGCATGCGTATTGCGCACGATCGGCAGCAGGCTGTAGAAAAACAGCGCGGCCACCGCCGGCCATGTGCCGATGCCGAACAGCGGAATCATGAACACGAACATGGCCAGCGACGGTACGGTCTGCAGCACACCGGTAAGCGCCAGCACCACCTGCCCCAGGCGTTTCAGCCGCGCTGCCAGAATGCCCAGCGGAATGGCCAGCAGCAACGCCAACCCCAGTGAGATCACCACCAGCTTCACATGTTCGATCGTGCGCTGGAGCAGACGCGGCCAGAAGCCGGTGCTGGCACTATCGATATGCACACCAAGGAAGTCGGCGGCGACGACGCTGTCCTTGACGCCGTGCAATTTCACCTCGGCGTTCATCCGTCGCATGGTGCTTTCGTCGATGCGACCAACCAGTTTGTTCAGCACCTGCACGAACGCCGGGGCGCTGCGTGCAAGATCCAGCCGATACAGATACACCGCGTCGTAAGGCGGGAAATAATGCAGGTCGTCTTTCAGCACGCGCAGGTGGTAGTACGCAATCTCCGCGTCGGTGCTGTACAAGTCGATGAGGTCCACCGCGTCGCTCGCCACGGCGCGGTACGCCAGCGTGTGATCGAGCCCGCGCACTTGCGTCTGCGCCAGGCCATATCGTTGGCGCAGGCCGGGCCAGCCATCGGCGCGATCCATGAACTCATTGGAAAAGCCGAAGCGCAAATCCGGGTGCGCCAGCAAGTCGGAAATGCGCCGGATTCCAAGTTGATCGGCGCGTGTCTCTAGCATGCCCAGCGCATAGGTGTCACTGAAACCCAGCGAGTCGGTAATGCCGATGCCGAGTGGCCGCAGCTTGTCGCGCAGCGTGGCGATGTCGGCATCGGGCGCGACACCCTTGAGCAACTCGTGCGTGAGCGTGCCGGTGTATTCCGGATAGACATCGATATCGCCATGCTGCAGTGCGGCCCACAAGATGCTGGTGCCACCCAGCTCGCGCTTGTGCACCGCGGCGATGCCAGCCTCATCGGCGCTGATGCGCGCCACCTCGCCCAGAATCACTGACTCGGTAAATTGCTTGGAGCCGATCC
>JBDSWR010000007.1:0-8139 GCA_039926605.1 Rhodanobacter sp. | reverse complement strand
TGTCACGGACAACTTGCGGATGGTTGGATATGGGCGAGCAAATGGTCCCGGACCGTCTTGTAACGCCCTGCGCCGCGGGGCCGCTCAGTCGCGCGATTGCACGCGTCGTGCTGCTTGCGGCCCTCGTGCTTGCATCTTGGGCATTCGCCGCAGAGACGCAGCCAGCCGCCACCGGCTTGCAGCATGGCGTGGTATTCACTGATTACTCAAAGCTGTCGAGCAGCAGCGAACTGCTGCGCCGCCTGCTCACCCCGCTCAACGCGCTGCGTGTGCATCGGTCGCTGGCGCAAACCGGGGAGGGCCTGCGCGAGCAACCGATCGATCTGAGGCAGGAACGATTTGCGCTCTATGTGCCGCCGGGCCCCGCGCCCGCACAAGGCTATGCCTTGCTGGTGTTTGTGCCCCCCTGGCCGCAGGCGACGGTGCCGCAGAGCTTCATCCGCGTACTCGATCGGCACAAGATGATTTTTGTGGCTGCTGGGCACTCAGGTAACGCCAGCAGCGTCATGGACCGCCGTATCCCGTTGGCCTTGCTCGCGGAACAGAACGTCGTTGGGCGCTATCAGGTCGACCCGGAGCGCATTTTCGTTGGTGGTTTATCGGGTGGATCGCGTGTCGCGTTGCACATTGCGCTCGCTTATCCGGACGTCTTTCGTGGTGCGCTGTTGAACGCAGGTAGCGATCCTATCGGCGACGCGCTGATGGCCATCCCGCCTGTCGATCTCTTCAGGCGATTTCAGGAGGGGACGCGTCTGGTCTATCTGACTGGGGGCAAGGATCAAATCAATCGGAACAAGGATATGCAGAGCAGGCGTTCGCTGCAGGCTTGGTGTGTGTTCGATCTGGCCGACGAGTCGATGGCGATGCCGTGGGCGGGCCACCAGCTTGCCGACCCGGCCGCACTGAACCATGCGCTGGACACGCTGGAGAAACCCGCGCATCCGGATTCCGAGCGACTTGCGACATGCCGCAAGCGCATTGATCAGGACTTGGCAGCCGAGGAGAAACAGCTCGGTAAATTGATGGCCAATCATCAGGACGATGCCGCGCGCGCCTTGCTGGGCAGGATCGACGCGCGCTTTGGCGGGTTGGCGGACCCGCAGAGCGTGCGATGGCTGGATACGTTGGATGCGCACCAGTGATGTTCCCGATCGTGGTCAAGATTCTTCCCTGATGATTGATACGTACCTGATTGATCCGAGCCTCACTGCATCTCCCCAAGCGAAACCAAAACGGCGAGTTCGAAAAACAGACTGGCTGCGCTGTCGCATGAGGTGCAGCCGCACGCAGCGCGATCCGTTTGCCAGAATCAAGTCCGGACGGAGTGAGCAGTCCTGCTTTGATCAGTCTGGCAAATTGACCACTGGTGCGAAGCCGCCAAAGATCATGCGGTGTCCGTCGAACGGCATGTCGCCTCCGGCGGCCACGCGCGGATCGTTCATGAATTTCGCCATACCGGTATCGCGGGTGGCCTTGTCGGGCCATTCAATCCATGAAAACACCACCGACTCGTCGTCCGTTGCTTGTACGGCGCGCCGGAAGTCAGTCAGCTTGCCGTCGGGTACGTCATCGCCCCAGCACTCCATCACGCGCGTGGCGCCAAACTCCATGATGATGGAGTCAAAAGTTGTGGCGTGGGCAATGAACGCCGCGCGTTTGGCATTGGGCACGGCAAGCACGAAACCATCGATGTAGGACATGGCTGTCTCCTTGGCGAAACCGGTGGCCGTCAGGGTCAACCCAAAACAGCGGGTCGAGTGCACTTTATTTGAATTCGATGGTGCATAGTCGACTCGGCGAAGAACGGGCAACTCGCGGGGCTCCGGATTCGTCTGAGATCCTCCAGGGGTTCGTACATGCCGACAGTCGCGCTCATTGCCGCATGCAACGCTGATAACGCGCATCGACACGCGTGGCGAACCATGCCGTGGTCAGTTTGCGGGTGATCTTGGGGCTTTCCAGATGGATGCCCGGCACCAGCGCGCGAGGTAGCGGGGTGCCCGCGCGCATGTCCGCCAGCGCGAAGGTGCGGGCATACAGAGCAGTGTCGTCAAAGTCCAGGCGGTCGCCGAGTTGCAGCGCGTTGCGGATGGTGCGCGCGTCCATGCCAAGGTCGTCGCCCAACGTGCGTATGGCGCGTTCGGTTGCTCCGGGGCGGTTCAACGGGGCGCCGGGGATCAGCAAGTCGCCGTCCAGTGCCAGCGGGATGGCCGTGGCAATGCTTGCGGCGTTCTGGAACGCGGCGTTGCGGCTTGAGTATTGGCCGGCGTTGTAATCGGCGAAGCGGTACACCTTGCGCGTGTAGGGCGTTGGGTAGCCCAGCAGATGCATGATGCCGAAGTACAACCCACCGCGGCGCGTAAACACTTCGTCGCGGATGCTGCCTGCGATCGGGTATGGGTAGTTCCTGGCACGCTCTTGGGCGAAGGCGATGTTGACCTGCATCGGTCCGCCGGTCTCCACCGGATTGAAATCCGCGAACAAGCGTTTGCCCAATGGCACGCTGGCGATCAGGTCTTCGTAGATCCTGCTGAGCTCGCGTTCGGTGCGTGCCTGCTGCAGGCGGTCACTGTACGAACGGCCATCCGGTGAGCGGATTTTCAGCGCGGCGTTGACCAGAAGTTCCGGTATGTGATGGGCGGCGGCGCGGCGGTTGATCTCCTCGCGTGCAATGCGCGGCAAGTCGGGTACGTTGGGGTCGGCGTGGTAGCCGGATTCCTGCGCGGTCACTGCCAGTACCGCACAAATATTCTCGGGATTCGCGGTGATGCGTTGCACACCGAATGCCTTCTGGATGTCGGCGGCCCAGCCGGTGCGATCTGGCACCTCGCTGGGCATGCGACGCGCAATCTCGGCGCGTACTTGCGTTGAGGAGGGACCGGGCTGCTCACTGGGGACCGTGGCGCATGCAGCCAGCAGCAGCGGCACGCACCAGGTGCCAGTGCGGTGCAGGCGGGAGAACAACGTCGACCCGGGCCGTTTCATGCGCGCAGCATACTGACATGTGGCAAGGTGACACCGTCAATTACTGACGCGTTGCGCCGCTGAGACCACGTCACGGACAATTTTTCAGGGGGTGCATCCGCGCGAACCAGTCGCCGCCGACACTCGGTCGCAGCAGACACCATCGTGCAGATGCCACCGTGCAGGCTGAACCTGCCCGCGTGCTTGAGGTATCGCCGCGACGCCATCGGGCCGAAGTAGTGTGGAAGTAGTGTGCGGAGCCTTGCAACGTGCCAAGGTAGATTGGCACGTTCTGTGCTTGATCATCTGTGCAAGATCGACCCATGGCAAAAAGCCCCTACTTGGCATGGGGCCGTGACCATCCGCAAGGAGCCACACGCGTGCGGGACATGTCCACATTCGCCATTATCCTGAGTCGCGCAGGTCGCTGGCTACTGCAGCTAGCCCGCGGACCGCAGGTGGCGGAAAGTACCAACGGCGCCAGCACCGATCCGGACTTCATGGATGAGCACAGCCGGCAGGTGCTCTGGTTGCGCCAACTGTACGCGGGTCTGGTAGGGTTTATAGGTGGCGGTGGCGCCGCCCTTTACTACGTTTTCCGTACCTGGGAGATCGGCCCCCACCGGCTCTGGATTGCGCTCGTGGCGGTTTTCATGATCGGGCAAGCGCTCGTGGTCTGGTTCGGCCGCGGGTATTTCGTCACTTCCGCCCAACGCGAGAGCCTCTTCATTGGCGGAATTCTCATCAGCTATGTGGTGATCGCCGCAGCATCTGCTCTGGACGGCGGCATTGAAAGTCCGATCGCCTTGATCTGGGTATTGCCGACAATATTTCTGCTGATGGGGTTTTCCAGGGCGGCGATCCTGGTTTGCGGCTCGATTGCCGTGGGGCTTTATCTCTTGGTGGCGTGGCTCACTCCAGGCAGTCTGAATTTCGCCGCATTCACGATGCAGTTGGTAGTCCTCGCCAGCGCTGTGTTCATGGTGTTGTTGGGGGCCGTCGCACGGGAAGAGCGGGAAGGGGTGCTTACTGCTGTGCGCAACCAACTTGCGGTGCTTGCAACCATCGACAGCCTGACCGGATGTATCAACCAGCAAGCCTTCACGCACATCGCGGCCACCGAGGTCGCACGTGCCGCGCGTTACCAGCACGACATTTCCATGCTTGCGCTCGACGTGGATCATTTCAAGTCGGTCAACGACGAGCATGGCCATCTCATGGGCGACGAGGTTTTGCGTCAACTCGGAGTCGCGCTCCGGGCCAGCGTGCGCGGCACGGATATCGTTGCTCGCGTGGGCGGGGACGAGCTGCTCGTACTTTGCCCGGAAACCGACGTGGACGCGGCCATTGAATTGGCTGAGCGCCTGCGGTCCACGGCACAGCAGTTGCAAATCCCCTTCAAAGTGACGCTGAGTGTAGGTGTCTGCGCGCTGCGGCCGAAGACGCCAGACCCACAACAACTACGCGAGTATGCGGATCGAGCCCTGTACGAAGCCAAGCGGCAAGGGCGCGATCGCTACGCCGTCTTCGCTCCGGCGAACGGAAGGACCGAATTGCAGGTGCACGTTTGAAGACACGGTGTTGCCCAGTGAGTGCCAGAGGCAATACGTCGCGTGGCAATCAGCGTCGCGTTTCGTTCGGTTGAGTCTTTCATTGGATCGCGCGCGTTTCTTCCGCGTGCTGGCCTCTCGCAGTCCTTGGTCCCGGCCGGCGACGACCGGCACGCGCGGTCCGGCAGGAATCCGGCTATCTTGCCGTCCTGATCACGAAGAAGCACGATGACCAAAAGCTACACCCCGCCCTTGGTTGTGAACCCGCATGATCCCCTTTATCGCGTAGACAAAGGGATCAAGGCAGCGCAGCAACGGCTGGATGCCGCCATCGACATGAAGCGCCATCACACCAGCCAGAATCTTGCCCAGGAGGTGATCAAGGAGGCGCGCGCAGGGCTCAGAAAAGCGCAGCAGTCGCGTATCGTCAAGATCAGGGAACTCGCGCAGAAGGCGGCGGAAAAGCGGGGAACCGGGAAATAGCAGGAGCCTCCGGGGTTGCGGTTTTGCTGTTTGCTGTCTCGGCGCCGCCGTTCATCAACTTCATGCCGATCCATGTGGGCGCGGTGTTGGTCGGGCTGGTCAGTGAGGTGCCCAGCGAGCGGGGTTTTCGAGGTGATCATGCTGTCGGCTTTTGCGGCGCATGCACGCGCAGAAGCACTGGCGGCCATGCGGTGTCATCGACTGACTTGCGCAACCTGGTGCCGTTCGCGCTGGCTGGCGTCCGCTTGGCTGGGCTGCAAATCGCGACGAGCGGGCAGGCTGACGCGCTGACACAGCGCTCAATTGGACGGGGGATATTGCCGGATCAAGCGCTGCTGACGCAGGTAGTGCCGCGCCAGCGCAAACACGCCGACGGGTTTGTGTCCCCGCGCGCGATTGGCGGCGGCCAGCGCAAACAGCAGCCGCTGTTTGGTGAAAACCATCCGGTACACCTCGCGGATGGAATACTTCGAGTCCCACGCGTATACCGCTTCCGATCCCGCGCCGTTCACCTCCATGATGGTGAATTGACCGCGGCGCAGATGTTCCAGGCTCAGATAGCGAACATCCAACCTGCCGATATGGAATTGCGGCATGTCACGGGCGACGGCTTCGACGGCCTCGGTCAGTTCTACCGTGGCGTGGCTTGAGCCATCCTCGTAACGCCCACCCACGCGGGTCGATGCGATCAGCGACAGGCGAACAATTTCACCCGCTGCGGGTACCTGTTCTGGCGTGTAACTGCACTCGTGCGCGGGGCTGTGCGTTGCACGGCGCAGCCGCACGTCCGCCTTGATCAACTGCGCAACGGTACTGGTTCCATCACCGACGACCTGGGGATAGTGGCGCAACAAAATGCCCAACAGCCGTCCCGCGGGTTGGTCAGGATGGCGCGTGTAGAACAGCCCCGCTTCGCCAGGCTCAGACAGATACTGTTGCAGCATCAGCGCAGCATCGTGTGGATAACGCGCGAGGTAGTCACGTAACGCAGCGGCGTCATCGATGCGCCGCACGCCGAAACCGCACCAGCCCAAATCTGGCTTGGCCACAATCGGAAAACCCAGATTGGCTTCGCGCATCGCCGCCAGCGCCGCAGCCAACGATGCCGCGCCGTGCGCGTGGACTACGACGAAATCCGCCACTTTGGAGCGGGCCAGTGCCCCCATGCAATGGAAGTACTCCGACTTGGTATCACCAACGAGGCCACCGGCGGTGATGTGCGGATTGGCGCTTGAGGGCAGCGTCACGCTGCCGTGGCGAAGCCCAAGCCAGAGCCACTGGGCGACCATGGGTACCAGATTAATCCACTTCGGCAGGCGTTCGAAATCACCAACGCGCTTCGACGCTAGCCGCGACAGCGACGTATCGCCTGCGCCAACAGGCGCGCTAACGGCCACGTATCACCTCGTAGTGGATTGGCTTGTAGGTGAAATTGTTGGATTGCCCTGCCGAGCACGCCGTGAGTCCGATCAACAGATCCATGCGTGCTTCGAACACGGTGAAGTCCCCGGCTTGGCTCAGCGGTGGTTGCACGCTGATAACGCCACTGTCGCCGTCCACGCGCACGTTCATGAAAACGTTGAACGCCGTGGGAATCGCATCGGCAACAATGCCATGCGCCGCCAACACTGCCACCAGATTGCCGAAGCAGCCACGGTGCGGAGTGTCATCACCGTAGATGATGCGAAACATTTCCGCCGAGCACGGCGACAACAGAAAATCGAGCGGCACCAGTGCTTTATATACTATTATGGGCGCGTTGGATGTAGGTCCTGGAGATGAGGTTATTATGCCTGTCTATACATTTATTGCAACTTATAATGCCGTTGTTCTTAATTATGCTTTGCCAATTTTTGTAGATACAGATATTGAAAGTTTCCAGATTGACTCTAAGAAGGTGGAATCTGCTATAACGAAACAGACCAAGGTTTTGATGCCTGTGCATATTGGCGGATCGCCTGCTAATATTGATCACTTTCTTCAGATTTCTAAAAAGCATAATATCCCATTGATCGAAGATGCTTGTCAGGCTCATTTGGCGGAGTGGAAGGGTAAAAAGGTAGGAACATATGGATTAGCTGGTGCATTCAGCTTTCAGTCATCTAAGAATTTGAATTGTGCGGAAGGTGGTGCAATAGTAACCAATGACGCGAATTTCTCAAAGACTTGCTATGGTTTTCATAACCAAGGACAAGGTGGAAGTGCAACATCATTTGGTACAGGATCGGGTACGAGAGGGTCAAATGCCAGATTAACTGAATTTCAGGGCAGCTTGCTTCTTGCTCAAATGACTCGTTTGGAGCAACAGGCTTCCCAGCGTGATCAAAATGCAAGTTATCTTAATAAATTATTAAAAGATATAGGGGGTGTTGAACCTGCGAAACTTTACGAAGGAACGACCCGTAGTGCGTATCATTTATACATGTTTAGATACTTGAAAGAACATTTCGGAGGACTAAGTCGTGATAAATTTATTAAAGCTCTATCAGCTGAAGGGGTTCCTTGTTCTGTAGGATATGGTCAGATGAATAAAGACGAGTACGTTACTAGTTTGGCTAAAAATCCTCATTACTTAAAGATTTACGGAGAGAAAACAATGAAAGAATGGCTTGAACGCAGTAGTGTTTGTCCTCAAAATGATAAATTAACCAGTGAGCAGGCTGTTTGGTTTTATCAAACTATGTTGTTAGGTACGAAAGAAGATATGGAGAAAATTGCAACTGCAATAAGAAAGATTAAAAAATACGCATCAGCAATAGTGAAGCTTTAGTTTCTCCGAATAGAATTATAATAACAAAAATAAAGGGATTTATAAAAATACACATATGGATAGAATAACAGAACAACAGTCATCACATAGAAATTTAGAAGAGAAATCAATTGATGAGCTTGTTTTAGCCATTAATAATGAAGACAAAAAAGTGGCTCTTGCAATTGAAAAGTCATTACCACAGGTTAGTAAATTAATAGCAGCTATTGTCGAAAAATTAAAAGCTGGCGGCAGTATGTTTTATATTGGCGCAGGTAGTGGTGGTCGCTTATCAGTATTGGATGTTATCGAATTACCCACTACTTATGGGATTCCAAAAGGTGTGGTAAATGTTATATTGGCAGGAGGTGTTGATCATCTTGCAGAGGCATT
>JBDSWR010000006.1:0-53476 GCA_039926605.1 Rhodanobacter sp. | reverse complement strand
GGCAATGATCTGCGCCACTTCGCTACGCAGGCGTTCACTGCGTGCCTGCAGTGGACGCGCCAATGCCGTCGCGCGGCCGGCGGCATCAAGTCGATTCCAGTGAAGCTGTTTCATCGCAACTTGTTCCAGAGTGGCGTATACGCTGGCCATAGGCTCAAGCCAGCATCTTCTCCACCGGCAATACGAACATGTCGCGTCCGCCGGCCTTCTTGATTTCTTCCAGTTGGCGCCAGCTCAACGTGCCTGTGCACAACGCCTGCAGCATGAACTCGTCGCTCTGACCGACGACCGGCAACAGCGTTGGCGACGGTGCACCGGGCAACAGGCGCGTGATGGACTCCAGCGAGCTGCGCGAGGCCTGCAGAAACAGCAGGCGCGAGCTGCGCACTTGCAGGACGCCATCGAGTCGGTGCAACAACAGTTCCAGCATGTCGCCACGATCGTCAGCAGGCGAAGTGACCCGGCCGGCCAGCACCGCATCGCTTTCCAGCAGCACCTCGACTTCCCGCAACTGATTTGCCACGAGGGTGCCGCCACTCTGTACCAGGTCGCAGATCGCATCGGCCGTCCCCAGCCGCGGAGCAATCTCCACCGAGCCGGACAACGTCATGACCGTTGCCTGCACATCGTGCTCATGCAACCACGCGCCGAGCAAAGCGGGATAGGACGTGGCAACGCGCAAGCCGGCAAGCTGTTGCGGGCGGTCATAGTCGAGCTCATCGGGCACCGCGATCGAAAGCCTACAGGCACCAAACCCCAGTGGGCGCAATTCAGTCAACGGGGCGAGATCGGCGCCAGCGGTGAGCTGAAATTCGTTGAGCACGTTGCGCCCGACGATGCCGATGTCGCACACGCCCTGCGCAATCAAGCCGGGGATATCGTCGTCGCGCACGAGCAACAAATCGACCGGTTCACCCTCGCCGAAGCAGAACAATCGGTCACGGCTCTGGCGAAACGTCAGGCCGCAACGCGTGAGCAATTCCAACGCAGGTTCGCTCAGGCGCCCGGACTTCTGCAGCGCCACGCGCAACCGCTCCCGCGCTTTCATGTGGCGGCCTTGCGCGCAGGCAGCAGCTTGCGCCGCGCCGTGCGCGACGCTGCGGCAAGATAACCACCACTGCCCTGGTTGAGGTACCGGGCAACCCGGCCGATGGTCGTGATGCTGACTGCAGTCCGCGCGTGAATCTGGCGATACGACAAACCTTCCTGCAAATACGGCACGACGCGCCAACGGTCGATCAGGACCTCGAGCTCGGCCGGGGTGCACAGGTCGCTGAGGAAGGCGGCCATTTCGTCGGTGCTTTTCAGCGACAGCAACGCTGCGTACAAACTCAGCTCTACGGACGCAGCGGAGGTTTCCGGGTCAAGTGATCGTCGTTTCATAATGTACTAATGCGTTAATACAATGGTGCGCAAGCATAACCACTGATTCCGGCGGGCGCAAGCAACACGACACCAACACCGGTGGACTGCTTGCTCGAGTCGAAACTACCGGTTCAGATAAACCGTTCGTCTTGTTGTGCGGGTCCTGTTCGACCATGACCAGCGCCACCGGCAGAAGCAGGCAGACAGGTGTGGCAAGCGCTGGCACCCTGCGACAAGCGAACGCACCTTCCTCAGGGAACCCGGTCACATCGCGCGGTGACACATTGCAACCCGCGGCCGCTCAACTGCCCTCACTGGAGGCCGCCACAGGCGTTCATCAGCCGTGGTTCCCATTTCCCCGAACTGGTGCAGCCGAATGCTACGCATGCGCGTGGACGGCCAGCCGGACATGCGGCGAAACTACCATGTCCCCGCAACAATGCGCATCGCAACTGCGCGCAAACGTGTCCGCGCAAGGCCGCCCGCCGGACCACTGCGCGCAAACAGAAAGCCCCGCTCAGCGGGGCTTTCCAAACAACATGCCACTTGCCGTCAGGCCGACTTCTTCTTGACTGCCGTCTTCTTCGCGGCTGCCGGGCGCGCACTCGTCGACTTGGTCGCAGTCGTCTTGGTTGCAGAACGCTTGGTCACCGTCGACTTGCCGCCAGCAACGGCAGGAACTGCTGCGTGTGCACGGGTATTGCCGTAGCTACCGCGATAAGTCTTGCCGCGGCGCGTCTTGCGATCGCCCTTACCCATGGGAACTCCTTGAATCATTGTACGAATAGCTTGTCATGATAACAGTGCCCGGCGAAAGCGCCACACTCACGGTACACCATGCTCGCCGCAACCCTGGTGTCGGTCCGGACAGTCAGCCTGATCCACCTGAATAGTGACGTGCTGAACGTCAAAGCGTTCACGTAGAATCTGCTGGACAAGGTGCATCGCGCGGCCGGCGTCCGCGTATTCACGCAGCTCGACATGCAACGTTGCCATGCGCGAGCCGGAAGCGACCTGCCACACGTGGAGGTGATGGATACCACCAATGCATGGATCGGCACCACGCAGGATGCGTTCCACTTCCGCGCTGTCCATGCCTTCGGGCACGCCTTCGAGCAGAATGTGCGTAGAACGCCGCAGCAGCCGCCACGCGCTGTTGAGAATCAGTAGCGCCACCAGAATGGACAGCACCGGATCGGCCCACAGCCATCCAAACGCACGAATCGCCAGCGCTGCGCCAATTGCCGCCACCGAACCAAGCAGGTCACCCAGCACGTGCAGTGTGGCGCCGGCCATGTTGACGTCATCGTGCGCATGGCCTTGCAAAACCTGCAACACCAGGATGTTAACCAGCAAGCCGATGACTGCAATGACCAGCATGGTCCCGGACAAGATTGCATTCGGATGCAACAGACGCGTCACTGCCTCGTAGATGATCCACGCGACCAGCAGCAACTGGGTCAGCGCGTTGACAAAGCCCGCGAGAACTTCCATGCGGCCGTAGCCATAACTGCGCCGAGCATCCGCAGGGCGCGTCGCCAGCCACGCAGCCATGAATGCCAGCAACAACGCCATGGCATCCACCAGCATGTGTCCGGCATCAGCCAGCAGCGCCAGCGACCCGGACCAGATGCCGCCAAACGCCTCCACCACCATCATTCCGGTAGTCAGTACCAAAGCCAGCAGCAACTTGCCCTTGCGCCTGTCGTCGATGT
Source organism: Rhodanobacter sp. (assembly GCA_039926605.1). Taxonomy (GTDB): domain Bacteria; phylum Pseudomonadota; class Gammaproteobacteria; order Xanthomonadales; family Rhodanobacteraceae; genus Rhodanobacter. The sequence goes on along the minus strand of JBDSWR010000006.1, from coordinate 50,396 downwards.
GTTCATGCCTGACATGTCCATGGACATGTGCATCGACGTGCGAGGAGGTGGAAGTGGTGTTCACAGGCGCATGCTAGGAACCATGGCCAACGTTACACAATCACTCCGCGTGCGTTGCTCAATGAGCACACCGTGCGGCCCCCAGGAGCCTGCCATGCCGACGGCGGTCATTGCGCAAATTGACGAAATGCGCAGCGGCAAGCAACAGGCCGCCACACGTCACCAGCACGCTGTGGGTGATCATCGCCGGGTTCCCGAGAAACGTGACACCAAGCACCAACAGCGCTATGCCCGGTGCTGCAAGGAGCAGCGGCAACGGTTCCTGATGACGACGGAAGCCACGCCCCAGCGCCAGCGTCGCCAAGACACAGGCGAACAGCACAAAAGCACGCTCAAACCGGTGATCCGCGAGAAAACCCAGGCCGACAAACGGTAACATGGCGAGCACGAACGGCAGCAACGCGCAATGTATTGCACACAGAAATGACGCGGTCGCACCCACTCGGTCCGCCACTTGCCAGCCACCAGATTTGCGCTCGAAGGTCATCATTCGCACTGTTACCCGTCTCGCCGGCTAGCGGCGATGCTGTCCGGCTCCAGGAATGTTACTTTATAACATCACAAAACGCCAGACGGGGGTGGTGACCTGCGCTATGGGGCCAGGGTATGGCGACAGGATCGGGCCCATCCAACCCTGCGGCGACAGATTGGCGATCGATCACCAACTCCGCCATGCACCTGCTGACACAAGACGCCGCGCGCCGTACGCGTGGGGATCAGGCAATTGCGCCGTCGAGGCAATGCTTGCAGGTGCCGTGTACTTCAAGTGTCTGGCCTTGCGCGCGAAAGCCGAGCGCCTTGGCCTGGGCCTCGATCAAGTCGGCAACACGCTCGTCGCACACTTCCTGCGCGCTGGAGCAGGTATCGCAAATCAGAAACGGTACTTGATGCGCTTCAGCCGGGTGGTGGCAGGACACGAATGCGTTGATCGACTCGAGCTTGTGAATGAAGCGGTTCTCCAGCAGAAAATCCAGTGCGCGATAGACCGTGGGCGGCGCGGCATTGCCATGCTTTTCACGCAACATATCGAGCAGATCATAAGCTTTGACCGGTTTGCGCGCTGCAGCGATCAGGCGCAATACTTCCATGCGCAACGGGGTCAGACGCAGGCCACGCTGCGCGCTGACTTGTTCCACCGCGCGGACAAACGCGCGGGCGTCGTGTACATGTGGATGATGGCCATGCGGCATGGCGGCGACATCATGATTCACAGCGTTCACCTCACGACTGACTATACACCGCGATGGCGTCCACCCTTGCCATGCGCTGGTGGCAACGGCGGCGGAAAACGCCGTCCGCCAACAGGCTTGAACATGATCACGAGCCAGCCGATCGGCCCCAGTACCGCGGCCCAGACCACACCCCGTCGCCAACTCCCGCGCCACCACCCGAGCAGACCGCCGACCACGATGAACAGCACGTTCCACCAGAACAAGGTGACCCATGGCACCAATGCGAACAGGTTCGCGTAGATGTGCCAGAACGCGCCGGGGGCGTTCATATCCACGCCCTGGGTGACGCGTGCCAGCAACTCATCCATGACCGCACCACCCCGATATGAGTGGCGCGCGCATCATTTGCTACGCCTGCGCCAGCACCAGCGCCGCATCAATACGTTTCAGCGCCTCGCTGCGGCCCGTCAGATACACGGTGTCTTCGATGGATGGCGAGACTTGGGTGCCGGTCATGGCCACGCGCAGCGGCTGGGCGATCTTGCCCAGGCCGAGGCCCAGTTCTGCCGCAGACTGCTCAACGACTTCGTGCACCAGCGCTGGCGACCACTCGGTTGCCGCCTCCAAACGCATCTTCGCCATCTGCAGAATGGCTACCGAGTTTGCGTTGCGCAGGTGTTTGGCGACGGCCTTGTCATCCCACTGCGCGATTGGTGCGTACCAGATCATCGCGCGTTCGGCCATTTCCTTGAGCGTGTGTACCCGTTCGCGCAGCGCAACCAACACATCAACCGGGGCGGGACCATGGCTAAGGTCAACGCCGGCACGCGCCAGATGCCATTCAAATTCCGCCACCAATGTCTGCGGGTCATCGGTTTTCAGATAGTGCTGGTTGATCCACGCGAGCTTCTCGACATCAAACCGCGACGGCGCCTTGTTGACGTCGGTAATTGCAAACAGCGCGATCATCTCCTGAGCGGTAAACAGCTCCTGATCGCCATGTGACCAGCCAAGGCGCACCAGGTAATTGAGGATAGCGTGCGGCAGGAAGCCCGCCTCGCGATATTCCATGACACTGACGGCACTGGTGCGCTTGGAAAGCTTCTTGCCTTCCTTGTCCAGGATCATCGGCAGATGCGCAAACTCCGGCACCCTGGCACCCAACGCCTGATACATATTGATCTGTCTTGGCGTGTTGTTGACGTGGTCGTCGCCGCGAATCACTTCGGTAATGCCCATGTCGATGTCGTCCACCACCACCGCAAAGTTGTACGTGGGCCAACCATCGGAACGGAAAATCACCAGGTCGTCCAACTCGCTGTTGGCCCACTCGATGCGGCCCTTGACCTTGTCCTCGAACACCACTGAACCCTCGCGCGGATTCTTGAAGCGGATCACCCGGTTGGGATCATCACGCCGGGGCTCGTTGCGGTCGCGGTAATAGCCGTTGTAGCGCGGCTTTTCGCCCGCCGCCATCGCCGCTGCGCGCATGTCGCCAATTTCCTCCCTGGTTTCGTAGGCGTAATACGCCTTGCCGGCAGCGAGCAGATCGGCGGCCACCTGCTGGTAACGCGCCAGGCGCGTGGTCTGGTAGAACGGGCCTTCGTCATAGCTCAGGCCAAGCCACTGCATTGCATCAAGGATCGCCTGCACGGCGACATCCGTTGATCGCTCGCGATCCGTGTCTTCAATCCGCAGTACAAACTGGCCGCCGCGCCGCTGCGCCTCCAGCCAGCAATACAACGCGGTACGCGCGCCGCCAATATGCAAAAAACCGGTAGGACTTGGGGCGAAACGCGTACGTACGGTCATGATCTCTTCAACAGCGACGGAGCGAATCCATGGATTTTAGCCCATCCCACACCAACGACTGCTGCCCAGCCAAGCACACCGGCCGGAACCCGCACGCCTTGTTGCTGGCCCTGCTGGTGCTGGCCGGCTGCAGCACGGCGTTGCCGACGCGGGCCGAGAACCCCGGCTATGACCGCCCCGGTTACGGCTTCACACCCGTAGTATTGGCTGCAGGCGAAATCACGCTTGAACAAGGCCTGCCGGACTGGAGTCGCGACCACCTGGATGGCGTCAGCACGGCCCAATACAGCGCAGACAGTGTGTTGCGCGTCGGCATCGGCGGGCCGCTGGAACTGCAACTGGGCACGTCGCCCTGGAACGCGCTGTCTCAGACCGGCGCCGGACATACCGAACGAAATACCGGACACGGTGACAGCACGCTCGGCCTGAAACTCGCACTGCCTTCGCCAAACCCGGCCTTCAGCTGGGGTTTGCTGGGCAGCGTGGAATTTACCGATGGGGCGCCGGCGTTTCGCAGTGCGCGCAGACAGTATCTGCTGGGCGCACAGGGCAACCTGCAGATCGGTGCGCGACAGTCGCTCGGCATCTATGTCCAGGATCTGCGCAGTGCTGGCGCGGGCGGTACGCTGCTGGCCCTCAGCGACAATCTCGCCCTGGGCAACATGCTCACGCTATATGTCGAGGCAGCGCGGCTGCACGCTGCAGGGCAACACAGCGGACTGGTCTCCGGAGCCGGGCTGGCATGGTCGCTCACCCCACGCGTACAGCTCGATGCGGGTTTCGATCACCGCGTCAGCGGTACGGCGCCGGAATGGCAAACCAATCTCGGTATCGCGGTGTACTTCGGACACTGAACAGCCGGTGTGCGCGTCGGCACGCGCACGGAAACGCACCCGCTACCGGGTGCTCACTTGACCTGAATGGTGATCTTCTTCGATCTCACGGCGGGCGCCAAGGGCACGTGGTTGGCGTCGCCCAGTTCCAACTGCAGGGTGTGCGGACCCGGTGCAAGGTGCAGCACAGTCTCGGTCTGGCCACCGCCGAAGTGGAGGTGATGCGCGTCGGCCTGAATCGGCTGGCCGGGAGCCGGCAGGTCCGTCACATCCACCAGCAGGTGATGGTGACCGGTACGTTCCTTGACCACGCCGGCCGGAGCCACGCCCATCCCCTTCAGACCAAAACGCACCGTGACATCCTGACCAACGGTCGCACCGTCCTGCCGCGATATGATTTAGACCTCAGCCCCGGTCGGTGCCTGCGTGTTTGGCAGGACCGGCGCATCGACCGCGATGACCGCCCCGGCCAGCCCGATCAGCGCAAGTGCAAGCAGGATGCGTTTCAGTTTCGGTCTCCACCATGGGAAGGATGGTCGAGTGTAAACGGAACGCCTTCCCGCCCGCGAAAATCCGTGTTCAGGAAGATCAGTGCCGGCGCGACGCGCCAGTCTGGTGCCGCTGCCGGTGGGCAGCGCCTGCAAGTCGCTGCCGCGTATCAAGCGGCATGGGGAGCCTGCATTAGGATACCGAACAGGTCGGCCAACTTGTCGCGCATTTCGCGGCGATCGACGATCAAGTCGATGGCCCCGTGGTCGACAAGAAACTCCGAACGCTGGAACCCCTCGGGCAGGGTCTCGCGCACGGTCTGCTCAATCACCCGCGGACCGGCAAAACCGATCAATGCCTTCGGTTCAGCGACATTGATGTCGCCCAGCATGGCCAGACTGGCGGATACCCCGCCGGTGGTGGGATTGGTCAACACGCTGATATACGGCACGCCGGCATCACGCAGCCGCGCCAGGGCCGCCGAGGTCTTGGCCATTTGCATCAACGAAAACAACGCCTCCTGCATGCGCGCGCCGCCGGTCGCGGTAAAACACACCAGTGCGCTGTGGTTGGCCAGCGCACGCTCGGCGGCGCGGGTGAACTTTTCGCCCACCACCGAACCCATCGACCCGCCCATGTAGGCAAACTCGAACGCCGCAGCCATGATTGGGCGACCTTTCAACTTGCCACTCGCCACCATCAGGGCGTCTTTCGCCCTGGTCTTTTTCTGCGCGGCAACGATGCGATCGCGATACTTTTTGGTGTCGCGGAACTTCAGTGGATCCGTGGGTTCCATGCTGGCCCACAATTCCTGCATGCTGCCCTGATCCAGCAACGCCTGCAGCCGTGTGTGCGCATCAATCGCATGATGATGGCCACACTTGGGACAGACCATCAGATTGCGATCCAGCTCGGGGCGATACAGCACCGCAGCGCAACCGCCGCATTTTTCCCACACGCCTTCGGGTACCGAACTCTTCCCCGTACCGGCGCCGGTATGCGCGGCCCGCGCGGCGGGATTCATGATCTTCTGCAGCCAATTCATTGTCTCGTTCCGTCCGTTCGACGCTCACTCAAATTCTGCTCGTCCAGCCTGCCGACCCATGTCAGATGGCAACCGCACACCCGGTGCATACACGCCATCATGCGTCGAGCGCTGCGCGCACCGGCGCGAGGAATGCCTGCACGCGCGCACCGATGTCAACGGCATCTGTCGCTCCGCTCAAGGCCTCTACCAACGCGCTGCCGATCACGACAGCATCCGCAAACCCGGCGATGGCCTTGGCGCTGGCCGCATCCCGGATACCAAAACCAACCGCCACCGGTTTGTGTGTGTGCAAGCGTATTTGCGCGACGTGGTTGGCAACATCGGCAGCGCGCAACTGGGTGCTGCCGGTGATACCCGCAACCGACACATAATACAGGAAGCCCTCGACCGCCTTGCACAGCGACACCAGACGCGAGTTCGCCGTGGTTGGCGCTGCCAGCAGAATCTGCTGCAAGCCCGCGTCGCGCAGCGGCTGCAGCACGGCAGACTCTTCCAAGGGACAGTCGACCAGCAACACCCCGTCAACCCCCGCTGCCACCGCCTCCTGTGCAAAGCGTGCATAACCGTGGATCTCCACCGGGTTGAGATAACCCATCAGCACGATCGGGGTGAGGTCATCGCCCTGGCGAAATCCGGCAACCCAGCCCAGCACCTCGGTGAGTCCCACGCCCCTGGCAATGGCGCGCTCGCTGGCATGCTGGATCACCACGCCGTCCGCCATCGGGTCGGAAAACGGCACGCCCAGTTCGATCACGTCTGCGCCAGCGGCCACCAGTGCATGCATCAGCGCGACCGTATGCGCAGGCGCCGGATCCCCGGCCGTGACGAACGGAATCAGTCCGGTACGCCTCTCGGCCGCCATCGCCGCGAAACGTGCGTCGAGGCGGCTCATACCTGCACCCCTTCGCGCGCGGCAATGGTGTGTACATCCTTGTCACCACGACCGGACAGGTTGCACAGCACCAGCGCATCCTTCGGATATTCACGCGCCAGCTTGATCGCCTGCGCGACCGCATGGCTCGATTCCAGCGCGGCCAGAATGCCTTCCTGGCGACACAGCAGGTGGAACGCTTCCAGCGCCTCATCATCGGTAATGCCGACGTACTCCGCGCGGCCCGCGTCTTTCAGGAACGCGTGTTCCGGACCAACTCCGGGATAATCCAGGCCGGCGGAAACCGAATGGGTTTCGGTGATCTGGCCCTTGTCATCGCACAGCACATAGGTGCGATTGCCGTGCAGCACGCCCGGCCGACCAGCCGACAGCGACGCTGCATGATGCCCGCTGGCAATGCCCTCGCCCGCTGCCTCGGCGCCAACAATGCGCACCGCGGCATCATTCAGGAACGCGTGAAACAAACCAATGGCATTGGAGCCTCCACCGACACAGGCAGTCAACACATCCGGCAAACGGCCAAACTGCTCAAGCATCTGCACGCGCGCCTCGCGCCCGACCACGGCGTTGAAGTCGCGCACCATCAATGGATACGGATGCGGACCGGCTACCGTCCCGATCATGTAAAACGTGTCGGCGACGTTCGTGACCCAGTCGCGCAGGGCCTCGTTCAGCGCATCCTTCAGGGTCTTGGAGCCGGACGTCACGGGCACGACTTCGGCGCCGAGCAGCTTCATCCGGTACACATTCATCTTCTGTCGCTCGATGTCCACCGCACCCATGTACACCACACACTTCAGGCCCAGCCGCGCGGCCACCGTGGCGCTGGCCACGCCATGCTGGCCCGCGCCGGTTTCGGCGATGATGCGCGGCTTGCCCATGCGCCGGGCAACCAGCGCCTGGCCCACGGTGTTGTTGATCTTGTGCGCGCCGGTGTGGTTCAAGTCTTCCCGCTTGAACAGGATCTGTGCTCCACCAATGTGTCGCGACAAGCGTTCAGCGTGATAGATCGGGCTGGGTCGACCCACGTAATACTTCAGATCGCGCTCAAGTTCAGCGATGAACGCCGGATCGCTGCGCAGTTGCAAGTACGCCGCAGTCAACTCGGCCAGCGGCGCCATCAGCGTCTCCGCAACGTAACTGCCGCCGTAAGCGCCAAAGCGGCCGTGGGCATCCGGGTAGGCGTTGAAATCCACAATCTGGCCCATGTTGTCGTTCGGTGGCGGCGAATGCTGCCGCGTGCGGGACGATCTCCCAGCACAGCGGCTCTGCACTTGAGTGCCGAGGCATGCCGCGTCGCGGCAAGCGGCCATCTTACCGGCAACCTCGACCCAAGGCACCGACGCTCACCAGTCCCGATCGCGCATCAGTGCTTCCCGCAAGGTGCCGATCCGTGTCGGCTTGAACCAGCACGGATAATCCAATCGCGGTAATCACGCCCCGCACGGCTCCTGGCGACTCAAGTTTCGCTGGCGACCAGCGGCGCCGATTGCTTGCGCAGGTCGCCTTTTTTACCAACTGACGGATCATTCACGCCGCGTCCGCCGCATGCACTGCCTGGATAAACGCAGCGAGTTTGTCTGCGGCCTTGATGCCGGGAGCCGATTCCACGCCACTTGATACGTCCACTGCCCACGGACGCAGCGCGCGTATGCCGGCCCCCACATTCTGTGCATCAAGGCCACCAGCCAGAACCAGTGGTTGCAGCATCCCGGCAGGCAGCAGCGACCAGTCGAAAGTCTGGCCGGTACCACCTGCTGCGCCGCGAGCATGGGCATCCAGCAACAACGCGGCCGCATGGGGGTAAGCGTGCAAGTCCGCCAGCACGGCCAGGCCCTCGCCCATGGCGATGGCCTTCAGAAACGGACGACCGAAGCCGGTGCACCACGCGTCACTCTCGGCACCATGAAATTGCAACAACGCCGGCTGCACCTCTTCCACCACCTGTTGCACCCAACGTTCGTCGTCGTCCATGAACAGTGCCACGGTCGCGACGAATGGCGGCAGCGCATGCGCGATCTCCTGTGCGAGCGCAATCGTCACCTTGCGCGGGCTGCGCGCAGTAAACACCAGACCAATCGCATCAGCGCCGAGCTGCGCCGCCAGCAATGCATCGGCCACGCGGGTCATGCCGCAGCATTTGATGCGCGTCATTGACTCACCTGCGCCGGCAAGCCCCAGTGCGCTTCGTAACGTGGGCCGATAAAGGTCAACCCGGAGGATGCCGAGGTGGGTCCCGCCACGCTGCGATTGCAACCAGCCAGCAGCTCCGCCATCCACTCCACCGGACGCTCGCCGCGGCCAATCACCCGCAACGACCCGACGATGTTGCGCACCATGTGATGCAAAAACCCGTTGGCCTCGATATCCACGAACAATTCCTCGCCCTCGCGGTGCACGCTGGCCGCCAATACCGTGCGCCGCGGATGTTTGGCCTGGCACGACAACGCGCGGAACGCGGTGAAATCGTGCATGCCCAGCAAGGCCTGAATAGCCGCGTGCATGCGCTCGGCATCCAGCGGCAGGCGCTCCCAGGTCACCCGACGCGCATCCAGTGCTGCGCGAATCGGCCGGTTGAGGATGCAATACCGATAACGCCGGCTGCGGGCCGCATAACGTGCGTGAAATTCCGGCGCCACGGGTTGCGCCCACATGACCGCAACGCTCGCCGGCAACAGGGAGCAACTGCCCAGTACCCAGCCACGCATGTCACGCTGTGCGGTGGTATCGAAATGCACAACCTGACAACGCGCGTGCACTCCGGTATCCGTGCGGCCGGCGCAACTGACCTGTACCGGATGGGCAGCGATTTTCGCCAACGCGCGCTCGACGCCGGCCTGCACGCTGGCTCCCACGGTCAGCCGCTGCCAACCGAGAAAATCGGTGCCGTCGTACTCGATACCCAACGCGATGCGCATGCGGACGAACAGTGATCAGAGACAGAAGACTTTAACAGCCCCGGACGAATACGGGCCGGCAAGCGGCCCGGATTCGTCGTGTCCAATCTGTGCCCAGTCGCTAATGGGCCAGTCCGCCCAACAGCTCCCTGGCAACATCCTGTTGCATCTGACTGCCTTCCTTGATGACTTCTCCAAGCATGGCGCGCGCGCCCTCGGCATCACCCATGTCGAGATAGGCACGCGCCAGATCGAGCTTGGTGTCGATGGGATCATCATTGAACTCGCCCAGGTCATCCTCAGCGGCCGCTGCCGGACCTTCATCGGGCTCCTCAAACCGCCAGCTCGATGCCGCCGCGTCATCCGCCGCCAGCACGGCCGATGCTGGCGCATCCTCCGCTGGTGCGGTTGCTGGCAGCGCGGGCGGCAACTCGGGGTGCGCGGTCAAATCAAAGTCAAAAGCATAACCACCGACCGGCTTTGGCGCATCCGCCGCGTTCCCGCCTGCCACTGAGCCTGACGGTATCCCATCCGATTCCGTCGGGGAGTCCGCGTAGTCATCGATGTCAAAGCCGTCCAGTGGATCCTCACCAGCAGGTGCCGGCACTTCCACATGGTGGTCAAACAGCGGGTGCCCGGGAACCAGATCCTCGCCCATGTGCACCACATCCTGCCACTCGTCCTGCTGCGGATCGCTGATATGCGCATACATCGCTTCGGCAGCCGCCTCGAAATGCTCCACATCCCGGCGCGAGTAGTACAGCGTAGCCAATTCCAGATGCAGTCCAACGTCATCAGGACGCTCGGCCAACTGGTCGAGCAATTCATCCTGCTCGGCATCCCCGCCCGCCGCGTCAGCCGTTGCAGTGACCGGCACGAAGCGATCGGCCAGCGAAGAGGGCGTTCCGTCGACGGTTTCAATTCCGGACTTGCGGCGACGGCCGAACAGCGCGAGCAACAGCAGAAGCACGATGGCACCTGCCCCGGCAGCCCACGCCCAAGTCTGCATGTACCACGGCGCCGCCACTGCAGGCGACGCGGCACTGGCTACCGGCTTGCCCGAGGCTGGTGCAGCGACAACCGTGGCGGCTGCAGCCGGCACACTGGCGGACGCAATCGGAGTTGCTGGCGCTACAACAGCCGTGCTGGCCACTGCAACCGCAGCCACTTCACTCGTAGCGACAGTGCCACTGGCAGTTGGAGTGCTACTGGCGCCAGCCGGTACGGCAGCAGCAGACCCTGCAGCGGCTACTGACGCTTGTGCACTCGCAGCCGAAGCCGGGACTGCGGACGCCATCGCTGACGCTGCGGCCGGCGGCGCTGCACCAGTGTTCTGGTGTGCCGCGGCCAGTTTCGCTTGCAAATCGGCAATTTCGCCGTCCTTGAGCGAAAGCAGTCGCACGTTCTTGTCATTGATGTCGGTCAGATCCTTTACCCGGGTCTTCAGGTCGGCCGACTGCTGCTGCACACTGGCAAGATTTTCCTGCGTGCGCAGCAAATCTCGCTGCAACGCCGTGGCCGACGCATTGCCTTTGGCGCTGCCATCTGCACCATTCCCGCCAGCGTCAGCACTACCCTTCGCTGGAACCAGCGCAAGGCGATCGTTGCCGTTGGCAGAAACCGGTGTCGGCGCACTGGACGCCGAGGCCCGCGTCGCCGCATCCGCCACGGTCGTCGGACTTGCCGCGGCCTGCGCACTCCAGTCACCGTTCTGCCGGCGCACTTCGGCAATCGCGGCAACCACAGCCATGGTTTGTGCTTCGGTCGCAGTCGGTATGCGCAGGATCGCGCCAGTCTTCAACGCATTGATATTGTCGCGATAAAACGCATCGGGGTTGGCTTGCTTGATCGCCAGCAACATTTGGGCGATATCGACACCCGTCGGGGTGGCGTTCCGCGCAATGCCGGACAAGGTGTCACCGCGCACCACCGGACCATATTGGCCAGAAGCCGCGGCCGGCCTGGTTGCAGCAGCCGGTGCAGGCGGGGCGGTGTGCACAACGGCACCCGCTGCAGCCTCCGCAGCCGGCGGAGTGGCACTGCGCGCCGGTGGTTGCCGTGCCGTCGCCGGCTGGACCTGCTGAATCGCTGCCGCAGGCGCGGCCATCACCGGTGCCGTTGAGCCGGGCGGGTCAAGCAAAATAGCGAACTCGTGGACGCTTTTGCCGGACTGTGCGGTTACTTCGACCAGCAAGTCGAGAAACGGTTCTTGCACCGGCATCGTGCTGGTGATGCGTATTACACGCTGGCCACCGCCCGCGACGGCAACGCTGAAGCGCAACGGGATCGCGGTACGCCCGCCGGCAATACCGGCGCGTGCAAATTCATCGCTGGAAGCCAACTGCGCAGTCAAATGCTGCAACTCCGCGGGCGTTGCCGCATGCACCGGGATCTCTGCCAGCAGCGGCTGTCCCAGCGCCGACTTGACCTGGACCTGGCCCAGATCCACGGCCAGGAGCTGGGTGCTGCCCAACGCCAAAGCAATCAGCAACGGCAACTTCAACGATCGATTCATCGTGTATCCCCTAGAGCATGGTGGAGCCAATTTCACTGGCACCGCGGCTGCGGCAACGGCTTGAAGCGAGTTGCCACTTTAGTTACAAGCGTGTCAATCAACAATAGCTGTGGCAAATACTTGCAATACATTGCTACGACGGGTTCTCATCTGGAAACAACCGGTTTCGCCCCTGGCCGGGCACTATGACGAATGCCGCCGTGACGCCTGCGTGGTCGTTTGCCACGGGTGCATATGACGGCCGTCCTTGCGCAGACTGCCGTGACCAGCCAATCCATCAGAGATAATCGGCCACCAGCAATTCGGCAATCTGTACCGCATTCAGAGCCGCACCCTTGCGGATATTGTCTGAAACCACCCACAGATCCAGTCCGCGTTCATGCGAAATATCCTCACGAATACGGCCTACAAAAACTTCGTCATGGCCTGCCGCTTCGCCCACCGGCGTCGGATAACCACCGTCCTTGCGTTCGTCCATCAACACCACTCCGGGCGCTGTCAGCAACAGCGCACGCGCATCTTCCGCGCTGAGCTTGTCGCGCGTTTCGATATGCAGAGCCTCGGCGTGGCCATAAAATACCGGCACGCGCACGGCGGTCGGGTTCACCTGGATTGACTCATCCTCCAGAATCTTGCGCGTCTCCCACACCAGCTTCATTTCTTCCTTGGTGTAGCCGTTGGGTTGAAACTCATCAATGTGCGGGATGACATTGAACGCGATCTGCGCGGGGAATTTCACGCCCGGCTCCACACTTTTGAAGTTGAGCAACGCGGCAGTCTGCTTGCCCAGCTCCTCCATCCCGGATCGCCCAGCCCCGGACACGGACTGATAGGTTGCCACGTTGATGCGCTCGAGGCCCGCCGCCCGGTGAATCGGCGCCAGTGCGACCAGCATCTGCATGGTCGAGCAGTTCGGATTGGCGATGATGCCGCGCGCCAGGTAATCAGCAATCGCGTGCGGGTTGACCTCGCTTATCACCAGCGGGATATCAGGCTGATAGCGAAACTCCGCCGTGTTGTCGATCACTACGGCGCCCGCCGCCACGGCGCGCGGCGCATGCTCGCGACTGACTGCGCCGCCGGCGGAGAAAAACGCGATGTCGACCCCGGCAAAATCATAGGTGTCGAGCAATTGCACGGTGATGTCGCGACCGGCAAATTTGACCTTGCCGCCAGCCGAACGCTTGCTGGCCAGTGGCACCAACTCGCTGACGGGGAAATCGCGCTCGGCGAGGATCGACAGAACCGCCTCCCCTACCGCACCGGTAGCGCCAACCATGGCGATCTTGTAACTGCTTTTCTTGCTCATTGATTTAAGTACTTGTTCAAGGGTGAGGGCTGGTGCCGGCGCGCGCCAGCACCTCGGAACCGAGGCTGGCCGGCGGCCGCCCAGCGTGCGTGGCGTGACCGGAAAGTGTGGACAGATTATCAACAACCATTGCCGTCATCGCACGGCGCCCGCAACGACTGCCGTTGGCGCTGGGCGGCCCGAGCGCCACGTTGTCGCGCGGCGAGACCACGCAGGTACCGGCTGCAAATAGGTCGCGCTCGGCGCCCGCGACACCACCAGCGGGCACGGCGTGTGTCGATGCACCATCATCCATTGGCCGCTTTGTCGCCAGTGTGACGGGAGCATCCAGATCGTTCTGCAAGCCGCCGCGCATCTCCAGGTGTGCGTCCAGACGTGCCTCCCCGGCGGGACAAGCGAGGAGAAAAATCCAGGCACGCGGCTTGTCGGTCGTCACTTTGTGCGGAGCCTCACTGCCCCGCCTGCGCCGGGATGCGCGGTGTCACCACGCCGACATCGGCACATTGCGCACGATGGCGCAACGCGTGATCCATCAACACCAGAGCCATCATCGCCTCGGCAATCGGCGTGGCGCGGATACCGACACACGGATCGTGCCGGCCCTTGGTCACCACCTGCGTTGGCGTGCCGGCGAGATCCACGCTGCGACCGGGGATCACGATACTGGAAGTGGGCTTGAGCACGATTGACGCGCTGATCTGCTGGCCGCTGCTGATGCCACCCAGGATGCCACCGGCGTGATTTGACATGAAACCGTCCATCGTCATCTCATCGCGATGCTCGCTACCGTGCTGGCGAACCGCCGCAAAACCATCACCAATCTCCACGCCCTTGACCGCATTGATGGACATCAGCGCACTGGCCAGATCACCATCAAGCTTGCCGTAAATCGGCTCGCCCCACCCCGGCGGCACGCCATCGGCCACCACGTTGACACGCGCACCTGCCGAGTCCCCGGCCTTGCGCAGCGCATTGACGCACGACTCCAGATCGGGCACCTGCGCTGCACACGGCCAGAAAAACGCGTTGGCTTCGACGGCGTCCCAATCAAATGCATCCGGGGTAATGTCGCCGAGCTGGGCCAGATATCCGCGCACCAACACGCCGAAACGTGTTGCCAACCACTTCTTGGCGATGACCGCCGCGGCCACACGCATCGTGGTTTCCCGCGCTGAAGCCCGTCCGCCACCGCGTGGATCGCGAATGCCGTACTTCTGCCAATACGTGTAATCGGCGTGGCCGGGGCGAAACGTCTGCTCGATTTCCGCGTAATCGTGACTGCGCTGGTTGGTGTTGCGGATAAGCAACGCGATCGGCGTACCGGTGGTCTGACCCTGGTACACCCCGGAAAGTATCTCCACCTCGTCGGCTTCGTGCCGCTGCGAGGTGTAGCGACTGCGGCCGGTGGACCGGCGCAGCAGATCCGGCTTGAACTCCTCGACGGTGATCGGCAACCCGGGCGGGCAACCATCGATCACGCAGCCAATCGCCGGCCCGTGACTTTCGCCAAAGGTGGTCACGGTGAAAAGCTTGCCGAACGAATTGCTGGACACGAGTCAGATCACCGCGAAATCAGTGTCACAGCTTAACCTGAGCGCGCGCGGACGGGTCAAGCGAGCGCGCCAGCTCCTGTCCGGGCAGCGCGCCATTCCTCGCCAAGGATGGCAAACACGACGTCATCAACCCACTCGTCGTGAAACCAGAGGCTCTGGCGGTGGTGTGCTTCCTGACGCATGCCCAAGCCACGCAGCATGGCCATGCTGGCCAGATTGCGCGGATCGACCGAAGCGTGCACGCGATGGCGCTCCATTGGCCCGAAGACATGGGTGAACAATCCACGTGCGGCCTCACTGGCATAACCATGGCGCTGGTGCTGCGGCGCAATCGTCACACCGAATTCAACCGACTCCTCGCGTCGCGCCGGTATATGCACGCCCAGATCGCCAATCAGGGTGCCAGCGGTGGGCAAACGGAGCGCCTGCTGCACCCAGCTTCCCGACGTATCCAGCGTCAGCGTTTGCTGTGCGGCGATGAACTCGCGCGCTTCGCTAACCGAGGCCGGACACCAGCCCTGATAACGGGCAACGACAGGATCGGCACGATAGCGAAACAGCGCTTCGGCGTCCTCGGGACGCAGTGTATCGAACTGTAAACGCGCTGTGGACACCAGCATGCGGAATGCTCCTGACAAGTTGTGTGAAGCTGGCACCACCCGGCACACCCGTGGCCCATGCTGGCCGAGCGTCAGCTCGGACCCGGGCAACGCACACGATCAATGCCGCGCGGCAGCCACGGCATGAATTGCCTGCTTGTGTGCCACCAGCTCGGCGTATTCCAGCGCAAATACCCCCATCGCGCCGACCTTGAACTCGATCCAGACAAACGGTATCTGCGGCAGCAACGTCGCCAGTGCGTGCTCGCTTTCACCGACCTCGACGATCAACAAGCCATCCTCGGTGAGGTGCTCGGCGGCCGCGTCGAGTATCCGCAAACACAGGTTCAGGCCATCCTCGCCTGCGGCAAGGCCGAGCTTCGGCTCGTAGGCGTATTCGCCCGGCAACGCGGCGTATTCGGCATCGGTGACATACGGTGGGTTGGACACAATCAAGTCATAGCGCTGTCCCTGCACGCCAGCAAACAAGTCCGACTGGATGGCGTTGACCCGCGCTTCAACGTGCTGGAATGCAATGTTCTCGCGAGCCAAGGCCAGCGCCTCGGCGCTGACATCGACGATATCCACTTGCCACTCCGGGTTGTATTCGGCAATCGCAATGCCGATGCAGCCCGAGCCAGTGCACAAATCCAGCACGCGTTCGACCGGGCGCTCGTCCAGCCATGGTGCAAATCCGGATTCAATCAACTCGGCAATGGGCGAGCGCGGCACGAGTGCGCGCGGATCGCTCTTGAACTGCAAACCGGCAAACCAGGTTTCACCGACCAGATAAGCCACCGGCACCCGCTCGTTGACGCGCCGGTCGATCAGCCCCAGCAACTGCGTGCGCTCACTCTGCACCAGCACCCCTGCGCCATATGCTGGTGGCAGATCCGGCGGCAGGTGCAAGGTGGCCAAGACGAGGTGCGTGGCCTCGTCGACAGGATTGTCATGACTGTGCCCGAACGTGAGTTCCGCCGCGGCAAAACGACTGGCAGCATAGCGAATGAAATCGATGATGGAGACAAGTTCAGTGGTCACGATATTCCTGCAGCACAAACGCCAGGGGCCGCCAGTATACGGGCCTGCGTCGTGTCCGCCGGACCGTTCCCTATACTCCACAGATGAATTCCAACGTTTTGCTGCAATACGTCCTGCCGCACCGTGCACTGTCGCGGGTGGTCTACTGGGTTACGCGCTGGACATTCGCGCCGTGGAAGAACTGGTTGATCGGCACGATCGTGCGCAACTACCACGTCAACATGGCCGAGGCGGCGCAGCCTGATGCGCTGGCGTATCAACACTTCAATGCCTTTTTCACGCGCAAGCTGCGCGCTGACGCGCGCCGGATCGATCCGGATCCAGACGCGCTGCTCTCGCCCGCCGATGGTCGCGTCAGTCAGGCTGGCAGCATTGTCGATGGGCGGATCTTCCAGGCCAAGGGCCAGGATTACACCGCGGCGGAGCTGCTCGGCGGGGATGAAGTAGCCGCCGCGCCGTATCGCAACGGCAGCTTCGTCACCGTGTACCTGTCGCCGCGCGACTACCACCGCGTGCACATGCCGCTTACCGGAACGCTGCAGGAAACCGTGCATGTCCCCGGGCGCATCTTCAGTGTGGCGCCGTTTGCAGTTGCCGCGGTCCCACGCCTGTTTGCACGCAACGAACGTCTGGTGTGCCACTTTGACGGTCCACACGGTCCGTTCGTGGTGGTCATGGTTGGTGCCCTGCTCGTATCGTCGGTAGCCACCGTGTGGGACGGCCTGGTGATACCGCCTTATGCGTCAGCAATCCGCCGCAAGTCATTTGCCCGGCGGACGATCACGCTGGAACGCTTTGCCGAAATGGCCCGCTTCAACATGGGTTCCACGGTCATCTTGCTCCTTCCCGCCGGCGCGGCAACCCTCGATCCACTGCAACCACAGCAAGAAGTGCAGCTTGGACAACGACTTGGCCGAGTTTCCCGATGAGCGTTACGACGCGTGCCCACTTGTTGCAAGCTCATGTGAGCTGACACGGGACGTCATTTTGTGACGCCCTGCGCGCTATTCCGCGACCTACTCGTTTACCCTCGACAGGCCGCTGGTGCGCCAGCGCGACCGAATTCCAGTCGAGGGGAAAACCATGAAATTGCTTGTACCCGTCATCGCGATGGTGCGCGTGCACCAACTCGGCCGCCAGTTCACCACCATCGAACGGAGCGTCCGAGCGTTGTCCAAACGCAACCGGATGCAACTGAGCACCTTGACCCTGCGCGAGATCGGCCAGGCGGCGCAAAGCGACTTTCCGCATTTGTATGGCACGGCGCCGGAAGCGCGTTACCTGCCATGGGGCAGCGGCACGTGCGTCGGGTACGCGCGTGCGCAATCGGCAAACATCGAGGTGTCGCTGCGTGGCATCGCCCTGTGGCTGGCCGTGGCGTACCACGAAACCAAGAACTCGTCACACGCCCCTGTCCAGGCGCAACACCGGAAACTCCTGCACGTGCTGCGCGAGCTGAAAGAAGTACACCGCGATGCACACGCCAGCGCCCATCCATGGGCACTGCAGGAACGAGCCGCTGCCTGAACGCGTCGCCGATCAGAAATTAGACCGCACGCTGCAGCGGCTCATCCCGGTCCGCGCGTTGTCGTCAGAACTTACCCAGGAAGTCGCGCTTGCCGATGTCCAGACCGCCGTGGCGCAGCAGCGCGTACGCGGTGGTCACGTGGAACACAAACTGGGTCATGCCATAGTGCAGCAGGTAAGCCTCGCCGCTGACGCGGCGCTCGCTCGGCGCGCCCGGATGCAACACGATTTCGCGTGTTTCACTGCCATCGAACTGGGCCGCCGTGAGTGTGCCGATCGTGCGCAACGTGTGCGCAATCAACGCGCGCAACTCCGGGATCGTCGCCGCCTCGCCATCGAACTTGGCCACTTCCGCACCTGACAGTTGCGCGCTGACGCTGCGCGCAAACTCGCAGGCAATCTGTACCTGCCGGGTCAGCGGAAACATGTCCGGAAACAGCCGTGACTGGGTGAATGCGGTGGGGTCGATCTTCCTTTCGGCAACATGCTTGCCGGTCTTGGCCAGGATCGTGTCGAGGCTGCCCAGCAGTTGCTGGAACAGGGGTACGGAAGCGGTGTACATGAATGAGGTCACATTGGTTCCTTGGTTCGTGATGAAGACAATTGTTCAGTTGTGTGCCGGCGTTTGCCATGTTCCTGGCTGCAGATACAGCCGCGGCCATCGCCCCAACCCGACACAGCGCCGCGTCAGCCAGTGGCCACCGGCAACGCGTCATTGAAGTCACGGCGCAAACGCTGCCACTCCAGCTTGAGCCACGGCGTGAAATTTCCCGGATGCGCCGATATCTCGGCGTCCAGCTCGACCGGAGTGACAAAGCGCCAGGCGGCGACCTCGCTGCGGTTGGCGTGCACCGGTGCCGACGTCTGGCCGACGTACACCGAGCACAACTCGTGTTCGGCACCGAGCCCCTGATAGTCAGCCTGGTACTCGAACTTGAACAGATAACGCAGGTCGCACCGCATACCCAACTCCTGCAGCAGGCGACGCTGGGTGGCCTGATCCATGCTCTCCCCGCGGCGCGGGTGGCTGCA
This sequence comes from Rhodanobacter sp., assembly GCA_039926605.1. Lineage (GTDB taxonomy): Bacteria > Pseudomonadota > Gammaproteobacteria > Xanthomonadales > Rhodanobacteraceae > Rhodanobacter. The sequence goes on along the minus strand of JBDSWR010000006.1, from coordinate 31,617 downwards.
GCAACTATTCGCCCAATACCCGGGCCACAACCGCTTGCCCAGGCTGCGCTGCTGCAACAGCAACGCGCCCTCGGGGTTGAACACGAACAGGGAAAACGCGCGATGCAGATTGCCCTGCCCGTCATGACAGGCCGCCTTGCTGTCGTAGCCACGTACACGATCATCGCCGTCAACCAGGATGAGTTCCTCGGCGTCCGACGACACTGTGGCGTGGGTTTGCCGGATCTCAGCCAAACGCTACCTCCATCGCCTGATAGCCGGAAGCCTGCATGGCGCGAATCACGCGCTCACCACCATCCGGGCACAACGCAATCACCGAGCCACCACCGCCGCCACCGGTGAGCTTGGCGCCGGCCGCGCCATTGTCGCGAGCAAGCTGCACCAGCTCCTCGATCTGCGAGCTGGATACCTGCAAGGCGTTCAACTGACCCTGGCAGATATTCATCAGCTCGCCCAGTTGCGCCACGTCACCCGCCTCCAGCGCGGAGAGCGCGTGCAGCGTCAACGCATCGATCTCATCGAAGATGCGCTCATACAACGGACGATTGCGCTCCCACGCATCGTGCACGCGCGTGACCATGCGGGCGGTGAGGCTTTCCGTTCCGCTCATGCCAATGACCAGCGGCAACGGCTCTCGCAGGGCAAGCGTCTGCACCAGCGGCGGGGTGCCGCGCCGATACAGTAACGGGCGTCCATAGGTCGCCACGGTATTGTCGATACCTGATGGTGAGCCATGCGCGATTTTCTCGCACTCAAACGCGAGTTGGCAGATCGCCGCCTCACTCATGTTCAGTCTGCAGTGGCGATCCAGTGCGCGAATCACCGCTACTGCCAGCGCAGCGGAGCCGCCCAGTCCCATCGCTCGCGGCACGCACGGATAGGCCTCGATTTGCAAAGGTCGATCAGCAATGCCCAACGTGTCCAGAATCATCACCAGGGATTGCTGGAACGAACCTGGACTGGCGACATCGCGCTGCACACGCTGCTCGATGCCCCAGCGCGGAATCATCAAGGTGACGCCCTCGCGCGCATCCTCGACCCGAGCGCGAATGGCCAGCGGCACGGGCCCGGCAATGGCATGACGGCCATAGACCACGGCGTGCTCCCCGAGCAGGATCACCTTGCCGTGCCCCGCCGAGAACTCTTCTTCGGTCACTTGCTTGCGTTTGCGCGTACGCGGCTTGGGCGTGGCCTGCGCGCGCAACTGCGCCACGATCTCCTGCGCTTTCCAGATCTTGATTTCGCCGTCGGCCAACAACTCGCGGACCACGGCATCAAAGATCTCCGCGGTCGCCCCGGCGGCGATGGCGACACTGCGCGCGTGCAGGCTCATGTGGCCGTGTTGGATCCCGTCCGTGACAAGTGCGCGCAATGCGGAAAAGTTTTGCGCCAAGCCGACTGCACCCATCACTTCGGCCAGCTCCCGCGCACTGTGGATATTGAGCAGACGATGGTTGAGCGCGACCGTCGGGTTGGATTGCAACGGGCCGCCGACAATACCCACTTTCATCGGCATTTCGATGCTGCCCACCAGGTTGCCCTCGGCATCCTTCGACCAACTGGTCAGCGCGGTGTAGCTCTTGCCGCGTGCCGCGTAGGCGTGCGCGGCCGCTTCCAGAGCACGCCAGTCGTTGCCGGTGGCAAGCGCCACTGCGTCGACACCGTTCATCACCCCTTTATTGTGCGTGGCGGCGCGATACGGATCCACAATCGCCAGGTCGTTCGCCAGAATGATGCCGTCACGCACTTCAGCACCATCGCGGCCCTTCACCCCCAGCAGCGCCGGCGGAATCACTGCCTTGGCCCACACCAGCGCGCGATCGGTCAGGTTGGACAGGATGCGCAAAAACACGCGCCCGCCGGTTATAGACTCCACCAGCGACGCCACGCCTTCGCACATCGAGTTGACCAGGTTCGCACCCATCGCATCACAGGTATCGACCAAAAGGTGCAGCACGACCATATCGCTGCCGCCGTCGGGCGCGGTGTGAATCACCACCTCGATATCCTGTGCGCCGCCGCCGCGCGCCACCATGTTCGGATGCAGGCTGTTGGCCAGGTTGAGAATCTCGTCCTTGCGCTGCAACAACGCGATGCGCGCTTGACCCGAGTGTGGCGCATTCACGACCTGCACCTGGCCGATCAGGATCGGTTTGGTACTGCGCGTGGCAAATCCGCCGGCACCACGCACCAATTTGGCGGCCGAACTCAGCGCAGCAACGATGGACGGCTCTTCCACCACCAGCGGTATCACGTAATCCTTGCCGTTGATCAAAAAATTCAAGCCCAGACCAACTGGCAGGCCCATGACCCCGACAACGTTCTCGATCATCTTGTCGGCGAGCGCGACGCCCAGCGTATGTTCGCCGCTGAGCCAGGCGCGATAGTCCTGGCGCGACAACAAGCCGCGTTCGTGCGCCAACTGCACACGCTCGGTAACCGACAATTTGTAGAACCCCGGCATGCGCGCGGGATGGCTTGTGCGCGGCCGGTCCGGCGCCTGCGGCTTGTCCATGAGGTCTCTGTTCTCCATTGCTTCAGTTCACCTGCAAACCATGCGGCTCAAGCTGCACATCCAGTGTCTGCAGGCCTGCCTGCACAACGCGCTGACGAAACGCCCGAAGTCGTTCGGCATCGGCGCCAAGCGCGATACCGATATCACCGCCACCTGCCCCGCAGGTCTTGTAAATCACGCCGCATCCTGCAGCGATCGTCGCAAGCACCCGGTGCTCGGCACTCACAATATCCAGACCACTGGCTGCACCGAGCCGCTCCAGACCAGCAGCGTAGGCTGCGATGGCTTCCAGCAAGGCGCCGCTCATGTTGCCAGCAAACGCCTCAGCAGCCGCGTCAGCGCACAGCGCCAATTCACCCAGCAACGCCGTGTAGCGCGCTGGTGCACGTTCCCGCCACACCGCGAGATCGCGCAAGAATACTCCAGTGGACGCCGCCTTCCCCGACCACACGCAGGCGAACAACAGCCCATCCGGCCAGCGCACAGGCGTGATCTGTGGCTGCTCGTCCCGCAATCGATACACGATCGCACCACCAGTCAGGCTCGCCGCAATATCCAGTCCGCTACCGCGCCCGCCCTGCATACGCCGATGTGCGGCTATCAGGCGTTCGGCAGCGGGGACGCGGCGTCCGGCGCGAGCACAAATGGCACCGGCAAGTGCCACCGCCAACGCGGCGCTCGAGCCGAGGCCGAGCTTGCGCTTCGCGTCTGCACTGGAAAAAAGCGCATGGGTATCCAGCACGGCATGGAATCCCGGCAGCACACCATCCAGGGTGGCGGACTCAAGCACGGATGCCACCAAGGCGAGACGCTTGGCGTCGAATCCACTGACGCCGCTCCAGCAAAAATGCTGCTGATCATCCAGATGACCGGACACGTCGTGAAACCCCAGATCGGGTGCGTCGATGACGTAACCCGTCCCGGCGTTGTCACGCAAAACCACGCGAGCTCGTCGATCGAGTGCCAGCACGATTGCCGGAGCGCCCTCGAGCACGGCATATTCGCCCGTCAACACCAGCTTGCCTGGCGCACTGGCAACGACATCCATCAGCCGACCTCGGCGTCGGCCAGCACCCGGGCAGCGGCGCCCAGCGTGCTTGTCAGCACCTGCTCAACGCCGGCCACCGCGCCCAGTGCGGCGGCAACCTGTCGTGCCACGGATGGGAGACATACCGCCTTGACCTGCGGCCCGGCATCAATCGTGAAAAACACGGGGATCCCGTCACGCTCACGCAGCGCACGAATCGCGTGCACACACTCAACCGTCGCGCCGTTCCAGTAAAGCAGGGCCGGGCGGCTGGCGAGCATCACCGCATGCATTTTCATGCAGCTGTGTTCGCTCACCGCCGCGAGTTCGGCAAAATCACGCTGCTCGAGTGCATGGCGTGCGCTGGCCAGATCCGCCTCCGCGCCGGTCAGCCACGCTTCATGGAATGGCGAGGTGCGGCGACTGCGCTCCATGCCAGCGCCAGAGCCCACCGCCTTCGTGTGCCTGGAGGTGACCGCCACCACCACACTCAACGGCCACTGTGCAGCGTCGAGCAAGGCTGTGGCAAACGCATCTTGGCCGTCAGCGCGCGTACCGGCAGCCATGCCGACAAAGCCGCCAAAGATCGAGCGCGCCGCCGAACCCGAACCACGCCGCGCCAGAATCGATAACTCCCGCCGATCCAGCATCAACCCCAGGGCGGTACTGCCTGCCAGCACCAGTGCGGCAAAACCGGATGCGGATGAAGCCAGCCCGGCCCCGGTCGGAAAATTGTTGGAGGTATCCACGCGGGCATGCAGGGCGCTCCCAGCGCGCGCGCGCAGAAGATCCAGACAAGCGCTGACGCGAATCAAGGCCGGCGGGTGTTCGGCGCCATCCAGCAACAGCTCGTCGCGCAGCAGTGCCGGTTCAAACGCCACCCGTGTGCGTGTCCACAGCGAGTCCAGCGTGATCGACAAGGAGCCGCTGGCGGGCAGATTAAGCACGGCATCGCGCTTGCCCCAATACTTCACCAGCGCAATGTTCGGCTGCGCCTGCGCGCACGCCATCAGTGCCACTGTGCGACCGACACGGCTGCCAAACCTCCATGAACGCTGCAAATATACATACCCTGCTTCCACGCATCACGCACCGCGACGGACAACACCAGGACGCCTGTGCAACACAGGCCCAGCGGTATTGTAGCGTTGACATTGCCGCCAGCCGCGCATGGCGCACATGGCACGTAGGTCCCGACCCGGCATGGCCACCGCTTGACGGCCTGCCAGCACTCGCCTAGCCTTGTAATCCTTATATCGCGATAGAGAGATTTGAATGGATCTGGCCACCGCTTCGGGGGTCTTGCGCCTGCTCGCGGATCCGACCCGAGTGCGTCTGCTGGCGTTGCTTGAACATGAAGAACTCACCGTGGCCGAACTCGCCGCCGTGCTGCATCTGGCACAGCCACGCGTCTCCACCCATCTCGCCAAGCTGAAAGACGCAGGACTGGTACGTGATCGTCGGGCGGGAGTGTCCGCCTATTACCGCGCCAACAATGAAGGCGATGCCGCGCAGCACACTTTGCTGGCGTCATTGCGCGAAAGCATCGATGACGCACTGTTGCGTGAAGACGCGGCACGCGTCCCGCATGTGCTGGCCGAACGCGCACGGGGCGAAGGCTGGGCCGATACGGTGGCTGGGGACATGGAACGCCATTACTCGCCCGGACGCACCTGGGAGACACTCGCCCGCGCGCTACTGCAATTGCTCGACACTGGCGACGTGCTGGACATTGCCTCGGGCGATGGTGTTACTGCCGAATTGCTGGCCCCACATGCCCATTCCATTGTGTGCGTCGACTCCAGTGAGCGTGTAGTCGAAGCCGCCAGCAAGCGCTTGCAGGCGTTCACCAACGTGCAGGTACGCCACGGCGACATGCACGCGTTGGACATGGGCAAGCAGCGCTTCGACCTGGTGTTGATGCTGCACGCGTTGACCTATGCGGAACACCCACCCAAGGCTGTGGCCGAGGCCGCACGCTTGTTGCGCTCAGGTGGCCGCTTGCTGGCGGTCACGCTGGGCAAGCATGACCATCGCGCCGTCGTGGAACCCTTCGATCACCGCAACCTCGGCTTCCGTAACGATCAACTCGCCGGCTTCGCCAAAGCTGCCGGACTGGACGTCATCAGTTGCAGGCGCCTGAGCCGGGAACGCAAGGCGCCGCACTTTGAAGTCATCAGCCTGCTCGCACGCAAGCCATGAGCAACCGTGCCGCGTGGCGCGCGGGCGCCGGCTCAACGCCATGCCTACGCACACCATCCACAACCCGATTCGCCCGCCTCAGGCAATCAGCGAGAACCCGCCCATGAACAACCTGCCTTGGCTCCATCCGGAACGCGTCGCACTGCTCGAAAATGCGCTGACCCAGCGCATCCTGATCATCGACGGCGCCATGGGCACCATGCTGCAGGCCGAGGCGTTGGATGAGGCTGGCTTTCGCGGTGAGCGCTTCGCTCACGGTGTCGACAGTCAGGCAACTGCCGACACCGCGCCGGTCAGCGCCTCAGGCTACGACCTGAAAGGCGACAACGACCTGCTCACCCTCACGCAACCGGCGATCATTCGCGGCGTGCATGACGCCTATCTGCAAGCGGGCGCAGACCTGGTGGAGACCAATACGTTCAACTCCACGCGCATCAGCCAGGCGGATTATCACCTGCAGCACCTGGCCTTCGAATTGAACCGTGAAGGCTCGCGCATTGCCCGCGAGGCCTGCGACGCCATGACGGAAAAAACCCCCGGGCAACCGCGCTTCGTGATCGGCGTACTCGGGCCAACCAGTCGCACCGCATCGCTGTCACCCGACGTCAACGATCCGGGCTTTCGCAACGTCACGTTTCAGGAGCTGGTCGAAAACTACACGGAAGCGGCCAGTGGCCTGATCGACGGTGGCGCCGACGTGCTGATGGTGGAAACGATTTTCGACACGCTCAACGCCAAGGCCGCCTTGTTTGCGTTGGCGGAACTGTTCCGCCAACGCGGCGCGCGGGTGCCGATCATGATCTCCGGTACCATCACCGACCGTTCCGGACGTACCTTGTCCGGCCAAACGCCGGAAGCGTTCTACTATTCGGTGCGGCACGCTCGGCCGCTGTCGGTGGGTTTCAACTGCGCGCTCGGTGCCGATGAATTGCGCCCACACATCCAGACGCTTGCCGACGTTGCGGAAATGCGCGTCAGCACGCATCCGAACGCCGGCCTGCCGAATGCGTTCGCCGAGTATGACGAAACGCCCGAACACATGGCCGACGTCATCGGCAGCTTTGCCCGCGATGGCCTGCTCAATCTGGTTGGCGGCTGCTGCGGCACCACGCCCGCACACATCAAGGCCATTGCGGACGCGGTACGCGATTGCGCCCCACGCGCGTTGCCCGGCAGCGTGGAGAAAGTGGCATGAAATCGGAAATCGCGCTGCCGAAAAGCCCTCTCTCCCGAGCGCAGCTTGGGGGAGAGGGTTGGGTGAGGGGGCGTTCTGGCTCGGCCGCCCATCTCACAGCCAGAAGCCTCCCCCTCACCCCAGCCCTCTCCCCCGGCAGAGCCTGGGGAGACGGAGCGCCTGCGACGCCCGAGAACACACCGTCCAAAAGCCCTCTCCCTCGAGCGCAGCTTGGGGGAGGGGGTTGGGTGAGCGCGCGTTCTGGCTCGGCCGCCCATCTCACAGCCAAAAGCCTCCCCCTCACCCCAGCCATCTCCCCCGGCACAGCCTGGGGAGAGGGAGCGCCTGCGACGCCCGAGAACACACCGTCCAAAAGCCGTCTCCCTCGAGCGCAGCTTGGGGGAGACGGTTGGGTGAGGGGGCGCTCTGGCTCGCCCACCTCCCCCACAGCCAGAAGCCTCCCCCTCACCCCAGCCCTCTCCCCCGGCACAGCCTGGGGAGAGGGAGTCAGCACGTCGCGTGACACCGTGCCGGCGAAAAGCCCTCTCCCCCGAGCGCAGCTTGGGGGAGAGGGTTGGGTGAGGGCGCGCTCCGGCTCGGCCGCCCATCTCACAGCCAGAAGCCTAACTCTCACCCCAGCCCTCTCCCCCGGCAGAGCCTGGGGAGAGGGAGTCGGCACGTCGCGTGAAACCGTGCCGGCGAAAAGCCCTCTCCCCCGAGCGCAGCGTCGGGCAGATCCAGTCAACCACACCGGACATCCCCGCTGATGACCAAGCCCCGTTATTCCCGTTTGTCCGGACTCGAACCATTGGTGATCACGCCTGAGTTGCTGTTCATCAATATCGGCGAGCGCACCAATGTCACCGGCTCGGCCCAGTTCAAGAAGCTGATCAAGGAAGAGCGCTACGCCGACGCGGTGGAAGTCGCCCGCCAGCAAGTGGCCAACGGCGCGCAGATCATCGACATCAACATGGACGAAGGCATGATCGATTCCGAGGCGGCGATGACTCGCTTCGTGAACCTGATCGCCTCCGAGCCGGATATCGCACGCGTCCCGTTCATGATCGACTCGTCGAAATGGAGCGTGATCGAATGCGGCCTGCGCTGCCTGCAGGGCAAGGGCATCGTCAACTCGATCTCGATGAAAGAAGGCGAAGCGCAGTTTCTGGAGCACGCGCGCAAGGTGCAGCAATACGGCGCCGCTGCCGTCGTGATGGCATTTGACGAACAGGGCCAGGCCGGCACGGTGGAACGCAAAGTGTCGATCTGCGCGCGCGCCTACGACTTGCTGACACGCGAGCTCGACTTCCGTCCGGAGGACATTATTTTCGACCCCAACATTTTCGCCATCGCCACCGGCATCGAGGAGCACAACAACTACGCCGTGGCGTTCATCGAGGCCACGCGCGAAATCAAGCGTCGCTTCCCCGCATGCCATATTTCCGGCGGCGTCTCCAACGTTTCGTTTTCGTTTCGCGGCAACAACACGGTACGCGAGGCGATCCATGCCGTGTTCCTGTACCACGCGATCCAGGCGGGCATGGACATGGGCATCGTCAACGCCGGCGCACTGACGATCTACGACACGATTCCCGACGAATTGCGCGAACGCGTCGAGGACGTGGTGTTGAATCGGCGCGAAGACGCCACCGAACGCCTGCTGGACATCGCTGCCAAATACCACAGGGGCAAGAGCGAAGCGGTGGTGGAAACCCTCGCATGGCGCGAGAAACCTGTTCGTGAGCGGATCAGCCATGCGCTGGTGCACGGCATCGACCAGTTCGTGGTGGCCGACACCGAAGAAGCCCGTCAGCTTTCGGCACGTCCCCTGGATGTCATCGAAGGCCCGTTGATGGACGGGATGAACGTGGTCGGCGACCTGTTCGGAGCTGGCAAGATGTTCCTGCCGCAAGTGGTGAAGTCTGCCCGGGTGATGAAAAAGGCCGTCGCCCACTTGTTGCCGTTCATCGAGGCAGAAAAACTGCGCACCGGCGATACCGCCAAGAACAACGGCAAGATCGTCATGGCCACGGTCAAGGGCGACGTGCATGACATCGGCAAGAACATCGTCGCTGTCGTGCTCCGTTGCAACAATTTCGAGGTCATTGATCTGGGCGTGATGGTGCCGGCCCAGAAGATCCTGGCAACTGCCATTGCCGAACACGCCGACATGATCGGCTTGTCCGGCCTGATCACGCCGTCGCTTGAGGAAATGGGTCAGGTCGCGCGCGAAATGCAGCGCCAGAACTTCCATATCCCGTTGCTCATCGGTGGCGCGACTACTTCACGTGCTCACACGGCATTGAAAATCGAGCCGTACTACACGGCCGGCACGGTGTGGGTGAAAGATGCCTCACGCGCCGTCGGCGTAGCGCAGTCCCTGGTCAGCAAGGACCTGGTGAAGGATTTTCTGGAGAAGGTGCGCCTGGAATACGTCGACGTCCGCGAGCGCCATCGCCACCGGGGCCCGGGCAAGAAGCTGGTCTCATTGACACACGCGCGCACCCGGCGTTTCAGTTGTGATTGGGCTGCGTACGAGCCACCACAGCCGAACCAGCCAGGCGTCACCGTGTTTAACAACTATGACCTGGCCACGATCCGTCGCTACATTGACTGGACGCCGTTCTTCCAGGCGTGGGAGTTGTCCGGTCACTATCCGGCGATCCTGACCGACGAAGTCGTGGGCACGCAGGCCAGCGAGCTGTTTCGCGATGCCCAAGCCATGATGGACAAGATCGTCGCCGAGAAGTGGCTGACCGCGCGTGCAGTGATCGGACTGTGGCCGGCAGCGAGTATCGGCGACGACGTGGAGGTATATACCGACACGACTCGCCGTACACCACTCGCCACTTTGCACAGTCTGCGCCAGCAAGCCGACAAGCCACCCGAGCGGCCCAACCTCTGCCTGGCCGATTACATCGCTCCTGAAGAGTTCAACAAGCCCGACTGGATCGGCGGTTTTGCGGTCACTGCGGGGCTTGGCATCGAGGAGCATCTGGCGCGCTTCCAGGCTGATTACGACGACTACTCCAGCATCATCCTCAAAGCCCTGGCCGATCGTCTCGCCGAAGCCTTTGCCGAACACATGCACGAACGCGTGCGCAAGGAGTTCTGGGGCTTCGTGCCGGATGAAGAGCTCGGCAACAACGAACTCATCGCCGAAAAGTATCGCGGTATCCGTCCTGCACCTGGCTATCCGGCCTGTCCCGAGCACACCGAAAAAGCCACCTTGTTTGAACTGCTGGACGTCACGAGAAACACCGGTATCGAACTCACTGAAGGCTTCTCGATGTACCCCGCTGCGGCGGTATCGGGTTGGTACTACTCACACCCGGAAAGCCAGTACTTCGTGGTCGGACGGCTGGACAAGGAACAGATCAGCGATTACGCCAAACGCAAGGGCTGGACCGTGGCCGAAGCGGAACGCTGGCTTGGCGCCAATCTGGATTACGAGCCGGAGTAGATCCGGCGCACGTAGTGAATCCAGACCGCGTCGCGCTCGACCACCGAGCGCGCATCGGGCGTACTGGCAAGGCTGCTGGTCCGTCCGCCAAAAGCTGACCCGCCGCCAGCACCGGCGTATACGCAAGGCGGACACCGCTCGCCGGCTTTGCGCCCCACCGACGTCCGCGCCAACCCGCCGTGTTCAACCGCTATGCAGCAATTGGCGACTGCCCGCGGCGCTGGCGCGCGCGCCGACACGCTCGAACCAAGGCCCAATGCGCGGCAGCGTGCGGTCAAACGACTGGTTCACTGCGACGGCAAAGTCCAGCCACACATACAGCCAGATATCGGCTGCGCTGAAACGCTCGCCACACAGGAAAGGACCAGCACCCAACATCCCGTCCAACCATCGCAACCGATCCTACGCGACCCACTTCAGCCCGCCCGCCGCCGCCGGCAAGACCGGGATGCGCGACTCGAATCGTGCCAGGCCTTCAGCATAGTGATACGCGTTGTGGATGAACTCGGTGACATTGAGCTCCTCCCGGCGCCACCACTGCCGGGTCTGTGCGCGTTGCTCGGGCGTGCTGCCGATCAGGGCCGGCAGCGGATGCAACTCCTCAAGATATTCAGCGATCGCAACCGCCTCGCTCAACGTGCTGCCGTCATCGCAACGCAGCGCCGGCGTCTGCCCGGCGGCGTTGACCGCAAGGAACGCCGGGAGCCGGTTTTCGCCAGCAGACACATCCACGCGCACTGCCGGCAGCAGCAACTGCTTCTCCAGCAGAAACATGCGCAGGCAGCGCGGAGCAGGACTCTTCGCGTCATACAGCAACATGACCAAACCTCCTGCGGCACGCGCTCAGATCCAGGATACGCTCCTCCAGCGCGGCTTCACCGGCATGACGGCGCAGCCCGTCCGTCCTCGTTCTCACAGCAACAACGCAAGCGGCAGCAGTACTCCGGCGAGCACGAGCATATTGAGCAGATATGGCCGATGGCTCAGGCGGTACGCAATGATCAAGCCGCTGAGCACGGAGATCAACAAGCTCCCCGAGATCACCGCAAAAAATATCTTCAGCGCCAGCAACCATCCCGGCGCTCGAACGGCCGGTGTCGTAGCTCCCATGCTCGCCGTATGCGGGGTAATCGCGACGACCGGTTGCATCATCCCCGCAGCGTTCGACGCGCCATCCGCCGGCAGGCGTGCGCCGCCGGCCACCAGCGGGCGAGCGCGCCGGACCGGCACCTCGAGCGTTGCTTTCTTGTGCAAATGGGCTGCGCTCGCCAGCCATGCCGGCGGCGCGTAGCTGCTGCCGCGCGTCGTCTCGTGCAGGCTGAACGTCTGCAGCCCTCCGGTGAATGCAAAGAACAGCAATGCCGGCGCTGCGAACACACCCAGATACACATGCAAGGTCCGCAGAAACTTCAGCACCCCACGCGTCAGCGCCATGCCGGACAACCTCAACCTGAGAATGGGTGACTGTATCGTGTCGGCGGAACGCCGCCAACGCTTCGTCGCCACGCGGATGGTGCCGCGTCGGCTCGTCCCTGACGTGACGCGAACGTCACATGCCAGCGCGCAAGCCCTAGCAACCGCTGCGGCCTCTGCTGTCGCCTGTCCACAGTCGGCTGCTGCTCCACGGCCGAGAGGGCTCACCGGTGCGGCTTTGGGCGATCCACATCGGGACAAATGCGGGACGCAGCGGCCATGTGGCTAAACGCCGCGCATCCCCGCCGCAATGGCGACCGGAGTGCCTACCCCACGGCGCTTTGCGCGCGGCATACGCGACGCCGCTGATACCTGGTACCAAACAGCGCTACGATGCGATGGCGAGAATACGCACGCGCATTAAGCGCATGCGTCCGCGATTTTCACTGCGGCCCGCTCGGCAAGGCCGCTGGCCCGCTTCATCTCACGGATGGCTGATGCATTGAAGCCCGACCCACTCAAGAACGTGCTGGACCTTCTCCTCGACGCCATCTGTGTCGTCGACGCGCACGACCGGTTCGTCTTTGTCAGCGCCGCATTCGAGCACATCTTCGGTTACACGCCGGAGGAGGTCGTGGGCACCCGGATGATTGACCTGGTATTTCCCGAGGATCGCGCCAAAACCCTGGCCGTCGTCGCGCAGGTGATGCGCAACCAACCGCAACCGCACTTCGAGAATCGATACGTGCGCAAGGATGGTCGCGTCATCTACATCATGTGGTCGGTGCGCTGGTCCGAGGCGGATCAGGTGCGCATCGCCGTTGCGCGTGACGTCACCGATCTGAAACACGCCCAATCCATGCAGTCGGCGCTGCACGCCATCGCCGAGGCGGCGCACTCGGCCGCGGATTTGTTGGCGTTGTTTCAGCGCATCCACGCCATTATCGGTGATCTGCTTCCCGCACGAAATTTCTTCGTTGCGCTGTATGACGCCAAGCGCGACGAACTGAGCTTCCCGTACTTTGTGGATGACTACGACACGCCACCAGCACCACGCAAACTGGACTCGGGGACTTTCACCGCAGCAGTAATACGCAGCGGCCAGCCGCTGTTGTTCCGACGCGGCGCGCGTACCCTGCCCAGCGGTGTCGGCGGACATGGCACCGGGCATGTCTCGGTAGATTGGATCGGCGTACCCCTCACTACGCAAACCGGCACAATCGGCGCGCTGGTCGTGCAGAGCTACACCGTTGGCGTGCGTTATGGTGAAAAGGAAAAGATGCTCCTGCAGTTTGTCTCCACCCAGGTGGCCACTGCGATCGAACGCAAGCGGGCGGACGCATGGCTGCAGTACCTCGCCCGCCACGACCAACTGACCGACCTGGCCAATCGCGATCTGTTTCACAGCCGTCTGGAAGCCGCCCTGGACTCCATTGATGCCGCGCACACGCATCTCGCCGCGCTGTTCATTGATCTGGACGAATTCAAGGAGGTGAACGACAACTACGGCCATGACATCGGTGACCTGCTGCTGCAGGAAGTGGCCAATCGCATCACCCGCTGCGTGCGTGAATCGGACCTCGCAGCGCGTCTCGGTGGTGATGAGTTTGCAGTCCTTCTCAACGGCATCAACCACATCAGTCACGCACTGGGGATCGCCGAAGGTATTCGCGCGGCACTCAGCCAGCCGTTTGAGCTGGCCGGCAACCACCTACAAATCTCCACCAGCATCGGTGTGGCGCTGTATCCGCAGCACGGTAGCGAATGCAAAATGTTGATGCGCCGCGCCGACGCTGCCATGTATTGCGTCAAGCGCTTGGGCGGCAACCGCGTGAGCGTGGCCGAGACGCCCGACGGCGCACCATTCGCAGCCCAGTCCGTATGACCCGGCTGCCTATCGCGCCACTGCCAGCGCAGTTACGCAACAACACCCGTGCCATGCTTCCGCAAAGCCTGCAACACCGTTGAGGACCCGCCATGCTCCGTCTACTGTCTGGCCTTTTGCTTGCCACCGCCATATTTCCCACACCTGCGGCGCCACCCGTTGCGGCGCTGCAAAACCTGCCCAACGTCGCGTTTCCCGCACCTTACCGGATCGCCTCCGGGCGCTTGCAGGCGAGCGACATCCCGGCCTTGCAGGCGGCCGGCGTGCGCGAAGTGATCGACCTGAGCGTTGACACCGAAACGCCAGGGTTCGACGAAGCTGCGGCGCTGCGCAAGGCCGGCATCACGTATCACAACTTGCCGATCCACGGCGCCAGTGATCTCGACCACGCCCACGTTGAACGCTTCGATCAACTACTGGCCGAGGCCGGCAACAAACTTGCGCTAGTGCACTGCGCCAGCAGCAATCGGGTGGGCGCGATGATCGCATTGCGTGCAGCCGCCCTGCACGGTCAATCAACCGAAGCCGCGCTGGTCGAGGGGCGCCGTTGGGGCTTGAAAGGTCTGGAGCCGGCCGTTCGCGAACTCCTGAATCGACGCCAGGACTCCGCCCGCTGACAGGGCAACAGTGAAAGCGCAAAACGCGCCGAAGCGCACGCACTAGAGGTCAACGAAGCTGGCTGTCCTTGCTGCCACGGCGGTTGTACAAGCCTGCAGCCTGGCCTGCGGCATCCTCGGCATCCTGACAAGCGACGCACAGGCGAACGCCCGGCACCGCCTGGCGTCGGGCCTCCGGAATGACGGCATCGCACTCTGCGCAACGCTCCAGGCCCGGCCCCTTGCGCAATTGCTGGCGCGCGCGCCGCACGGCGTCGTCGACCGTCGCGTCAATCTGGTCCTGTACCGCGCCATCACCTGCCCAACCGGTCGCCATGGCGGCCTCCACACACCAGTCGATGATGCCCAGGAGCATAGCGCCTCCCACGTGTACACCACGTCGGCTCACGTGCAGCGCAATACGTTGCGGACCTCACTCAGGGTAGCCGGTGATCTGTCTGATCCGGCGATACAGTGGCCGCAATTGGCGGTACATGCGCAGGTACACCTGCGTGTACAACTGTTGATACACCCGTTGCGCTTCCGGATCCGGCGCGAACACGTCACCCACTCGCGTCATCACGCGGATGGCCGTGGGGAAATCCGCCTGCAGACCAAGTCCTACCGCACAGCAGATCGCGGCGCCGAGACCGGAAGTCTCGTAGACCTGTGGGCGCTCCGCCGGCAGGCCGAAGATGTCAGCAGTGAGCTGCATGGCCGCATCACTCTGGGACCCACCACCGGAAACGCGCAGTCGGGTGACTGGCGTACCCGAGCGGCGCTCGATTTTCTCCTTGCCCTGACGCAACGCGTAGGCCAGCCCTTCGAGGATGGCTCGGTAAATATGGGCGCGCGTGTGCACGTCGCCAAAACCAATGATCGCGCCCTTGGCCTCCACGCCCGGATCGCGAATGCCGGGTGACCAATAGGGCTGCAGCGTCAGACCCATCGAGCCGGGCGGCACAGCATGCACCAGCTCGTCAAACAACGTTTCCGGTTCCACCCCCAGCTCCTGCGCGCGCTGTCTCTCGCGCAAGCCGAATTCCTGTTTGAACCAGCTCACCATCCAGAAGCCGCGGTAAATCATCACCTCGGTGTTGTAGTGATCGGGCACTGCGGACGGATACGGCGGCAGCATGCGCACCGTTTCCAGATACCGGCTGCGCGTGGTGTTGATGGTCGCGGTAGTGGCATACGACAGACATGCGGTGTCCGGGTCGACGCCACCGGCACCCAGCACTTCGCAAGCCTTGTCGGCGCCTGCAGCAATCAACGGCAGCCCTGCAGGGATTCCCGTATGTCGACTGGCCTCGACGGTGATGGTGCCGAGCTGCTCACCTGGCTTGTACAACTCGGGCAGTTGCTCGCGGCGCACCGGCATCACCTGCCATTTCCAGTCGCCCGCAGATGCCCAGCGCAGGCGCTTGTAATCAAACGGCAGATATCCCACGCAGCACGCCACGGAATCGACAAACTTGCCGCACAGTCGATGCGTGAGAAAGCCCGACAGCAGCAAGACCTTGTCCGTCTGCGCCCAGATCTCCGGCTGTTGCTGGGCAACCCAGTTGATCTCGGCTTGCGCACGGAAGTAATCCACCGTCGCCTGCGCGCCGGCCAGTTTGAACAACCAGCCCCACGGTCCCTTGATCCGGCCACGCACTTCGGCGCGGCGCTGGTCGAGCCACAGGATCGCCGGGCGCAACGGCTTGCCGTGCGCATCGACGTGAATCACCGTGCCGCGCTGCGTGGTCAACGCCACACCCTTGATCAGGCTGCGATCAATGTCGACCTGCGCCCACAGGTGCTTGCACGCCTCACCGACGCTGGCCCAGTAATACTCGGGGTCTTGCTCGGCCCAGCCAGGTTGAGCGGAATAATACGCCTGCAGCCCTACCTTGCCCTTGCCGAGCAAATGGCCGTCGAGATCGAACAGCAAAGCGCGCACGCTTTGCGTGCCGTTGTCGATCGCCAGCAAGTAGCCTGGATTGGTCATCATGCCTCCAGTGGCGTGTTGACGTACCCGCGTGGCGACGTGACTGAAGGCGACAGATCCGAACCACTTGCAACAATGCATCCGGCGCGCGAAAGTCTCCTGCGGATGGGCGCGTGGCCGAAAAGCCGTTCACGCACAAAACACGCTCCTGCAGTTGCCAAAACATGGTGTGTCGACCTCGGCACGATCGCCTCCAGTCTGTTCATGGCGAAGTCCCCGGCAGACTGTAACAACGCTTCCAGAGTGCCAGATAGCTCCGCTCCTCGCGCTGCCACCGCGCATCGCTCCAGCCCAATCGTGGCTGACACAGCGTGCGAACGCCCGGCAACTCGGCCAACCCGCCGTCCGCGAGCAGCAAACCCAGCCGGCTGCGTCGCAACATCAAGTCATCAAGATGCAACACCAGCTCGTTGCCGGCAGCCCAGATCAGCTCGGCCCACAGTATCGGCGTGGCGCCGACACACTCACTGCCAACGCCCTCGATGATCGTCAGCAACTTGGGCAATGCGCGGCCATAACAGCCAGCCAGGCGACGGAGCTGGGTCGGTGTGAGCGACGTTGCTGTCGGCAGCGGGACCGCGCTGAAGACAGCCGCCTGCCGGTTGTCCATGGGCCGCCCGACAAACGCGGCACAGGCGTGCAATACATCCAGCGCCAGTGGGCGGAACGTGGTCAGCTTGCCCCCGGCCAGCGTCACGCAACCGGGCTCGACCCACAGGGCATGTTCACGGCTTTCGGCTGAAGGGCGCTTGTGCGATTTGCGTGCGCTGACCACCGGCCGCACCCCGGCCCAGGAACTCAGCACGTCACTGGCCCCCACGCGTGCACTCGGGAACACCTGGGTGATTGCCGCCAGCAGATAGTCCACTTCCTCGATGCTGATCCGCGCCTCCTGCGCCAGCGGCTCGTGGTGGTCAAGATCGGTGGTGCCAACCACGGTGGCGCCTTCCCACGGGAACACGAACACCAGCCGTCCATCCACCGCGTGCCTGAAGCTGACAGCATGTGTCACCGGCAAGCGCCACCCAGGCAGCAGCAGGTGACTGCCGCGCAACGGTCGGATGTGTTCGCCACGCTCCTGGTGCGGCATCTGATCTGCCCAGGCGCCAGTTGCCTGGGCCACGGCGCGACTGCGGAAACGGTAGCCCTGCCCGGTTTCGGTATCTTCCACAAGCGCGCCGGTGACCCGTCCGTCAACGCGCAACAATTCGGTCACCCGCATGCCGTTCACGGCGACGCCGCTGTCTGCGCGCGCCTCGCCGAGTACGCGCATGACCAGTCGCGCGTCGTCGGTCACTGCATCAAGGAAACGCGTGCCACCGAGCAGCCCTTCACTCTTCAGACCCGGTATCAGATAACCCAATGCCGATGCCGGGTAATAACGATGTTGGCGCCGGCCGGCAAGCATGTCGTAGACGCTGAGCAATCCGCCAAACACATGCCGCCCGGGAAACCCGCCGCGATAGTGCGGCAGCATGAAGCTCAGTGGTTCCACCAGCCCCGGCGCTTCACGCAGCAGCCGTTCGCGTTCGTGCACCGACGCCCGGGTCACCGCGAACTGACCCTGCGCGATATAGCGCAAACCGCCATGCACCATCTTCGACGAACGACTGGACGTGCCCCAGGCAAAGTCACGTTGCTCAAGCAGCAGGCAGCGCCAGCCACGCCTTGCCGCTTCACGCAGAATGCCGGCACCGCAGATGCCGCCGCCGATCACCAGCAGATCCCACTCGGCGTCCGCCAGGGCAGGCAGTGCCTGGGCGCGCCACGCGGCATTCCACGCCTCGCCACTCACTGGCGTTCGATCAGCACGCCGGGCGCCAGACGCTGCTCCGGATCGAAATGGGCCGAGAGCGCCCGCAAGGTCGCCATCCCCAGCTCGCCTTTTTCCAACGGCAAGTAGGGTGCATGATCGTGGCCCACACCATGTTGATGGCTGATCGTGCCGCCATGCTCGACGATGGTCTCGCTCGCTGAGCATTTGAGTTGCTGCCAACGCGTGAGCGCCTCCGCATAACTAGCACCGGGGCGAAACACGTAGGTGGTGTACAGGCTGCAGCCTTCACCGTAGGCATGCGACAGGTGCGTGAACACATGCACGCGCTCGCCGATAGCCGCCAGTGCCGCGTGCAGGCTGGTTTCCACCCGCTGCAGCAGATCGTCGACGTTGCTCCAGTCGGTGGCGGTTTCCAGCGTATCCACGGCAAAACCTGCGCTCCACAAACTGTCGCGCAGATAAGGAAAACGGAAGCGGTGTTCGGCCCATTTGCGGCCCAGCAACGTACCGGTGAACACTCCGCCACGACCGCGCAACAACTTCCGGGCGTGGCGCAGTGAAGCGGCGTTTTGCAGCCGGCTGCCCGTGACGCCGAATGTCAGCATGCACTTGCCCTCCGCGGCGCCGCGCCATGCCAGATACCGTTCCAGCCACGCGATCGAGCGCGATTGACCGGCCAGCATCAACTGGGTTTGCGTTTCCATCGCATTCGACAAGCGCAACATGGACAGCGGGATACGCGCCTGCACCAGTTCGCGCACTGCGCTGCGTGCCCGCTCCCAGTCCGGCAGAAACACGACGTAGAAAGACTCTTGCGCAGGAAGCGGGGTAATACGCACCTTGACCTCGGAAATGACGCCGAATCGCCCTTCCGAGCCGAGCACCAGTTCACGCAGATCCGGTCCGGCGGCGGATGCGGGAAACGTTGGGATCGTCATCGGGCCGGCAAACGTCTCGAGGGTTCCACCAGCGAACAATTGCTCGATGCGTCCATAGCGCAAAGACTGCTGGCCACTGGATCGCGCCGCGACCCAGCCACCCAGCGTGGACAGCTCCCAAGACTGCGGGAAATGCCCAAGCGTGAAGCCGTGCACACGCAACTGGCTTTCCACCTGCGGACCATTGGCACCAGGACCGAAGGTGGCCAGCAGGCTTTCGGCGTCAATTCCGCGCAACTGATTCATGCGCTCCAGCGACAACGTCAGCACCGGCCGCGCCCCGGCTTGCGGAGTGATGTGACCCACGACTGAGGTACCGCCCCCGTAGGGAATCACGACCACGTCATGCGCCCTGGCCCACGCCAGCAGCTCGCGGATTTGTGTGGCGGTCTGCGGACAGGCCACACCATCAGGAAACACGCCGAACGCGCCTGAACGCATCGCCAGCCAATCCGGCAAACTTTGCCCGCGCGCATGGCGCACACGGTCTTCGGCGGCGACGCTCACCAACGGGTGTTCCGGCAATCGCGATGCCGGTACCGTAGCCAACACCTGCACCAGGTCGGCATCGGGCAGCCGCTGACCCGGACCGATCAGCGCGGACAGAAACGCCGCGGCGCCATTTGGCAAATCCATCGCGACGGTATCATCGCCCCAGCCATTCCAGCGCCGCATCGCCCCTCCGGTAGTGGTCATTGACGCTCCATACTAACGCGCATGCAAGCTGCCGATCCGCTGCCGCCCGCCAGCAACCACGCCACGTCAACGCGTGCGGGGCGTCGCGCGCTGTTTCCACGCATAAGCGAGCGCCAGCAGCACAAACCAGAACGGGCTGGCAAGCAGAGCTTCGCGCGTGTCTGTTTGCAACGTCAGCAACACCACCACGAATGCAAAGAACGCCAGGCACACGTAGCACATCCAGACGCCACCGGGCATCTTGTATTTCGATGCCTGATGCAAGTGCGGGCGCTGGCGCCGATACGCGATGTACGCGGCCAGAATCAGCGACCAGACAAACATGAACAGCACGGCGGCCAGCGTGGTTACCAGAGTGAATGCGGTGATCACGTTGGGCGTCAGATACACCAGCAATGCTCCCAACAGCAGGCAACCGCACGAGAACAGCAAGCCACGCGACGGTACCGCCGCCTTCGACAAGCGCGCGAACGTACTCGGCGCATGCTTCTCCTGTGCCAATCCGTACAACATGCGGCTGGTGGAAAAGATGCCGCTGTTGGCCGACGACGCGGCCGATGTCAGTACCACGAAATTGATCAAGCTGGCGGCAGCCGGAATGCCGGCCAGCACGAACAATTCCACAAACGGACTCTTGCCCGCCTCCACCAGCCGCCACGGCGTCACGGCCATGATGACAATCAGCGACAGCACATAGAAAATGATGATGCGCACCGGGATCGAGTTGATCGCGCGCGGCAGGTTGCGTTCCGGGTCCGCCGTCTCCGCGGCCGTGGTGCCGACCAGTTCAATACCGACGAACGCGAACACCGCGATCTGAAAGCCGGCAAAGAAACCACTCAGCCCCATCGGGAACATGCCGCCGTCGTTCCACAGGTTGGCCAACGTCGCCGGATCTCCTGCGGGCGAGCGAAAACCCCACGCCACGAGCCCGAATCCGGTGATGATCAGCGCACAGATCGCCACGATCTTGATCAGGGCAAACCAGAACTCCAGCTCGCCAAACAACTTGACCGTCACCAGGTTCAGGCTCAACAACAACAGCACGCACAGCACGGCTGGAATCCATGCCGCCAGATCCGGAAACCAGAACTGCGAGTAGGCGGAGATCGCGATCACGTCGGCAATCGCGGTGATGATCCAGCAAAACCAGTAGGTCCAGCCGCAGAAGAACCCGGCCCACGGCCCGAGCAGGTCGGTGGAAAAATCGATGAAGGATTTGTACGCCAGATTGGACAGCAGTAACTCGCCCATCGCGCGCATCACGAAGAACAGCATCACGCCGATGATCAGATACACGAAAACGATCGACGGCCCGGCCAGGCTGATCGTCTTGCCCGATCCCATGAACAACCCGGTACCGATCGCGCCGCCGATGGCGATCAGTTGCAAATGTCGGTTGGACAGGCTGCGGCGCAGGTGCTCGGGCTGTTCCAGCGATGCAGTCATGCACGATGCCTTGGTTTGGGGATGCGCCAACATAGAAGAAACGCGAGCAAACCGCCAACAGGTTTTCCACCAGCCGTCTAACGCAAAGTCATCGACGCGATCGGCGCGCATGCGCGCGGCATGCGCGAGACAACGTGCACGCGGTGCTGGCGGACAACATGGCCGCGCAGACGAAATTCCACAGCGCGAACGCTAGTGTGCTTCACCAGGTCTCTGCAAGACTGGTACAGGCCTGCATGCGTTTGCTTCGCGGCCCGTCACCGCGCTCAGGCTGCGGCTGTACGGTGCACGGCCAACATGGTCATGTCATCAAACTGGACCGCAGCAACAGCATGCTGCAGGACGGCCGTCTGAACGCGCTCGATCGTCATCGCCGCAGGCTCATCAGCCGGCGGCAGTAGCGCCAGCAAACGCTCTTCGGAAAACGGTAGTGCCTGAGCGTTGCGCGAATCGGTGATGCCATCGGTGTAAACCAACAAAGTCTCGGCGTATTCGAGCAGCTGCCGCCCGGCACGAAACGCCATTTCCGGCAGCATGCCGACGGCCGGCCCGGTTGGAGCGAGTCTCGCGCGTACACCATGCTTCCCGCAAATGAGCGGCGCCTCGTGCCCGCCATTGACGTAAACGAGTGTACCGCTGGCCGGATCAATCACGGCGAAGAACAGCGTGGCAAACATGTTGGCGCGACCATGGGTGCGCGCAATGTAGTCATTCACATACGACACCAGGTTGCACGCCTGCTGCGTGGAATCGTCACCGAGGAAATTCATGCGCTCGGCAAACGCACGTGTGAAACTGCGAAACAGCGCCATGAACAGTGCTGCCCCAACACCCTTGTCGCATACGTCAGCCATGACGACGGCAAAGCGCTCACCCGCATGCAAGGGAAATGCATCGTAAAAATCACCACCCACCTGACGCGCAGGCTGAAAATAGGCAGCCATATCCCATCCGGAAAACGCCGGAAGGCGGCGCGGAAGAAACCCCGCCTGGATCTCGCGAGCGATGTCCATCTCGCGCTCCAGACTGCGCGCATAAAGCTGCTCGCAGTCATGCAAGCGCTTTCGCGCCAGGCTGGCATTGACTCGTGCCCTCAGGATATGTGGATTGAACGGCTTGGGCAGATAATCGTCAGCACCGAGCGAAATACCCTTGACCATGTTGTCTGTATCGTTGAGCGCCGAAATAAGGATGACGGGAATGTGGCGCAGTGTTTCGTCAGCCTTTAGTTGTTCCAGCACCTGGTAGCCATCCATGCCGGGCATCATGATATCCAGCAGTACCAGGTCGAAACAGTCGGCACGCACCTTGGCCAGAGCATCCAGGCCGTCAACCGCAAATCCCACCCGATGGCCTTCACGCTGCAGCCGGCGCGAAAGGAGGTCTCGGTTTACCTCATTGTCATCCACTACCAACACATGTGCCGGCTCCACAGGCTCTGTCGACTGAGGCATACCCGCCGCAGCGTCGCTGCTGTCGGCCCACGGTGCCGCGCCGCCAGCAACGTGAGTGCTTTCACGCACGTTCGCTCTCCAGCACCTGGCGCAGATAACCGAGCTCCTGTTCCATGGCACGCTCACCGCACTCGATCACGTGCGGAAACTGGTCTGTGTCGAACAGGCGGATTTCCCGCCCGAATTCGGGCAGGATTGGAATGATCTCCGCATGGTGCGCGAGGTTGTGAAACGCGTAGTTGGCCCGCAGCAAATTGTTCGTGTAGATACTGTTGACCTGAAACGCATAACGCATCGCCGAGCGAATCTTGTGCGGGTACGGGCTTTCAAAGCCCATCGCCAAAATGACCTCGGCACCTTCACGAATGGCAACATCCACCGGCAGCGGATCATTCAAGCACCCGTCGAGCAGCCAACGGCCATCGATGCACCACGGCTTCCAGATGTAGGGAATGGCAATGCTCGCGCGTACGGCGTCGGCTACAAGTCCGTCGCTCAACACCACTTTCTGCCCGTTGGCTACATCCGTTGCAACGATGTGCAATGGCACGCTGGCCTCGGCAAACGTGCGGCCACCAAACGGCTTTTGCAGCGCTCGGTGCAACGGCTCGTCGCTGAGCATGCCAAAGCTGCCCTTGAACCGGAACAAACGCGGGAACGCGGCACTCAGCATCGAGCGCCAGTCGCGGCGTCGCGTGATTCCCGGAGTCCACAACTCACGCGTAAGACGCTCGCACGTGGCAACGTCATAGCCCAACGCCATTACCGTGGCGTAGAGGCTGCCGCCGCTGCAACCAACCAGCATGTCGATTTTTATGCCTTCTCGATCCAGCACCTTCCACAGGCCGAGCGCCGCGGCACACTTCACGCTACCGGCGCCGATCACCAGCGCCACTTTCTTGCGTGGGTTGGTCACAGTGTCCATCAAGCGATCTCCACAATTGCAGCGAGGCCTCACCGTTCACGCTTGGCGTCAGCGCGATCCATACCCGTGGTCAAACGCGGTAGCTATTCACCGCCGTGTCGACGTCGCCATACAACTTCATGATGCTGGTGAACCCGCTGAGCTCCAACACCTTCAGCACGTGCGGCGTCACGTTGCTCAGGCGCAGATCTCCACCTCGCATGCGCGTCTCCTTCATGGTTGCCAGCAATGCCCGCAAGCCCGCACTGCTGGTGTAATCCACGCCACCAAGGTCAGCAACCAGGCGGACATTGCCAGCCGCGACGCACGCATGGAACTCAGCCAGCAACGCCGGCGCGGTAAGCCCGTCCACACTGCCAACGATGCACACCACCGCAGCGTGATCGTGTTGCTGAATTTCGATGTTCATTACGGGACACTCCTGATGATAGGTGAATCGCTGTGTCGCAACCATTTGACCAAGGTAAACCGGTTGCCGCCCTCGGTGCCTTCCGCCCACTCAACCTGGTCCATGACCTCGCGCACGAAATGCCAGCCCCAGCCACCCTCCCCGCGCTGATCAAGAGGCGCATCCAGACTTGGCACTACGACAGTGCCCGGATCGAATGGCGGGGCAGCATCCGCCAAAGTAATACGCAACCGCTCGGGTTGGGCATCAATATCCACGTTGATTGGCCCAATGCCTCCACCGTAACCATATTGCACAATGTTGGTGAACACTTCTTCGACGGCGAGCCGCACCGAGAACAGCTCGTCCACGTCAGCACCGGCGCGCTGGCATACCTGCTCGACCACCGCCGTCAACTCGGTGAGATCGTGCATGCACGAGGCATTGAACTCGGCATGCCCGGCGCCAGGCGTTTGCGTCACGGCGGCACACCATCGCTGCAACTCGTCTCCAGCAATGCCTGCATCTTTCCGATCAGTCGTTCGAGATCCACCGGCTTGGTGTCGAAATCATCGCAGCCCGCAGCCAATGCGCGCTCACGATCCTGGGCCATGGCATGCGCGGTCAGTGCGATGACCGGGATCGCGCTGGTACGCACGTCTGCTTTCAGGCGACGCGTGGCTTCCCAACCGTCAATGACCGGGAGACTCATGTCCATCAGCACCAGGTTCGGAGCGCTACGGGCGACCATGTCCAGCGCTGCCTGACCGTCCACCGCCGTCACGATGGTGTAGCCGCGCCGGGACAGCCGCCGCGAGAGCATGTCGCGATTCATGTCGTTGTCTTCCACCAGCAGGATCTTCATGGTCACGCTCACTGCCATTGAGGTTTCAGCGCACGCCGTACTTCCTGCTCCAACTGACCGCCAGTGTAACTGCCCTTTTGAATGACTTTGTGCGCGAAACCCGCAAGGATTTCGCGCTCTCCGCGCGTCAATTCCTTCGCGGTGAGCACCACCACCGGCAGGGCGATATCGAGAAGATGGCGATCATTGAGTACGGCAAGGAACGCAAAGCCATCCATCTCCGGCATCATCAAGTCCAGCAGCACCAGCGATGGTTTGGCTTCGTCCACGCGCGCCAACCCTTCGACGCCGTTGGCCGCTTCCACCACCTTCCAGCCTTGGCGTTCCAGCAGGCGGCGCAACATGCTGCGCGTGGTCGCGTCGTCGTCGACTACCAGGATCGGATGGTCGGAAGTGAGGCCGAGGTATTTTTCCACGGTGACCATCAAGCTCTCCCGGTCTACCGGCTTGACCAGATAATCCGCAGCACCAACCGCGAAACCCAGCGTCCTTTCGCTGGTGACGGAAATCATGACCACCGGAATGGATGCCAGCGCAGGATCCGCCTTCAATTGCGACAACACGGTCCAGCCATCCGCCTTCGGCATCAACACATCGAGCAGGATGAGATCGGGGTGCAATTCGCGCGCGAGCCGCAGACCCTCCTCACCGTCCGCTGCAGGCACCGTGTGGAATCCTTCGCTGGCCAGCATTCGACCAATCAGTTCGGTGCCGGCCGCGTCGTCATCCACGATCAGGATTGTCGCCGCAAATGTCTCCTGTGCCGGCGTCACGGCAGAAGCCTGCCGTGGCGGAACTTGCGTTTTGACCTTTGCCACTGTCGCGTTCACTGGAACTCGCACCGTAAACGTGGTGCCCTGACCGGCCGCGCTTTGCAGCTGAATATCGCCGCCAAGCAGTTCGGCAAAACGTCGCGTCAACGCCAAACCCAGGCCGGTGCCGCCGTATTTCTGCTGCGTTGACGCCTCAGCTTGGGCAAACGGCTCGAACAATCTGGCCTGCTGAACTGCGGTGATGCCAATACCGGTATCGGCGACCTCGAACACCGCACAGTCGCCTGCGCCCAAGCGCTCGCGGCGCACACGCAAATGAATGCTGCCGTTTTCGGTGAACTTGCAGGCGTTGCTCAGCAGGTTGAACAGGATTTGCCGCAGCTTGGTGACATCGGTGTGCATGGTGCCAACGTCCTCGGTCCCCAGCACCAGCCGATTGCCGTTCTTGCGCACCAGTGGGGCGGTGGTATTGACCACACTCTCAAGCAGCGAGCTTACCTGGATCGTTTCCAGGTTCAGTTCCATCTTGCCCGCCTCGATCTTGGACAAATCCAGCACGTCGTTGATCAGTCCCAGCAAATGCTTGCCGGCGACATGGATCTTCTCCAGATCCGGAATCAGTTCAACGTGGCCATTGTCTTGCGCTTCCTCCGACAGCAGCTCGCTGTAGCCGATGATCGCATTCAATGGCGTGCGCAGCTCATGGCTCATATTGGCGAGGAACACGCTCTTGGAGTGATTGGCGCTATCCGCCGCCTCCCGCGCCTGTTCCAACTCCGCACTTTTTTCCTCAAGCGTGATCTTCTGTGCGAGCAGCAATCGTCGCCCCTCGACGAAACGCGTGCCCTGCAAATAGGCATAGGTGGCAAAGGCCGAGCTCATGCCGAAAATACCCAGCACGCTGGCTACCGTCGGCAACATCGGCGAGGCCAAATCCACATGAAAGCCCCCGACCAGGCCCACACCGACCACACCTACCGCGATGCCTACCAGCCCACGCAGAAAGAGTGTTGTGCCGCCGACGCCAAGGTTGGAGAAATTCATCGCTGAAATCAGCATGACACTTGGCCACAAGCTAAAATGCATGGCCGCCACCCAGGCACCCATCCACACGGAGTCCAGCAACATGTTGCCGTGTTCAATGCGCTTGCCGCCGGCGCCACGCGCGAAGAAAAACGCAATTTGCGGCCAGCCCACGCCCCACAGCAGCAGCAAGCCCGCGATCAGCCAGCCTCCGCGACCCGTACCGTCAAACAAGGAGTACATGATCGTGGCCAGCAACGGAAAGCAGATTACTCGGCCGCGATAGTCAAGCCGGGCGATCGGATGTGTGGCGCGACTGGACATGGACGCTCCTGGATGAAGCACGGGCCGTACCTGACCACCGACGACCGCGGGCTATGCCGAGGCTTCGTCGAGATGTGACGAGACCTGGCAAAGACGATCTCCCCGAACAACCAGCTCAATGTCGCCGATCTTAGTCAGCGCCGCGCAAGCCGGCAAGCAACGCGCAAGCAGTCACCCACAGGCGCGAGCGCAGCCAACGAAAACCTGCAATTAGTTGCAGCGTCTGGCAGCCAGCGCGCACCAGCGCCACCAGGAGGGAGCCCATCGACAAAGGTAACGGCCACTCGCACCGAAGCGCCCGCACTTGCACATCTGCTCGCATCCGCGTCATTACAAGCCAACCAGTCACTACCGCGGCGCCACAGCGCGCGGCATACGTCCTAAACTAGGCAGACAACCCAGAGGAGACAGGTTCTTGGCCAAGCCCAATTATTCGTACGAAAAACGGCAACGCGAAATTGCCAAAAAGAAGCAGCAAGACGCCAAGGAAGCACGCAAGCGCGCGGAGCGCGACGCTGCCAAAGCTGCGGAAGAGGGAAATACCGGCAACGCCGAAGGCGACACGCACGACGCCCCTGCCCAGTAGCCGCACTCCGCCGCGAGGCCCGCGCGGGATACTGCGGCTCAAACGGGGCAATACAGACCGTGTCGCTGGTCAGGCTGCGCTATCGCGCCGCGGCAGCTTCCAGCCCGGTCGGATGAAATGGCACGTATAGCCGTCCGGATAGTGCTCAAGATAATCCTGATGTTCGGCTTCGGCTTCCCAGAACTCTCCGACGGGCAGCACTTCGGTCACCACCTTGCCAGGCCACAGCCCTGATGCATCAACGTCGGCGATAGTGTCCTGCGCGACCTGCTGCTGCTCCGGCGACGTGTAGAAAATCGCGGAGCGATAGGAACTGCCACGATCATTCCCCTGCCGGTCAGGCGTGGACGGGTCGTGAATCTGGAAGAAGAATTCCAGCAGCGTGCGGTACCTCAGCCGCGACGGGTCGAAGACGATTTCAATCGCCTCGGCGTGCCCGGCATGTTGCCGATAAGTCGCGTTGGGTACAACGCCACCGGTGTAGCCGACACGAGTGGCCAGCACGCCGGCATGGCTGCGCAGCAGATCCTGCATGCCCCAGAAACATCCACCGGCCAACACGGCACGCTCGCTGCTCATCGAACGTCCTCCACCTGATCCAGGTACGCGCCATAGCCGGCCGCCTGCATGTCTGCCCGGGGAATGAAACGCAGGGACGCGGAGTTGATGCAATAGCGCAAGCCGCCGCGATCCGCCGGACCATCCGGAAACACATGCCCGAGATGACTGTCACCCTGTGCCGAGCGCACTTCAGTGCGCAACATGCCGTGGGTCTCGTCGCGCACTTCACGCACGTTGAGCGGGTCGATCGCTTTGGTGAAACTCGGCCAGCCACACGCCGAATGAAACTTGTCCGAGGAAGCGAACAGCGGCTCACCGGACACCACATCGACGTAGATGCCCGGCGCCGTATTGTTCAGGTATTCACCCGTGCCCGGACGCTCGGTAGCGCTTTGCTGGGTAACCCTGAACTGCTCCGGAGAAAGCCGCGCGACAGCGTCGGGATCCTTGCTGTACTTCACCATGAATGGCTCCTGCTTTGTGATCCAACGGGCCGGAGTGGCCTGGGATCATGGAGATGACTTCCATGCAGTCATGGATGGTGCCAAGCACTGCGGAGTCAAGCCCCGCTGGCTCGATTCAGTGAGAATGTTCGTCGAAACGGGGCAATCGTGCCGGCGTCACAGGACGTGGTGGCGTTCCATTACGCCGCGGCACGTCCCTCGCCGGCCCGCCATCCCCCTTGCCCCGGCAAGCTGTGCGGTGCTTCCGCGCAGCAGCTTGCCGGTGCAAGGGCAGATCCTCAATAACCGGAAAATTCTTCGGTCCGGATATTGTCCTCGTTGGCACCGGCTGCCACCAGCATCTCGCGCATCGCCTTCACCATACCGGCCGGGCCCGACAGGTAATAGATCGGCGCAACGATATCCGGGACATGTCGCCTGAGCATTTTTTCGTCGATGAATCCGCGTTCGCCGGCCCATTCGGCGGCGGAAGCTTCCGCGTAAACCGGCACAAATTTGAAATGCGAGTTCTTCGCGGCGAGTGCCTCGAAGTCAGCGGTAAACGCGGCATCGGCAGCCGTCTTGTTGCTGTAAAGCAGAGTAATGCTGTGCGGTAATTTGTCCTGCGTTGCCTGCGCAATAATGCTGCGTACCGGGGTAATACCAATACCGCCAATCAGGAATACCGCCGGGGTAGTACTGGTCTTGTGCAGTTTGTAATCGCCATACGGGGCGTCCATCTTCACCGTGCTGCCTATCGGCATGTCCTTCAGGACGCGCTTGAATGCCGTATCGCGCATCCGCGTGGCGACTTTCAGATTATCTTCGCTCGGGGCAGTAACGAAAGAAAACCCGCGTACGTTGCCTTCCTCATCCGTTTCCGGTGGGTCGACCAAGGTCATGTCGCAAAACTGGCCGGCGATATATTCGAAGCCGTCGGGCTTTTCCACCTCAAACGCCATGGTGCCATTGGCTATCGTTTCTTTCTTGAGCAACTTGACCGTATAAATCGTCATATATTTCTCCCGTGATCCCCGTTTTCTTGGCTTGTGGTCAGGCAATTTCGTGACAGCCACACGAATTTCATCATACCCTGTTGGACGCTGGGTTTTGGCGATCCCCATGCCGTGCAGGGGCTGCCGCGCGCCATGCAGAAACGTGTCGGGCGCTGCGGTTGCCGCAGGATCAGCCCTCGGAGGACGTTGATGGATCCGGAATTCTGGCTGCAGCGCTGGCGCGAACAGCGCATCGGCTTTCATCGCGAGCACACCACGCCGGCGCTGGAACAGCATTGGCCGAGTCTGGCGCTGCCTGCAGGCAGCCGCGTGCTGGTGCCGCTGGCCGGCAAGTCGCTGGACATGTTGTGGATGGCGGCACAAGGCTACCGGGTGCTTGGCGTGGAACTGTCGCTCCTGGCAGTGCAGCAGTTCCTTGACGAGAACGCGCTCGTCGCCAAGCAGCGTGTCTCGGCGCAAGGACTGCATTACGTCGCCGGTCGCATCGAAATCATCGTCGGCAACGTGTTTGCGCTTGACGACGCGACGCTCGCCACCTGCAGCGGGGTCTACGATCGTGCGGCGGTAATCGCGTTGCCGCCACCGCTGCGCAAGCGCTATGCCGAGGAGCTGTACGCGCGATTGCCGCCAGGTTGCCGCGGCCTGATGATCACGCTGCAATACCCCCAACACGAAATGGACGGTCCGCCATTTTCAGTGGACGACGCCAGCGTGCACGCCCTGTTCGACCCCGACTGGCATGTGCACAGGCTGGAATACCGCGACGTCCTTGCTGCCGAACCGCGATTCGCGGCGCACGGCGTACATGCGTTGCACAGCGGGGTCTATCGACTGGAGCGACGCGCAACGCCAGGTTGAATCCTGCCTGGGTGACAACGGCGATGCACACTCCGCGCCGCGCCCGCGGTTTGCACGAGGACCCGCCTCGCGCGCTACCCCATGGAATGCAAACCAAACAGGTTGCCCTCGGTATCGAACGCCAAGGCAATGAATCCATATTCACCGATGGCGAACTTCTCCCGTTGCAGGCGACCGCCCGCGGCCAGGACACGGCCAGCTTCTTCGGCACAATCGGCGCAGGTGAAGTACACCAGCGTGCTGTTGCCGCCAGACGGGAACCCGTGCATCTTCGTCAAGGCCCCGGCAGCACCCTGACTTTCCATGTCCATGGGAAACGCCCGCATCTCCACCGTGGAATCGTTCGGATCGCCCAGCGCGTCCAGCTTTGTGTCCAACACGGATTCGTAAAATGCCTGCGCCCGTGCCATGTCTTGAACGTAGATTTCGAACCAGCCAACAGGATTGGTTTTCATTGCAGTTGCCTCGCGATGGGGGTGTCAACTGACGCCACGAACGGCTCTTTCTACAAGCGATCAACGAGAATAGTGCAAATCGACGTGCGCTGATCACAGGCGCGCGCAGCCAGTAGCGCCCATGGGACACGGCTATGCCGCCTGGCGGGCTTTCCTGGGCGGATTACAGTTCCACCGCGGCGCTGGCCATCGCCATGACTGGTTGGCCCGACCAAGTCAGGCCTTCAGGCGATAACCGCTGCGGAAGATCCACCAGACCGTGGCCAGGCAGATCGCCAGAAACACCAGGGTCATGCCCAGACTCACGCCGATACTGACGTCGGCAACGCCGTAAAAGCTCCAGCGAAAGCCGCTGATGAGGTACACCACCGGATTGAACAAGGTGACCTTTTGCCAGAACGGCGGCAGCATGCTGATGGAATAGAAACTGCCGCCAAGAAACGTCAGCGGCGTCACGATCAACAGCGGCACCAGTTGCAGCTTCTCGAAGTTGTCCGCCCAGATGCCGATGATGAAACCGAACAAGCTGAAGGTCACCGCGGTGAGCAGCAGGAAGGCCAGCATCCACAGCGGATGTTGGATATCGAAGGTGACAAACAGGCGCGCCGTGAACAGGATGATCACGCCGAGGATGACCGACTTGCTGGCCGCCGCACCGACGTAACCGGCGACGATTTCGAAAGGCGACACTGGCGCCGACAGGATTTCGTAGATGGTGCCCACGAACTTGGGGAAATAGATCCCGAATGATGCATTCGAGATGCTTTGCGTCAGCAGCGACAGCATCACCAGCCCGGGCACGATGAAGGCACCGTAGC
>JBDSWR010000005.1:0-11295 GCA_039926605.1 Rhodanobacter sp. | reverse complement strand
GGCAACTGCAGCTCGGGCATCCACTCGCGCAATGCGTGAATGCGCGCACGCAAGTGGCGTGCGGC
Source organism: Rhodanobacter sp. (assembly GCA_039926605.1). GTDB lineage: Bacteria > Pseudomonadota > Gammaproteobacteria > Xanthomonadales > Rhodanobacteraceae > Rhodanobacter. The sequence goes on along the minus strand of JBDSWR010000005.1, from coordinate 11,230 downwards.
ATCGCTCCATGGCAGCAGGTCCAGACCCTGCGCGCGTAGTGCTTCGAGCAATGCCGGCAACGCGTCTTGTGGCCGCACCGGCACGCTGTGGCGCCGCAGCACGATGGCGCCGAAGCGTTGCTCGTCGAATGCCTCGACCGCGCCACGCTCCGCGTTCCAGCGTACCGCGTGGGTCGACTGAAACTGCGCGGCGAACGCGTTTTCGAGCAGCTCCGGATCCAGCGGCGCAGCGCTCAGGATCAGGCTGTCACGCGCTTCGTGGCGCACATCGAGCACGACGAGCCACGGTTCACCGCGCAGCGCTGTCTGTTCGTGCAGGCGCGCCCCGCGACCATTCGCCAGGGTGTAGCGCAGCGGCTGCCCGGCATCCTGATGCGCCATGCGATCAGGGAACGCTTGCGCCAGGACGTCGCCAATGCTGCAGCGATTGGGTACACCGCTGGCTGCGCTACGGACGTCCAGACGCTTGCGCCAACCCTTGCTGACTTGCTCGATTCCCGCGAGCGCACCAGTGTCAACCATGCCGCGCACGGAAGAACGCGCGCCACGATCACGCCACGCATGCAGCGCAGCTACGCGCAATCGGAAATCGTCACTGCGCGCGTCGTCACCGCGTAACGGCGAGCGTGCCTCCAGCAGCGCCAGCAGGTCCGCGACCAGCGGTTGCAGCGGCCGTGGCGCAGACAGCGCGGCAGCCGCCAGGCGCGGCGTGGCGCCAAGCTTCAGCATGCGCTGGCCCAGTTGCGTAATGCACCCGTGCGCATCCAGCGCAGCCAGCCGTTGCAGCAGCTCGCGCGCCTGGGCCAGCGCACCGGGTGGTGGTGGATCAAGCCAGTGCAGGCTGTCGTGACTGCTTTGGGTGACGCCCCACGCCGCCAGCTCCAGCGCGAGCGCGGACAGCTCCACGTGCTGGATTTCCGGCGTGCGCGACGCTTCCAGACGGCGGCTTTGCGGCCACAACCGGTAGGCAACTCCGGCGGCAACCCTCCCGGCACGACCAGCCCGTTGGTCAGCGGAGGCCTGCGCGATGTTCACCGTCTGCAGCCGCGTGAAACCGGAGTTCGGATCAAAGCGGGGCTCGCGTGCCAGTCCGGTATCGATGACCACGCGGATGCCTGGCAAGGTAACGCTGGATTCGGCGACGTTGGTCGCCAGCACGATGCGCCGGGTGTTCGCCGCGCCCGGCCCGAGCGCCGCTTGTTGCTCCGCCTGTGCAAGGTCGCCATGCAGCGGCAGCACTTCGACTGCCGTCGCCGCGGGCGCGCCCTGCATCGGCGCCGCTGGTTGCGCTGCCGATGCAACGAGCGCGGACAGGTCCGCCTGTGCGCGGGCGATCTCGCGCCGGCCAGGCAGGAACACCAGGATGTCGCCAACCTCCTCCGCCAACGCGTGCCGCAGCGTGCGCAACAGATGCTGTTCGCCGGTTTCCTGGGTGCGCGCTGGCGGGTACTCGACGCGCACCGGATAGCTGCGACCGGCGCTGGACAGGCGTGGCGCGTCAAGCCACTGGGCGAGGCGCTGACCGTCCAGCGTGGCCGACATCACCAGCAGGCGCAGATCCGGACGCAGCGTGGCTTGCACATCCAGCGCCAGGGCGGCGCCCAGATCGCCGGCCAGGTGGCGTTCGTGAAACTCGTCGAACACGATCGCGCCGATACCGGCCTGTTCCGGGTCGCGCTGAATCAACGTGGGGAGAATACCTTCGGTGACCACCTCGATCCGCGTCGCCGCGCTTACCTGCGAGTCGAAGCGGATACGGTAGCCAACCGTCTGCCCAACGCGCTCGCCAAGCTGCTGCGCCATGAACTGCGCGGCGGCACGCGCAGCGATGCGCCGTGGTTCCAGCATGATGATCTTGCGCCCCGCCAACCACGACGCCGCCAGCAATGCCAAGGGTACCTGCGTGGTCTTGCCAGCTCCCGGCGGCGCTTCCAGCACCAGACGCGGACACTCAGCCAATGACGCACAAATCTGCGGCAACAACGCGGTGATCGGCAGATCAGGCAAGTGCGCGTTCATGTGCGCCCATGGTTGGTGATTGCAGGCTGCACATGGTCTCCGGGGCGCGCGACCCCTGTGGCGCCGGACCCACCGCGCAGTCGCGCGGCACGCCGGCAGACTCCTGCTTCATGCGCGGCGCGCCCTGCTACCCGACGTTGCGACACGCGCACGGGCAGTCCGGAGCGGCGGCGCACATCAGCCTGTCATTATCCTACCGGGTGATCGGCGCGACGCACTGCATGGCCGACTTGTGCGCAGCCTCCACACCTGCCTTGTCTTGAAGACGCTCGCGTGACTCGCCAATGACGCGCCAGTTCTCCGCACACAATCTGCCGTGGCCCGTGCCCTCACGCCACGAACGCAAGGCAAGTGTCTGCGCCTGGACGTAGTCAGTCTGCGCCAATGCGCTCACGGCCTGTTGTTGCAATTGCTCCGGGCTCGCCGCCACCGGGCGAGCGATGCCACTGCTCGCCAGCGGTACAGTGACGACCGCCGAGGTGGCCGATGGTGCGGCAGCTACGGTGGGCGCTGCGCGCAGCGGCGCCAGCGACTCGAACTTCTCCTGGTAATCGTCGGTAATGCGCTTGGCATCCTCGCCGCCGCGGATCACCCGCGGCGTGATCAACACGATCAGCTCGGTACGATTGCGACTGCGATTGGTGTTGCCAAACAGACGGCCAATGACGGGTACCCGGTTGAGGCCGGGAATGCCGGTATCAGTGTTTGCCTCGGCCTGCTGGATCAAACCGCCGAGCAGCACGGTCTGCCCGCTCTGCACCGCCACCTGCGTGGCCAGTTTGCGCTCGGAAATGGCCACGTTGCCGTTCACCGGAGCGACCGAACGATTTGGCTGGCTGACCTGCTGGCTGATGTTCATGTAAACCAGGCCACCGGGATTGATTCGCGGCTGGACATTGAGGATGACGCCCGTATCCAGGTAAACCACCTGGTTGAAACTGCTGGTCGTGCCCAGCCCGGTGTTGATGCTGGTCTGGTTGATCGGAATGCGGTCACCCACCTGAATCGTCGCAGTCTGGTTGTTCATCACCACCATTGATGGTGCCGACAGCGTCTTGGTATTGCCGCTGGTCTCCAGCGCGTGCACGGCCACCTGCAGTTTGCTGTTGAGGAACGAGTAGAAGAACGGCTCACCACCAAACTCGACACCACCCTGTCCCAGTGCAATCTGTCGTGGATTGGTGGGGTGCCCGGGAATGATGTTGCCGGCGGCGTCCGTGGTGCTTCCGGCCAGCCCTTGCAGATACCACTGCACGCCAAACTGCAGGTCGCCGGTGAGGCTGACCTCGAGAATGCGCGTTTCAATCTGCACTTGCAGCGGTACGTTGTCGAGCTTGGTGATGGCGCTCTTGATTTCCTCCCACTGCGACGCGCGCGCACGCACCAGCAACTGGTTGCTGCCATCCACTGAACTGATACGTACGCTGCCGTCACTGGACGTGTATTGCTGGTCGCCGGCGCCAGCGCCGCTGGTGGTCGCACCGAAGCTGCCGCCCGCGCTGCCGAAGCTGGAAGAGCCTCCCAGCGCAGCCCCGGGGCTGGCCGAGCGACCGCCAGCATCCAATCCACCGGTGCCGCTGTCGCCAAAGCCGGAACTGCTGCCTGAGCCGATGGTCCCACCGGTTCCGCTCCCACCAACCGCGCTGCCAAAGCTGCCGGCCGTGCTACCCATGCTGGTGGCAGCATTGGCGTTGTCTGCACTGCCCAGGGTACTGCTGGTCAGCCCCGGCCCGACCTTGCCGCCGGTATCGGCGCCACCACTGCCCGAGTTGTTGGTGTAGATCTGCGCGAGATAGCGCGCCAAATCCGAGGCCTTGATGTTGCGCACGTCATACACGAAGAGCTGCGGTTGGTTACCGCCTCCCTGGTCGATGCGCGTGATCCATTCGCCCACTTCCTGCAGGTATTGTGGTTGTGTGCTGATTACCACCAGGGCGTTGGTGCGTTCAATCGGCAGGAAGCGCAGCATGCCCGCCAGCGGTGTGCCCCCATTGGCACCGAACATGGCATCGAGTTTGGGCATCAACTCGCCAACCGTGGCGTACTGCAAGTTGAACACGCCCACCGACATCCCGCGCAACCAGTCCACGTCAAACGTGCGCACCATGCTTTGGTAGTTCGCCAGCTCCTGCGACGTGCCGGACATCACCAGCAGGTTGCGCGCCGGATCAACCAGCAAGATGGCCTCGGGACGCGCAAACGGCTTGATCAGTTTCTGCATTTCGGTCGCGGAAATAAAGCGCAGCGGGAACAAGCGTGACTGCATGCCATCACGCGGCGCAGCGGCATTCAGGCTGGGCACGAGATTGCCGGCCACGGCATCCTTGCGCGGCAACACGACATAGCCGCCAGCACGGCGCACCAGTGCATTGTTGGTCCACGACAGCAACGTCTCCAGGATCGGCAACGCCTGACTGGAATCCACCGGCTCGGACGTGGAAAACGAAATGTTGCCCTGTACCCCGGGCACGATCGTGTAGTTTTCCTTGAGCAGGTCGCCAAGGATCGCCTTGACTACCGCCTGTACCGGCTGATTTTCAAAATTGAAGGTGACTGCACCATCGCCTGCAGCCGCCGACCGGGGAGTGGCAAGTGACTGCGGGTGGATGAACTGTCCGCTGCCACGGCTGATCGTCGACTCTGCCGGCGTTGGCGTCGTGGTGTCGCCGGGCATATTCAACGGTATGGGCGGCGGTACCGGTGCGTGCGTACCGGCCATCGCTTCGCGCTGCAGTGCGCCGTCATCCGGCGCCTGCGGCAGACTGGCGCAACCGGCCAGAGCGACGACGATGGCAAGCACGCCACTGCGCAGAACGTGCTGGGTGAGTATGTGCAACATGGATCAGCGTACTCCTTCGTTTTCCGCGGCAGCCTTGACGGCACGCCGTTTCTTGGTTTCTTCCCACCTGCGCTTCATCGCTGACCGCGGCGGCGGGGCATCGGCGGACGGTTGTACCGGTGTCGGAAACACGAACGCGGGCTCCACGGCGGCAGGCGTCCCGGCATCATCCGTCGCAGATGATGGCTCAGGCCGTGCCGGTGCTGCATCCGCTGATCTGGTCACCCCGGCGGGCACGGCGCCATGCTGCGCGGTGTCGAGGCCACCGCGGTTGGAATCGACCACATCGATCGGTGCGCCCGAAGCCAGTTTCAATTCAGTGCGCCCGGCGGCGGAATCGAACAACGCGGAGCGCGCGCGCACTTCCACCAGCGTCACGCTGCCGTCGGGGAGGGCTTGGCCCTCACGCAGGCGCAACTGCTTGTCGCCATTGCGGTCCTGCAACAACGCCATGTGCAGATCGGGCGTGAGAACAACCCCGGTCAGCGTCAAGTCTCCCAGGGTGCTGCCGCCATCGGCGACACGCGTCATCGGCTTGCGATTGGGGCTGAACAGCGGCTTGGTCCAGACGAGCGCAAACTGCTGCAGGGGAATGGATTGCGGCAGCTTGACCGGACTGGTGGCCGCGGGCAATGCCGCCGCCACACGCGGCGGACCCCAACGTGCGCCACTGCCTGCTCCGGACAGGAGCACCAGGCCACCTGCCGCCAACGCGGTCGTGAGGACGATCAGCAGCGGCGTCAGACGCCGTTGATCAGCCGCGTTCATGGCGTCTCCCCGTCAGCCGCAGCGGTCACGTCGCGTTGCGCATTGCGCACCGGACGCACATAGCCTGACAGCGTGAACTGCACTTCCAGCGGTGCCGCACTGTTTGCCTGCACCGCCACCGGGTTGCGATAAATGCTCAGATCATCAACAAACAGATACGGGGTGCCTTGTTCCAGTGCCTGCAACACGGCGGCCAGCGGCTCCATGTCGCAACTCAGGCTGATACTCACCGCGGCCTTGCGGTAAGGCTCACCGGCGTCTGCCGGTGGGTTCGGTAGCGGCATCTTCTGGCTGACCACGCAACTGTTGCCACCCGTGTTGGCGGCCACGGCATCGACCACGCGCTGCATCAAATCGGCGGCGGCGGCATTGGGATCATCCGTGGCCAGAAAGGCGCTGCTCGCCGCCTGCCCGGCGCCGAGCGCGGAAATCCGTTTCTGCAGGATGGGCTTCTCCGCAATCGCCGCCGCATAGCGACCGTGCGTTTCACGCAAGTCACCCATCTCACTGCGGATCTGCTGCAGCGGGGCGACAAACCACCAATGCAACAACAGAAAGTAGCCGGCCAGCAACACCAGCAGCAGCAAGCCAATCGCCACCAGGCGGCGTTCGCGCGGCTGGAGTGCGGCCATCTTCATGGCGTGGGCCCGTTCGCAACTGCGGCAGTGGCGGCCGTCGCGGACTTCCTGGACGTATCCGGTGCCGGCTCGCGAACGCGCGCTACGAGATAAAAGCGCTCCTTGCCCGTGGTCGGGTCAGGTTGAATGCTGCCCTGAAAACTGGCATCCCTGATCACCGTGGAGTCTTTCAACGCATCCAGCAATTTCGCCGATTGCTGACTTTGCCCTTGCAAGCCGATCTGTCCGGTGTTGTCCACGCTGAAGCGCTCCAGCCACGCATGGTCCGGCAACCGCGCGGTGACGTCCTCCAAAAGACTGAGCATGGTCACCGCGCGCCGTTTGCGCTGCGCCAGGAAACCTGCGGCGCCGGCGTTGTCCTGCAACTGTTGGCGCAATGTCGCCACTTGCTGAGCCTCGGTGTGCATGCTGGCAACCGTATCCTGCATCTGCGCCAGCGCCACGCGCCGATTGTGCAGAAACTGTCCCAGCACGAATCCGGACAGGAGAACACAAACACCAGCCAACAGCAGATTGAGCCGACGCCGCGGACGCGCGTGCTGCGGCGTCTGCGCCGGGGGCAGCAGATTGATCCCGAGTCGGCCAGCGGCGCCGTCCACATCCACCGCATCAACAGACAAGCCGTACTCGCGCAGATGTGCGAGCAACGGGTCGAGCGTCGCGTGCGTGACCACCACCAACTCAGTGCGGAACTGGCCGGGCACAGCGGTTCCCACCAGGGGACGCGAGGCCCAATACACTTGCGCAGAGGTGAACGGTGTCTGCCGATCCATCTCGAACGCCAGCACCTGGCGCAGGTCATTGCGTGCGGCCAGTGGCAAGGTCAGCTTGCGTCGCAACACCGAGCTTGCCGGTAACAGCAGTGCAAGACGCCGATCCGCCGGGTCGGCTGCGCCCAAAATCCGCTGCAACTGTGCGGTCTGCGCTGAGGCCTCCGCTGCATCATCCCAGGACAACAGCGGTGTGACGGTGCCGGCGCGACGCAACGTCCACTCGGCGCCGCTCGGCTGCAGCAGGTACCAGTCCGCACCGCGCCGAAACCATTCGCGCCAGCGCGCTGGCAACAGCGCCAGCAATTCGGCCGCCCACCAACGGAAGAAGCGTGGCAACGGCGTCGCGAGCCACGCACGGCGTGCGTTGTCCACCCACGGTTGCAATGCCTGGGTCACGCCACTCATTCCCCTGCCCCCTCCTGCCAGCGCAGCACTGCGTATGGTTGCGTCCCGGGCTGTTCTGCGTGCATCCGGATAGTGGCACGCAACACCGCACGGGTTCCGTCGGCCAGCGTAGCTGCCGACTCGATACTATGCGTCGTTCCGTTGTTGAGAACCAGACTTGGATCACCGGCATTTTTCAGCCGCGCTTCACGCAACGCCTGAATTTGCGCAGGCGTCATCCCGGGAATCGACTGCAAGGCCAGTGGCGGCGCCGTGTTCGGGTCGGGCGCGGGGTTTCCCGACCAGATTGTCACCTCCGGTGCCACCCTTCGATACAACGCAGGGGTCATGCCCAATACCATCTGCAGTTCCTCGATGCTGGCAAACGGCGCGCGCCGCGGACCGTAGGGGAGCCCGGCCGCCGCGTAGGCATCCCCACCGCTCCCGGCTTCGGTGGAAAACCCCAACGGCCTGCGCCAATCCAGAATTCGCTCCTCCAACTGCTGCGCCGCCTGCGGTGCCATACCTGCGGCGCCGAAGAAGTTGCGCAACACCTCGGGCGTCGCGGCGTTGATATCCAGCTTGCCGCCTTCATCGACCGCCGCCACCTGAACCGTGGCACCTTCAAAGTCGAACGTGTAGGTACGCCCATCGCCGATCCAACGTTGCCGGGGTAGCGGATCCTGCAACCCGTACACTGCGCGCATGAGGCCTGCTTCAGCGGCGTAATGTGCTTGTGTGTGGGCGAACTGATAGCGCGCCTGCAGGCCTTCGGTGCGCGCCAGCATCGCGAATCCCCCAAGCAGGATCGCCAGCAAAGTGGATGCCCACAACACCAGCAGCAGCGCCACGCCGCGCTGCATGCCGCGTGCGCCAGGGGTCGCCTGCATCATCATCGCTGCACCCCCTCGGTGCGCAACGGCACCTGTAGCAGCGGCCAGCTTTCGGTACCTCCCACATGCAGCGCAACACGCACCAGTTGTGGCACCCGCCTGCCGTCGGCCCAGGTCTGGCTCCAGCCCACCACCTCGTTGTCTCCATCCACTCCGTTGTAACTGAAATTGCCCTCAAGAATGTGATCAAGCAACACCTGCGGCTCACCGAGCGGCTGCGGTCCCCGGCCATCGGGCGGCAACAACGCCAGACTCAGCTCCAGACGCAAGCCGCCAGCACCATCGTCAACCAACTGCAGGCGCTGCAACTGGGGGCCAAGCCGACCCAGATAGCCCGGCAATGGCGCTACGTAGCGCATCTCGCGAGGCATGCCGACGAACACCACCGGGACACCTTCCGCAGTGCTTCCGATCTGCTGACTCAAGATCTGCGCCAGCTCCCGACGCAGCACGCGCTGCGCGGAACGTATCTGATCGCTGCGGTCAATCAATGCCGTGCCGGCACGCACGCTCACCGTTGCCGTACGAATGCCCGAATACACTCCGACCATCAACAGTGCCAGCAGTGCCAGTGAGGCGAGCACCTCGAGCAGGGTGAAACCACATGCGCCGCGCCGGGTCACGGTTGCGGCTCGGCTGCGCTACCGGCGGCAGGCTGCATGGTCGCCAGCCGCAAGGTGCGAAAATGCGCCGAGCGCGGGCGGCTCAAGGAGCCCCACGACACTTTCAGATCCAGCTCGTACAGCCGCATGGAAGAACCCACCGCAGCAGTACCGGCATTCGCCCACGGGATCACGTCAAGTTGCCACGAAAACTGGCGGTCAAACTGGCCGACGCTGCGTCCGACTTGCAACGGTGTAGTGACAAACTCGGAGTCCAGCTTGCTCCTCGCCCACATCGCCGCCGCGCTGCGGGTTGCAGCGTTTTGCGTCAGCGCGATGGAGGCTCCTGCCACTTTCATCAGCGCACCGAAGGCAATGGCCAGCAGCATGATCGCGGCAATCACTTCGAGCAAGGTGAAGCCGCCCTGGCGACGGCACGTGCGCACGGCGCACGGCGTAACGCGAATGCCGACGACGGGGGTCCATGCCGACGCCCGCCGCGCTCGCTGTGCCGTCCGGCTTGCGGCGTGCGCGCTCATGGGGTGGCAGCCGTGTCCACCACGCGCACTTCCCCGGTCAGCCACGACACGTTGACGTGCCACTGCCGCTCGCCTGCACGCAGGGTGATGCGCCCGCCAGTGGAGCTGCCATCGGGGAAAAACCGGATGCGCCCGGTGTGGTCATTCGGCGCATCCTCCGCCGCGCTGGTGATGCTCGCGCGCATGCCCTTGGGCAATGCCACGTTGGCCCGAAACGCTCCGCTGTAGGTATTGCCACGGGTGTCCACGTCAAAGTTCTGCTCGTGTGCATGCACGATCGCCTGCGTGCGCGTGGCTCGCAGCGCCGCGGCGACCTCACCACTGGCGGCGCGGGCGCGGGCGCTCGTCAAGCCCTGCGTCACCGAGATGGAGACTGCTGCAACGGCAATACCGATCAGCAAAATGACCGCGAGCATTTCCAGCAGGGTGAAGCCGTTGGCGCGGGCGCTGCACACGACTTACTGCCAGTTCCCCACATCCTTGTTGTAACCATCCCCACCAGGCTTGCCGTCCTGGCCGTAGAAAATCAGATCGAAGCTGTCATTCTGGCCGGGGTACTGATAGCCGAACGCGTGCCGCCACGGATCCAGCAGGTCGGACTGTTTGGCATATGGGCCTTGCCAATTCGGTGCGTCGGCCGGTTTGACCACCAGACTTTCCAGTGCTTTCGGCGGGGCTCCATTGTCCAGCGAGTAATTCTCGATTTTCTGGCTCAGGGTCATCAACTGCGCTTTGCCGGCACCGTACTTGCCCTTGTCGACATTCTTGCCAACCTGCGTCACCACGACGCTGCCAATGATGCCGATCAACACAATCACCGCCAGCATTTCCAGCAGGGTGAACCCGCGCACGCGAGCCGCACGCAGGCCATGCACGCGCTGTGAAACCCCAACAGTGGGCGCTGTCACGAGAGTTGCGGGCGACCCGAGCAGCGACCTCGCTGAAGCACCGTGATGGTGCCAGCCGACGCCTGCGCGGGGCGTATCTCCGTTGCTTCGGTCCAGCATGAATAACCTGCTCATCTCGTCACCCCTTTCAATTCATTGAATATTGCTGGTCAGGCTGAGCAACGGCAGCAGGATCGCCGCCATGATGATGGCCACCAGCACCGTCATCACGATAGTCAGCGCCGGCACAAGTGCCGCCAACATACGATCGATCGCACGTTTTGACTCAAGTTCAAAAGTGTCGGCCACTTTCAGCAACATGCTGTCAAGCTGACCGGCTTCTTCGCCCACCTGCACCATCTGCATCGCCAAGCGCGGAAACAGCCTGGACTGGCCCAGCGCGAAGCTCAAACCCGCGCCACCCTTGACCTGTTCGTACGCTGCGTCCAGTGCGCTGTCGAGTGCGCGATTGCTTGTGACCTGGCGCGCAATACTGATGGCGCTGAGCAAAGGCACACCGTTTTTCAGCAACGTACCAAGGGTGCGCGCAATGCGCGCGGTTTCCACCTTCAGCAGCAGCGGGCCGACCATGCGCATTTGCAACAAGCGTGCATGCCACGCCAGCAACGCCGACGGTTCACGCAACCGTGAACGCCAGTAGAAGAACCCACCGCCCAGCACCAGCAAGATCAGCCACCACCATGCCTGCAGGGCGTTGCCAAGCAACAGTACGCCCTCGGTGATCCACGGGATCGGCACTTGCATATCGTCAAAGATCGGCACGAACTGCGGCACGACGTACGCGAGCAACAGCACCAGCGACCCGAGCACACCCACCAACAGGAACGCCGGATAGATCAGCGCATTGATCACATTGCCGCGCAGCGC
>JBDSWR010000004.1:0-22809 GCA_039926605.1 Rhodanobacter sp. | reverse complement strand
ACGATGATGTGGGTGAATCCGCCGATGGCGATGACATAGGTGGTTAACACAATCACCATGAAGCGCGACCGCTCGGTGGCAGCCAGCATCCATACCATTATCGAGATCAGCCAGCCGGCCAGGATGCCTTTGGTGAACATCTGCCACGGCGTGTTGCTCATCAATTCCTCGCCAATCTTCACGAATGCCGCCTGCGTGGCAGCATCGAACTGCTGCAGGTGCAGCAACCCAAAGGCAAACAGCGTTGCTCCGATGAGGTTGCCGACGATGACCACGGTCCAGAGCCTGAAGAAGCAAACGAAGTTGTTTCTCGTGGGCTCGGTCATTACCGGCAGCACAGCGGTCATGATGTTTTCAGTGAAAAGCTGTTGCCGCGACAGCACGACCAGCAGAAATCCGAACGGGTAACCGAGCGATTCGATCAGAAAGCCGCCCGGCGCGTCGCCGACATAGCGAGACAAAACGCCGCGCGCGAGCAGCGAAAAGCCCATCGAAAGCCCGGCCGCCAGCGACGACCAGCCCAAGGCACTCACGCTGCGGTGCAGTTCCTGCTCGCCCTCGCTGCGGATGATCTCGTGCAACACCGCGACGCGCGGCGGCCGCTTTCTTTCCACCTCGCCTTTCTCATCGCGAGAGAGCGCGAAACCATTTCCGCCACTCGACGTTCCGACGTCCGATGGCTGCTTGTCGGGTGTCTCTGAGGGATTCCTGGCCATCACCCATTCACCCGCTGGTTTCAAAGTTGGCACAACCGGCATGCGCCACGAGATACCGATTGACCGAAAATTCGCGTGAAGATGAGCCTCAAGCGCGGCCCATGGGCATGCCACACGCGACACCGTGCAGCAACGCCACGTGTAACGGATCGATGGCGATGGTGGCCAAGCGGTTCTGCGCATGTTGTCGGTGCGGCGGCCTGCACGCCGGTTGATCACCTCGACCATTGCGTCGGGCATTTCCTTTTTGCGCGCGCGAATCTGCGGGTGGGAAAGCCGTTCTTGCGCCACGATATCCCCAGCAACAAAGGTTGGCCGACGCTGTACCCGGTGAGAAGCGCGACAGGTTGGGAACGAGTGGCCTGGAGCGTCCTCGGGCGCGGCTTCGCAGCGAAGCCCGCGGTCCGATCCTGACGGTTTCGCGCCGCGACTCCCTGGTGGACAGTGACCCCGCGGACGGCGGGCGTGCGGTGACAAGTGATGGTTGTCGTGGTCGAGCCACGCCAACGTGTGTTTGAATGAGCCAGACGGCGTTTTGCCTCGCCCTTTGCGCACGAGGATCATTGCCATGCTTTCCTTGCCAGGTCAGATCGTGCCTGCTGCCCCGGGCGTGCACGGATTCGACACGAGCTCGCGCATTTCCGCCGATGCCGCCATCCACTTCCGGCAAAGCGGGTTTGGCTTTTGCGTGCGCTACCTTTCGCGCACGACTCCGCAGGCCGCCAGGGATTTGTCCCATGCGGAAGCGCAAGCGATCCTGGCTGGTGGGCTGGGCTTGATGGTTGTACAGCATGTCGCGCGCGCGGGCTGGGTGCCGAACGCAGTGCGCGGCGGGCAATACGGTACCAACGCCGTCGCCAACGGGCGCACGATTGGTCTGCCACCCGGCGTGACGGTCTGGCTCGATCTGGAAGGCGTGCGCGGTGGTGTCGCCAGCGCGGAGGTGATTGCCTACTGCAACGCATGGTTTGCGCTGCTCGCCGCCGCCGGCTATGTCCCGGGCGTTTACGTTGGTGCCAACTGTGGTCTGGACGGCGACGCGTTGTACTGGCGCTTGCAGGCCAGGCACTACTGGCGTTCCGGCAGCGCTGTGCCGGATATCCCGCATCGGGGCTACCAACTCCTGCAGCGGATCAACGCGATGCCTGATGTGGTCCGCGGCATCCCCATCGATCGCAACGTGGCGTGCATCGACGCGTTTGGCGACACGGTCAGCTGGCTCGCCGACCCCGGCGAGTTGCCATCGGACGCCGCGGCGGCGCATGTGCGCTTGGTAGCGGCTTCGTAGGGCTCGCGCTCGCCGGTTTGCTTGGCGTATCGGCATGCACCGCGTGACAGCGGCGCACAGTACCCGCGCGCGGTCCCTGACAGGCATCACAGGGGTGTTGCGCACGTCAATGCAACTGTGTGTCGTGCGGGCTTCGGGCAGGCGCTGCCGCTACGCTGCCGTGGTGACGCACTACACTTGGCGTCCGAACTGCCGAGCATTCCGTGCCATGACCCACGAACCGGATTCCACCGCCGTACCCAGTGAGGGCGATTTTCGCTGTGGTCTGGTAGCGCTTGCCGGCCGGCCGAACGTAGGCAAATCGACGCTGTTGAATGTACTGATCGGCTTTCGCCTGTCCATCGTCAGCCCGCGCCCGCAGACCACGCGCCATCGCATCCTGGGCATTGCCAACAGTGCTGCCGGGCAGATCCTGTATGTCGATACGCCGGGTTTGCATCAGGGGGCCAAACGGGCAATGAACCGCAGTTTGAATCGTGCCGCGCGTGCCGCCATCAGCGATGTCGACGTGGTGGTGCAGGTGATTGAAGCTGGTCGCTGGACCGACGAGGATGAGGCGCTGTACGCGGCACTGCTCGAGCAATCCTCACCTCGCCTGTTGGTGATCAACAAGGTCGACCTGAACAAGGACAAGGCGGCGATGTTGCCGTTTGTAGCCAGGCTCGCCGAGAAACATCAATACGATGAAATCCACTACGTCAGTGCGCTGAAGAAGCAGGGCCTGGAAGCGCTGGAGCGCGCCATCCTGCAGCGCCTGCCGGTGCAACCGGCGGCGTACGGCACCGATGAAGTGACCGACCGCAGTGAGCGTTTTCTCGCGGCAGAGATGGTGCGCGAACAGCTCATGTTGCGGCTCGATCAGGAGTTGCCGTACGCGACGACCGTGGAAATCGAGCAGTTTCACGATCGTCCCGATGGCCTTGCGGAAATTCACGCCATCATCTGGGTCGAGCGTCAGGGGCAGAAAGCCATCGTGATTGGAAGTGCAGGTGCGCAGCTCAAGGCGATCGGTACGGCGGCGCGGCGCAACATGGAGCGCATGTTCGAACGCAAGGTGTTCCTCAAGCTGTGGGTGAAAGTGCGTGAGGGCTGGGTGGACGACGAGAACATGCTGAAGAACTTCGGGTATACGGATTAAGGAAGCAGGGCTGGATGCCGACCGGCGTGAAGCTTTCACGTCAGCCGGATCAGCTATTCAGCTTTTGTCCCGGACTGGTCGTTCGGCTTGTGTCGAGTTTCCCTGACACAATAGGGCGCGCCACGCGGTGGCTGGAGCCAGCCGCGTGTCGCTCCGCCTGCTGCTTGTCGCCTCGAACCCATGCGCATCGAAGAACAACCTGCCTACGTCCTGCACGCACGCGCGTATCGCGAGACGTCGTTGTTGCTGGAATGCCTGACGCGTGATCACGGCCGCGTCGGAGTAGTGGCGCGTGGGGTGCGTGGCACGCGGTCGCGCCTGCGCCGCGCGCAACTTGAGCCGTTTCAAGCGCTGAGCATGGATCTGCTGATGCGTGGTGAACTGGCCACACTGACGGCGCTCGAAAGCTCCGGCGCGGCGCTCTCGATCACGGGCGACGCTGTCCTTGCAGGCTTGTATCTCAATGAACTGGTCGTGCGCATGACCGGGCGCAACGACCCATCCGGGCCGCTGTTTGCCACCTATGCACGGACGCTTGTCCGGCTGTCCGGGGCCGAGTCGTTGGCGTGGACTTTGCGCCGGTTTGAACGTGACTTGCTGGATGCCATCGGTTACGCGTTGCCATTGCAGTTCGACGCGCAAACCGGTGAAGCGCTGGATCCACAAGCGAGCTACCACTATCACGTTGGTGAGGGTGCGCGGCGGTGCCCAGCCGGTAGCAGCAAGGCGTTACTTGGCAGCGACCTGCTGGCGCTGTCCGGCGACCATGCGCCTGACAGTCGTGGCCTGCTGGCATTACGCGACATGATGCGCACGGTCATCCGTTTTCATCTTGGCGGTGGTGAGCTGCGCTCATGGCGCGTTCTGGCAATGGCTGGTTCGCGACGGTGAGTGGATGGATCACCTATCCAGCGCGTGCCGCGTGAGCTTTAACGCTGTGCGAAATCGTGCCCACACGGCGTGGTCCGGGTCGCTGTGCAGGGACACGCTTTGCAATGCCTGTGCAGCAGTGGCCAGTTCGTCCGCGCCACAAAACCCGCACGCAGCGCGCAGTCGATGCAGGCGCTCGCCCAGTGCAACGCGATCCTGCGTCAGCATACCCAGTTGGTGATCCAGCTTGGCCAGATCTTCACGCAGCAGTTGGCGCAGCGCATGCAGAGTTGCGTAGTCACCGCTGGTGAACAGGCCGGTATCGTCGTCAAGCACGCAGGCCGCGCGCCCGACATTCGGGACGAGGACCAGGATCTGCTGCAGTCGTTCAAGCGTGCAGGGTTTACGCAGGATGTCGCTGAAGCCTGCAGCCTGCAAAGCCAGCCTGTGTTCGTCTGATTCGTCGTCGGCACTGCTCGCCACCGCGATGCTGGCGTACGATGCCGCAGCCGGATCCGAGCGCAGTGCGGCCAGGATCGCCAGGGCGCCGGCCCCGGGCATGTGACAATCCAGCAGAAGCAGGTCGAAACGCTCGGCACTGGCAGCTTTCAATGTGTGCAGGCCGTGACCGCAGGTGCGTACCCGGGCGCCCATTTGGCGCAAGCCGTCGCCGAGAAAACGTACACTGGCAGGGTCGTCATCCGCCAACAACACGCTTGCGGTGGCGTGGATCGGGCCATGCTGAAGTCGCGCAGTCGTCTCACTGCACATGCGTTGAATCCTTGTTGTTCATCTGAGTTTGGCAGAATGGTCGCGGATGAGCATTGGATCACATCACGTTTTTCTCGTTTGCGCTGCCTTGTTGGGACTCGGCTGGTCGTTATGCGCGCGGGCAACAGTGCTGCTGAAGGCGCAGGAAGTGACCGCCCCGGGTATCAGCTTGCACGAGTTGACGGCACGCGTTGACGAGAATCCGGATGGCGGCGTGCGCGTGCGTCTGGTTGCAGCTCGCGTCAGTGTACCGGCGATGGGTTGGCGCAGGGTGGGGCTGATCGTTGACGGTGTCATGCAGCGCGACGAGCGCTTGCGTTGGGTCTTTGCCGGCGACTTGCGCCTGAACAAAGCGCCGGGTGGGGCCTTGAACCAGGCTAGCGTCGGAATCGTCGTCAATCCGCCGGCGAACACCCTGGTAGTTGATTTGCGCCAGGACGCCGCGCAACTCGGTGCCTGGCTACCACTGGATCAAACCACGCACGCCCAGATCACTTTGAAGAACCTTCCTGCCGCCTGGTTGCAGGGCCTGCTCAGCACGATCTGGTCGGGTCGCACGACGGCTGGCCGGATCAACGCCGATCTGGCGTTGGACGTGCGCGATAAAGGGTTGCAGTCTTCGGGCACATTTGCGTTGACGCGGCTCGCTTTTGACACGCCTACCGGTACGTTGGCGGCGCAGGACCTGGGTGCGGCCGGGCGTTACAGCCTCGATACCACCCGCGGTCCGGCGCAGATTGACCTGGATGCCAGCCTCAGTGGTGGCGAATTGCTGCTCACGCCGATTTACGCAAAATTGCCAAGCCACGCGGTGCAGTTGGGGTTGCACGCAACGGTCGATGGCGGCGCCATTGATTTCAGCCGTCTGCGCGTGAACGATCCCGATGCGTTGCAACTGGATGGCGTACTGGGATTCGACCCGAAGGGCGCGTTGACCACATTGAAATTGACTGATTTCCACGCCAATTTTCCGTCCGCCAATGCACGCTACGGCGAGGCATGGCTGGACACGTTGGGGGTCCACCAGCCGACCATCACGGGGGAATTGAGTGGAGGCCTCGACTGGCGAGCAGACGGCCTGCACGCCTTCACCTTCAACACTCCGGGCCTGGACTTCAGCGAAGGCGATGGACGCATGGCCATCAGCGGCTTGCGCGGTACGCTGGATTGGGCGCGGACGGTCGACCGCCCCGCGACGACACTGGCGTGGCGCGCGCTGCGGTTCTACCGGCTCCCGCTCGGTGGTGCACAATCGGCGTGGCACAGCCGCAACGGTACCCTCGCCTTGCGCGAGCCGCTGGCGGTGCCGCTGATGAAAGGCACGCTGCGGATCGGCACGCTGGAATGGCGACCTGACGCGGCTCGTGGTCAGCGCCTGAGTACCTCGCTGGCGCTGACCAACGTGGACATGGCCGCGTTCAGTCAGGCGATGGGTTGGCCCGCGTTCCCGGGCACGCTGGGCGGCGCGATTCCCTCGCTGCGCTGGGTCGGTGACCGCATCGACCTGAATGGCGGTTTGTCCGCCAACCTGTTCGACGGCTTCCTCGACCTGACCAGTCTTTCATTGCAGGACCCACTGGGCGCCACGCCGGTACTGATGGCCGACATCACTCTGCGGCATCTCGACCTGGGAGCGATGACGAGTGTCTTTGACTTCGGCAGCATCACCGGTCGACTCGATGGGACGATCGATGGCTTGCGTCTGGTTGGCTGGAACCCGGTGGCATTCAAGGCGCGGTTGCTGGCCGACAGTGGTGGACGCATCAGCCAGCGTGCGGTGAACAACCTGACAACGGTGGGTGGCGGAGGCGTCGCTGCCGGGCTGCAAGGCGCGGTGTTGAAGTTGTTCAAGACCTTCGGTTACAAACGCATCGGACTCAACTGCATCTTGCAAGGTAGCGTGTGCCAGATGAGTGGGTTGGAGACAGATGATGGCGGCTACACTATCGTTGAAGGTAGTGGTTTGCCTCATCTGAGCGTCGTTGGCCATCAGACCCGGGTCGACTGGCCCACGTTGGTGCGGCGTTTGCGCGAGGCCATCGACGGCAATGCGCCGGAAGTGCGTTGAGCTGCTGTCGCTGCAATCAATTCGATTCTCGTCCACTGGAGTTCCGCATGCACAAGCTTGTCTACACTTTTCTGACCGGCCTGGCGGTAACGCTGGTGGGTTGCGTAACCATCAACGTCTATTTTCCCGAGGCTGCTGCGCAGAAAGCCGCCGATCAGTTCATCGGCAAGGTACTTGGTGAGCCGGCGACTCCGGCCACACCTGCACCAACCACGCCGCCATCGACCGACAAGCAGCCGCCGTCTTCCCACCAGCAACCCTCGGCAATGTTGCTGGATTTGCTGATACCGGCCGCGTATGCCGCCGACAGCCCGGATATTCGTATCCAGACAGCGGCAACCGAAGCGCTGCGGGCAAGCATGAGCGCGCGTTACAAATCCGTACTTGAGGCGTTGCTGAGCAGCGGTGCTGTAGGTTTCACCAATGACGGGATGGTGGCCATGCACGACGCGGCCAAGGTGCCGCTGAGCCAGCGCGCACAAGCCAGCGCCGCAGTGTCCGCCGAAAACCGCGATCGCGCCACGCTGTATCGCGAAGTGGCCAGTGCCAATGGCCATCCCGAGTGGGAGGCGCAAATTCGCAGTACGTTTGCGAAGACCTGGATCGAGAAGGCGCACGCCGGTTGGTACTACCAGGATGCCAGCGGAGCGTGGAAGCAACGTTAGGCGCGTGGGCGGTAGAAAAGTTCGAGGCGAAGAGTCACCTGTGCGGCGACGCGCACGGATCGGTGATAATGGCCGGTCTATCCGCACGCGTTGGTCCACTCGCCCATCATGCCTCGAGCCAATCACCCTTCCTTTGCGCCGTTTGAAGCGGTCATCAGCGACCTCGGCCACGATGGTCGCGGGGTCGCGCGGGTTGATGGCAAGACGGTCTTCGTCACCGGCGCCTTGCTCGGCGAGACAGTGCTGCTGTGTTTGCGCAAGCGCCATCGGAATTTCGATGAGGCTGATCTGGTCGAAGTGATCACCGCTTCACCGCACCGCGTGGAACCGCGCTGCGCGCACTACGCCATTTGCAGTGGCTGCTCGCTGCAGCACCTGGATGTGGACCAGCAGATTGTCGGGAAGCAGCGCGCGCTGGCGGACAATTTCACACGTATCGGCAAGGTCGAGCCGCAAACTTGGTTGCCGCCGCTCACCGACCAACCCTGGGCATATCGCCGCAAGGGCAGGCTGTCGGTGCGTGACGTCGAGAAGAAGGGACGCGTGCTGGTGGGGTTTCGCGAGCGTGACAACCCGCGCTTCGTGGCCGAAATCCGCCAGTGCGAAATCATGCATCCGGCGCTCGGACCCAAGGTGGGCTTGCTCGCCGACATGCTGGATACGCTGGACGCGGGCGGCGCCATCGCGCAAGTGGAATTTGCTGCCGGGGATGACACAGTGGCGCTGGTGTTTCGCCACCTGCAACCGCTGAGTGAGCACGATCTGGCTACGCTCATCGCGTTCGGTCAGGTGCATGATCTGGCGATCTACCTGCAACCGGCCGGGAACCGCAGCGTGCACCCGCTGTGGCCGGAGCACCCAAGACTGGCCTTCAGCATCCATGGCGACGACTCACGCTTCGCTGACGTCGAGTTGGAGTTTCAGCCGCTGGACTTTGTCCAGGTAAATGCGGGCATGAACCAGCGCATGGTGGCGCTGGCGCTGCAGTTGCTGGATCTGCAACCAGAGGATCGCGTGTTGGATTTGTTCTGCGGGCTGGGTAACTTCACGCTGCCGATGGCACGGCGGGTCGCCGCGGTGGCCGGCGTGGAAGGCGACGCGGAGCTGGTTGCGCGCGCCGCGCAAAACGCGACACACAACGGCATTGCCAACGCGCACTTCCACGTCGCGAACCTGTTTGAAGATCAGCATGCTGCGGCGTGGGCTGGCCAACCGTGGGACAAACTGCTGCTTGATCCGCCGCGCGCCGGTGCCGACCACGTGCTTGCGTACTTGCCGCAGGCGACAACCCGGCGGGTGGTATACGTTTCCTGCCACCCCGCCTCGCTGGCGCGCGACGCCGGCATATTGGTGCATCAGCACGGTTTCATCCTGAAGGCCGCCGGTGTCATGGACATGTTTCCCCACACCGCCCATGTGGAATCCATCGCGCTGTTTGAGCGTGCTTAGCATGACCGCGGGCAGCCGGGGGTGGCGTTGATGGCGACGGAGATCGAACGCAAATTCCTCGTGCGTGATGCCTCATGGCGTGCCGCGGTCGAACACAGCGAACCCATGCGCCAGGGTTACCTGCTGGGCACCCGGGTGGGTGCCGCAGGGGAGCCGGCGCGGGCGTCGGTGCGGGTGCGTATCGCCGGGTCCAAGGCGTGGCTCAACATCAAGCAGGCGATTCCCGGAATCGCCCGCGCCGAGTTCGAATACGCCATTCCGCTGGCCGATGCCGAAACCATGCTGGCCACGCTGTGCGGCACGCTGGTGCAAAAGACGCGACATCATGTGCGCGTCGATGGCACGCTGTTCGAGATTGACGAGTTCGCCGCGGACAACGCGGGTTTGATTGTCGCCGAGGTCGAGCTGCCGGCCATCGACGCACCATTCCCCAAGCCAGCCTGGCTCGGGCTGGAGGTCAGCGCCTTGCGCCGTTACTACAACGTCAGCCTGATCGAACACCCGTATCGACAGTGGTCCGCCGTTGAGAAAAGCGCAGGTGATGTCACGTGTTGATGATCGGCCTGGCCGGGGTGGAACTCAGCGCACAGGAACGAGCGTGGCTGGCAGAGCCGTGCGTCGCCGGGGTGCTGCTGTTCTCGCGTAATTTTCAGTCGCGTGAGCAGTTGCTGACCTTGTGTGATGCGATTCGCGCTGCCGGGAACGGGTGTCTGTTGATTGCCGTGGATCAGGAAGGCGGCACGGTGCAGCGCTTCCGTGAGGGCTTTACCCGTCTGCCGGCGCTGGCAGCCATCGGTGCGGTCTACGATCGGGATTCAGCGGAAGCAGTGCGTCTGGCCGAGGAACACGCCTGGGTGATGGCCAGCGAGCTGCGCGCCAGTGGCGTGGATTTCAGTTTTGCGCCGGTGGTGGATCTGGCGCGTGGCAATGCCGCCATCGGCCTGCGCGCGTTTCACGCTGACCCGGCGGTTACCGCTGAGCTGGCACAAGCCTACGTGCGCGGCATGCACCTGGCCGGCATGGGTTGCGTACTCAAGCATTTTCCCGGCCACGGGTCGGTCGCGGCTGACACGCACAAGGCACGGGCAGTCGATGAGCGCAGCCTGGACGTCATCCGGCGGGATGATTTGCTGCCATTCGTGGATTGCATCGCGACACATGCCGAGGCGGTGATGCTGGCGCATGTGATCTATCCTGCCGTGGATGCACAGCCAGCCGGTTATTCCCAGGTGTGGATCAAGCACATCCTGCGCGGCGAGTTGGGCTTTGCCGGTGCAGTCATCAGCGACGACATCAGCATGGCTGCTGCCGGCGCGGCAGGCTCCATCGGCGCGCGCGTCCGCGCCCATCTGCATGCTGGTTGTGATCTGGTACTGGCCTGCTTTCCCGATGTGGTGGCCGAAGCCATTGCGTCGATGCCGCCCACAGCAAGTTCGCCGTATCGCGCGCTGCCGGCAGCGCTCGCTGCCCTGAGCGGGGAACTGGGCGCCAGTTGGGCCGCGCTGGCTGACAATCCACAACGCGACCGCTTTGTCGCACGCATCACGGCGTTGAATGCCACACAAGGAGACGCATGAACACTGTTGCACCTTCGCTCGCCGACGCCTTGGCCCACGCTGATCTCCTGCACGGGCGCAGTGAGCTGCAGGCCGTGATCGCCACCATGGGCGAGCATATCGACGTTGCACTGGACGGCGAGCGCGCGGTATTTCTCACGGTCATGAACGGTGCGCTGATTTTTGCCGGGCAGTTGGCGTTGTCCATCCGGACTGACCTGGAGTTTGATTACGTGCACGCCACGCGCTACCGAGGCAATACCACGGGCAGCGCGTTGCAGTGGCTGCGCGAGCCGATGGTGCCGTTGCGCAACCGCGTCGTGTTGCTGGTCGATGACATCCTTGATGAAGGCCATACGCTGAAGGCGGTGCGCGACGATTGCTATCAGCGTGGCGCGCGGCGGGTGCTGATCGCCACCTTGTGCACCAAGGCGCACAACCGGGTCGCCGCGGGCATCGCCCCGGATTTCAACGGTGTGGTGTTGCCGGATCGCTACGTGTTCGGTTTTGGCATGGACTACCACGAACAAGGCCGCAACTTGCCTGGCATCTACGCGCTGCGGAGCGAAGACGGGGAGTAGTACGCCAACGGCTGCGCACTATTGCGCCGCTATCTGCGCTTTCTCCACCGTTGCGGGTTTGAACGACACAGCCGGCCCGGGTGTGACCCCGTTGCGCCACAGGGCGAGCTGCGCGGCAATGCCTGGGCCAACAGATAGCTGCGGTTCGGAAGCGGTCAGTTGGTCCTTCCGCTCCCAGGAGTCGATTTCGTGCTTCGCCTGCTGGAATGCGTCGATGAAATCCGGCGTTCGGTTCAGACCGTCGACCAGCCAGGCCTTGCCGAAGTACGTGATGTCCGACGCGCTGCCACAGCCAAATGAACTGCGGTCGGCGCGCGCGGACGTGAGCACGAGGGTTCCCGCGCCGCGCAGCGGGGGTATGAACCCACCGGAGTAGCACGCGTTCACCACCACGACTTTCCACTTGAACGCATGCTTGCGCAGAATGCCGGCCAGGTCGGTTGCGCCAATCTGGTCGAGCGGCAGCGGATCCATGTCAATCAACAGGTTGTGGTCTTCGTCGCCGTGCGTGGTGATGTACAGCAGCAGAATGTCTTGCTCAGGGTGCATCACGTCCGCCAGTCCCTCGAGCATGGCGTCCAGATTGGTCCAGTTGGCGAGCGGTCGGGTAGACAGACTTTTCGGGTTGTTTTCCAGGATCACGGTGTGTGTCGTGCTGCCGAAGCGCTGCGCGAACAGCCGGCTGGCGTACTCCACTTCGTTGGCGAACACGTCCTCACCGCCGTCACCGGCCAATGCCAGCACATACAGGTTGGGTGTGCCGGTTACGCGAGGCGTGAGTCTGCGCAGCGTGTCACGCACCATGCGCGGCTGTGCGTACAGCACTTGCTCGGGCGATGGGCCGCTGCGTGGCCAGTCGCTGCTGGTGGTTGCGTCCGTGCTGTCATGCAGTGACGAGGCCGGTGTCGGTTCAGCACCGGCGTGGGTGAGTACGCCACTGCCCGTCGGCGCGATAGCACTGCCGCCGCCGATCTGGAACCGATTGTCGCCAATGGCCAGTGTGAGCAGCACCCCGGCGATGAGCGCGATCACAACGATCACTACGCTGCGCATGTTTCAGGTACCTCACACGGTGACGGCGTCAAAATCACGAAACGCCGGGTGCCGCGACGCAATTGGCAGCGCCAGCGGGTGGCGGACCACCCAAGCGGTTTGCCAGCCGACGGCCTGTGCCGCGTCAAGTTCCTCGACAACGTCCGACAGGAACAGGATGTGCTCTGGCTGCTCACCCACCGCCTCGGTGATGCGCTGGTAGGACGCCGGCTCGCGCTTGTGACCGGTCGTGGTATCGAAGTAGCCAGCGAACAGCGGCGAGAGATCACCGGCCTCGCTGTAATGAAAGAACAACTGTTGCGCCGCGATGGAGCCGGATGAATACACATACAGGCGCAAGCCCTCTGCGCGCCATTCGCGCAAGCGCGCGGCGACCTCCGGATAAACGTGTGCGCGATATTCACCGGCAGCGTAGCCATCCTTCCAGATCATCCCTTGCAGCGCCTTGAGTGCCGTTGATTTGCGATCCTCGTCGATCCAGCGCAGCAGCATCTCGATGATGTCCTGGCGGCCGGCTTCGATCAGATTGGCCTCACGCGCTGCTTCGTGCAGCCAGTGCTGCACTTCGGGCTGGTCCCCATGCGTTTCGACGAAGGCTGGCAGGCGTTTGCGTGCGTACGGAAACAGCACATCGTGCACGAAGCTGATGGAACTGGTCGTGCCTTCGATGTCGGTGACAATGGCGCGAATCTTGGTCATGGGAAGCTGGCGTCCGGTCTGCGGGATGGGAGCCCGCTAGCGGGCGATGCTCTTGCAGTATCCAGTTTCGGCGTGAAGAGCTTCGCGCCCAGCAGGCGCCTACGGGCGGTGCGCGGCGGATTCCATGCGCGGGAAGCGACTGGCGATGTCGTCGCCACTGGGCTGCGCTACCCAGCCATCCTTGTTGGTGAACAGGCGAATGGCCACGAACCAGGGGGCTTCACTCATGTCAAACCAGTGGCGCGTGCCATTCGGTACACCGATAAGGTCGCCTTGTTCGCACAGCACGTCGTAGACCTTGGGGCCGATGTGCAGCGTGAACTGGCCGGACCCCGCGACGAAAAAGCGCACTTCGTCCTCGCTGTGACTGTGTTCATGCAGAAACTTCTGCCGCAACGTGGCGCGGTCAGGGTGATCGGGCGTGAGACTGATGACATCGACCGACTGATAGCCCTCGCTGCGCATCAGCCGGTCGATATCCGTGCGGTAGGCGGCGATCACGTCGTCCTGCGATGCGCCGGGCTTGATCGGGTGTTGCGCCGCCCATTGCTCGAAACGTACGCCGACCTCATCCAGGGCCTGTGTGATTGCCGGACGTTCGGTCAGAACCTGCAGCGGTACGTCAGGACGCGTTTCGGCGAAAATCCGCAGTCGACTCATGATCGTTGCAACCTCCTCAGGTCCAGCTCGCAGCCGAGCAGAAACTCCAAAGCTTCCAGATGGCGGCGTGCCTCAGGCATGTCCCGGCCCCAGGTGTAGATGCCGTGGCCGTCTATCAGGTAAGCCTGCAATGGCTTGCCAGCGTCCAGCCACGCTGCCACGCGGGCCACGAGTTCGGGCATGTGCTGGGTATTGGGAAAGACCGGGATCTCCAGCACGTCAGTATGGGTGGCATGGCCGTTGAGGGCCTTTTGCAACTCCCAACCTTGCAGGCGCACGGCGCCGTCGATCGCGAACAAGCGGGATGCGACGCTTTGCGTGCGCGAATGTGTGTGCAGCACGGCGTTGACGTCGGCAAAGCGTCGGTAAAGCTGGGTGTGCAGCGCGGTCTCCGCACTGGGTTGCGCGCTGGTATTGACCGGCCGTCCTTCGAGGTCGACCAGCATGATGTCGTCGCGGCCGACGTTGCGCTTGTCACGTCCGGAGATGGTGATGGCCGCCGACGCGTTTCCCACGCGCATGGAGAAGTTGCCGCTGGTGGCAGGAGCCCAGCCAAGTGCAGCCAACTCCCGCGCGGCACACGCTACGGTCTCCGCGCAGGATGCAAACGTGTTATCGGCACTCGCGGCGAGGCTTGCCTGATTCATGGGTTTTGGACGTCCAAACAGGTGTGAACTATACCATGCATGTATCTGCCCAGCGCTGGTAATGAGAGCCATTCTCGCAAGTCAGGAATCGTTGGTTGTTGCAGGTTACGATAGCCGCAGTCCAGTGCCGGGGGCCTGGATCGAATGTCCACGACGGAGGTTGCACCATGTCCAACGAAACAGATAACGAATCGCGTCGCCGTTTCCTCAAGGTTGCTGCGGGTACGACGGTTGCGGCAGTGGTTATGGGTGGCCTGCCACAGTTTGCGCGAGCGGCCGATTTGCCGGCGCTGAGTGAAAGCGACGCGTCGGCAAAAGCTTTGAGCTATGTCGAGAACAATACCAAGTCGACGAACGCCAAGCACAAGGCCGGTAATGATTGCGCGAACTGCCAGTTCTACAGTGGTGGTCCAACTGGCCGCGGTCCGTGTCAGTTGTTCCCGGGCAAGTCAGTCAACGCGAAGGGCTGGTGTGCGGGGCATGCACCAAAGGCAGCCTGAGCGGAGTGTGTTTCGATCCAGAAGGCCGGCGTCAGCCGGCCTTTTTTCGTAAGCGAAGCTCGACTTTCCGCTGCACTTCAGCAAGCTGATTCGACAGCGCGTGATTATGCTGGTGAGGAGGGCGGCGCGGGAGATGCGGGTAACAGACAAAGTGCTGCCCGGAACACGACAGGCTAAGGAGCTGATCCACCTGACGCGCCGGGCAGCGATCCGAGGGCCCACTGCCAAGTGAAATCCCGCGGTCCAAGGATGATACTCCCGCGCCTGCCGAAAGAGCGTGTCCACCCCAGATTTCTGTTGCAAAATTCTCGTTAAGTACTTCATAAACAGTAACTTGCGTGAGAATTACGATGCGAAAGCGTGAGCGCCTTGGCATTTTGCCCGCTTTGCATCATTCGGGCGCTTTCGCCGACGTTACGGATCTTTCGCCGGCGTTGCGCCGCCTTGCGGGATTTATTCCGTTGTCGGCGGAAGCGTCCGCAGCCGGCTGTGCCGGTATCCGTACAGGAAATAGATCGCCAAGCCGGCGATTGTCCACACGATCATCAGTGTCCAGTTGTACCAGGCCATGGTCGAAAGCAACGCCATGCAGCTCAGGATCCCGAGCGAGCAGATCACTGGCGCCCATGGCACGCGAAACGTGCGCGGCAATTCAGGGTGCGTGTGGCGCAAGATCCACACCCCGGCGCATACCGCGATGAACGCGATCAGCGTGCCCATCGACACCAGGTCAGCGAGTACGTCCAGCGGAAAAATCGCTGCGAGCAACGCGATCGCAGCACCGGTGATGAGGGTATTGAGGTGTGGCGTGCGGTGAACAGGGTGGATGCGCGTGAAGATCTTCGGGAGCATGCCATCGCGCGCCATGATCATGAAGATGCGCGGCTGCGCGATGATCATCACCAACACCACCGAGGCCAGGCCGAGCAAGGCGCCGGCTTCAACGACCCAACGCAACCAGCTCAGTTGCGGATGTCCCTGCAGCGCAGTCACCACCGGTTGATCGGTGCCCAGCAAACTGTATGACGTGAGGCCGGTCATGACCGCCGCCATGGCGATATACAGCACGGTACAGATTGCCAGTGAGGCGAGAATGCCGATCGGCAAGTCGCGCTGCGGATTGCGCGCCTCCTGGGCCGCGACTGACGTGGCTTCGAAGCCGATGTAGGCGAAGAACACCATCGCGGCACCACGCATGACGCCGCTCCAGCCGTACTTGTAGTTCCCTTGCGACTCGGGCACGAATGGCGTCCAGTTGGATGGGTCGACATAGCGCCAACCAACCACGATCACCAGCACGACCAGGCCTACCTTGACCACGACCATGGCAGCGTTGGCCAGACTCGACTCGCGGATGCCGACGTAACAAATCCAGGTCAGCAGCAGGATCAACGCCACCGCCGGCAAATTGAACAGCGCGCCAGTGGCGACCAATTGATGGTCGGCCGTGAATTGCAGCGGTGCGTTCGTCAGCGCCGCCGGCAGGCTCAAATCCATGTTGAAGGTTGTGCCGATGTGTGCGAGCAGGCTGAGCAGATAGCCAGTCCAGCTTACCGCCACGGCGGATGCGGAAACCCCGTACTCGAGCACCAGGTTCCAGCCGATGAACCATGCCATCAGTTCGCCCAGGGTGGCGTAGGCATAGGAATAAGCGCTACCGGAGAGTGGGATCAGCGTCGCGAATTCGGCGTAGCACAGGGCGGTGAACGTGCTGCAGATGGCGGCCAGCAAAAACGACATGATCACTGCTGGTCCGGCAAAGTCGGCGGCGGCGTGTCCCGAAATCACGAATATGCCGCCGCCAATGACTGCGCCAATCCCTATGGCGGTCAGCCCCCAGGGCCCCAGCGTGCGACGCAGGGTGGGGCCCTGCGTGTCGTCTTCGCTGGTGAAGTCGGTTTTGCGGGCGAGCAACTGGTTGAGCATGAGTTTGAGTCTTTCTTGGAGCGATGCGGCCGGAGCCGGGGACAATGTGTCTCACGTCCGCACAAGCAACGGCCAGCGCGGTGCATGCCGGCCGGTGTTGATCAGGCTGGCTTGCGGCGCAACCTGCTGTGCCGATAACCGTAGACGCCGTAGATCGAGAAGCCGATTGCGGTCCATCCGATCAGCAGCGGCCACAGCGTTTCGAATGCCTGCCAGAACAGGAACAGGCAGACGATGGCGCCGAGTGGGCAGACCAGCCAATACACGGGCACGCGGAACGCGCGTGGAATTTCCGGGCGCGTGTGCCGCAGCACGAAAACGCCGATACACACCGTGGTGAATGCCAGCAGCGTGCCCATTGACACCAGGTCACCGAGCACACCCACTGGAAACAAGCCTGCCAGGACCGCCGCAATCAGCCCGACGATGATCGTGCCGATGTATGGCGTGCGATGCGTGGGGTGCAATTTGCCAAACACTTTGGGCATCAGGCCGTCGTGCGACATCGCGTAGAAAATGCGCGGTTGGCCCATCAGCATCACCAGCACGACCGAACTCAAGCCGGCCAGTGCGGCAAACACCACCAGGATCTTCATCGAGCTCAACACGAAGCTTGCCGTGCTGCCCGCGGCGACGGTACCCAGGACATAGTTCAGCGCAGTGGCAACCGGTTCGGGCGTGTCGAGTTCGCGGAACGGCGCCAGACCGGTCAATGCTGCGGCCATGGCGATATACAGCACCGTACAAATCAGCAATGAGCCGAGAATGCCGATGGGCATGTCGCGCTGCGGATTCTTCGCTTCGCCGGCGGCAGTGGATACCGCATCGAACCCGATATATGCGAAGAACACCAGCGTGGCGCCACGAATCACGCCACTCCAGCCATACTTTGACCCACCCTCGTTGGCGGGTATGAACGGGTGCCAGAGGTCCGGGTTGATGAAGTGATAGGTGACAATGAGGAACAGCAGAATCACGATGACCTTGATCGCCACGATGATCGCGTTGACCGACGCCGATTGGGTGATGCCGAGGTAGCACAACCAACTGATGGCCGCGACGATTGCAATCGCCGGTACGTTGATCAATGTGCCCGTGGTGACCAGGTGGTGCGTGGCATCAAACGTGAAAGGTGCTGACGCCAGCGCCGCCGGCAGGTTGAAGTTCATGCCGGTTGCCGCTGTGAGCATGCTCAGCATTTCGTTGAAGTAGCCGGACCAGCCAACGGCCACGGTCGATGCTGCAAACAGGTACTCAAGCACCAGGTTCCAGCCGACGAACCAGGCGACAACCTCGCCGAGTGTCGCGTAGGAATACGAGTAGGCGCTGCCGGATACTGGCAGCATCGCCGCGAACTCCGCGTAGCACAGTCCCGCCAGAGCGCAGGCAAACCCGGCCAGGACGAAACTGAGCACCAACGCCGGGCCAGCAAACTGCGCGGCAGCCGTACCCGTCAGCACGAAGATCCCCGCGCCGATCACTGCGCCGATTCCCAGCATCACCAGGTGTTTGGCGGTCAATGCCCGCTTGAGGGTGACTTCGCCCTGAGGCCCGCCCTCGACCGGTTCACCGGCGTCGACGCGGGGCATCGCTTCAATGCCATGGGTGGCAAACAAGTCTCGTAGCATCAGGCTCCCCTTAATGTGGTCTGGCCAGTTTCCGCTCGGCAGCAATGAGTGCGATGCACATGCAGCAATAGCGTGCCAACATATCCTAGCGGTAAAACGAGTTCAAGCTTCATCAGCGCGCAATCACGAGTCAGTCGCGATGATGTTTCATGCACCTTGGGACGCCTGTGCAACAAATTATCGACAGCCTGATTGACGCGCTTCGACGCTACCGCGATTTGTGGCCTGCTGAAGCGGCAACAGTTGCGCAGTTCGAACATTTCCTGGCTACGCCGGAAGGTATATTCGAACGCCGGCACGCGCACGGCCACTTCACCGGTTCAGCCTGGTTGGTGAGTGCCGATGGCCAGCGTGTGTTGTTGCTGCACCATCGCAAGCTTGGTCGTTGGCTGCAGCCGGGTGGGCATGCGGTTGGCGATGCGGATCTGGCGCAGGTGGCATTGCGCGAGGCGGGTGAAGAAACCGGGGTGACCGGATCGCGGATCGAGGGCGGCATTTTCGATATTGATCGGCACCGCATCCCGCTGCGCGGTACGCAGGCAGACCACTGGCACTACGACGTGCGCCATGTGGTTCGTGCTGGTGCTGATGAGCACTTCACGCGCAATCACGAATCGCGCGCGCTGGCGTGGCGACCGGTGCGAGACGTTGCGAACGACGTCACGCTCGACAGTTCGCTGCGCCGCATGGCCGGCAAGTGGCTGGCACGCAGTGCGTGACGGGCCTGGTGCGCGGTGGCTCGGACCACTATGTCGATCGTATTGCGCCAGGGTGTTGTCGAGGGTCCGGTCGAACCCGGCGCAGACCGTCCAGAGTCATCGGCTGAGGGAAAGTGTCGCGGCGTGAGCAGCACCAGCACCACGGTGATGATCCCAACGACTTGCGTTGTTCGAGTTGAACGGCCCGATTTCATCTTGATCGGACCACTCAGGATCCCGCGAGCGGGCTCCTACCGGTATTTGTCGGGAGCGGGGTGCACGTGTCCGCAAACGCCGCAGGTGCGCGCGTCAAGTGAGCGGTAGAAGCGCTCGAATACGGGAGGAAAGTCGTGCTCGATGCTGTCCAGCACGAAGTACTCCTCATACAGCTTGTGGTTGCATTGCTCGCAGAACCACATCAGGCCGTCGGTCTCGCTGGCGATGCGGCGACGCTCGATCACCAGACCGATCGATCCGGCCTGCCGGTTCGGCGAGTGCGGCACGCGCGGCGGCAGATAGAAAATTTCGCCGGCACGCAGCGGAATGTCGCGGGCCACGCCGTCGTCCTGCACCTTCAGCGTGATGTCGCCTTCGATCTGGTAGAAAAACTCCGGACCTTCGTCGTAGTGGTAGTCGGTGCGCACGTTCGGGCCGCCGACGATCATGATGATGAAGTCGCCATCAACGATGCATTTGTTGCCCACCGGCGGCTTCAGCAAGTGACGGTGTTCGTCGATCCAGCGTTGCAGGTTGAGTGGCGGTAGCAAGGCCATGGTCGGTGCCCGAGGAATGTTGACCGCCACCTTAGCGCCGCCGTCACGACAAAAACAGCCGCCCTGACAAGCATGTCGGGGCGGCTGAGCGTGGTGTGTGCGCAGCGGTTATGGCATAAGCACTTTGTCGATCACGAAGATCACGCCGTTGGACTGCATGACATCGGCAATGGAGATGTTAGCCACGTTGCCTTTCTCATCAGTGACGGTCCAGGCATCGCCGTCCTTGCTGACCGTAATCGAATCACCTTCGACGGTCTTCAGCATCGCCTTGCCACCACCAGCGGTTACCGCCTGGCTGAGGTCATGCGCGGTCATCTTGCCCGGCACCACGTGATAGGTGAGGATCTTGACCAGTGTTGCCTTGTTCTCCGGCTTCAGCAGGTTGTCCACCGTTCCGGCCGGCAGGGCGGCAAACGCTTCATTGGTTGGTGCGAACACGGTAAACGGGCCTTGGCTCGACAGCGTGTCGACCAGACCGGCTGCCTTCACCGCAGCGACGAGCGTCGTGTGGTCTTTCGAGTTCATCGCGTTCTGCACGATGTTGCGTGACGGCAGCATGGCGGCACCGCCAACCATCACGGTCTTGTCCATGTTCATGTTCATGGCGCCAGTCGGTGCAGCAACTGCGGCCATCGGTACGGCGGCGACGGCACCCAGGGCCAGTGACAAGCCGATGACGAGGCGGCGCATGCGGCGATTGGTCTTCATGTTGTTCTCCAGTGTTTTCCACTTCGCGGATCGGAAGCACTGGTAGGTACGCAGCGGAGCTATGTGTGGATGCACTGGGCGCAGCGGCGATTCAGTTTCGGCAAGCTTCGCTTCAGCGGCCAACACCAATTACGTACTCGTGATGGCACCTTTGGCCATGACCGCACCGGTAGGCTGGCCCGTGGGTGAGCCACCATCTGGCTCGACCGAGACTGCGAGGACGGCGGTTGCGCTCAGTTGCGACAGCAACCCGGCGCGCAGTGCGATGGAGGTCGGCCGGTCGCTGGCGATCATTCCCAGCGAAACGGGCTTCCCGCCCGCCGGGATCAACCACAGCTCGGGCGACCTCCCGGGTGCGAACAATGCCGGGCTCGCCGGTACCACGATCATTCGCGCGTGTTGCAGATCCATCGTGGCGGTCCAGCCCGTGCTGCCGTCGTCTTGCTGGATGGTCGACGCCATGTAACCGGCGCTGATGGCTGGTGGCGTCATGACTGCACGTGGCACCGTCAACATGAACGCGATGCTGGCGGCTGCCACCAAGCTGGCACCAATGCCCAGCCAGCGCCACAGCGGCAGGTTGTCCCACAAACTTGCCCGCGGCTGGGCATTCCTGGCCGGCTCTGCGAGTTGCAAGTCTGCGCGAATCCGGGCCCACACGTAAGCTGGCGGTGTGCTGGCGTCGATTTCCTCACTCAACGGCGTCAGGCGCTGTTGCCAGAGTGAAACCGCCGCGGCTGCTTGCGGGTTGTCAGCCATTTCCTGCTCGACCGCTGCGCGTGCCGCAGCGTCCAGCACGCCGAGCACATACTCGGCGTAGCGTGGGTCCTCGCGATCAAGGGCGGCAGGTGTGTTCATTGGTCAAGACATGTGCGCAATTGCAGCAGGCTGCGGCGAATCCAGCTTTTCATCGTTCCCAGCGGCACCGTGCAGCGCGTCGCCAATTCGTTATACGTTGCTCCCGTGAAAAAGGCTTCACGCACGGCGTTACGCTGTTGCGGCTCGAGCGTTTCGAGGCAGCGCTGCAGGCGTTGATACTCCTGACTGGTTTCGGCACCGGCGGCCGGGGTGGCGCCGCCATCGGCGACTTCTTCCAGCCGGAGCGGATCGTCCAGTTGCTGCTCACGGTGCTGGCGCAGCCGGTCAATGGCCTTGTTGCGCGCCAGCGTGACCAGCCAGGTGATGGCGCTGGCTTTGTCGGCATCGAAGCTGGCAGCGCGTCGCCACACCGTCGTCCAGGTTTCCTGGAGCACCTCTTCGGCGTCACTGCGGTCGCGCAGCATGCGCACACAGACGCCAAACAGTTTGGATGAAGTGCGCTTGTACAGCTCGGCAAACGCTGATTGATCCTTGCGCGCGACGCGTACCAGCAGTCGGGTAAGTTCGGTGCGTTCGGCTGGTGTGCTGGCGCTCACGTTTGCACCATGTCCTGTACTGACCGCGGAACTGCGGGGATGCAGAGGCGGGACACGCGACTGGCATGACGCCAGCATGCGCGCTGCGTCGGGGCGCGACAAGCACCAGCGGTGTTTAGACTTCCAGCGTCGCCAGATCGCCTTTTTCTTCCAGCCACACTTTGCGATCACCAGCGCGTTTCTTCGACAACAGCATGTCCATCAGTTTCGTCGTGCTGGTGTCGCCGGTGTCATCATTGATGGTCAATTGCACCAGACGGCGCGTGTCGGGATGAATGGTGGATTCGCGCAACTGCGGCGGGTTCATTTCGCCCAGGCCCTTGAACCGGGTGGTGCTGACCGCGCCCTTCATTTTCTCGCGTTCGATCCGTTGCAGCATGGCCTGCTTCTCGCTTTCATCCAGGCAGTAGAAAACCTGCTTGCCGACGTCGACGCGGAACAACGGCGGCATGGCGATGAACACGTGGCCTTCGCTTACCAGCTTGGGGAAGTGCTTGAGAAACAATGCGGCCAGCAGCGTGGCGATGTGCAGACCATCGGAATCGGCATCGGCGAGCACGATGATCTTGCCGTAGCGCAGGCCCGACAGATCGTTGGTGCCCGGATCGCAGCCAATCGCCACGGAGAGGTTGTGCACTTCCTCGGAGGCGAGCACCTGGCTGGATTCCACTTCCCAGGTATTGAGGATCTTGCCGCGCAGCGGCAGGATCGCCTGGAACTTGCGGTCGCGGCCTTGCTTGGCGGAGCCGCCGGCCGAGTCCCCCTCGACGATGTAGATCTCGCAGAGCGCCGGATCCTTCTCCTGGCAGTCGGCCAGCTTGCCGGGCAGGCCCATGCCGTCGAGCACGCCCTTGCGCCGCGTCATCTCGCGTGCCTTCCTCGCCGCCTCGCGCGCCCGCGCCGCGTCGACGATCTTGCCGCAGATGATCTTGGCGTCGACCGGGTTCTCGAGCAGGTAGTCGTTGAGCGCCTTGCTCACCACGTCCTCGACCGGGCC
>JBDSWR010000003.1:0-20791 GCA_039926605.1 Rhodanobacter sp. | reverse complement strand
GCGTTGCCGGCAGCCTGGGTGACGTTGCGGGCGTTGTGCGTGTCGCCCGTGGCGAACGCGATCAGGACCCCGGCGCGCTGCAGGCGCGCGGCGTTCTCCAGGGTCGAGCCCAGCGTCTCGAAGTGCGTCGGCAGGTCTTCCAGCGGGTTGAGCAGTACCGGCACGTGAGCGTTGGCAAGCTGCGCGGCGACCATCCACGCCTCGGCGCCGCCGGAGACGATCAGCTGCAGTTTGAAGTCGCGTGCCAGGCGCAATGCCGCTTCGATATCGCTGGCGCGCTCGACGTGGATCACCAGCGGTTCCTTGCCGTCCAGCACCGGGCCCAACGCCTCCAGATCGAGTCTGGTCAGCGCGTAGCTGCGGCGTTGGTTGGTGGCATACGCGCTGGCGTTGGCGGCGTAATCGCGTGCATCCTGCAGCGCCTCGCGAAGTGCCAGCAAAGCTGCCGCTCGCGATCCGCCAGCGAGTTTCGCGCCCGATTCACCGAGCGCAGCAAACATCGCCGCTGGATCGCGGTGAATGAAACCGGTGGTGGAGCCCAGGTCGATGATGGCGCCACGGCCAGCGATGATGTGGTCGTCACCGCCGGTGGGCGACACCATCGCGCGGGTGACACCCGCAATGCGATTGACCGGGATCAGCACCGAGCGCGGATTGACCGCGTCGGCAACGTCGAACGCGGCGCTGAAGCGCGAGTTACCCGCCGATGCATCGCGGGTTTCCTTGACCGCCCCGACTTCAACGATACCGAACTGGCTCTGCGGATCGAAGATGCCGGGGGTGACGATCTTGCCGGTGGCATCGATGCGCTCGGCGTTCGCCGGGATGTCGACATCGGCGCCGACCGCAGCGATCCGACCGTCCTTGACCAGCACCGTACCGTGTTCGATCTTGCCGGCAACGCCAAGCGTGTACACCGTGCCGCCGGTAATCGCGTAGGTCGCAGAGTGAATGTTGGCACCACCAGTGGGAGCGGCATTGGCGGCCTGGCGCTCGGATCGATCGGCGGGACTGCATGCAACGCAGAGCAGCGCGAGCAGCACGACCAGGTACTTCATGGCGTGCCCTCCACAGTGGCAGTGCCGGT
Source organism: Rhodanobacter sp. (assembly GCA_039926605.1). Lineage (GTDB taxonomy): Bacteria > Pseudomonadota > Gammaproteobacteria > Xanthomonadales > Rhodanobacteraceae > Rhodanobacter. The sequence continues at coordinate 19,704 of JBDSWR010000003.1, read as the reverse complement.
GGCATTGGCGGCATGCGGTTCGACGAAGCTGCCGAGCATGAAGTCCGACTTCGCCTGCCGCGTCGCGTCGGCCCGGTCGTAGACGACAGCGCCGTCGAGAAATACCTTCTCCGTGCGCGCGTAGACGCTGAACGGGTCGCTGCTCCAGAGCACCACGTCGGCATCCTTGCCCGGCTCCAGCGAGCCGATGCGATCAGCCAGGCCGAGCACCTTCGCCGGATTGAGCGTCATCCACATCACCGCGTGCTCCTTGCTGATGTCCAGGCCCGCTTGCCGGCCCGCAGCCCACGCCTTGGTCACCTCCTGGTTGAGACGCTGAATGCCGTTCGCGTCATCCGAATGGATCAGTGCGCAGGCACCAGCGGCGTCGACCATCGCAAGGTTTGCCCGGATGCCGTCCCAAGCCTCCATCTTGAATCCCCACCAGTCGGCCCACACTGCCGCACAGGTGTCGGTTTTCGCCAGCAACTGCGGGATCTTGTAAGCCTCGACGGCATGGTGGAACGCGGTGATCTTGAAGCCGAACTCCCGGGCAACGTCGAGCATCGCGGCCATCTCGTCCGAACGGTAGCAATGCATCTGCACCAGGATCTTGCCGTCGATCACTTCGACCAGGGTTTCCTTGACCAGGTCACGCTTCGGCGGCGCGCCGGCGTCGGCGACGCCCTTGGCTTTGACTTTCGCATCCCACGCCTGCCATTCGCGGTCATAAGCCTGGGCGTCGGCAAACGCCTGCCTATACCCGGCGACGTCACCCATGATGGTCGACGGAAACTGATGGCGACTGCCGTAAACCCGCATCGGGTTCTCGCCGCACGCCATCTTCAGCCCGTACGGTGCGTCCGGAAACTTCATTGCCTGCACGGTCGTGGCCGGAACGTTCTTCAGCACCACGCCGCGGCCGCCGATCAGGTTGCCGGAACCGGGCAGGATCTCCAGCGTGGTCACGCCACCGGCGCGCGCGGTGTTGAAGCCCGGGTCCTGCGGCCAGACCGAATGCTCGGCCATCACCTGGGCCGTGTTCGGGTTCGTCATTTCGTTGCCTTGGGCCGTAGCCTCGACCGACGGCGACGGATAAACGCCCTGGTGCGAGTGCACGTCAATCAGGCCGGGGGTGACGTACTTACCCTTGGCATCGATGACAACCGCACCCGCCGGCGCGTCGACGTGCTGGCCGATCGCGGCGATCTTGCCGTCACGCAGGACCACCGTGCCATCGTCGATGCGCTCGCCAGTGCCGGTATAGATTGTCGCGTGCTGGATCACGGTCGTCTGCGCGGGCAGCGGCTGATACATGGACGGAAATGCGTCTGGCGGGAATTCAACAGAGGGCGCCACTGCCGCTTGTACCGCAAACCCCACGGACACCAGCAGGGATGTCGCGAGCATTGTTGTGCGCAAGTGTGACGATTTCATCTTCGCTCCCAAGTTGGCTCCGTGCCGTTTCTGTCCTGCGCGGCAATGTGCAGCGCATCCACGACCGCAGTGTGCAAACCGTACAGGGAAGCGCCCACAAAATCCCGGGCGGCAGCCTCTCTGGCCGGGAACGTGCACGCCACAATGCCGCATGGACGTCACTCGACGCCAGCCCCCGCTACAATCCGGCCAATGAGCAAACCTACCGATCTTCCCATCGAAGTCCATGGTTCCGCCAAGCTGCCGCTGGGCATGTCGGCTACGCGCTTCTTGCGCGACTATTGGCAAAAAAAGCCGCTGTTGATTCGCCACGCGTTCCCCGACTTCCAGTCACCACTGCAGCCCGACGACCTGGCCGGCCTGGCCTGCGAGGATGCGGCGCTGTCCCGACTGATCGTGCACGACGAAAAGCGTGACCACTGGCATGTCACAACCGGCCCCTTGAGCGAAGCCGACTTTGCCAGGACTCCAACTCATGACTGGACCTTGCTGGTGCAGGATGTCGACAAGTGGGATGCCGACGTGGCGCGCCTGCTGGAGCACTTCACGTTTTTGCCGAGTTGGCGCGTGGACGACATCATGGTGTCCTACGCCGAAGACGGTGGTGGCGTCGGTGCGCACATTGATCAATATGATGTGTTTCTGCTGCAGGGCCTCGGCCAGCGGCACTGGGCGATCAGCACCGATCCGTCTGCGCCAAAAGACTTCCGTGCCGACGTGGAGCTCAAGCAACTGGTGCACTTCGAGCCCACGCACGAATGGCTGCTGGAAGCAGGTGACATGTTGTACCTGCCGCCGGGCGTGCCACATGATGGCGTGGCATTTGCCGGCCCGTGCATGACCCTCTCGGTCGGCATGCGCGCGCCATCTCAAGCGGAGCTGACCGGCGATCTGGCCGACCATATCGCCGAGCGACTGCCTGACGATTTGCGCTACACCGATCCGGACCTGCGACCCGCCACATACATCGGCGAGATCGATCACGCCACGGTTGTCCGCCTGCGCCGCGCCCTGCCTTTCGCCGCGGCGCTGGACAACGCCATGCTGATGGACTGGTTCGGTCGTTTCATCACCCGTTACCGCAACGCGCAGAGGGTGCTGCCGATCGACAAGCCACTGACGACTGCTGCGCTTGCCAAACAGCTCACACCGGGCGCGGAACTGTTGCGCCACCCGTGGACCCGTCTGGCGTGGAGCCGTCATCGCGCCACCTGCACGCTGTACGCAAATGGCGAGGCATACCCGGCCACGCCCGCGCTGGCCCAACTGCTCTGCGCGCAACGCGTCCTGTCGGTTCCCGACCCGCTGGATGAGACTGATGGCACGTTGATACTCGCGTTACTCAACGACGGCCATCTGCGCTTGCGCAAGCACCGCCGCCGATGAAGCTGCAGGACTTCCATGTCGAGGTTGCCGACTGGGCCGATGCGGAGCAGCGGGCCGCGTTGTGTGAGCTGCGCCATGAAGTGTTCGTGCTCGGCCAGAACGTGCCTGAAGCGCGTGAGCAGGATGGGCAAGATGAGGCCTGCTGGCACGTACTGGCACGCGACGACAGCGGACAAACGCTGGGCTGCGCGCGCCTCAATGCCGACCACAAGATTGAGCGCATGGCGGTACGCGCAGCCTGGCGCGGTCGTGGCGTGGGCAAGGCGCTGCTGCGCGAATTGACCGCCCGCGCGCGCGCCCAGGGTCAGGATGAAGTCGTCCTTGCCGCGCAAGTCAGTGCCATCGGTTTTTATGAGCACGCCGGGTTCACGGCGTATGGCGCAGAGTTCGCGGATGCCGGCATGGCGCACCGCATGATGCGTTTGCCCGTGGCCGTGCCCGCCGATTCGCCACCTGCACCGCGCGACACCGGCAGGCTCGCTGCCGGCAATCGCAGCGAGGTTGCCATCGCGCGGCTGCAATTGCTGACCGATGCGCGACATCAACTGCTGATTTACCTGCCGGCATTGGACAGCGACATGTACGCCAGTGCAGAGGAGCTGGCCCAGTTGCGCCGCATTGCCACGTCCGGTCGCGCGGCGAGTATCCGTATCCTGCTGCACGACCCGGCCGCCGCGCTGGGCGCCGACCACGCATTGATTCCGCTTGCGCAACGCCTGCCCAGTGCGTTCCGGATCCGTACGCCCCTGGAAGCGATGGATTTGACCTATCCGAGCGCGTACCTGCTCAACGACACTGGTGGTTATCTGTTTCTGCCCGACGCCAGGCACCCGGCAGGTCGTGCTGCGCGCGATCAGCGCGCGGCGCAGGTAGCGTTGCGCCAACACTTCAATGAGGTCTGGGAACGCGCCGAGCGTGCCAGCATTCTGACTACCCTTGATCTTTAGGTCGTCGGCGGAATGACGCCGAAGCCCGGCCAATGCGCGGGCAAATCCTCACTTCACCTTGCTCGCCACCTCGGCACAGGCGCTGCAACGCAACCACAACCTGTCAATCGAGTTGCCGCATCGCAGCAGGCGAAGGCTATAATTGGGGGATCGACTTCCGCCATCTGCCTGAAACCATGTCGGTGCCCGACGCCGATGTAAAAGTGTGACTTTCCAGGGTCAGATCGATGGATGCAAATTCCTTTCCGTGCTGGTGGTGATGTGAGTACAAATTCAATCCGCGAGTTTTCCGAATCATCGGCCCTGGCTGGCGGCAACGCTGATTATGTTGAGGCGCTGTACAACGCCTGGCTGAGTGATTCGTCGTCCGTGTCGCCACAGTGGAGCCACTACTTCGACGCTTTCAAGGGTCGCGAGGCTGGTGACATTTCCCCCGCCGCGGCAATCGCTCGCATCGAAGCTGCCCAGCAACAGCGAGGCTCGCGGCAAGTTGCCGCGCCGGTCAGCGATGAACATGCACGCAAGCAGGCCGGGGTTCTGCGCCTGCTTACCGCGTATCGCTCACGCGGCCATCTTGCCGCCGATCTCGACCCACTGGGCCTGGCCGGAAAAATGCAGGCACCCGATCTGGGGCTGCCATTTCACGGCCTGAGTGACGCAGACCTGGATACCGAGTTTGATACCGGCAACTACGCCGGCAACGGCCAGCGCATGAAGCTGCGTGATCTACTCGCGCGCTTGCAGAAAACCTACGCCAGCACGATTGGCGCCGAGTTCATGCACATCAGCAATCACGAGCAGCGCAACTGGATCTACACGCGCCTCGAGCAGGCTGCCGGCGACAGCGGCCTGGATAACGCCGGCAAGCAGCGCGTCCTTGACGGCCTGACCGCCGCGGAAGGTCTCGAACGCTATCTGCATACCAAATACGTTGGTCAGAAGCGTTTCTCGCTGGAGGGCGGTGACAGCCTGATCCCGATGCTCGACGACATCGTGCGCGCGGCCGGCGACAAAGGCATCAAGGAAGTGGTCATCGGCATGGCCCATCGCGGGCGCCTCAATGTACTGGTGAACATCCTCGGCAAGCCGCCAAAAACACTGTTCGACGAATTCGAGGGAAAGTTCGAGCAGCCAGACGATCCGGCGCACACCGGTGACGTCAAATACCATTTGGGGTTCTCCACCGACGTCAAGACCCCCAACGGTGGCGTGCACGTGGCGCTCGCGTTCAACCCGTCACATCTGGAGATCGTGAACTCGGTCGTCGCCGGTTCGGTTCACGCGCGGCAAACTCGCCGACGCGACAGTGGACACCGGCTGTCCATGGCCGTACTGATCCATGGTGACGCGTCCTTTTCCGGACAAGGCGTCAACATGGAGCTGATCAACATGTCGCAGGCACGCGGCTTCCGGATCGGCGGCTCCCTGCATATCGTGATCAACAACCAGGTCGGCTTCACCACGTCCAATCCACAGGACGCGCGCTCGACGATGTACTGCACCGATCTGGCCAAGATGGTCAACGCGCCCGTGCTGCACGTCAACGGCGATGATCCTGAAGCCGTCATCGAGTGCACGCGCCTCGCCTACGCGTTCCGCGAGCAGTTCCAGCGCGACGTAGTCATTGATCTGGTGTGCTACCGCCGTCTTGGCCACAACGAGGCAGACGAACCGGCTGCCACCCAGCCAGTGATGTACAAGGTCATCCGCGCTCGTCCCACGGCACGCGATCTCTATCAGCAGCGACTGGTCAAGCAAGGCGTACTTGCCGAGGGCGAAGCACAAAAGCAGTTTGAGGCGTACCGCGAGCGTCTGGAAGCGGGCAAGGCGATGACCGACGTCGACCCCACGCCTGACCGCGACGGCCGGGTCGACTGGGCGCGATTCACCGACGGCAAACTATCCACCCCAACCGATACCCGGGTTCCAGAGAAAAAACTGCACGACCTGGCTGGGCAGCTCCTTGCCATTCCGGCCGATATGAACCTGCACCCGCGCGTCGCCAAGATCTACGAAGGCCGTCGGCAGATGCTGGCCGGTGAGCACCCCGCCGACTGGGGTTTCGCGGAGAACCTCGCCTACGCCACGCTGGTTGACGCTGGTCACGACTTGCGACTGGTCGGCCAGGACACCAGCCGCGGTACATTCTTCCACCGGCACGCGGTGCTGCACGATCAGACTGATGGCCACACCTTCATGCCACTGGCAACGATCCGCGCCGGTGCCGACGTCGAAGTGATCGATTCACTGCTGAGCGAAAACGCCGTGATGGCATTCGAGTACGGTCACTCCACCACCGACCCGGATACGTTGAACATCTGGGAGGCACAGTTCGGCGACTTCGCCAACGGCGCACAGGTGGTGATCGATCAGTTCATCACGTCCGGCGAAGCGAAATGGGACCGCCTGTGCGGACTGGTACTGCTGTTGCCACACGGTTACGAAGGCCAGGGGCCGGAGCATTCCTCGGCCCGCCTGGAGCGCTATCTGCAGATGTGCGCGAAGGACAACATGTCGGTGTGTGTACCCACCACGCCCGCTCAGAACTTCCACATGATGCGCCGGCAGATGCTGCGCCCGGCACGCAAACCCTTGATCGTGATGACGCCCAAATCGCTGCTGCGGCACAAGCTGGCGGTGTCTTCGCTGGACGAGCTGGCCAACGGCAGCTTCCGCTTGGTGCTTGGCGAGTCGCGCAAGCTCGCGGCCAAGAAGGTGACGCGTGTGGTGTTGTGCTCGGGCAAGGTCTACTACGACCTGTTCGAGCACGCCACGAAAGACGAATTGGGTGAAGTCGCCATCGTCCGCGTGGAACAGCTCTATCCCTTCCCGCGCAGCGAAGTGAGTGCCGAGCTGGCGAAATATCCCCATGCCGAGGAAGTGATCTGGTGTCAGGAAGAGCCGATGAATCAAGGGGCCTGGTTCCAGATTCGTCACCACCTGCAGGTATGTGTCGGCAGCAAGCACAGCCTGCACTACGCTGGGCGTGCACGCTCGCCGGCGCCGGCCACCGGTCATCTGAAAACTCATATCGCCGAACAGGCTGCACTCGTCGAACAGGCGTTGGTTGCGCCGATCGGCACCGATTCATCTGCGGAGTAAGACCAGCATGTCCACCGAAGTCAAAGTTCCCGTCCTGCCTGAGTCCGTCTCCGACGCCACGATCGCCAGTTGGCACAAGAAAGCCGGTGACGCGGTAAAACGTGACGAGAATCTGGTTGATCTTGAGACCGACAAAGTGGTGCTCGAAGTGCCATCGCCGGTTGACGGCGTGCTGAAGGAAATCAAGCATCAGGTTGGCGACGTGGTCACCAGCGAGCAGGTCCTCGCGATCATCGAAGCCGGCGCAGTGGCTGCGGCACCCCCGGAGGCTGCGGCTCCGGAGGCCGCAGGGCCAGCGGCTGCAGCAACAAAGGCCGCTGCAGCGGAGCCCGCGGCCAGCGCACCGCAAGCAGCGGCCAGGGATAATGACGACCTTTCCCCGGCGGGCCGGCGCGTCGCAACCGAGGAACACATCGACGCGTCCAAGGTGGCTGGCACCGGCCGCGATGGCCGCGTGACGAAGGAAGATCTGGTCAACTACAGCAAGGGTGACCATGCGCCTGCCGCCGCGCCAGTTGCCAGTACACCGGCTGCCAAGCCGACAGCCGGCGCGCGTCCGGAAGAACGCGTACCGATGACGCGGATGCGTGCGCGCATCGCCGAGCGCCTGATGCAGTCGAAAAACTCCATAGCCATGCTCACTTCGTTCAACGAAGTGAATCTGGCCGAGGTGGTCAAGATGCGCAAAGCGCTCGGCGAAGCATTTCAGAAGCAGCACGGGATCAAGCTCGGATTCATGAGCTTTTTCGTCAAGGCGGCCGCCGAGGCACTCAAGCGGTTTCCTTACGTCAACGCCTCGGTCGATGGCAATGATGTGATTTACCACGGCTATCAGGACATCTCCATCGCGGTCTCGACGGATAGAGGGCTGGTCACGCCGGTATTGCGCGACGTGCAGGACATGAGCTTCGCCGACGTCGAAAAAGGCATCGCCGACTATGCCACCAAGGCACGCACGAACAAGCTGTCGCTTGACGACCTGCAAGGCGGCACGTTCACCATCACCAACGGCGGTACGTTCGGTTCCCTGCTGTCCACGCCCATCGTCAATCCTCCGCAAAGCGCCATCCTTGGCATGCACACGATCAAGGAACGGGCAATTGTCGAGAACGGCCAGATCATTGCCGCGCCGATGATGTACATCGCCATCAGCTACGACCACCGCATCATCGACGGCAAGGACGCTGTGCTGTTCCTGGTCGACATCAAGAACCAGTTGGAGAACCCGCAGCGGATGCTGCTCGGTCTCTGAGCAGATTGCCCTCCCGCGCAAGCTGCAAACAGGCAATGAGGCTCAGGTGACGGGCAAGCATTGAACCAATGCTTGTCCAGCAGTTTTTTCAGCACCGCTGCCCATTTCAGATCTACCTGCGAGCACAGGCTCGCCGTATCAAGGAATGTCCATGAGCGACAAATTTGATGTCATCGTCATCGGCGCCGGCCCGGCCGGCTATGTGGCGGCGATCCGTGCCGCGCAGCTCGGCCTGAAAGTCGCATGCGTGGATGCATTCGTCGGCAAGGATGGCAAGCAGGCACTTGGTGGCACCTGTCTGAATGTCGGCTGCATTCCGTCCAAGGCCTTGCTCGACTCCTCGCGTCAGTTCTACAACCTCACGCACAACTTCGATGCGCACGGTATCAGCGCTGACAATGCAAAGATCGACATCGCCACATTCATTGGCCGCAAGGACAAGATCGTCAAGCAGTTCACTGGTGGCGTCGCACAACTGTTCAAGGCCAACAAGGTCACGCCGTTCTTCGGCAAGGGCAAATTGCTGAAAGGCAATCAGGTGGAGATCAGCGCGGCCGACGGTTCCAAACAGGCCATCAGTGCGGTCAACGTGATTCTTGCTTCGGGTTCCGTACCCATCGAGTTGCCATTTGCCAAGTTCGACGGCAAGACCATAGTGGACAACGCTGGCGCGCTGGATTTCTCCACCGTGCCGAAGCGCCTGGCCATCATCGGCGCCGGCGTGATCGGCCTGGAGCTTGGCAGCGTGTGGAAGCGTCTGGGCTCAGAGGTCACGATCATCGAAGCGCTGCCGGACTTCCTGGGCGCGGCTGATGCGGACATCGCCAAGGTCGCGCAGCGTGAATTCAAGAAGCAGGGTCTGGAAATCAAGCTCGGCGCCAAACTGGGCAAGGCCGAGGTAAAGAAAGACGGCGTGCATCTGGTCTACACCGACAAGGATGGGGAGCAACAACTCACCGTTGACAAGCTGCTGGTAGCGGTCGGCCGGCGCGCTTACACCGATGGCTTGCTGGCTGATGATACCGGCGTGAAACTGGACGATCATCATCGCATCGCGGTTGACGACCACAACCACACCGGCGTTGACGGCGTGTGGGCAATTGGCGATGCCGTGCGCGGCCCGATGCTTGCACACAAGGGCTCCGAAGAAGGTATTGCCGTCGCCGAGTGGATCGCCGGAAAGGCGGGGCACGTCAACTTCGATACCATCCCGTACGTGATCTACACCGAGCCGGAACTGGCTTGGGCAGGCAAGACCGAGAAGCAGCTTGCGGACGAAGGCGTGCCGTTCAAGACCGGCAGCTTTCCCTTTGCGGCGAACGGCCGTGCGGTCGCCATGAACGAAGCCGTGGGTCAGGTGAAAGTGATAGCGCATGCCGACACCGATCGCATCCTCGGCGTGCACATGATCGGTCCGGGTGTGTCCGAGCTGATCGCCGAGTGCGTCGTGGCGATGGAGTTCAAGGGTTCCTCGGAGGACCTGGCGCGCATCGTTCACGCCCACCCGACGTTGTCCGAAACCGTGCACGAGGCCGCACTGTCAGTTGACAAGCGGGCGATCCACAAGGGCAACTGAGTCCGCGTTGACTACATGGTCTAGTGGCCATGGATGGCCAGGGATCAGTAAGCGGACCAAGTCAAGCCTCATCGCGCCAGAGGCGCCTGGCGACTGTTGGCTTCAATCCCCGGCGCGCCCCTGCCATGGCATCCGTGTTCACGCGCGTCGACTGATCAGTGCAGGCGAGACCAGACATTCGCGCGACGCGTTTCCATCAATGACCAGTCTCCACTCCGCTCGGGAGCGATCCATGCCGCAACCCACATCGCTTTGTGTCTACTGCGGTTCCAGTACCGGTGGTCACGCCGATTACACCGAATTGGCCCATGAGTTCGGCACGGAAATGGCCCGACGCCACATCACCCTGGTCTATGGCGGGGGCAAAGTAGGACTGATGGGTGTGCTCGCGGACGCGGTACTGGCTGGCGGTGGCAAGGTCATTGGCGTCATTCCCCGCCAATTGGTTGACCTGGAGGTGGCCCATTCAGGGGTCGATTTGCACGTCGTCGATACCATGCATCAACGCAAGACCCGCATGTTCGAGTTGGCCGAAGGATTTGTTGCCCTGCCCGGTGGCTTCGGCACGATGGACGAAATTTTCGAGATGCTCACATGGGCGCAACTTGGCCTGCACCGTTTCCCGTGCGCGTTTCTACAAACCCACGGCTATTACCAGCAACTGCAGGGCATGATCGAGCACATGGCCAAGGAGCAGTTCATCACGCACGGCCAGCTTGAGAGCATCTGGTTCGGGCAATCCATCCCGACGCTGTTCGCATGGATGGTGCAGTACGATGGCGGCAACGCCGCGCGAGTGCTTGGACCGGCCAGCATCAAGGCCTGAGTGGAGTCTGTCATGTCGAGTTCGATGTTTCGTGCGTTTCGCATTCACCGCGATGATGGCCAGCATCACGCGGCCGTCGAGTCGATGACGGTGGACGCTCTCTCTCCTGGCGAAGTCCTGGTGCAGGTCGCCTATTCGTCAATCAATTACAAGGATGCCTTGGCCGGTACCGGTTCGGGCCGTATTCTGCGGCGCTTCCCGCTCAACGGCGGCATCGACGTTGCCGGCCATGTGGTAGCTTCGAGCGACCACCGCTTCAAGCCTGGCGACCGCGTCTTGTGTACCGGCAGCGGGCTGTCGGAAACCCGCGACGGTGGTCTGGCTGAATATGTCCGGCTTGCTGCCGACAGCACTATCGCGCTGCCGCCCGGGCTGGATCTGCGTGAGAGCATGATTATCGGCACGGCAGGTTTCACCGCTGCGCTCGCACTGTTGCGCATGCAGGACAATGGCCAAACGCCGGCACTTGGGCCCATTGCAATGACCGGCGCCAGCGGCGGCGTTGGTACGCTGGGCATCGACATCTTCAAGCGGGCCGGGTACTCCGTGCACGCAATCAGTGGCAAGCACGAGCACTTCGACTGGCTGCGCGAGCTCGGCGCCAGCGAATGCATCGACCGCCATCAGCTCGTGTTTGGCGACAAGGCGATGGAGTCAGCGCGCTTCGGTGGCGCACTTGATACCGTCGGAGGCAGCATGCTGGCCGGCTTGCTGCCGCTGATCGCAGCCGATGGCAATGTCGCGCTTTGCGGCAACGCCGGCGGGATGGCGTTCAGCAGCACGGTCATGCCGTTCATCATCCGCGGTGTCAGCTTGCTCGGCATTGCTTCGGCGGCCACGGCTCGCGCGACGCGTGTGCATATCTGGCAACAACTGGCCAGCGTGTGGAAACCGCTTCACCTGAACCAGGTCGCCACCCATGAGGTGACGCTCGATGAACTGCCTGCCACGTTTGCGCGCATGCTCAGCGGCAACTCGCTTGGTCGCACTCTGGTCCGTATCGGTGATGGTTGAACCTGCGCGCTTGGAAGTGCCGCCACCACGGCCTAGAATCACCTACTTTGAATGGATTGGAACTACCCGCCATGGCCCGCATCCTGATCGTTGACGATTCCCCCTCACAGTTGCTTGGCATCAAGCGCATCGTCGAGAAGCTCGGCCATGAAACACTCACTGCGGAAGACGGTGCGGCGGGCGTGGAAGCGGCCAAGCGCGAGAAACCTGACCTGATCCTGATGGACGTGGTGATGCCCAATCTCAACGGCTTCCAGGCAACACGCACGATCAGCAAGGATCCGGAAACTGCACACATTCCCATCGTGCTGGTCACGACCAAGGATCAGGAAACCGACAAGGTATGGGGTATGCGCCAAGGCGCCAAGGCCTACGTGACGAAACCGATCAAGGAAGACGAACTGACCAGAACGCTTAAGGAATTTCTTCCCGGCTGATCGGCCTCAGCCCTTATCGGAAACGGTTAAAATGAAGACGGCGCCAAGTGGCGCCGTCTTCATTTTAACCAGTCGTCGTTATCGTCGGGGATCATAACCCGCAAATTCGGCGTGCAGGGCTTCATACGCAGCTTGCTGCGCCTCACTCTCAGCCAGTGGTGTGCGAATAGACAGTTCCACCAGTTGATCACCTGGAGGGGCGCCGGGCATGCCACGTCCCTTCAGCCGCAGCTTGCGCCCCGACTGCGAGCCAGCCGGTATACGCATATCCACTGCACCAGCCAGCGTGGGTACCGAAATGGTTGCCCCCAGTGCCGCTTCCCACGGTGCGATCGCCAGCACGTGCACGACGTTGCGTCCGTCCACACGAAAGCGCGCGTCATCGCGCAAACCTACTTCCAGCAAAAGGTCGCCACTGGGGCCACCTGCCGTGCCTGCCTGGCCTTGCCCCGACAACCGGATGGTCTGCCCAGACTGGATCCCCGCCGGGATCTTCACTTCGAGCACGCGGTCGCCGCCAGTTGGGTCTTGCAGGCTCAGGCGGGTGCGCCCACCATCAAACGCGGTCTGCAGGTCAATCTGCACGTGCGCCTGCACGTCCCTTCCACGCCGCGGGCGCTGCTGGCCCCGCTGCCCGGCAGCTGCACCGCGGCCGAACAGGCTTTCGAAAAAGTCGCTGAAATCCCCGTCGCCGCCGTCACCAAAACCTTGCGTCTGACACTGCCACCCCGGTGGTGGACGAAACTGTTCGCCAGAGTGATAACCACCTGCGCGCAGTTGATCGTAAGAACGCCGCTTTTCCGCGTCCTTGAGTACTTCATTGGCTTCATTGACTGCCTTGAACTTCTCCTCGGCGCCCGCTTCCTTGTTCTTGTCTGGATGGTACTTGCGCGCCAGTTTGCGATACGCAGTCTTGATCTCGGCGTCGGTCGCCTGCGGCTTGACGCCCAGAATGTCGTAATAATCTTTGAATTCCACACTCGCTCCCGCTCATCGGTAGTGCGCGGCACAAAGCTCCGCTCAGCCGTGGACCATTATCCACGGCCGAGGGGGCTTTGATACCGTCTCACGCCTGGGTCGGTGCGCGCTCAGTCGACCGTTTTGATGGTAATGCGGCGCGGCGTTGTCTCCGGCTTCTTGGGAATGGAAATCTCCAGCACGCCATATTTCCCATGCGCACTGATACCGTCGGCGTCAGCACTTTCCGGCAACGAAAAGCGGCGATGGAACGAACCGTACACCCGTTCCTGCCGGGTCACCTTGTTGCCGTTTGCTTCGCTGTCAACGACGCGCTCGCCCTTGATCGTGAGGATGCTCTTGTCCATGCTCACATCAATGCTGGCTGGATCCACGCCAGGTACATCTGCAAGAATGACAAAACGTTTGTCCTCCTCGCGAATATCCACTCGTGGCGCCCACTGGCTGGTTTCCACCGTGGACTGATCACTGTCGCCGGGATTGAAAAAACGCCCCAACGCTTGGCGGAATTCTTCACCAGTACCGAAATCCTGATGCCAGACGGATTGACGATTGAGAGTCATGTCACTGTCTCCTTGATGATCGTGCGGCGCCACCGCCGCCTGTAACGAAGATAGGTACTCGGAACATCAATTCAAGGCGTATGCATGGGTAACAATGGCACCTGCGCGATACATGGTTGCGTCTGACTCCAGCGCTTTGTGGTTGCCCTCCGCATGACCTGAGTGGGGGTCGAAAGGTGGGCTGAATAGAGCGTGTACGGCCGCCGGCGGGACACGTCTATGTAACCTATACGTTGCACTATGGAACTTCAAACTTTTATCATCCGGTGCCTCACCTCAATCCGGGAGACCCAGCCGTGCAAGAGACTGAGGGCCAGACGGACAGCCTGACGTGCAATGTGCGCCCCGGGGTGTGGCTGAGCCCGGTTGTCGTCATGGTCCAGACAGCGACTCTTGTTCTGGGTGCACCAGGCACGCGCTGCTGGTGGCACTGGCCACCAGCATCATGTTTGCCGACATCTGGTTGGGCATGCGCCGAATCGCGGCGGGCCGCAATCACACGAGCTTGCAAAGGGGGCTTCGTTGGCGTGCTGGCCGCGCTGCCTTCGCTCTGCCTGACAAGCACGGTCGTGTCCATCGAGCAGTCTGGTTTAAGACTCACCGCACTGACCGTTGCCCTTGGCGCGACCCCGTTTCTTGCCACCTTCCTGCTGCGTGACCGGGGATGATGCATGACAGCAGAGCGACTCGCCAATCGTCTGAAAATCGTACGCGCGCAGAAGAACCTGACGCAGGGCGCGCTCGCTGATCTGGTCGGCACGACCCGCAAGTCCATCAATGCGATCGAAATGGAGCGGATGGTGCCATCGACATTGCTTGCCCTCAAATTGGCGCGGGCCCTTGACACCCCGGTCGAGCGACTTTTTCATCTGACGGAGCTGTGACTTCGAGTGCATTGAGGCTGGAATACCCGTAGGTCACGCGCCCAAAGAAAAACCCCGAAACAGTGTTCGGGGTTTTTCTTGTTTCAGTCCGGCGCGGGGCTCAGTCGTCGGTTGTCGTTGGCTCGACTTGCGAGTGATCACCGTCGCCGTCAGTTGGACCGGAGGGCTCATCCATGGCCGTCTCGTCACCGTTTTCCTCTTCGGCGTCCAGGCGCATCACGCTGACCAGCACTTCATCGGCAGGCAACTTGATCAAGGTAACCCCCTGCGTGTTGCGGCCCAATTGCGACACTTCAGCTACACGCGTACGCACCAGCGTGCCTTGGTTGGAGATCAACATGAGTTCGTGCGCCTCAGTGACTTGCACAGCCCCGACCAACCCGCCATTCCGCTCGGAGCACTGAATGCCAATCACGCCCTGCGTGCCACGACCTTTTTTGGTGAACTCCGCCAACTGCGTACGCTTGCCGTAGCCACGCTCGGTCGCCGTGAGAATATCGCCATCGGCCGCCACGATCAGCGACACGACATGGGCTTTTTGCGTCAGGCGCATGCCGCGCACACCCGCTGCGGTGCGTCCCATCGAGCGCACGGTGTTCTCGTCAAAGCGATTCACTTTGCCGTTGGAGGCAAACAGCAGGATGTCACTGTTACCGTCGGTCAACGCGACGTCGACCAAGGCGTCACCCTCGTGCAACCTGATGGCCAGCTTGCCCTTTTGCAACTGGAACGCGAACTCGGTCAGCGGCGTTTTCTTGACCGTGCCCAGGCGGGTGGCAAAGAACACGAAACGATCCTCGCTGTATTCGCGGATTGGCAGCACTGCCTGCACCTTCTCGTCGCCGGTCAGCGGCAGCAAATTGATGATTGGCTTGCCGCGCGCGCCCGGACCGGCTTCGGGTATCTCGTAGACTTTTTGCCAATACACGCGACCGGTGCTGGTAAACGTGAGCAAGGTGTCATGCGTGTTGACCACCCACAACTGCTCGACGACATCCTCTTCCTTCAACGCCGAAGCCGAGCGGCCCTTGCCGCCGCGGCGCTGCGAACGATAAGTGCTCGCTGGCTGGCGCTTGATATAACCGGTGTGCGACAAGGTCACCACCATGTCCTCGGGCGCAATCAAGTCAAGAATGTTGAGATCGTCCTTGGAATGCTGGATCTCCGTTCGCCGTGCATCGCCAAATTCCGCCTTGACCGCCTCAAGTTCCTCGCGGATCACTTCCAGCAGACGCTCCGGATTCTCGAGGATTTCGATCAGGCCACGAATGGCATCGAGGATCTGCCGGTATTCGTCCGAAAGCTTTTCCTGCTCCAATCCAGTCAGGCGATGCAGCCGCATCGCCAGAATTTCCAGCGCCTGGGCTTCGGATAGCTGATATCCGTCGTCTTTCAAGCCATCACGCGGATCCATCGATTCCGGCCGCGAGGCTGCGGCACCTGTGGCCGAAAGCAGCGTGCGCACCAACCCAGCGTCCCAACGCCGCGCGACCATGCGCTCGCGCGCCTCGGTGGGCGACGCCGAGGTCTTGATCAACTCGATCATCTCGTCGATGTTGGCCAACGCAACTGTCAAGCCCTCGAGGATATGCGCGCGGGCGCGCGCCTTGCGCAGATCGAAAATCGTGCGCCGGGTGACGACTTCGCGACGGTGACGGATGAATGCCTCGAGGATGGGCTTCAGACCCAGCAGCCGCGGCTGGCCATCCACCAAAGCCACCATGTTGATGCCGAACGTCACCTGCATCTGGGTTTGCTGAAACAGGTTGTTCAGTACCACATCACCCATCGCATCCCGGCGGATCTCCATCACGATGCGCATGCCATCCTTGTCGGACTCATCACGCAATTCGCTGATCCCTTCAAGCTTCTTTTCCTTCACCAGCTCGGCGATCTTCTCGATCAACCGCGCCTTGTTCACCTGATAGGGAATCTCGTGGACGATGATGGTTTCGCGACCGTTCTTCTCGGTCTCCACTTCCGCGCGAGCACGCACGAGGATGCGCCCACGCCCCGTGCGATAAGCCTCGACGATGCCGGACGCACCATTGATGATCCCGTAAGTCGGAAAGTCCGGCCCCGGGATGTATTGCATCAGCGCCTCGACACCCAGGCCCGGATCATCAATCAGGGCAATCGCGGCACCAACTACCTCGGTCAGATTGTGTGGCGGAATATTCGTGGCCATGCCAACCGCGATACCGGCCGAGCCGTTGATCAGCAGGTTTGGCACGCGTGCCGGCAACACCAGCGGTTCGTGTTCACTCTCATCGTAGTTCGGGCCGAAATCGACGGTGTCCTTGTCGATGTCCGCCAGCAACTCGTGGGTGAGCTTGGACATGCGCACTTCGGTGTAACGCATGGCCGCAGCGCTGTCGCCATCGACCGAACCAAAGTTGCCCTGCCCGTCCACCAGCATGTAGCGCAACGAAAACGGCTGCGCCATGCGCACGATTGCGTCATACACCGATGCATCGCCATGCGGATGATATTTGCCGATGACGTCACCGACCACACGGGCCGACTTCTTGTAAGGCTTGTTGTAACCGTTGTTCAGATCGTTCATCGCAAACAATATGCGGCGATGCACCGGTTTCAGTCCGTCACGGACATCCGGCAGGGCGCGACCGACAATGACGCTCATGGCGTAATCGAGATAGCTCTGACGCATCTCGTTTTCGATATTGACGTGGATGATTTCTTTGGCGAGCTCTGCCATCAAACGGGTTCCCTGCGGGCAAAAAAAAGGGCGCTGCGCCATGCCTCAAGCGCACGCGCACGCGCCCCGAAAACAACCTGCGAAGCATAGCACAAACGACTGCGAAAAGATAGTATTTAGCCGTTGTAATTCAATGAGTTACACGTGTCTTCCGGTTTCTGCGCGGAAGCCCTTTTCAGATGCGAGCAAATGACCCGGAGGTGTCAAGTTGCGGCACATATGCGGCGTTCGGTCAAGCTCATCCACGATCGGCCGGGCGACCACGCTGAAGCGTCAGGTGAAGCCCCGTCGAAGCGCGCTCAGCAGCCGAACATGGCCTGCATCGAGATGCTGTTCGGATGCTCGATCACGCCGCGCTCAGTGACGATGACATCAATCAGCTCGGCCGGCGCCACATCGAACACCGGGTTCCACGCCTGCGCTCCGGCAGCCACCGTGCCCACCCCGGCAAGGCTGAGCAACTCGGCAGGATCGCGCAGCTCAATGTCGATATCTTCGCCGCTGCCGGTGGCCATATCCACGGTCGCCGCTGGCGCCACCACCATGAACTTCACGCCGTGGTATCTCGCGGCGATCGACAACTGATAGGTTCCGATCTTGTTTGCCGTGTCCCCGTTGGCGGCGATCCGGTCAGCACCGACGATCACCCACTGCACTGCGCCGGACTTCATCAAGTGCGCAGCGGCCGAGTCGGCAATCAACTGCGCCGGGATCCCATCGCGCATCAACTCCCACATCGTCAGCCGCGCGCCTTGCAGCCACGGGCGGGTTTCGTCGGCGTATACGCGATCGATCCGACCAGCCGCGACACCTGCACGGATCACCCCCAGGGCGGTGCCGAAACCGGCAGTGGCCAGCGAGCCCGTGTTGCAATGGGTCAGCACACCAGAGCCGGGTGCTAGCAGCGACGCACCCAGTTCGCCCATGCGCCGATTGGCGGCCAGATCTTCATTCTGGATGGCTTGTGCCTCGCGTATCAGGGTCGCGGTGTCAGCGCCGCCAGCAATACGCTGCTTCATGCGATCCAGCGCCCACATCAGGTTGACGGCCGTGGGACGTGCTGCGCGCAACGTGGCCAGCGCCAGATCCAGCGGTTCTCCGCCTTGTGCTGCAAGTGCCACGCCCCACGCGGCCGCTATCCCGATGGCGGGCGCGCCGCGCACCGCCAGATTCCGGATGGCCTGCGTGACCTGTGCCGCAGTACGGCATTCGATCCAGACTTCGTCCAGCGGCAGGCGCCGTTGATCAAGCAGGCGCAAATAATCACCCTGCCATTGCACGGCGCGAATGTGGTCGTAGCGGTCGTAATCCATCGTCAACTTTCTACTCGACAACCAGGCTCGACGTGAGCGCCGACAAATCGCCAGCGTTGCCGGATTCTCTCAACTCGGGCGCAGCTCAAACGGCTGCTGGCATGACCAGCCACAGGAGCAAATACAACAGTACGCCCGAGCCGCCAAACAGTGCCAGCAATATCCACGCGAAGCGCAGGCGGGTTGAACTCCAACCAAAGTACTCGGAAAGTCCGCCGCAAATGCCCGCCAGGGAACGATCATGGCGCGAACGGCACAGCGTAATATTTTCCATCCCAATTACCTCGCCACAACCAGGTCAGCTTCGCGCACGCAGCCATTCGTGAATGGCTGGTGGCACCTCGCGTTGCGCGCGGCTGGACACGTAAATGCCAATGTGCCCGCCCTTGAACGCAAGTTGTGTGTAATCGGTGGTGCCCACGTGTTTGCCCAAAGCGCGCGATGCATCAGGCGGCACCAGATGGTCCTGCTCGGCAAAGATATTCAACACGGGCTGCGTGACCATGCCCAGGTCCACCGGCTGGCCGCCAATCGTGAGCGTACCTTTCACCAGCTTGTTGCCCTGGTAGAAATCCTTGATGAATTCGCGAAATGCTTCACCCGCCTGATCAGGCGAATCGAAGATCCAGCGTTCCATGCGCAGAAAGTTTTCCAGCTCCACCGGCTTGTCCAGGATGTCGACCATGCCGATGTATTTTTGCTGGTTCAGGCGCACCGGCTTCAATGTCAGGTAGACATAGTTCATCAAGCTGGCCGGAATATTGCCCATGGTGTCGACAAACAAGTCCACATCCATCTCACGGCACCAGCTCGACAGCATATTGTCGGGCGTGTGGAAATCCACCGGTGTGACCATGGTGATCAGGTTCTTCACCTTGTCCGGGTGCAGGGCGGTGTAGCACAACGAGAACGCACCCCCCTGGCAGATGCCGAGCAGGTTGATCGCATCAAGCTTGTGTCGCGCCCGCACGGCGTCCACACAACGGTCGATGTAACCATTGATGTAATCGTCCAGGGTCAGCCAGCGGTCGGCGCCATCGGGATAGCCCCAATCGATCAGGTATACGTCTTCGCCCTGCTCCAGCAGGTTGCGCACCAGCGAACGGTCGGCCTGCAGGTCAGTCATCCACACGGTGTTGACCAGCGCGTAGACAATGAGTACGGGCGTTTTCGCGCTGGGCTTGGTGCGGCCAGTGAAATGCCACACTTTCAATTTGTCTTCGCTGTAGACCAGCTCCCGCGGCGTATTCGCGTATTCAGGCTCATGCATGCTGCGCAGATGGCTCATGCC
>JBDSWR010000002.1:0-22820 GCA_039926605.1 Rhodanobacter sp. | reverse complement strand
GCGGTGGCGCTGATGTTTGCCGGTGTGTTGCTGACCCTGACGCAGCCGCTGGCGCTGATCATGCTGGGCATCGTGGCGCTGACGTTCGGCTTTTTTGGCGCGCACTCCATCGTCAGCAGTTGGGTCGGGCGCCGCGCCGGCGCGGCGAAAGCGCAGGCATCCTCCCTGTACGTGTGCAGTTACTACATCGGCTCCAGCGTGGCGGGGTGGGGCGGCGGTCTGTTCTACGCGTGGCATGGATGGAATGGCGTCGGCTTGTTTGTCGGCACGCTGATGGTGGTGGCCATGCTCGTGGCGTGGCGACTGTATCGCCTGCCGCCGCTGCCAGGTCCACCCTCGCCGGGTACCGAGCCAGCCATGCCGTGAGTCGCTGTTCCGCGTGCCGATGCAGAACGCTCGCGGGCCTCCGTTTTTCCCGGCACGCACGAGTTCACCAAGTTGCTTGACCGCAACCCGTCGCTGGGATGCCCGGCAAGACGCACGCGGCCCACCGGCTCTTCTCTCCACTGCCACGCATCACCCTTGCACTGGGCACTTTCCACCCTGCCGCCGGTATTCAGCGCCTCGCTGCTTTGAGCATGTCCTTTACCGCGTTGTAGTTCCCATCGTTTGCCGCGGCGGGGATACCGAGCAGGTGGGTCATCAGCGGATAGACATCCACGTTCGGGAACGCGCCGACTTTCACCCCAATGCGAAACGCCGGGCCATGGGCAATGAACAACGCTTGCATGAGCGGGTCGGCGTTGTCGTAACCATGCTCGCCACGTTTCATGCGCCCGGCACGCTTGGCGACATAGTCGCTGGTGCTGATGCTCCAGCCGGTGTTGGCCAGGCACAGCAGTTGCGGAATGCGCGGGTTGCTGCCGTAGGCAAAGCGCGCCGGCACGTGGTGTTTGTTCCAGCATTGCATGTGCGGTTGCGGCTGCTCCAGCATCTTCTCGATGGCAGCGAAATCCGCTTGCGCAGCCGCGTCGGCGGCGCGCGGATTGAAGCCGGCAAGGATGCCCATGCTGACTGTGCGCACGTGATCCAGCGGAATCAGTTGATCGATCAGCACCGTGTTTTTCTCCGGCGACGCCGCCATGCCGTGATCGGACAGCACGATCAGGTTGAGATGCTCGAGCAGATGGCGCTTGCGCAGGCCGGTGACCAGTCGCGCCATGGCAGCGTCGGTTTCCTGCAACGCGGTGTCCACCTGCGGTGTATCGGGGCCGAACGTGTGGCCGGCGTGATCGACTGCATCGAAATACAGTGTGAGAAATGTGGGGCGCTGCGCCGCCGGCAGGTCGAGCCACGCGAGCACCTGATCCACGCGCTGATCGGCGCTGACGGCGCTGTCATACGGTTTCCAATAGTCCGGATGCCGGCCGCGTATGTCAGCTTCGGAGCCAGGCCAGAACATCGTCGCGGTGCGCAGGCCGTGCTGGTCGGCGGTCTCCCAGATGGGGATGCCTTGAGCCCACCAGCGCCCGTCGCTCACGGCCTTGCGGCTGGCCAGGGAGAATTTGCCGAGTTGTGGGTCATACATGGTGTTGTTGACGATGCCGTGATGATCCGGTGTCAGGCCGGTCACGATCGTGTAGTGGTTCGGAAACGTCAGCGAGGGAAATGCGGGCTGCATCGAGTCCGCTTGTACCCCACCGCGGGCGAGCATCGCCAATGTCGGACTGAGGCCCCGATTGATGTAGTCGTAGCGGTAGCCGTCAATCGATATCAACAGCAACGGCGTCGTGGGCGTATGCGCGACTTGCGCGGGGAGCGCGTGCTTCACCCCTCCGGTGCACCCTGCAGCAAACGCAAACAACAATCCGAGCAACAGACGCAACGCAATGTTCATGCAAGTTCCCGCATCATGGAGGTCATCAGCCCTGCATGATGGTGAGCAATCATGAGGATTTCATGTGTCATTGGGCACTTCCGCAGCATGCGCATGTTGTTTCCGTGCGTACTCGCGCTGCTGTTGCCGCTCGCAGTGCATGCCCAGCAGGCACCGCCGCCGGTCCCACCGCGCCCGGCGCCAATGGTGATCATCCCGCCGCCACCGGCGGTGCAATTTCAGCACATTGCGCAACAACAGCACGTGCGTGACCAGTTGCAGAAAAATCAGTTGCAGCAGCAGTTGCAGCAGAGCGTGTCAGACAATGCGAAGCGAGCACTGCCGGCGGATTCACCGACGCGCCGGCAAGGCGAGCAGGCCGACACCGCGCGACAGAACCGCGCCCGCGCCGCGCAACAGGACGTGCTCGATCAGTATCAGCGCGCCGCGGTACCACCGCCGGTGCCGCACCGACAGCCGGCCAGCACCGGCAGCAGTCACTGAAGCCACAGTGGTCAGGCAGCGAACAGATCACCGCCCAAAGTGCGGCGTTCCAAAGCCAGCAGAAACTCCTTGATCGGCAGACCGCCGCCGTAACCAGTGAGCTTGCCGCTCGCGCCGATCACGCGATGGCACGGCACGATGATCGACAGCGGATTGCGCCCGTTCGCGGCACCAACAGCGCGTGACGCCGCCGGACTGCGGATACGCCGCGCAATCTCCCCGTAACTCGTCGTGGCGCCGTAGGGGATGCTGCGCAGTTGCATCCATACCGCAAGCTGGAACGGCGTGCCCTGCGGGTTCAACGCCAGGTCGAACGCTTGCCGCTTGCCGGCGAAATATTCGTCCAGTTGCCGATGCGCGCGCGCCAGGGGCTTGCTCGCGTGCACCCATGCCGGTTGCATCACGGTTGGGTGGCTTTCCACCTCGAAGCACATTTCGCGCAGGCCCCCGGCGTCGGCAATCAGGCGCAGCGGACCGACCGGGCTGTCGATCTGGTCATAATAAATAGTGATGTCGGTACGGCTCATGTCAGCGACTCCGGCGTGGATGAATGATTTTGGGTGCAGGTGGGTGGGCCGAAGCGCGCCACAGATGCATGACGGCGTAGGCCCGCCAGGGTCGCCACGCGGCAGCCCGTGCGAGCAGCGCCCGCTCGGTCAGTGGTGGGCCATCCGAGGCGGCCTTGCGGCGCAGGATCAGGTCAGCGGCCGGGAACGCATCCGGGTCGCCCTGTACACGCAGCGCAATGTAATGCGCGGTCCACCGGCCGATGCCGGGCAGGGCAGTCCAGCGTGTCACGAATTCCTCCAGCGATTGCTCGGCGCGAAAATCCACGCGACCGTCCAGCAACGCTTGCGCCAGCGTACGCACGGTAGCGGCGCGCGTCGTGGTCAGGCCGAGTGCGCCTAAATCCGCGTTGGCCAGCACAGCGGGTGTCGGGAACAGACGTTCGAGTCCAGGCAACGGTGGTTCTGGCAACCGTTCACCGTAACGCTGCACGATGCGCGCCGCGAGAGTGCGGGCGGCCGCCACGCTGATCTGCTGGCCGAGCACCGCGCGCACCGCGATTTCAAAACCATTCCAGCTACCGGGTACGCGCAAGCCGGGGCAACGGTCGCACAACGGCCCAAGCAGCGGGTCGGATGCAAACGTTTGCGCAATCAACAGCGGGTTCGCATCCAGATCAAACATGCGCCGCAAGCGCGTCACCACGCCAAGCAATTGCGTCGGCTGCGGACAGTGCAGTTGCAGGCGCAGCGCATGCGCGCCGTCCGGCCACGCACTCAGGCGCAGCCAGCCGAGTGCTTCGGGCGTACCGAAGGCGCGGGCATAGCTGCGCGCATCGACTACCTCCACGCCGGCTAGCGCGCGCGTGCGCATGAACGTCAGCATCGCGTCGAACGCATACGGTGGCCGATAGCCCAGGCGCAAGACCAGCGGCGCATCGCGCGCAGCCCGTGGCGTGCGGCGTAATTGACGCGGTTCGATCCGGTTTGCCTGGGCAAATGCCGCATTGAAGCGCCGCAAGCTGCGAAAGCCCGACGCCAGCGCCACTTCCGTCACCGGCAAGGCGGTTTCCGTCAGCAACTGCTTCGCAAACAGCAACCGGTGCGTCGCATACACATTGCGTGGTGGCACGCCGACGCGCTGCACGAACAACCGGCGCAACTGCCGCGCGCCAATACCGACGCGCGCGGCAAGTTGGGCAACGGATTGCTCGGCGAGTGCGCCATCCGCAATCAGCTTCAACGCACGCGCCACGACGTGGTCGCCATGCCGCCAGAGTTCGTTGCCCGGGGCCAGCTCCGGCCGACAGCGCAGACACGGCCGAAACCCGGCCGCTTCCGCTGCCGCCGCGTTCGCGTAGTACTGCACGTTGCTGCGCTTCGCCGCTGGCGCGGGGCATACCGGTCGGCAATAGATCCCGGTGCTGCTGACCGCCGTGAAAAACAGCCCGTCAAAGCGCGCATCGCGACTGCGGCGGGCTTGTTCGCAAATGTGGGGGTCGGGCAGCAGGGCTGCAGGAGGAAGGTTGCGCATGGCAGCAGGCTAACACCGCGCGGGGACCGGCACTCGCCGTTTTCGGACATGATCCTCCGGCGCCGCCGCACCAGCGGACGACGCTAAGGGCAGGTACTGCCCGTCGGCTTCAGGGCCCTGCCGCCCGCGCACGAGCGCACTGTGTGCTACGCATGGCGCGTGCCGCAGCACGGCACCCGCCATGCGCATGACTTACTTGATCGGCGCCATCAAGTGCTGATACGGCGTTCCCGCCCACATGACGTACGGCACGCGCGTGTCCGGATCCGCATGCTTCGGATAGCCGTCGTAGAACGCGTCGTCCGCGCCAACAAGCATTACGTGCGCTCCGGTCTTGATCCAGTGATTGCCAGCCTCCGGTTTCGCCGCGAACGGATCGGTATTGCTTGCGTCCGTTCCGCCTTCCAGCATGTACACCAAACCAAGCTTGCCGGGCGGTGGGGGTTGGTGTGTCATCCAGGCCTGCGCCCACGCCATCCCGTTTCCATCCAGGCACATGGGATCCGGGCCCGGTGTTGCCGGGCTGTCTGGCAGGCAGGTGAAACCATTGGTGCCCTTGCGCAACGTACGCATCTTTCCGGCCGCGTCCATGGCCATGATCGTCGCATCCTTGGCCACGCTTGCCGGCGCGGCGCGCATTGCGCTGGCAACCATCTGCGCGTCGCTCGGCATCGCCTTGTTCGCCGCCTGCACGACGCCCATGGCGGCGAGCATCGCAGCGGCGACCGTGAATCGATAGATCAGACTTGATGTGTACATGACAGCCTCCTCACCGTGACGGATGGCGGCCAATCCCGGACTCCCGCAGCGAGTCTGTTCCTCTCGCCGCACTGGAACAAGTGCTCCGGGACCGGGCCGGTTTCTGCTGGAAAACGTGCTTCAGTGCCCGCGTCAGGCAGCTCGTAACGGCGCAATGCAGCGGCATGCTGGCGGGCGAAGCCAGCAGCGGGTGATCGGCCGTGGACATCCTGGCCGTTCGTACCGGCCCGACCCTGCGCAATGGCGGCAAACGCGCGCGGAACGCATAATCGGCTCTTCATGTCTTGCCGTTTGCGAAGGACCTCTTGATGACCGCACCGACCCGTATTGATCCCACCCGCCACATTCGCGCGCCACGCGGCACCACGCTGACCTGCAAGAGCTGGCTCAGCGAAGCGCCGTATCGCATGATCCAGAACAACCTGGATGCCGAAGTCGCGGAGAACCCGGCCGAGCTGGTCGTGTACGGCGGCATCGGCCGCGCTGCACGCAACTGGGAATGCTTTGACGCGATCCTGAAAGCGCTGCGCGAACTGGAAGACGACGAGACGCTGCTCGTGCAATCGGGCAAGCCGGTCGGCGTGTTCCGCACTACCGTCAACGCGCCACGCGTGATGATCGCGAATTCCAACCTGGTGCCGCACTGGGCAACCTGGGAACACTTCAACGAGCTCGATCGCAAAGGCCTGATGATGTACGGGCAGATGACTGCCGGTTCGTGGATCTATATCGGCTCGCAAGGCATCATCCAGGGCACCTACGAAACGTTCGTGGAGATGGCCCGCCAGCATTACCATGGCGAGTTGAAGGGTCGCTGGATTCTCACTGCGGGTCTCGGCGGCATGGGCGCAGCGCAGCCGCTCGCCGCCGTCATGGCGGGCGCGTGCATGCTCGCGATCGAATGCCAGCAATCACGCATCGATTTCCGCCTGAACACGCGCTACGTCGATGAGCAGGCCACGGACCTGGATGACGCGCTGGCGCGCATCGCGAAGTACACCAAAGCTGGCGAAGCAAAATCCATTGCGCTGCTTGACAACGCCGCCGACATCCTGCGCGAGCTGGTCAAACGCGGCGTCAAACCCGATGCCGTCACCGACCAGACCAGCGCGCACGATCCGGTCAACGGCTATCTGCCGCAGGGCTGGACCGTGGAGCAGTGGTTTGAACGCCGCAAGTCCGATCCGATTGGTACGTCACGCGCTGCCAAGCAGTCGATGAAGGCACATGTTGAGGCGATGCTCGCGTTCCACGCACAAGGCATCCCGACGTTCGACTACGGCAACAACATCCGCCAGATGGCGCAAGACGTCGGCTGCGAGAACGCATTCGCATTCCCGGGCTTCGTGCCCGCCTACGTGCGCCCGCTGTTCTGCCGCGGCATCGGCCCGTTCCGCTGGGTCGCGCTGTCCGGCGACCCGGACGACATCTACAAGACGGACGCCAAGGTCAAGGAACTCATTCCCGACGACAAGCACCTGCACCACTGGCTGGACATGGCCAAAGAGCGCATCGCGTTCCAGGGCCTGCCCGCACGGATCTGTTGGGTCGGCCTGGGCATGCGCGACAAGCTCGGCCTCGCGTTCAACGAAATGGTGCGCACCGGCGAGTTGAAAGCACCGGTCGTGATCGGGCGCGACCATCTGGATTCCGGCTCCGTCGCCAGCCCGAACCGCGAAACCGAGGCGATGAAAGACGGCTCAGATGCCGTGTCCGACTGGCCGTTGCTCAACCTGATGCTCAACGTGGCTGGCGGCGCGACGTGGGTGTCGTTCCATCACGGCGGTGGCGTCGGTATGGGCTACTCGCAGCATTCCGGCTTGGTGATCGTCTGCGACGGTACCAAGGAAGCGGACGAGCGGCTTGCCCGGGTGTTGTGGAATGATCCAGCGAGCGGGGTCATGCGGCATGCAGATGCGGGGTATGCGGAGGCCGTGCAGTGCGCGGGGGAGATGGGGCTGAAGTTGCCGATGCTTTGAGATTTTGACGCACGGCTTGAGTGGCTGAAGTATTCATGCCATATTTGGCACCAGCTTCGGAGCCAAATATGGATACCATTCTTGCCGATAACAGTGTCAGCATCACCGAATTGAAGCGCAACCCGAGCGCCGTCATTGCGGCGGCCGATGGTGAATCCGTCGCCGTACTGGTGCACAACACGCCCAGTGCGTATTTGGTACCCGCGGCCACCTACAAGCGCTTGCTCGACCGCATCGAGGATCTGGAGTTGGCCGCGGTGGTGCGCTCGCGTGCCCAGGAGCGCCGAGTCAAGGTCAAGCTTGATGAGCTATGAGCTGGAGTTCGTCGAGTCAGCGCTGAAGGAGTGGCACAAGCTGTCTGCAGGTACCCGGGATCAACTGAAGACGAAGCTGGCGCAACGCTTGGAGACGCCTCGCGTTCCCGCTGCCCGTCTGCACGGGATGCCAGACTGCTACAAGATCAAGTTGCGCACGGTGGGCTACCGGCTTGTTTATCAAGTACAGGACGAACGAGTTGTCGTTGTGGTGATCGCTGTTGGCAGGCGCGACAAGGGGTTGGTCTATCTTTTGGCGAAAAAGCGCGTTTGAAAAAGGCGTCAGGAACCGCCTTGGACGGTCCTCTGACCGGGGTAATTGTCCCTGACACCTTTGTTCCCGTCGCGCATCGATGCGCGGACTCGTGTTGCGAGATCGCGTTATGGTCGCGTTGGCGCGCGCGCAGACAACAAGGCGCAGGGCCTCGACGGAGCAAATGCATGCGGCTGCACATTCTGTCTGATCTGCATCTGGGCGTGCAGGGCATGCCGCCGCCCGAGGTGGAAGCTGACGTGACGATTCTCGCTGGCGACATCATGCGTCCGGCGGGGGCTGCGATGGCGTGGGCGGCGGCCTTGGGCATTAAGTGGCTCTGACCCGGTTACGGTACGGGGTAATTCATGCTGCTTGTCCGCATGAACTTACGTCAAATTGAAAGGTTGCTGCAAGCTTCGTGGCGTCACATGCGAAGACCTCTTCGGGGGAGGGGCGGTGCCGCATGCCGCGATACGGAGGGGCATCACCGGTGTGGGTTTGCAGCCGGCTCCAGAATGGGCCGGCTCGTCACACGCGCATCCGGTTCAAAAATAGCCAACGTCAGTTTTCTGGAGGGAGAAACCCATGTCATTGCCTACACCTGGTGTCCTCAGCCTTGCGCTGTGTGCCGCCGTCAGTCTTGCCATCAGCGGAAGCGCCGGAGCCGCTGTCACCTCGGGTCCCGAGGTCACGCCGGCCGTACAACACGACACCCTGCATTCGTTGCGCGGCGTCATGCCGCGCCCGGATGATTTTTCCAAGAACTCGCATTCGCATCCGGCCCACCCACTGCCCTTTATCGACGGTCCGGGCAATCCGACCGATGGTGCCGTGCAGGGCAGCCCCACCGGCAGCTTTGCGCCGGCACTCGGCGCCGGTTTCGACGGCGTGGGCCAGGGGTTCAGTGGTCCGCAGGGAACATTTACCGTCAATAGCGCGCCACCGGACACCAACGGTGCCGTCGGCGCCACCCAGTACGTGCAGATCGTCAATAGTGCGTTCGCGGTATTCGACAAGTCGACCAAGGCCGTGACGTACGGACCGGTGACGACGAACACGCTATGGGCAGGTTTCGGCGGCTCGTGTGAAGCCGACAATGACGGTGACGCCACCGTGGTTTACGACAAGGCGGCTGGCCGCTGGATCATCTCCCAGTTCGCGGTGACTGCCGCGCCTTACTACCAGTGTGTGGCGGTGTCGGCGACCAGCGATGCCACCGGCGCCTACTATCGCTATGCATTCCCGTATGGCAGCGTTTTCCCGGACTACCCGAAGATGGGTGTCTGGCCGGATGCCTATTACGAAACGTTCAACATGTTCACCGGCAACACGTTCTCCGGGGCGAAGCTGTGCGCCTATGACCGCAACGCGATGCTCAGCGGTGCTGCCGCCACGCAGCAGTGCTTCCAGCTTTCCAGCAGCTACGGCGGCGTGCTGCCGGCGGATCTTGACGGCGCCACCGCGCCGCCGGCCGGCTCACCGAACTATCTGATGAACTTCGGCTCAAGCAAGTTGAACCTGTGGAAGTTTCACGTCGATTGGGCGAACTCTGCCAACACCACCTTGACCGGACCAGTCAGTATTCCGGTGTCCTCGTTCGCGGCAGCATGCGGTGGCGGTACCTGCATTCCGCAATCGGGTGTCAGCCAGAAGCTCGACTCGCTGGCCGACCGGTTGATGCTCCGTCTGGCCTATCGGAACTTCGGCAATCACGAGTCGCTGGTGGTGAGCCATTCAGTCAAGGTCGGCACCACGCACAAGAACCCATATACCGGGGTGCGCTGGTACGAGGTCCGCAGCCCGGGCACCACGCCGGTGGTCTACCAGCAGTCCACGTTCTCGCCGGATACCAGCTACCGCTGGATGGGTTCGGTCGCGATGGACAAGGTGGGCGACATGGCGCTTGGCTACAGTGTGTCCAGCAGCGCACTTCACCCGGCAATCCGCTACACCGGCCGCCTGAGCACTGACACGCTGAGCACGATGCAGGCGGAGAACAGCATCATCGAGGGCATGGGCTCGCAAAGCGGGAACAACCTGTCGCGCTGGGGCGACTACAGCGCGATGACCATCGACCCGGTCGACGACTGTACGTTCTGGTACACCACCGAGTACCTGAAAAACACAGGCTCGTTCAACTGGAACACGCGCATTGCGTCGTTCAAGTTTCCGACCTGCCAGTAATCCGATGCGCCGTCCGGCCATGCCGGCCGGACGGCCGCGGTGACTCGCGTGGAACGGGGCCGCCTGCGGGCGGCTCCGTTTCCACCGACAAAGGTGTCAGGGACACTTTCCAAGGAACAAGTTCCAGGCATGCCTACCGCCGACAAAGGTGTCAGGGACACTTTCCAAGGAACAAGTCCCAGGCATGCCTACCGCGATGAGTTGCTGCTGTGCCAAGCTGTCCTTCGAGCATCAAGAGGTCTGAGAGATGGCCATCGGCACTGTTGTTACTGAAATCACGGACCGCATCTTCCAGCTTTCAACCTACGTCGAAGCGGCCGATCTGCGTTTCAACCAATACCTGATCGTCGCCGATGAGCCGCTGCTGTTTCATTGCGGCCAGCGCCAGCTGTTTCCGACGGTGCGGGCGGCGCTTGGCAGGGTGATCGCGGTAGAGCGGCTGCGCTGGGTGTCGTACGGCCATTTCGAGGCGGACGAATCGGGGG
Source organism: Rhodanobacter sp. (assembly GCA_039926605.1). Classification (GTDB taxonomy): domain Bacteria; phylum Pseudomonadota; class Gammaproteobacteria; order Xanthomonadales; family Rhodanobacteraceae; genus Rhodanobacter. The sequence continues at coordinate 12,483 of JBDSWR010000002.1, read as the reverse complement.
CGATGAACGACTGGTTGGGCGTTGCATCGGATTCATGTGTGGTCGTGGGCGCGCTCGGTTGCATGTTGTCGGCGAATGATCTGGCGATACGCCCGCCGCGGGCACTTGACGATGGCGAGGTACTGGATCTCGGCGGCAAACGGGTTCGCTATCTCGCGACGCCGCACGTCCCGCACTGCTGGGACGCCGGCCTGCTGTATGAGGAAACCACCGGCACGCTTTTGTGCGGCGACCTGTTCACGCAGTCCGGCAAGGGTGAGGCGATCAGCACCGGCGACCTGGTCACGCCCGCATTCGAGCTCGAGGATCGCTATCACGCTACGGCACTGACGCCGGCAACCGCACCGACTATCCGTCGCCTGGCTGCGCTCAAGCCTCGCACTCTGGGGCTGATGCACGGCCCGGCGTTTCGCGGCGATGGTGCCCAGGCGCTGGAATCGTTGGCCGACGGTTATGCCCTGCGCCTTGAGGTTGCTCTGGACGTGCGCGGCAGCGATCGCTGATGCCTCGCCGGTCACAGTGCGAAAAAAACCGGCTACATGCAGATGGCCGGGGCACGACGGCTGGCTGTCGATCATGTCGCGGCACCCTGGTCCTTGCCCGCTGCAAGACGGGGTCAAGACGAAGGTGGGTCCGGGTTTACTCGGCGACCCGTCGTTAGCGCCTTCGGCGCCATCAATTTTGGGCGGCATCGGCCTCCAGCATGCGCTCGCCGTCGCGCATCAATGCGCGGACGCGTGGAGGGAGATCGCGTCATGGTCGCGTTGCCACCAGCGTAGGCAACAACGTGCAAGGCTTCAACGGGGATATCCATGCGGTAGCATATTCTGTCGGATTTGCATCTGGGCGTGCAGGGCATGCCGCCCCCGACGTAAGGCACCCGCGTGGTGTGCAATCCACGTGGCTACCGCCCCGGGGCGGCGGTCGAACATCCGGATTTCGATCCCTGTCTGTGCCTCGATGTCCCTTGATACGGGGCGGAACAAGTCCAAGCAAAAAGACGTCCGAGTGTTGTCAGCCGCCCGCGGTCCATCGCTCGACCGCTGACGTCCCGCATCAGCCGGAATGTGCCTTCGTCCATGCGTCGTAGTCTTCGCGCGAGTCGAAGGTGAAGGTACAGCCGTCCTCACCGTCTCCACCGCCCGAGGCAACCGGGTTCTTGACGTAGCGATGCGAGGTGGTCGGCTTCTCGCAGTGGTATTCAACCAGCACGCTCGCATACGCTTTGGGTTTGAAAACCGCCATGATCCAGCCTGCGGCAATTTCGGTCAGCGAATCGGCGATGCCCAGCGCACCCTTGGCCGCACCGAGGAAGGTGCTCAAGGTTGGCATGCTTGCCGCATCCACTTCGGCGCGGGCGGTCACATAGGCGCGGGCTTGCTGACCGTTGTGTGCCTTCTCAGCCAGGATGTCCACTACGAAATGGCCCTCAGCGCTTGATGCCGAGACACGCTTGAGCTTGACCGCCTGGCGCGCGCCTTTCAGGTAGAAATCGTTGTTGCGCAGCGACCAGTGAGCGTGTGGCGGAGCACCAGCCACCAGTCGCCAGTCAACCAGCCACTTCTCCGCATCCCTGGCCACCTCGGAGATCTCGGTTTTGGTGGGCAAACCGACCCAGCCCATGCAGTCACGGAAGGTCTGATCGACTTGCGCAATCTTTTCCGACATTTCCTCATACTGTTCCAACTCCTTGGGGTCGACGCCGGCCGTGGCCGTGTACTTGACCAGGGTGGTGCCGCCCGTTGGCTTGTGCACCTTGGTTGGGGTGACGCTCACGGTGACCTGTTGGTTCGAGTAGAACGCCGCCAGCTTGAGGACCCGCCCGGCGATGGTCGTTGCGGTAAGCACGTCGGCGACGGCCTTGCCGGACAAGTCGCCAAAGGCAGCCTTCAGGCCATCACCAATGAACCCGCCGGTGACCTCGCTGACCAGGGTGCCGTGCACTTCACCAAGGTCCGGACCCATGGCGTCCTTGAGGTCCGAGCACGGCGTGGGCGAGGCGTGCGCAGCCGGCAGCAGAAGATCGACCAATCCCCCGGCGGCTGCATCGCCCCAGCGCTGGATGCTGGCTGCGGTGGTCGCGGCACTGGCCGGTGGACGATGGAATGCAGCGACAAACAGTTCCATTTCCAGCAGTGTCAGTCGCGTCTGCGTGGACCGTGGGGCCCTGGAATGCACTGGAACGCCCGCACCAGACGCGGCGGAAGCCGTGTCCCGCGGATCGAGCAGATCCACGGGCGTCTCCTGCAGGCGCACCATTTCGGCGATGAACAACGGCGTGAAGCTGTGCGGATTGTTGGGGTCTTTCGCCGCTTCCCGTACCCAGCGTTCCAGCGACTGTTGCAGCTGTTCACCCATGACGTGGTCGGAGCCCACCGCAGTTGCGACGGTCTCGTGCAGACGCTCACGGGCACTGTCGAGCCGCTGGTTCTCGGCGCGCTGCTTTTCCACCTCGCGGACTTCGGTGCTGGCTGCCGCGTGTAGTCCCATGGTCTGGTTTCGTTCCAGCCGTGCGGCGTTTGCCAGTGCCTTGGCCGCCTTCTTTGTGTCTGGCGTGGACGCCTCGCGATATGCCGCATCGGCCGCGTCAATCTGTGCAAGCATCCGCGTCCGGTGTTCGTTGCCGGGCGCCAGTTTCAATTTGCGCCACGCGTCGAACGCTTCGCGCTCGGCCTGGCGTGACTCGCTGCGCTGACGTTCCTCCGCCATCAACTGCTGTGTGCGCAAGGCCTTGACGTCGTCGGCAGCGGCGCCATCGCCAGGCCGATCCGCGCGCGCGCGCGGACTGGCCTTCGGGAAGGGCCAGCCGAAGGCCTCCAGCATCTGCGCAAACTCGGCCACCGTCAGCCGGGCGCGGAACCGGCGATCACGCGCTTCCATCGCCAGGTGCACCGTTTCCAGCGGCGTGGCCGTGAAGCGGGAGGCCGGGCCTGCGGCGGAGTCCAGCACACGTTCGCCGTCATGGGTGGCAACGCCGCCGCGCGCGAGCACCTCGCGCGTGATCGCCACCGCGGAGAGCAGGTCGGTTGACGCATTCAGCCGCGTGGCCAGGTCGGTCCACGGGCCCTTGGGCAAGCTGATCGGCCGTTCGACTTGCGTGTCGTCCTGGTGACCGGTGGCGGCGTCGTTGGCAGCGGCCCGTGCATCCGCTGCCGCCTGCTCGCCACGGGCCGGCACGGCCTTGCGGCCTGCGCTCTCGCCTTCATTGCCGCCGGAACAAGCCGACAGGCTGCCAACCAGCATCAGTGCCATCAACCCCAGTCGTTTCATGGGCACGCCCTCATCAGCAGAAAAAACGGAAATTTGCGCATCGCCCGCACTTCGGTGTGATCGCGCCATCCGGCACGCGATCGGGTTATTCATGACCTCATTGCTGTCCAGCCCCGCCGCGCGCCATCCGACTTCCGGCATGACGCACTTCGTTTGGTCTCATCGCCTACGCAACGCGGCGGTCGCCGGTGCATCGCGTACCTTCAGGAACGCCGATGATGGCCAAAAGCGCGGAACAAGTCCAAGCGAAGAAGTGCCGCGCGGCCAGGTGCTCAATGCAAGGGCGGTCCGGCGATCAACTCGCGCTCATCGGGGGCGCGACCTCGGAGAGGGTGAGTGGGGGAACGGACTGACAAGCTTGATTCGGGGGACGCGCAGGCCTCATCTGTCGGGGCCTTGGCAGACCGGTTCCCTTGGCCCGTCACGTGGATAGCGTCACCGTTGGTGTGGCCGCTGCAGCAAGATGCGCCGGCAAGGGCCTGACCCGCATCGAGCGCCCGCAAATGGTTGTCTTTCCGGTACGAAATGTGCTACTATATTCTATGTAAGTAGTTGTAAAGGTTAGGCTTTCAGGAGATTTTACATCAGGAGGTTTTACATCAGGAGTTCAATCATGTCAGTGTTTCCATTCAGTTCGCGGGCCAAGCGGCTTCGCCAGTCCCCGGTTTCATCCACCGATGTCGTGCATGGCACGCCGGACGTCCACGCTGCACTTCGGCATGGCGCCGAACATGCACGCCGCCGCCGTCGCCGGCAGAACAGCAGTTACACCACCGGTACCTACGTCGGCCGCTCGGACTACAGCGCGGCCGGTACGCGGCAGCGGATGTTCCGCGTCATCTGATGCGTGAGAAAAACAAAAAGGTGTCAGGGACAATTTTGGGCGATCCGTGACACCGTTGTTGGCTGCGTGTCAACACGATTGTCAGCACGAGCCCCGCTTCACCCTGACCGTTAAAAATCTCAGGTTCAGTCGCGCGAAAAGCGGGCAGGGACATCACAGCGGCGGCAAACGATGGTGGAGGAAGTTGAGTCGGGCCACCGGAACCTGACTTCTTTTGTTGCGAGCGGGCGCTCTGCCGAACCAACCGTTCCCCGCTGGAGGTAGCTGGCAGCCAAGCGCGGAAACGGGGCGTTCCGCGAACGTGCCGAACTGAGCAGAGTGTTCATTGCGTTCAATCAAAACGTGTAGTTGACTGACGTACCGATGCCCCAGTCCGGGCTGCCGTTGCTCGTGCCGCCCGTGGCCTGGCCCTGCAGCCGGAGACGGTCATTGAACTTGTGCGCCCAGTAGGCTGTGACCTCGCCTTGAGCCGCGCCGCCGGCGGCGACGCGCTGCCGGTAGCTGTAAGCCACGCCAACGTTGTCGTTGCGCGCGGCGCGATAGTCCATGCCGGCGTTGGCCTGGATGCCATTCTCGAGCTTGATGTACGGGGAGCTGCCGTAGTTCGTCCAGCCGACGCCACCGAACGGGGTCCATTTACTGATGGTTTTGTACGTATCGAGTGAAACGGCGTAATCATTCTCGCCCGTGCCCAACCCCTTGTTGACGTCTGCCGTGCCGAACTTGACCTTGCCGGTGGCGACCAGGCCGAAGCTGCGATCATCACTGGAGAACAGGCGATAGCCCGCCGAAGCCACCACGTCGCCTGCGCCGGAGGCCGAGGTGCGGGTTGGCGCGGTGCCGCCGCTGGTTGGCGATCCGCCGCCACCGAGCAGTTGGTCGAGGCCGCGTCCGAGCGGATTGCTGTTGTCCACCGGGCCGGTGCCTGGAATGACGTTGCGCGAACCGCGAACGTGGACATACGGGATCGACAGGCCAACCGTCCAGCGATCGCTTTGGTAGGTCGCGGTGAACGGAGCCGACCAGATCTCGGTGGTGACGTCGGTGCCGTAGTTGCCCCGGCTGTAATTGGCACCGGTGCCGACGCTGAACCCGTCGGTCGCGTGTGCCGCCGGTACGCCGAGCAGCAGGGCGCCAGCAAATGCCATCCAGGTCATGTACTTGCGCATGTCGTGGAATCCTTGATCGAGTCATGAGGAGCGAACCCGACGTGCACTCAGGTCCGGCAACGGGTGGGTGAGAGCGGGATCGCCGCCCGGATTGGCCGGGCGACGATCGGCGCGGATATCTCAGTCGTGCTGAGCGCTCGCGCCGCCACCGGCACTGCCATCGGCCTGCGCCGAGGTGGCGACCCCGTCGCTGGTCGAGCCGTGGGCGCCGGCCTGGCCGTTCGCGTTGACCGAGCCACCAACCGCAGATCCGGCGCGCGTCGCTGGCGAGCCACTGGCCGCGGCGGAGCCGGCCGTGTCATTGCTGGCGTTGCCACTGGCCGCGCCGGACCCGGACAAATCAACCGAGACGCCATTGCTGCCTTGCACGCCGTTGGTCAGCGACGAAGGCAGGCGCGGAGTCGCGGCCGCTGCGCCGTCCGCGGGCGGGTTGGTGTTCCCCGCATTGATGCTGCCGGTAGGCGACGCGTTCCCGACCACACCGGTGGCGAGCGACGCGGCGGTCGAGGCGGAGTTGACGCCGGCGCCCGTGGCGTCCCGGGCTGCGGCATTGGCCGAACCCTGCGCGCTACCGGAGGTCTGGCCAGCCACGTTTTGCGCCCGATTCACCGCGTCGCTCGCACCGGCCTCGGCGTCCGAAGCGGCGGCACGCGCCTGACCGATGGCCTTACCTGCCGTGCTGGCAGCGGCGTTGCGCGCGGCGGCCCCATCGACGGCACCAGCGGCTGAGCCGCTCAGTTGGGTTGCACCGTTCAGTGCAGTGCTGGCGTTCGGGCCGGCGTCGGCAGCGGCCGCCCCAGTGAGCGCGGCAGCGCTGCCGGCGGCAGCCGAGCCATTCGCTTGGCCGACGCCCTGCGTCGCAGTGTCTGTTGCCGCAGCGGCCGTCGAAGAGGCGCGCTGACGCAGGCGTTCAGCGCGCTGCTGCGCGCCTGCATGACTGATGTCGGGCTTGCTGACAGCGGAGGTATTGAGGCTGCCGGCGCCCTGCGCGGAACCGGTGATCTGACCCATTGCGGAATGCATCGGGGCAACCAGCCCGCCGCCGAGGCCACCGGCAAGGCCGCCACCACCCACGACCTGGGCGTGAACAGGGGCCATCAGCGCCAGGGCAAACGCGCCGGCAAGCAGGGTCAGGTTGAAGGACGAGTGGTTGAGAGTCGTGTTGCGCATGGGGGACCTCCTGCCGGCGGCGAATCCGCGGCTTGCAAGGTCCATTACGTCCGGGCCACTTGAATCCTTCCAGGCCATCCAGCCGCGTTTCGACGGCGTTCAGATTCAGGGCGACAGCAGCCCGAAGCCATAGCGCGGGTCACGGCCCGGCAATCCCAGATCACGGGCTTCGCTGGCCAGGCGTTGCACCACCTGCGGCACTGCGCCAGCGTGTGGCGCATCCAGCCATTGGGCGGCCCGTCGCGCCACGATCGGTGCGGCGAACGATGTGCCGCGCAGTGCACGGAGTCCGCTGCCGATGATCCCCGACGCGCAGAAGGCAACCTGGTCACCGCTGCCCGACTCCGGCAGGATGCGGTCGCGCGCGTCGACGCCACTGACGCCGATCACGCCCGGATAGGCCGCCGGGAACAGCGGTGGCGCCGCGGGACCATCGTTGCCGACCGCAGCGACGAGAACGTGGCCGCGCGCGATGATCGTCTGCACCGCGCGCGCGAGCACCGGGTTGTCGGGACCGACCAAGCTGATGTTGATCACCGGCACGCGCTCGCGCGCCATCCATGCAAGCGCATCGACCAGACTCGAGGTGGCTCCACCGACCGCGTCCCCGCACCATAGGTCTGCGGCGTACAGCGTGTCGGCATCGCCATCGACGAGGCGCGCGGCGACTGCCGTACCGTGCTTCGATTCAGTTGGTTTGGTGCAGCCGTGGTCTTCGATGCGTGCCTGCGCGAGTGCCGGGTCGGATGCGTCGACACCGCCGTCTATGAGTCCCACGCGACGGGGCGCCCCGGCTGATGCACGGCTGGCGGCAGGCTTGCTGTCGACGTCAGCGCCAGCGCCGGCCGGCAGATACAGGTGCTGGTAGGCAAACACCGCCTGCGGCGCCGCCTCCTGCAGTGCGCGCATGGCCCTGGCCTCGCTGCGCTTGCGGGTATCGCGCAGGATCGCCATGTCCAGGCCTAGTGCCGCGTCGGCGGACGCACGACGGTCCACGGTAAACCCCTGCGCCTGCAAGGCAGCATATTGTTCCGCATTCAAATCCGTCGCCAGAAATTCGCCACGCAGCACCGGCTCGCCGTGGGGATCGACGGTCACGCGCCGGGGTCGTTCACGCACCAGCGTATCGATCTGCAACTGTCGAGGCAGCGCGCGTGTCGCGCGCAGCAGGTCGTCAACACGCGGCAGCGACGGCTCGGGTGGCAAGCCGGGTAAACCCGCGCCAGGGATCTGTGCGCTGGGCAACCCCGGAAACGGACCGAGCACCTGCGCCCGCGCCGGAACCGCATCGAGCGCAGCGAGGGCGATGGCCAGCAACGGAACAAGTATGGAGAGCAGGCGCTGCATCGGCATGGCGAACCGGGTCGGGAGCGAAGAAACCGGATGCTAGCATTGACCGACTTTATGCTGGCGAACCGGGGCGTGGCGGGAGAAGGAAGGATTCGCCCTGTTCAAACGTAGTGGTTAAGGTGAATACGTGGATCCGAGTCAGACCGTGCGTGAAGGATTGATCCCGCTGCTGCCGCGCCTGCGCCGCCTGGCGCGAGCGCTGGCCGGACAGGTCGCCGATGCGGATGATCTTGTGCAGATCGTGCTGGAGCGTGCGCTCACCCGAGCCGTCCAGTGGCGGCCGGATGCCGCTCTGGACAAGTGGGTGTTCGCGATTGCGCGCAATGCGTGGCGGGATGAACTGCGCTCGCGTGGGCGCTCGCACAATCTGTTTGCGCCGGAGGAAGCTGGTGCCAGCGCGACCGACGGCGCCAGCGCACCGGTGCAGAAGCTCGAGCTGACGGCGGCGCTGGCAGCCTTGCCGCCAGACCATCGTGAAGTGGTGGCGGTGGTGTTGATCGAGGGACTGTCGTACAGCGAGGCCGCCGAGTTGCTGGAAGTCCCAGTAGGTACCGTCACCAGCCGTTTGGCTCGGGCCCGCGCCGCCCTGCAGGCCTACCTTGGAAACGCAGCATGAACCCGATCGACGAGATTACCCTGCAGGCCTATGTGGACGGCGAGCTCGACGTGGCGAGCGCCGCCAGCATCGACGCCGCACTGGCACAGGACGATTTGCTCGCCCGCCGCGTGCACAAAGCGCGCGAACTGCGCGCACAACTCAACGCCGCTTTCGACCCGGTGCTGGTAGAACCCGTGCCCGCGCATCTGGCCGCGCTGTTGCATGCGGAGTCGCCGCCAGCAGCGGCGAGGGTTGTGCCTCTGGCCAAGGCTGCAGCCAGCCGCGGGTTCGGCGCGGATCGGCGCCGCGGGCGGCGACGCTGGTTTTTCCCGGCGGTCGCCGTGGCCGCATCGATCGCCGTGCTGAGCATGGCGATCTGGTGGCAGGGCCGCGGTGATCTACTGCGCGTGCAGGAGGGCCAGCAGTTTGCCTCAGGAGCCTTGTCCCAGGCACTCGATCAGACGCTGGCCAGCGAACCTGATCGGCGCGCACGCATCAGCATCGGCCTGACGTTCCGCAGTGCGGACGGCGACATCTGTCGGACTTTCGTTACCCACGCCAAGCCGGCGATGGCCGGGCTCGCCTGCCATCAACCGGCCGGATGGTCGGTGCCTGCGTTGAGTACGGCGGTCGACCCGCAAAGCGGCGACTTGCGGCAAAGCGCCAGTGCATTGCCGCCGAGGGTGCAGGCCGCGGTCGATGCACGCTTGCGCGGCGATGCCTTCACTGCCAAACAGGAACGCGTGGCCCGTGATGCCGGATGGCAGTGATTGCCACGGGCCAGGATCGAGGTGTGATTTAAGATCAAGTCGTGGCAATTGCTGGCGGCAGGCGCGTGGAGCAATGCAACCAGGCGCACGCTCTCCGCAGGTTCACCGAACCTCGTCAGGTCCAGTCCTGCAGCCATGCTTCGAGCGGCTGGTCTGCGGATCCCGCGCATCTGCAGAGGTCTTGACGCGGATCTGCGAGCGTTCGGCAGCAATTGAACAAGGATTGACTGCATTGAAGCGGATGCCGTCTTTTATCCCTCGATGAGCACGCACCGTTGTCGAGTTCGTCAATGCTGAATTGACCGAGCCGCCGGTAGGTGTCCAGTCCCGGTTGGTTGCTCCGGCGTCAGTGACGACTGCATCCTTTCGTCCGAATCTTGCGACCTGTGCTTCGATCGTTTTTCGCGGCGCCTCTATTTCGCGCCAGGTCCGTTGCGACAACCAGCGTTCTTGCCGCACGGGCTTTCGCAACATCTTCCAGTGGTCCGCGCGAGCGGGCCGCCAGAACAAGCCTGGCTCCCTCAGCGGCAAACGTTTCGGCTATGGCGCGGTCGATTTCGCGACTTGCGCCGTCACCACCACTACTTTGTCTCGCAGAATCAGACCCATATGTTCAACCTGAGCAAAAGATGCCAGCCTAACCGCTCCACGGAAAAACGGATGGGTTGCAGTTGGTCTCGTCAAGGTTTGCAAATAAACGTTGGTCGTGTCGTTGCCGCGGCTGCGACCACCAGCAATTGGACGCGGCTCAAGTTTCCATCCCGTGGGTCGAAAAATGCGTAAGTGTGCCTTGGCACATGCGGGTGCGCTCGTCGCGCATGGCGCGGACGCACTGCTGGTTCGGCCGCTGGCATCCTGGTGTGCTGCGACAGGGAATGCGGGGTGGAGGCGGGACTCGACAGGACACGGATGGACAACAAGATGAGGCCGCCACTGAAAAGAATCCCGGTTGCCCAGGTCACTTTAGGCATGTACGTCCACAAGCTATGCGGTAGGTGGCGCGACCATCCGTTCTGGAGGAGTTCGTTCCCGGTGTCCAGCGCGGAGACTCTGCGCATCCTGCACGCGCTGGGCGACAAGGCGGTGTGGATCGACCTCCGCAAGGGAATCGATGTCAGGCCCGCAGCGTCGGGTGAGCCGCCGGTGCGGACTGGCCCGGTCGCTGTGGCTGCCTTCGCGGAGGCTGAGCCCGCGCGTTCGGCGTTCGGCGACGAGGTAACGCAAGCGGAAGCATTGCGTGACCGTGCCAAGGACGTGGCGAAGTTGCTGTTCCTTGACGCGCGCATGGGTCACGCTTTGAGCATGGATGCCGCCAGCGAAATCGTTGACGAGTTGAACAGCGCCATTGCCCACAGTCCAGCGGCGGTGCTGAGCGTTCTCAGACTGAAGAAGAAGGACGACTACACCTACCTGCATTCGGTAGCAGTGTCCGCATTGATGATGGCGCTGGGGCGCCGGCTTGGCGTTGACGGCGATGCGTTGAAGGATCTGGGCATGGCCGGGCTCCTGCACGATATCGGCAAGGTGGGTGTGGCTGATGCGGTGCTGAACAAGCCCGGGCCGCTGACTGCGCTGGAGATGAGCTCGATGCGCCTGCATCCGCAAATTGCGTGGGATATTTTGCACAAGGAGCCGAGTGCGAACCGGGTGGCGCTGGACGTCTGCCTGCATCATCACGAGAAGATCGATGGCAGCGGCTATCCGGCCAAATTGGCCGGCGGGGCGATCAGCCGTGAGGCGCGAATGGGCGCAATCTGTGACGTGTATGACGCCATCACCTCCGACCGGCCCTACAAACTGGGCTGGGAACCGGGCGAGGCAATCCGACGCATGGCTGAATGGCAGGACGGCCATTTCGACCGCGGCATCTTTCACGCGTTCGTCAAACTGATCGGTATCTATCCGACCGGCAGCCTTGTCCGACTCAAATCCCAACGTCTGGCCGTCGTTTTGGCTCAGGGTCCCATGAGCACACTGACTCCGCAGGTCCGGGTGTTTCGCACGCTGCCATCCAACCGGGACATTGAGCCGGTGCTGCTGGACCTTGAGGATGGGGCAGACTCCATCGCCGCCATCGAGAACCCGAGCACGTGGGACATCAACATACGCGAGGAGCTGCGGGCCTGACAGCACGGATTGCCGCAGTAGCTCCGGTTCGTTCCATCTCGCCTGACAATTGCACCTGACGCCTTTGTTTGCCCGCTTTGTTCTGGTGATGGTTCGGGAGTGGCATGGCCGCGATCGCCGTACTTGCGTTGCACCTCGCGATCATTGCGTTCAACGTCGCCGGTTGCGTGCTGATCCCGCTCGGTGCGTGGCGCGGCTGACGTTGGGTGCGCTGGTTGTGGTGGCGGCTGCCGCACCTGCTGAGCCTGGCCGTCGTAGCCGTGCAGGCCATGCTGGGGCGCGCTTGTTTCCTGACAATTTGGCAGGGTGATGCTTCCGGTAGCGCGCACGTGGAACCGTTGCTCGAGGGATGGATGGACCGGCTGATCTACTGGCCATTTCCCATGTGGGTAATTGCCGTCGCGTACGTCGCGGTGTTCGCCTATGTGATCGCGTTGTGGATCTGGGTGCGGACCCGGAGGCGAAGTGAAGCAGGAACGGTGGTGTAGCCGAAACGGGCGAAGAGGGCCGGGTTCATCTGCTTTTGCCGCGCAAATGACCCGACCCCGTTCCTGGAACCCGTTGTTGCGGCGTAATCAGCGCCCGTCGTGGTCCGCATCACCCGGAAGTGCGCGCTCCACGCGATGCCACGCCGCGCGAGTGGCCTGCTTGGCGTCGTCCCAGTTCATGCGCGTCGTCCCTTTCGTGCGCTCCCAATCCGCCCGCAATTCCGGTTCGGCCTCGTCCCACGTGCGATCGGAGTACTGGGCGCGGCTCTTGTATCCCACGCGATAAGCCGGCGAGTAATCGTCGTACTTGTACTGAGCGCTGTAATAAGGCTCTTTTGTGTGATTTTCGCGCCAGTAGGCGTCCTCGGCAGTCGGATTTACCGCTTCGCCGATCCCCTTGCCCGCAAGACCGCCGACGACTGCGCCGACTACACCGCCTACTGCCGTGCCGATTGGACCGGCAACCGAACCCACTGCGGCACCGGTCACGGCACCGCCGGCCGCACCGACGCCAGTGCCTACGGGATGTGCTCCCGGGGCACCGCTGATTGGATCGCGGTTGGCATCATGCTTCTCGTTGTTGCCCATCGTGATGAACTCCTGCTGATCTCGACACATGCCGAGGAGTGCAGGCTGCCGACACGATCGTCAAGGTGGCGTCTGCGCAGGTTGCATGGAAGCTTCACATTCGCAAGCG
>JBDSWR010000001.1:0-10932 GCA_039926605.1 Rhodanobacter sp. | reverse complement strand
CTTCCGGCGTTGGTGAAGCTGACGCGACCGTCGTTGGAGGCGCCAACGACAATGTCGTTGCGGGTGGCTATCTTGAAAACGGCCAGCTCGAATGTGGTCGCGTCCCAGCTCCCCTTGAGTCCCGTTTCGTAGTCGCGACTCTTGCTTGGCTGAAGATCTTGATTGAAACCCGCCGCGCCGTCCGGCCGGTAGGCGAACTCGGAGAGCGTCGGGGTTTCGAAGCCCTGTCCGTAATTGGCATACACATTCAGATGCGGACTGATCTTGTAGAGCACGCCTGCAACCGGATTGGTGCTGGCGAAACTGCGCTTGCCGCTGTCGTCGGGATCTCCGGGTGTCATGTAGCGATCGTCGCTTCCGAACCTGACCCGGGAGTGCCGCAGCCCGGCGACGATACTCCAGCGACCGGGCTTCCATTCGGCCTGGGCGTATGTCACTGACTGGCTGGAGAAATCGTTCTCGTTGCGCCGCAGGTCTCCTTCCACGCCCCGATCATTGACCCAACCCTTGCGCAACTGGCGCAGGTGGTCGTATTCGACCCCTGCAACAACGTCAATCGGGGTCAACGCGAGGGAAAAACGGTGGACCCAGCGGACGTCCCCACCCTTGGATCTGTTTTTCAAATCGACCACCGCGCCGCCGCCATTGGCGGAGTCGCCGGAAAATGGCAGGAACTGGACCACTCGCCGAGTGCCCCCGTAACCCATGACGTGCAGATGATCGTCGTCGCCTAGCTGCTGCTCGTATATACCGCCAACCTGGCGGTCACGATGGCTTTCGCCGGCACCAAACTTGAAGACGTTTGGCACCGCAAAGCGTGGATTCTCACGCACCTGCTGTTTCGTCAACCCTGACGGATCCTCGGCGAACGGCTGGTTCTCGCCGTTGAAGAGCAGGGTCAGCGAAGCGTCCTCACCGATGTCGTAACGAAATTTCGCACGAAGATTGTTGCGTTCGGCGGCGCTGTGCTCACGGTAACCGTCGGTGTGGAAATGAGTTGCGTCCACAACATAGTTGAGATTGCCAGCGGTACCGCCAGCGTCCAAGCGCTGGATACGAGTGCCATAGCTGCCGAACAACGTGGAAACCCCGAGTGTCGGCTGCGGCGGACCGTCTCTGGTGAAGATCTGGATCACGCCCCCTGCGGCGTTGCCGTACAGCGCTGAAAAGGGCCCGCGCAGCACTTCGATGCGATCAGCGCTCGCGAGGTCGAAGGGGTCGGTCTGGCCCTGTCCGTCGGGTCCGGAGACCGGAATGCCGTCGACCAGCAACCGAATGCCACGCACTCCGAAGGACGCACGTGAGCCGAATCCGCGAATGGAAATCTGTGAGTCCTGGGCGTAGCTCTGACGATTCTGTGCAACGACGCCGGGTATGCGCGCAAGCGACTGTGAAAGGCTGGAAGCCGGCGCGCCGTCAGCGATCTTGTCCTGCAGGACCACGCCCACGGCCGCGGGCACATCGAAGTTGGGCTGCGCAATGCGTGCGGCCGTCACCACGATGAGGGGTAGCGTTGTCGTCGACAGGAGGGTCTGGCGGGTGTCAGTCTGGCTGGTGTCGGTCGGTACATCCTTGGCGTGAGCCGCAGCGATGGTCAAGAGAGCAATCGCAAACGCTTGCGCAAGCCGGCGCCGCACACGCGCTCGTGCCAAACCATTTTTGCACTTGCCGAACACAGGCTTATTGCCGCGATTTTCCAAAAACATGCTCAACAGCATCACTCCTGTGCGAGCCATGGTCACCGCCTGGGCGGACGAGGCAGCCACACTCTGCACCCTAAAGCTCGCGCTGCGGTAATACAGGCCCCACCGTTGCCGGCTGGATAAATTGGTCCCTGAAACCGGGCTCCTTTTCCGACAGCAGCGTCGGCGTTGGTCTGCCATGCGGACCTCGTGCAAAACTTGCCGTCCGATTGGTGTCATGTCACGCCACGGAGTTCCCGCGCCGAGGACGGCACTGTGGCGCGAACCCCATATTGGCCCGGTCCGCGTATGCCGCGCCGGCCAAATGTAGCGGAGACCGGGAAAGTTACCACGCGACTGACCACGCGACGCGCGCGCTGCGAACAAGCCGGGAGCGCAGCGCCGTTCACATGGCGCAGGCGGTTCAGCGTATCGAACACGTTGTTATTCCGCACGCCGCTGATGCAATAACAATCATCACGCTGCTGGCTGATTTCGGAGCACGACGGCATCTGACGGGGGGATAAAAAAACCCGGCCGAAGCCGGGCTTTTCATTACGCGTGAAACGACTCGAATTACTGCTGAACCTGCAACTCGGTACGACGGTTCTGTGCGCGACCCGCATCGGTGGCGTTGTCGCCAATCGGGTTGGTCTCACCGTGGCCGATCGGCCCTTCCAGACGGCTGGCATCAATGCCATGGCTGGTCAGGTAGTTGTAGACGATCGACGCGCGACGCTCGGACAGACCCTGGTTGTAGGCATCCGTACCGACCGAGTCGGTGTAGCCGGCGACCGTGACCTTCACCTGCGGGTAACGCTGCAGGGTATCGACAGCCTGGCTCAGAACAGCCAGCGAATCAGCGGTCGGCTCGGCCAAGGACTTCGAAATGTCCGTCTCACCCTTCTTCGGGCGGTCGAACTTGAAGTTCACACCACGCAAGTCGATGACGACCTTCTGGGCGCAACCGTCCGGACCCACGATGGTGCCGGAAGCGGTGTTCGGGCACTTGTCATCGCAGTCATTGACGCCATCGCCATCGGTGTCCATGGTCGAGCAGTCAGCCGGAGCCGGAGCCTGCGTAACAATGGCAGCCGGTGCAGCGGCTGGCGCACCAAAGCGGGTAACGACGCTGAAACCAAGGAACCAGTCACCGTAGCCGTTCTGGCTCGGCTGGGTCTTGTCATCAAAGTCATAGCGATAGCCGGCTTCAAGCCGAATGTCCGCGCTGTCGCTGACGGTCTTGGACACGCCGGCACCGACCTGGGCCGCCGGGGACCAACCGCTATCGGCGCGGGACTGATGACGGCTACCCATCACACCAACCATCGCGTACGGGCGCCACGCGTTCCAGTCACCCATGAAGTAACGGGCAGAAACGCCGACATTGTTGCTGGCCCAGTTGTTGTTGAAACTGGGACCGGTGCGGGGTGGATCGATCTTCCGCTTGGTGCGATCCACAAACGCTTCCACGGAAACGTTCGGGGTGATGAACTTGCCGAAGCCCAAGCCGTAATAAATCTGGCGGCTGTTGGTATTGCGATCGGTATCGTTGTAGTACCCGCCAACGGTCGGCGCGATATACCAACGCCCGTCGAAGGTGGACACAGCCGTGTTACTGACACTGGTGTCAGCCGACATCGTCGACGGAGTGGTGTCTTGCGCATGAACGGCACCTACGCCGCCCAGGGCCAGCGCAATCAGAAAGTATAAGCCCGTACGTTTCATCAGGTGTCTCCTCAAATTATTGGTTTTTGTCGGGTCCGTTCTAACCTAACCCGGAAGTCGCGCGTCAGAACACTCATTACGTCGCCACAGGGCTTGGGAAGCCCCTGCTTGACGTTTTCTTCGACAAGCGCAGCGATTGTAGCAAAATCGTTAAGTTTTCGGTGGTTTCTCGTACGGATCAGCATCTCTCGGTGATAGTCCGTTCAGGAAACTCTGTAGGTCCAACTTTCCAACGATCAGTTTCAGGCCAAAAACAGACGCCGACAGGTCGCTCTGTCTGCCTTGGTCCCGCACAAGCGTGGATGGAACGCAACCCACGTGCGCCCGAACCTCCTTAATATTCCAGTCACGCCGTCTTTACAACGTGAAGAGCGCCAGGAATTTCTGGATGGGCATGGCATCGAATTTGGCCGGCTCGCGGGTCGCTTCAAGAATCGCCGCAGCCTGATGCATCGGCAGCTGCCCGCGAATTGCCGCCTCGAATTTCTGCAGCAGCACCGGGATGCCTTCTGCGCGGCGCTGGCGATGGCCGATCGGATAGTCGATCAGCACCTTGTCCGTATGGCTGCCATCAGTGAAGAACACCTGTACCGAATTGCCGATGTAGCGTTTGCCCGGGTCGAAGTAGTCGCGCGTGAACTGCGGGTTTTCCACCACCGTCATCTTCTTGCGCAGCGCATCGATGCGCGGATCCGCAGCCACTTCGTCGTTGTAATCGCTCGCCACCAGCCGGCCGAAGATCAGCGGCACCGCCACCATGTACTGGATGCAATGATCCCGGTCGGCGTAATTGGCCAACGGCCCGGTCTTGTCGATGATGCGGCAGCCCGCCTCCTGGGTTTCAATCTCCACCCGTTCGACCTGATCCAGTTTGCCGGCAACCTGCGCATGCAGTTGCATGGCGCATTCCACTGCGGTCTGCGCGTGAAACTCGGCGGGATAGCTGATCTTGAGCAAGACGTTTTCCATCACGTAACTACCAAACGGACGCTCGAACTCGAATGGCTTGGCGTTGAACGCCACATCGTAGAAACCCCAGGTTTTCGCGCTTAATGCCGACGGGTAGCCGACTACACCGCGATAGACCGCGTTGATGGCATGGGTCACTGCGCGGCGACAAGCATCGCCGGCGGCCCAACTCTTGCGTGGCCCGGTGTTCGGCGCATGGCGATAGGTGCGCAGCGCGCCGTTGTCGATCCAACTGTGCGACACCGCAGTGACGATCTGCTCCTTGCTGCCGCCGAGCATGGCTGTCGCCACCGCCGTCGAAGCGAGACGGACCAGGATCACGTGATCCAGGCCAACCCGATTGAAGCTGTTCAACAGCGCGTAGCAGCCCTGGATTTCATGCGCCTTGATCGCGTAGCCGAGCACATCGCGCACGGTGAGTGGCGTACCGCCCTCACGCTCGGCCTTGCGGCTGAGGTAATCGGCAACCGCAAGAATGGCTCCGAGGTTGTCAGACGGATGACCCCATTCGGCAGCCAGCCAGGTGTCGTTGAAATCCAGCCAGCGAATCTGCGTGCCGATGGCAAACGCCGCCTGCACCGGATCCAGCTCATGGCTGGTGCCGGGTACACGCGCACCACCGGGCAACGTCGCGCCGGGTACCAGCGGTCCCAGATGCTTCACGCACTCGGGAAACTTCATGGCCAGCATTGCCGTGGCCAACGAGTCAAGCAGGACATAGCGTGCCGTATCAAAGGCTTCGGTGGAGTCGATGCGATAATCGGCAACGTAGGTGGCAATGTCCACGAGCGGCTGGTCGGGATCGGGGCGCTTGGCAGAGCGGATATCAACGGCAGTCATGGCCAACCTCACAAGGCTAAACGCCAATTTTAACCGACCTTCGCTCATCGGCGCTGCGCGCGACACTTGACCTGTTGTCTTCAGCTCGCAACAATCTGCTCGCATACCTCAAAGGGGAGTAGTTCCCGGCGCCATGTTCCATCGCGCGCCGGTGTGGTGATCGTCAGCACGGGCGACGTTTCGTCCCGGTCATCACGGCAGTGTTTCGCGAACGAGACTTTTGTGGCCAGTGCGGACCGCGCGCGTCCGTACTCGCTGCACTGTCGGTCGCGCCTGGAACCCAAGACTCTCTCATGGAACTTGCTCCCACTGATTTCTTCTCCGGTCTGCTGACCATCATCCTGCTTGACCTGGTGCTGGCGGGTGACAACGCGATTGTCATTGCCATGGCCGCCAGTCGGCTCCCCAAGTCGTTGCAGTTGCGGGCGATCTTCTGGGGCACGTTTGGCGCGATAGCGGTCCGCTTTGCGTTGACGGCGGTGGTGGTCTATCTGCTCGCATTGCCGGGGCTGATGCTCGTCGGTGGCCTGCTGCTGTGTCCAATCGCGTGGAATCTGCTGCAACACGACGTCGGCGACGACCCCGACATCAAGGTGGCCAACACATTCTGGAGCGCGCTGCGTACCATCATCGTCGCCGATGCGTTGATGGGAATGGACAACGTGCTGGCCATCGCGGGCGCCGCAAAGGGTCATTTGGGCCTGGTCATCATCGGCTTGCTGGTCAGCGTACCGTTGGTCGTGTGGGGCTCCACGCTCATCCTGAAATTGATTGACCGCTTCCCGTTCATCATGTACGTCGGCGCTGCAGCCATAGCATTTACCGCAGCGCGCATGATTGGCCACGACCACTTGCTGCGCGCCTGGTTTGACGCCAACGGCTGGATGCAATATCTGCTGGACATCGTGCTGGTACTGGGCATTTGTGGCGGGGGCTGGCTGTGGCAACGCGGCAGGCAACGCGCACGCGCAGCCTGACGTACCAGTATCAGGACACGAAATCCTGCCGAGACCTTGCACGCTGGTCGCTCATATCGGGTTGGAAGCAACCGACGTCCACCAGCGCATGGATGCAGATCCTGGCGTCAACACTGTATTGCACCGCGAGAGCCGACCTCCAAGGGTGCGCATCGACGCGGATCCGGTGAGGGACCGACACTGCAGGTACGCAGTCAGTGACAACGCGCAGGGCCCTGGCGGCTCCCTGCGCTCATGCCCGCGACGCCATCAGTTCAGCGCTTGTCGATCGGAACGTACGACAGATCTTCCGGACCAGTGTAGTGCGCGCTTGGGCGGATGATCTTGCCGTCCTGGCGTTGCTCAATTACATGCGCACTCCAGCCGGCGGTTCGCGAGATCACGAACAATGGAGTGAACATTGCCGTGGGCACGCCGAGCATGTGATATGCACTGGCCGAGAACCAGTCAAGGTTGGGAAACATCTTCTTGACCTCCGCCATCACCTTTTCGATGCGCTCGGAAACGTCAAACAAGGTCGGGTTGCCGCCTTCCGTGCACAGCTTGCGCGACACCTCCTTGATGATCTCATTACGCGGATCGGACACGGTGTACACGGGATGGCCGAACCCGATGATGATTTCCTTGCGCTCAACGCGGGCGCGGATATCGGCTTCTGCCGCATCGGCAGTGCGGTAGCGCGAGATGATTTCCATCGCCACTTCATTGGCGCCACCGTGCTTCGGACCGCGTAACGCGCCGATGGCACCAGTCAGTGCCGAATACATGTCCGAACCGGTACCGGCGATCACTCGCGCGGCAAAGGTCGACGCGTTGAACTCATGCTCTGCATACAGCACGAGCGATTTGTCCAACGCCTGCACGTGCAAGTCGCTCGGGGCTTTGCCATGCAACAAATGCAGGAAATGCCCGGCGATCGACTCATCCTCAGTTTCGGTTTCAACGCGCTTGCCGTTGTGGCTGAAGTGATACCAGTACAACAGCATCGAGCCGAAGCCGGCCATCAGGCGATCGGCAATCTCACGCGCACCGGTGATGTTGTGATCGTCCTTCTCCGGCAGCACGGTACCGAGCACGGAACAGCCCGTACGCAGCACATCCATCGGATGCGTGGACGCGGGCAGCAACTCGAGTGCCGCCTTTACCGGCATCGGCAAGCCGCGCAGACGCTTCAAGCGCGCACGATATTGCTTGAGCTCGCCCCAGTTCGGCAGGACGCCGTGCACCAGCAGATAGGCGACTTCCTCGAACGTGCCTTTGGCGGCGAGATCGTGAATGTCGTAGCCACGGTAGTGCAGGTCGTTGCCGCTGCGCCCTACCGTGCACAGCGCGGTATTGCCTGCGGCCACGCCGGACAGGGCAACGGACTTCTTGGGCTTGGGGAGCGTTTGCGTGGTTTCACTCATGGCTGCAACCTCTGTCAAATTGGCGCGCCGACGTGCCGGCGCCGCGATAAAATAACCCGTGGATCAATCGGACCCGCCGTCCGCAAACAGCTCATCCAGCTTGCGCTCGTACGCGTGGTACCCGAGGTAATCGTAAAGCTCCTCACGCGTTTGCATGGTCGGGATGGCGGCCTGCTGGGTACCGTCACGGCGTACGGTTTCGTAAAAATTCAGTGCGGCCTTGTTCATTGCGCGATAAGCGCCGCAGCAGTACAGGATGATGTCGACGTCGGCGCTGGCCAGCTGCTCACGGGTGAACAATGGCGTCATGCCAAACTCGGTAATGTTGGCCAGAATGGGCACCTGCACCGCCGCCTTGAACTGACGAAACTGCTCCAGCGTGCGGATTGCCTCGGGGAAGATCATGTCCGCACCGGCCTCGACACAAGCCAGCGCACGTTCGATCGCCGACTCAAGACCTTCCGCCGCCATCGAATCGGTGCGTGCCATGATCACAAACTGATCATCCGTGCGTGCATCGACCGCCGACTTTATCCGGTCCACCATCTCCTCCCTGGACACGATGGCCTTGCCTGGTCGATGGCCGCAGCGCTTTGCCGCGACCTGGTCTTCAATGTGCATCGCACCCGCGCCCGCCTTGATCAGTGAGCGCACGGTGCGCGCAATATTGAACGCCCCGCCCCAACCGGTATCCGCGTCCACCAGCAGCGGCAAGTCGCACACATCGGTAATGCGGCGGATGTCGGTGAGCACATCTTCCATCGTGCTGATGCCCAAGTCGGGCATGCCCAGTGAATTGGCCGCAACCCCGCCACCGGAAAGGTAGATGGCGTTGAATCCCGTGCGTTGCGCCATGCGCGCGGCGTAGGCGGTAATGGCACCAACGACTTGCAACGGTTGTTCCGCAACAACGGCCGCGCGAAAGCGGGCGCCGGGAGATGCTGACTGGGCCATGACGCCTCCGTCCAAAAGCGATATTTTAGCGCATTGGGACCGTCGCACCTGCTCGTCAGGGGTGACGAACGGGCATGGGCCACGTACATTCCCTCCATGAGCAAATCCACGCCCTTGGCCACACGCATCCTCTGGGGGCTCGCCATCGGCGTGGTCGCGGCCGTCATCACCCTCGGTGTCGGCGAAATTTTCCCGCCCGTGCTGGAGGCGATGCGCAAAATCTCAGTCGCCGTGCTCGATCCATTCGGGCAGATCTTCCTGCGCATGTTGTTCTTCGTGGTGATCCCGCTGGTGTTTGCCTCGCTCGCCTCGGGCGTGGCCCAGCTTGGCAATCTGGAGAAGCTTGGTCCGTTGGCGGGGCGCACCTTCGGCCTGTTCGTGGCGAACATGTTGATCGCGGTGGCGCTGGGCCTGCTGATGATGAACCTGCTGCAGCCGGGCCATCACCTGACCGCGGATGCACAAGCTTTGCTGATGCAGGAATACGGCGGCAGTGCCATGCAGGTAGTCGACACCAAGGCCAGTCAGCCCGGCATGAGCTTCGCCACCGTGGTCGAGATGTTCATGCCGCGCAACCTGTTCGGTGCGTTTGTCGGCAATAGCCGCGGCGCCCTGGGCGACGTCCTGCCCTTGATCCTGTTTGCAATCCTGGTGGGCGCCGCAGCGACCAAGCTGCCCGAGGACAAGCGCCTCAAGCTGCAGGCTGGACTGGACATGATCAGCGACGTGATGACCGGCATCGTCGGCTTCGCCCTGCGCCTGGCCCCTTATGCGGTGCCGGCACTGATCTACAGCGTGATCGTCAAGGTTGGCCTGGACATCCTGCTGACCCTGTCAGTATTCGTGGTGGGCTGCACTCTCGCGCTGATGTTGCACCTGTTCGGCACCATGTCCGTGTGGCTGCGCTTCCTGGCCCACCAATCACCGCTGGCGTTCTTCCGGACAATACGCCCATTGCTGATCACCGCGTTCTCGACCAGTTCCAGTAGTGCCACCCTGCCTGCCGCACTGGCCACGGCGCACGACGACCTGCATCTGTCGCCCAGCACCGCGGGCTTCGTGCTGCCGCTCGGCGCGACCATGAACATGAGCGGCACGGCGTTGTTTGAAGGTTGCGTGGTGCTGTTCGTGGCACAGGCGTTTGGCATCGAGCTGAGCCTGGCCAACCAAGCCATACTGATGCTGCTGGCGGTACTGAGCGCGGTGGCAGTAGCCGGTATCCCTGGCGGCTCGCTCCCGCTCATCGCCGGACTGCTGGCCACGTTCGGCGTACCACCGGAAGGTATCGGCATCATCATCGGCGTCGACCGCATCTTGGACATGCTGCGCACCACCGTGAACGTGGGTAGCGATATCGTCACTGCGGCCGTGGTGGATGTGCAGTTGCATCCGCCGGTATTAGTGGACTGAAGAGTGTGCTGGCCGACTCTGCAACGCTGGTGCTGCGTCCGCACGACTGGTAACCGCGACTGAGGTGACGCCTGCACCATGGCGCTTCGCGCGAGAGCTCCGACGGCTGTCTGTGCGCACCAGCGCCACACGTCTTGCGGACACCGCACTGCGTTTTGGCGACGCGTGGGCTCAATAGACCTGACCTATCAGGTGGATTGCGAGAATGAATTGGCGACATGACCGCGGACCCTCTACCTTGCACAGTGCCGGGGTACGTTGCCGCGACATTTCATCACGCACGGGGAAACGACATGTTTGATCATGAGAAGGCCGACACAAAGTTGGCTGGTCTGGGTCCGCTGGCTGGCCTGGTGGGGGTGTGGGAAGGGAGCAGCGGCACGGACACGTCACCGGGCATGCCCGATCGTATGTCGACCGAGGTGTCGAGCAGCTACCGGGAGCGATGGGCTCTGGAGGTGGTAACCCCTGCGGCAGAGAATCATGCCCAGAAGCTCCGCCAGCTGACCTTCGTCACCAGCGCTTGGCGCGGACACCCATCGATGGCAGGCGCGCCTGCTGGTGAGCCGTTCCATGCACAGACCGGCTTCATGGTCTGGGATGCGGCGAACAAGCAGTTACTCGCGACATTCGCCGTACCGCGTGGTATCACCATCAATGCCGGAGGTCCGGTGGATCCGGAGGCGACAAGTTTTGAACTGGTGGCCGAAGCGCGTTCCGAGTCTTATGGGATTTGCCAGAATCCCTACCTGATCGAGAACTTCAAGGTCGTGCGCTACAGCCTCAAGGTCAAGCTCAATGGCGACGGCAGCCTGGATTATGAGCAAGATACCCAGTTGCAGATAAAGGGTCGGGCTGGGATCTTTCATCACACTGACGCGAACCACCTCCAGCGACAATCCTGAATTATGTTCGGGCGCCGCGGCGTGGCAGCAGCACACCATTGTGTTGCCGCGCACAGGCGGG